>JAHIRD010000158.1 GCA_018818835.1 Pseudomonadota bacterium
CCTTGGAATCAGTTCCAATCAAAAGGCAGGAACCGTCTTTTTTCTTGTCTTTAATCTGATCTTTGTCACGAGCCTGATCAGCGGCAAAAAGATCGCCGGTTGATCCCTTGGTCATGTCCAAACAAGAACCGTCTTTCTTCTGATCTTTCTTTTGATCTTTGGCCTGGTCACCTTTTCTGGCCTGGTTTGCTGCGAAAAGATCAGCCTTGGAATCAGTTCCAATCAACAGGCAGGAACCGTCTTTTTTCTGGTCTTTCAGCTGATCCTTGTCACGGGCCTGATCGTCTGACAATAAAATGCCACTTGCGTCAACGCGGATAACCTGGCATGAACCATCTTTTTTCTGATCTTTCAACTGGTCTCTGTCACGATCCTGGTCTGCTGCAAACACCAGGCTTGTTGCGATCATCGGTACAACCAGAGCCAGAAATCCACTTTTTACCAACGTTTTCATAATACCTCCTTAGATTGTTATCATATTCAGATTGATTCGAAAGCCTTTCACTTAGGGCTTTTTCTGATCATAACGATTCTTTATCCGGATTGTTACACGCCAAGGAGATTTTTTTTATATGCCATAGTTCAACGGATAGCGTAAAACACGCTTGGGAGGTAGGAATAAGGCGGGCTGAAACAGCCCGCCTTGGTGGTTGATCGCTATGGCTTATTCTTTGGGAATGTTAAATTTTTCAAATGAAACAAACCTGAATGCAGGATCCGGCCTGTCTTTTATTTTCAGGCATTTGACCTTAACTGAAACACACATGGAGATGTACTCCAGGTTATTTCCCATGAGGGGCTGTTTCACCGGCGCACCCAGATTGATCAGTTCAGCCATCTTGGCCGGGTCCATGCGTTCAATGAGAACATCGGTCATCACATCATCCAACAGCCTGACCCGGCTGTATTCGGGCAGGGCATGAAGGCGGATGTTTCCCTTATTAAACTCGTCCATATCGAAAACAATGAATCCCGTAAACGTGACAATTTGATTGGTGCTATGATTATGCCAGAAACCGTCACTCTCACTTGTGGCCTTATTGAGCTTTGCAAATGATTGGGAGCTGGCCAGGAGCAAAAGGGCCAACGCAATCAGTATCATTCGTTTCATGGTAATCTCCTTTTTTTGGCCCGATTTCTCGGGCCCCCCATTTAAGGCTATGTTTATTGTTGGCGCCAGAAAAAATAGTCACTGCTGTTGTCAATAGGCAGAGGGTCATTCTCCGCTCCATAACGAAGTTGCCCATCGGCAATTGTTGGCTTTGGGAAATCGCCTGGTGGTGTTTTTGGCGGGTCCCAAGGAGGTACAATAAGCTCACCGTTTGAGCATTCCATAGTAACGAGATATATCAAGCCCTTGCCCCGTACACCGGAAAAGCCGCAAGGATCTGATTCATCCACAGGAATTGTCTCATCCGGGGGTGTGTACGTTGTAAAGATAACGGTTTTATTGTACACAAGCGGCGTGGAAACAACCTTTTCTCCAAGGCCCAGGGTAATATACCAACCATAATCGCTTGAAGTACCGCCCAATGTGACATCCACCAATTGCGACTCAGTCACCGGCGTTTCGTTGGCCCAGTCATTGATCACACAATAGAATCTGTTTTCAACTGTTTTTTCATTGGGATGGGCTCTATCCCCCGTGCCGAACAGGACAAGTTCCTTATCACACAGGGTTACGACGGCAGGAGCATCGAGAATCTTCCGCCCGTCCCCCCCGTTGAAAACTTTTTTCATCACATTCCAGGTACCGTCCGCCAATTTTGGGTTGACCTTCACGGTGGCAACACCTTCAACATCCTCAACCGTCTTTAGGATGTCATCTGCAATGGCAAAGACATCACCGCCAAGATCGCCAAAATAAAGTCTGTTTACGATACCTGCATTATCTCCACTGTAAGCAGTGCCCTGTGTTGCCAATACATCCGTTACACAGTATTCCATTTCAGGAACATTAACAAATTGATTCGTATCCGCCGGAGCCATGGGGCCCCACCCGTGAATCAATGTTCCGGTCAATTCATCAATGATAAATACCGCCCGGCCCGTGTCATCGGCACTGGGGGAATCGGCATCCTGGCCTTCGTCATAGCCCCCTGTCATAACAAAGGCATCCTGTTTCGTCGCCACTCGACTTTCAGTGTCCAGGCCCACGGATACCTTGACAGCAGAGGGTTTGCTCCAGGACTGTCCGAGAGCCTCATAGCCGGATGATGCGTAATCCTTTAAATAATCCATTGCAATCTGATACATAAAAACAGGTTTGGAATAGTCTTCAATATTCAAGGCAAAATAGCTGGTCCCTCCCCTGCGCTCGCCAAAAATCACGGACCGGGGCTTGAGTATCTGGGAATAAACATCATCAGCCATCGGATCCTTATAGGTTGCCGTGATACCCCCATCAATAAATGAATAGTGGTCGCTGGAATTAATGAGGTCCAGCCTTGCGAACTGGTCCTGGGGAACAAAGCCCCACAATTCATCACCTGTTGTGTCATCAAAACAATGGAACACGGCATCATTGGTGCCAGCGAAGATCACTGATTTGTCGATATAATGGGCCACCACCGGTTCAGCATGGATGATGTCTCCAAGTTTCCAGCTAGCCCCGTTTCCATGGACCCTGTTGATCAGGACATCTGTCAGGTTGTATGGGTTGCCTTTGATGTAGGTGTTTGTTGTTGCAAATTTATTTTTATCAACGCCCACAAGATTTTTATCGGTAAGGGCTACTGTGGTCCCCGTCCCATCAACGAAGTGGTCAATATAGGTATACAGGCTACGAGCCGTTGTTCGAGTCATCAACTGCTCTCCAAGCCCGCCCATGCTAATGGACCCTGTATTTCCAACGGTGTCTTCGGCCCAGTAATCCAAGGCGTTATCCGCGATGGTTCCATCTGGGGCTACAGCCGATTTCCAATCCCGGTCATAAATGGCGCCGATATCAGTGCATAGTGACCGGCCATCCTTGGCACAATTCTCTTTGGTCACCAGATTATATTTTTTAATATTCCCTAACCAGCCTCCGTTTTCCTGGGGTTTGAAAAAGGCAAGGTAGATCAGATCGCTGTCTGCTGTCCGTCTGACCCTGTTTACCGGAACAACAGGTGCAACAAAGATATTGGTATCTTCAATCATGTTGTTCACGATGGTTGAAAATGCGTTTGCAAGACTTGTGGCCGTGGACGCCTGGAAGTACATACCCCCACCATTATTTGCCGTATCGGTTAGAAGGGTTACGGCACTGGATGCGCTCGTGTCCCGACCAAAACCAATGGTGCTTATTTTCAGCCCCTGGACACCATCAAGGGAGGATATCAAATCTTCCCTGTTCAGAAAATAGGCCACATCATCCAGGGCATTGACGCAGTTCATGTTTGTACCGGATCCGCTAATGGTCTCCAGGCGGTCCCCGTCTTCATCACCATCGCCATCGGCACCGCCGATTTTTTTCCCGTTCATGTATTCCAGGCCGTAATTGTCATAATGATAGTTACCCCAGGTATCTTGCCACACATTGGAGTAACGGATATTCAAACCGTCCGCCGTGGGTTCACCGTCAGTCATGATAATCACATAATTGTTCTGGCAGGTATTTGCGATGGGTGTGACGTATTTGCTTGTGGTATATATATTTGCATTTGTATAGGAGATACCATACCAAGTGTCCAAACCTGCAAAATAGCGCCCTGCCTCAGCA
Organism: Pseudomonadota bacterium; assembly: GCA_018818835.1. GTDB lineage: Bacteria > Desulfobacterota > Desulfobacteria > Desulfobacterales > Desulfolunaceae > JAHIRD01. The sequence continues at coordinate 3,704 of JAHIRD010000158.1, forward strand.
AGCGTTTCTGCAAGGGGTGTGTTTCCTGCCGCAGGCATGGCATCAACAGCAGTAAGAAGTTCCGCTTTTGAAGTTCCGCACGCCTTGATCATTTCCCCGCCATTATAGCCATAGGAACTACCAGCAAGACGCATCAATCCAAAACTGATGGAGTCGCCATTATCTTCAATGATTTTCTTCACAACAGTTTTAGCAGCTTCTGTCCGGGACTGATTTGTCCCGATGTCCACAGCCGTATTCTCATAATTGAGGTAGTTTCCACTGAAAACATCGGTGCTTTCCGATGTATGATCCGTGTCACACCCTCCGGACGTGTTGGTACATTGGAGATTCCCCGTTGCAGGATCAATGGGATTACACCATCGTGGTGTATATGTTCCCGTGTCATTGAAGCTGTCTTTGATCTCATCGCATTCGATGGTCGCTATATCTCCGCCTTCAATCCATCCAATCACCCGATCCTCGATGGTCTCACAGACGTTCTCCGTGCGAATACACTCCATATGGCCCGATCGGCATGTCCCGTTTCGCCGGTATCTGTCACATACATAGACTTCTTCAACGCAGACATCATTGCATTCCGTATGGGTCCCGGTGGTAATCCAGCCCCGGTAGTACCATTTGTCAGGATTAAAGGGCTCGGTGGGGTCCTGATCATAGATAACGGTGTAATCGTAAGGGTTCACAGGGACATCCACCCTGGTCATACTGCCTGATGTATCAAAGATGATCAGACAGTTCGGCTTGACCCCACCGACAGTCTGTCCGTAGATGTCAATATCCTCGGCAAAAGCTCCCCCGGCAAGGAAACAGCTTATTCCCATCAGAATGATCAATAATTTTTTCGTCATGATATCCTTCTCCTTTGTTATTAATTGGCCTCGAATTTATTAGAACAAGGCAGCCCACGAAGTATACTTTTCAAGTTCCTCGGGGTATGTAAACCCCCCCTGAATAGTAGCTCTCGTCGGATCCCCCCCCCCGCCAAGGGCTGTTGATGTAATTTCAAAAAATCTCCCACAAAATTTCGCATCATAACCCTCTGGTGGGGGGCCGATATGATTCAGGAGAGGGACCTCATTGGCAGCGACTGACAAAATTGTCGTGTAGGCCAAACGGGTGATACACCGGACTTCAATGAGTGCAATATCCCTATCAACGCCATCGGCATCCGGCCGTGTGTAGATAAACGAGACAGCTGCAATGGAAGGCAGAATATCCCTTAAAGCCGTTGTGTTGTTAAACGAGGCATCTTGAACTTTAAGCGTATCAATATAAGTGGTATCCCCATCGTGTGTATGGGTATACAAGGGGTTACCGGCTCCATCATCATTTATATAAATAAGACCGAAATTAGCCCGTGCATAGTTCAATCCAGCCTCTGCTTTTTGGAAATCATCCAGATTTCGTTTGTCACCTCCGGCAATCTGAAACTCCACGGAGGTCATATTCAAAGCAGCGATCCCTCCCAAGGTGATCAGAACCATGATCATGAGGCACAGGACAACGATGGACCCACGATCATTATTAAATTCTCTATTCATTATTCCTCCTTGTGTCACGGCTTGTTGACAAAGCAGTTGTTGCCTTGTTAGTCCAATTTGATAAAAGTATTTGTCATGGATGAATCATGCAGATCGGCACGCGACCAGCTTGCTTTACGACTGACCCAGCTTGTATTGAATGTAATTTCTTTATACGTATTGGACGATGGCGCGACGATATCTTGAACCGTATAGGTGATCGTATACCGTTCTTTATCAGTGTCGACAACAATCGGATCATGACCATCCCCACTGGTAAGCAAAAGATCTGTCATGGGCAGGCCCATGAAGGTCTCAATGGTATCCGAAACCACAAGGACACCTTCTGATAATTTCATGGCTGTTTCATTGCCATTTATGGATGCAATTTGAAGCCGCATGGCAGAAAATATACCCACAGTCAAAAGCACGATGGCAAGCATCACCTCAATAATCGTGAACCCTTTTTCATTTTTTTCAATGAGTTTATTGACTCGTCTTTTCATCATTACTGTCCTCTCCGGCCTTTATTAAATCCCTATGTTTCTGCATCGTATGACACATGAGGTGAGCCGTCTTCTCATGTGGTCCCCCGCAGGGATTGTCCATTGGGTCCCTGTGTCGGGTAACGTATAAACAGTCGGGGCTGTATTGCTTATTGTTTTCTCTTCTTTATTCCCTCGTACAAGAAGTGTAATTCTGACCATACGCTCCCCTCCCGCTGCATCTGAATAGCTGAATTCAATATTTTCAATATTTTCAGCGATGGGGAATGCCCCCCAGATATCTGTCCGAACAAGGTTTGTCGCCTGAACGTCAAATGTAACCGTAGCAATATCACCATCAAAATCATCAGCATCTATAAATCCATCGCCATCGTTATCGATTTCATCTTCAGCAGCGACATAGCTAAATGTTATGGAATCAGGGAGTTCCGCGGTGATCCCCGTTCGTGCCAACCCATTTAAGGCATTAACTTCAGGGTCATATCCGGCGAACATAAGCTCACGTTTCATGATATATAAGGCCGATCGGATATTCTGATTGATATTATTCGTAATTTCCTGGGATATTTTAATTTCGTGATGTTTGGTATACATGCTGTAAATACCGACAATAACGATGCCACTGATCGCCATGGCAATACAAATTTCAACCAGAGTGAATCCCTTATCGGAGTTAGACTTAGGGTTTTGATTATAAATTGTTTTTTTATGTCTATTCATGCCAATATCCTCCGGCTGCTTCTGTTTGCGGGCTATCACTTCGTTCAATTCTAATGGTGCCGCTTGGGCCGATATTGATTCGTTTGAAGTTCCCCTTACCACCCGCAAGAAGATCCTCTTCATGGCAGACATAGACCTGCCCTGAATAGTAAACCGGAGCCCCTCCCGCACCCCCGACAGGCAGCCCCATTGGACCAAACATGGTGCTCATGATATTATCGTTTGTTCCCACAACAGAATCAAACTCAGCTAAATATATTTCAATTCTATTTGGCATGGTGCCTCGTCGAAATACCTGTTCGCCATCTTGCCATGTCCCGTTTTCCGCATTGGCAGGTATGCCTCCACCATCGTCCACGAAAACACAGTAAGTCCCGTTATCCTTAACACCTTGTGTAAATTGAACAACAACACTGATTCCATTTTTTGTGGAAGTCATCTTTGCCAACTGCACGGCTGACTTGATCAAATTGACTCCGTTTGTCAATGAATAGCCCTTGTACCATTGTTTGCCATAGGGCGCAAACAAACCCGCAAGGATAGAAAGCATGGCTAAACCAATCATCAATTCCACCAATGAAAATCCTTTATTTTTCTTCAACATATCTGCCCTCATAAGAGATTATAGATGTTTATCATGAATCTATACACGAATTATGCCACACCCTACCAGCCGGTTAGCCAGTTCAATTATTACACAATAAATCAAGGAGTTTAAACCAGGTATCGACTCTGCGACTGTGTTTCAGATGGGTCCATCAGAAATCAAAAACGCTATAAAATAATTTTAGACTATTAATTTTTTTTATAGCCAGACAAGGGTGCAATGGACTCATGGATCAAAGGGATTGTTATGTCGAACGTCCGGCCAAACATCATACCGCCGCATACAGGAGTTTTTACGACGCCATCACTGTTGATCAGGCGAGATCAGACAAAAACTGTTTCACATGACTGATTTCATTGGGCCGGGCAGGCCGACGATCAAGGGTGATCATCTGCGAGCAGGCAGAGCCGCAACAGGCTTTGGCTGCGCTGGGTGTCACAACCGTCAAGGTCGGCTCATTGGTTTGCCGGTGTTCAAACCACACCATTTCGTAATAGTTTATCGTGTGTTCCCGGCAAACCATGGGGATTAGAATCTGGGCGGCATTTTGAATGAATGTTCCTGAACTGTCACCGGGATCGGATGCCACAACATAATAATTCTTCAATTGGGTCACGGAACCCGAATTGTTAAGCTTGATAATCCGAATCCGGAATTGGTTTTCAAATTCACCCTGGCCGTGCAACGTGACCATTTCATCGAAAATTACCATGATTCATATTTCCTTTGAAGCCCATAATAAGTTACGAAAATGGGGCGTTTAACCATGAAGCAATGAAGAGTTCAGCAGGGCAAGGCCACCACCAAACAAAAGATATGGGACTTATACGACCTATAGGACTTATATGCCCGATTACCATCCAACGTTTAAAAAGAATTAAATATTACCACAGATAGAACTCAGCTTCCAGAACAACATTATTCTAATTATAGCTTTTATGTTCACGGATTCCCATATAAAAAAAAGGCCAACCGAATCCGGTTAGCCTTTTGTTTTTTTTATGGTGGAGCTGAGGGGGATCGAACCCCTGACCTCATGGCTGCCAGCCATGCGCTCTCCCAGCTGAGCTACAACCCCATATGTGAAATGGGTTATAATGAAAAACCTTGGCCTATGTCAACAGATATTTGGAATCGGATACAATTTCTTTGACCAGGCCGGATTCATCTCAGGTTGGATTCTTGCCTATTTTTTTCTGGACATGTTTTTTATGCTGGTCATGATCCACATCAAGACCCAGGCGACCGGCATCTGCAAGCTTTGTCACAAAATAAATACCCTGGTGGGGTTTTCCGGTTTCTTTGCATATTTTTTTTAAATAGAGAACAGCCTGCCTGAGAATGGTTGCCTCCTCAATAATGGTGAAAAGGGTCTTGCTCCGGCTCATCCCCCCACCCGTGAGAACCCTGAAACCGGCAAAAATCGGGACATGATGGCTGATCAGCTGCAGAGAGTCGGTAGATTCGATGACCGTTGACCCGCTGATGCCAATATCCAGCCAACCGGTGATCAGGTCATCCAGGAGTTCTTCATTATTGATTACTGCAGTTAATAAATACACATCCCGTCCTATTTGTTTACACGTTTATCACGACTGGTAAAAAAAGCCGGTTATTTCGTCTTCAAGGCCCTTGATGGCGTCCTTCAGTCTTTGGGGGTCTTTGGCACGCCTGACAACACCCGTAAATTCGGTTTTCCTGCACAGCCTGGAAACCCTGGCCAGTATCTGAAGATGCTGGGTCTGATTGGATTCGGGAATGATAATGGCAAAGACGATATCCACATCCTGATCATCAATGGCATCAAAGGGCACAGGTGTTGATAAGCGAATGATCATGACGGCGGCCTGATCCCTTTCCGGTGTGGTGGTGTGGGGAAAGGCGATACCCTGACCCACGCCGGTACTCATGCTTTCCTCACGTAGGGCGAGTCCTTTGAAAAGCATCTCGTCATTTGTAACCAGACTGTTTTGACCTGCTGTTTGGGCAATGAATTTAAGGACAGCTTCCTTGTCCGTGAGCTCAACGTCCAGGTAAATATTTTCCGTTTCAATAAAATCACTTATCTTAAGAACATCTTCCCGCATAAAACCACCTTCCCGGTTTGTTCCTGGATGTGCCATTTCTTTTGAAATCGTATAGGATGGGCTAACCTATTCATTGTTTACCTTAAATCAATGCATGGGGCTTGTCAACTTGGGGGATCACATGATCCCTGTCCCTTGCCCCTGACCGTCCCTGTCAGATAAAAAAGTTCCAGACCGCCATGAAAAAGAACATGGGTCTTGACCGGAAATGAGGGTTTGAGGGTTTTGGCATCAAAGGGGGATATCAGGCCCACGATCCAGCCCCCATAGGTTCGTTCAAACCGTGAAAACAAGTCCCTGATCAGGGTTTCACTTTGCTTTTTTGTCCCCAGTCGCAGGCCATAGGGCGGGTTGATCAGGATAAGTCCTTTTTCCTGGCACAGACTGTTTGGATCAATTTCAAAAAAATCCCGGTGGGTCACCTGGATCAGTGATTCAAGACCGGACCTGATAACATTCTCTGTCATGCGGTCACAGGCCTTGGAATCCTGATCCGATGAAAAAATACGCGGCGTTGTATTGAATCCCATCAGGGGCTCTGCCTCCTGCCGCATATGTTTCCAGGTTCCCGGCCTGAAGCATGGCCAGTGTTCAAAGGCAAACTCACGGTGCCAGCCCGGAGGAATATTGCCCGCCATCATGGCGGCCTCCAAAGCAAAGGATCCGGTTCCGCACATGGGGTCGATCAAAGGCATTTTTCCATCATAGCCTGCCAGCATCAGCATGCCTGCGGCCAGGGTTTCACGCAGGGGTGCTTTACCTCCCTGGGTTTTCAGACCCCGTATGTACAGAAGCTCCCCCGAACTGTCAATGGACACCTCGAATCGGTCATTCACCGCCCGAACAAAAAGAGTCTGGGGCTTTCCCTGTTTTTGTTTCCCAGGATTCAAGGCAAAGCCTTCCCGCCCCCGGATTCGGTCATTGAATCTCTGGATCACAGCTCCGGAATGATAAAGCCTGGATTTTTTAAGTGTCACATGGATGTCAAAGGCCTGGTCACCCTGCAGGTAAAGTTCCCAGGGAATCTGATCAATTTTTTTTTCAAGGCTTGCAAAATCCGAGGCGGTAAATGACGAAAGTCGCATGAGAATCCGTGAGGCACATCGAAGGTGCAGGTTGGCCAGATAGCAATCTGCCACAGATCCGTGGAATTCTATGCCACCGTCCACCTCGCTTAAGACTTTTTCTCCCTTGAACACATGATTGAGTTCGCCTTTGCAGACCTGTAAAAGTCCAGGAGAAACCACCACAAAAAAAGGGTGTTCACGGGCTGTGACGTGTCGTTTGATTCGCTTTTCTAAAGCGGTTGGTTTTTCCATGGTTTTTGTCGACTTTTTTACGAGTTCATCAAACTTGGATGTTAATGGGACTTATGGGACCCATGAGACGTATGGGACCTATAATCTTCAGTCTTTTATGCCTTTTGTTTTCAAGATTTCAAGGGTGTAATCCCGGGTTCCCATTCCAAGCTTTTCAGCATAGGCGAGTTGAAGCTCCCATTCCACCTGGGGATAGAGCCCCTTAAATTTGTCTTCACCTGGGCCGGTGTTGGAGGTAAGGCAACTTCCTGGACATGCCGCCTCACGGTTGACCAGGTCCACCGAGGCCTGGTCCAGGGCAACCGGATCAAGGGAGGCCACCATGCCGATATCCGGGACGATGGGGACATCGTTGTGTGCAATGCAGTCACACATGGGGGAAATATTGTTGATAAAATTCACATAAAGCACCTTGCCCTTTTTTTCCCGGATCACACCCCAGGCGTATTCCATCATGCCTTCCAGAAAAACAGGCACCGACTGGTTCCATCGGATCTGAACCGCTTCAGCGGCACAGACCACGATACACTCGCCGCAGCCAATACATGTGTTTTCATCGATGATGGCTTTTTTATCGTCGGTCAGGGAAATGGCCGTGGCCGGGCAATGGGCGATGCATTCCCCGCAGCCCACGCATTTTTTCCGGATCACCTTTGGGGAGACCGTTGAATGCATGGCCAGTTTTCCCCGGCGGGAAGCGCATCCCATACCGATATTCTTGAGGGCCCCGCCAAAGCCTGAAAGTTCATGTCCCTTGAAATGGGCCAGGGAGATCAGGACATCGGCATGGTGGATATCAGTCCCAATGTAGACCGTGTCAAAGTGATTCCCCGTTGCCTTTACAGCCACATCGGAAAGCCCTCGCAAACCGTCGGCAATGACCAGAGGCGCATCCACCACGGCATAGGCAAAACCGTTTTTAATGGCTGTTTCAAGGTGGTTGACCGTGTCACTTCGGGTCCCTGCGTAGAGGGTGTTGGTGTCGGTGAGAAAGGGTTTGCCACCGCACTCTTTGACAGCGTCGATGACGGTGCTGACAAACACCGGCCGGATAAATGCCGTGTTGCCCTTTTCTCCAAAATGGAGTTTCACAGCCGTCAAATCACGTTTTCCGATCACATCGGAAATCCCGGCTGTTTTCACCAGCCTTCCCAGCTTTGCTGTGAGGCTCTCCTGATAGCTTGCCCTGAAATCCGTAAAATAAACGATTGATGACATAATCCCTCCATAAATAAAATTAATGGCGTCGTAAAAAGTCGGCGGATGGCTATGGAAAAAGGTCCATTCGAGTACGCGTTCGACTATTTTGGATCGCCAACGCAGCATATGGGCCTTTTTTAGGGCACCATCATTCTTAGGCTTGTGTTTGAACCGACTAAGCGTTAAAAATATCGACCAGTGTAATCAACCCCCGTTTTTTCGTCAAGGATAAGGAGATGATCATGCAGCCGGATACCCCAAGAAAATTAAAGGCCCTTCAATCCCTTTACCGCATTCATGAAAACACCATGGCCCCCTTTGATCTGGCCTGCCATAAGGGTTGTTCGGTCTGCTGCACCCCCAACGTCACCCTGACCAGCCTTGAGGCCTTTTATCTGTTAAGTAGCTTAGGGCCTGTTGGCCGGGATAGGGTCCTTTCCCGTATTCTTGACAAAAGCCACCAAAACCATTTTATTCCAAAAATCACCATCAATGCCATGGTTGATCTGTGCATGAAAGGCGAGGATCTCCCGGACGAAGACAGCGATCCGGCCTGGGGTGCCTGCCCCTTGTTGGATAAGGGTATCTGCACCATCTACGCGTTCCGTCCCTTTGGGTGTCGTTGCATGGTTTCAAAGAAAAAATGCGGGGATTCGGGGTGTGCTGACATGGATGAGTTCCTGGTCACTGTTCACAACGTGTTCATGCAGTATCTGGAGCACCTGGACCAACATGGCGTCAGTGCAAACCTCAATGACCTTTTGCCATTCATGGCCAGTGGAAACCGGATGGAAGACTTCAGGCTCCTGGGTCAGCTAAAAACCGTGGATCCCCTCTTCCTGAAAAACATGCCCCTTTCCATGGTCATGGTCCCACCGGAACACCGGAAAGACATCACACCCATTCTGTCCGAGATTCAGACCATCTGAGGGATTTCAAGCATATCAGGTCAGATCATATTCAATGCGGTCTGGGCAACTTTGATCAGAGGCACCACCTTGTCCACGGCTCCGGTTTTGATGGCCTCCTTGGGCATGCCGAAAACCACACAGCTCTGTTCGTCCTGGGCAATGGTCTTGGCCCCGGCCTGTTTCATATGAAGCATACCATCGGCACCGTCCGAACCCATACCTGTGAGAATGATTCCCAGGGCATTGGCCCCGGCGTATTTGGCCACGGATTTGAACAGGACATCCACGGCAGGTCTCTGATGGTGCACCATGGGGCCGCTTTTAACGGAAACATAATATCGCGCCCCGCTTCGTTTGAGGAGCATGTGGAAATTACCCGGAGCAATCAGGACCTGTCCATTGACCACCGTGTCTCCGTCAACGGCTTCTTTCACATTCATTTCACACAAAGAGTCCAATCGTTCGGCAAAAGAGGTGGTGAATTTGGCGGGCATATGCTGAACCACAAGAATGCCCGGGGCATTTCGAGGCATCCGGGTCAGCACCTCTCTCAAGGCTTCGGTTCCCCCGGTTGAGGCTCCAATGGCGATTATCTTACGGGTGGTGGCCATGAGTGCCTGGGAGCTTAAACTCGCTTTTTCCCGGACAAGGGGCTCACAATGATCATAGTTTCTGGCTGATACCGTGATGGTGGACACGGCCCGGATTTTATCGGCCAACTGGAGGCTCAGGTCCCCCACAGAATAAGACGCCGTGGGTTTTGACACAACCTCAAGTGCACCCAGTGACAAGGCTTCCAGGGCAATTTTACTCCCCTCACGACTAAGGGAACTCACAATAATCACGGGCAGGGGGGCATAGGTCATGATCTTTTTTAAAAAAGTCAGGCCATCCATGCGGGGCATTTCAATATCCAGGGTCACCACATCGGGTTTCAGTTTAACGATCTTGTCCCTGGCCACATAAGGATCAGGGGCTGTTCCGACAACCGTGATATCCTTTTCCTTGGAAAGTTCCTCCGAAAAGACCTTTCGGACAATGGCCGAATCATCCACCACAAGCACTCTGATTTCTCGCCCCATAAACGGATCCTTATACGTTCCTTAGCGCTTGGGGAACGATCACATGTTTTCGGATCAATCGTTCAAACAAATCATGCAAAAAATATAACCCTCGATGGATTCCGCAATAACCAGACCTTCGGGAATGCTCGATTTTATTGTGTCAATCATCTTAGAATCCTCAAAAATTTCAGGAATACTCAACCTGATCTCACTCTTATCATCCATCGTTGAAAACATATGGCCAGCCACCATGTTCAAGGTTTCCTTGATGATCCCGTCACAGTGTTCACGGGTGATGTCGTGACGATCTTCGCCCATGAAATCACTGGCCATGGATACGAGGATGTCTTCAGGAATCATCATGATGAAATAGCCCGTGAATTTCCCTGAGAATTCAAGCCGGCACAATCTCAAATCAGGAATATCAAGCATGCCCAGCCTGTCAACGTCCCCATATTCATCAAACTCAAGGGGCATGTAAAACATGGTTTCCAGAACCTCAGAAATCGAGGCTGTCATCACTGATTTCAGTTCCTTCATCATTTCCAGGATCTCCAAGAATCTCATTAAGTTTTAACCGGATCTCTTCGGGGGTAAAGGGTTTTTTGATGTAACCAGAAACCCCTTTCTCTTTGAATTCAGCGACCCGAGCCTTTCCCCCTTCGGTGGTGATCACCAGAACAGGTATGGTCTTTAACAGGTCATTTTTTTTCATTTCTGAAACAAGCTCAAGCCCGTTCATATTTGGCATGTTGTAATCCGTCACAACAATATCAATCCATTTTTCATTCAAGATCTTCAATGCTTCCGCACCATCCGACGCCTCCTCGTATTGGGCCATGGAAAAGCCGGACGCCTTGATGGTTTTCTTGATCACCTTCCGCATGGGAAGTGAATCATCCACAACCAGAATATTAAATGCCATATCAACCCCCTGGAGAAGCCTGTCTTTCAAATGACTTTCAGAAGCTCTTCCACTTTTTTCATTTCACTGCCAAAGGATGCAATGATCTCCTGAAGATCCACAGGTGTAATACCGAGTTTCCGTAAAACATCCTTATGAAACCTGTATGCAAGGCCGTCAGCGCCACCGCCGATGCCCATCATCATACAGACGTTATCAGCCACATAGAGAATCTGGGTATCCAGATCGTCCCTTGCTGCTTCGTCATTCAGATGATGGTTCCGGATCATACTGACCATTTTTTCCGAAAAATCCCACATTTCTGCCACTCGGCCACCCAGCTCGGCATGATCGATTCCGATCACTTTTTTTTCAGCCTCTTTAAAACTGAACCCCTTGGTTCTGACAAGGGAATCGATTTTTGAAAATGAATCCCCCACAAAGCGATCAAGGATGACTTTCCCGATATCTTTCAATAAGGCTGCCGTAAATATCATCTGTTTGTTCTTGGAGCCTTTTTTCTCGGCAAGATCCCTTGAAATAAGAGCGGATGACACGGCATGTTTCCATAATTCCCCTTCATGAAGCCCGTAACCCGACTGGCCTTTTGTCAAATTGGCAGCCCCGGATTTCAAAAGAACCATGTCAATCACCTGATCCATACCCATCATGGTCACCGCATCCTGAACCGATTCAACCCGGCGTGGAAGGGCGTAATAGGCTGAATTACACATACGAAGGATATTGGCCGTGATCAGGGGATCATAACGTATAATTTCTGCAATATCCGCCATGGATGATCCGGGCTCCTGGGCCACAGCCATAATCTGATTGACCACTGCAGGAATAGGCGTCAAATTGTCAATTTCCTTGAGCAGTTCTTTGATGGCACTCATATCCGTTCCTCTGTTCTCCCCGATGTCTTCATATAGATGTCCCCTGTCCCGATTTCAATCCGAATGGTCCGGTTGACATTGCCCCCCACATCCTCATGATCAACAAGTACACCGTTTTTAAAAAAAATTTTACGAAGGGCCATATGATTTCTTTTACCAATATTAAAAAATCCCTTCTGGTCCAAAATCTGAGCCCCACCGACCACCACGACCCGCATCCTGTTTTTCTGGGCTCCAAGGGTATAGGTTGATTTAAAAAGGGCCGGGATCCCCGTATCTGCAAACATATATGGATTCTTTGCCGCTTTATCCTTGTCCAGGCTGGATTCGGGCAACATATAATGAAGCATACCACCCACCCGGACTTTGGGGTCGTAGACAACCACACCGATACATGACCCCAGGGAATAGGTGATCAAGACCTCTTCGTTGTTACCGCTGATCTTCATATCTGAAACACCGACAATCGATTTCACACCGTGACCTCATCCAAGCGATTTCGTTATCATTTATGCCAAAGGGTTTTTCCTGTCATAGGGTGTTGGCCACCTCGAACAAGCCTCCAATGTCCAGTATGAGTCCCACTCGGCCATCACCCATGATCGCACCCCCCGCCAGCCCCTTGATCCCCTTAAGGGACTCTCCAAGGCTTTTTATAACATATTCTTCCTTACCCAGAAGTTCATCGATAAGAATCCCTCTCTGTTCCTTGTTGTTCTCAACCACAATGGCGATGTTATTCCAGACCTCCTGATGGTCCATGGTGACATGACAAATTTTATTCAGCCTTATCACGGGGATCAGATGCTTCCGGAACATCAGCATTTCGCCCTTGCCCTCCACGGTGAAATAATCTGCCTTTCTGGGCTTAAACGATTCAAGAATCGCCATGGTGGGCACAATGAACCGTTCATGACCGATGCGCACAAGCATGCCCTCAATAATGGCAAGGGTCAGGGGTAGGGTAATGATAAATGTGGACCCTTCCCCTTCAACGGATTGGATATCCACACGTCCGCTTAAGCCCTCAATGGCTTTTTTAACAACATCCATGCCCACACCCCGGCCTGAAATATCTGTAATTTCCTTGGCCGTTGAAAAACCGGGCTTCATAATCAACTGAAATATTTCCGAATCAGCAAGCACAGCATGGGCATCCACAAGCCCCAGTTTCACGGCTTTGTCAAAGATGGTCATGGCATTGAGCCCCTGACCATCATCGGAAATCTCAATGACAATATTCCCCCCTTTATGATAGGCCCGAAGACGAATGCTCCCCTTTTCCGGCTTTCTGGTTTTTGCTCTTTTTTCGGCCGTTTCCAGCCCATGGTCAATGGAATTCCGTATCATGTGGACCATGGGCTCATACAGGGCTTCCACCACATTCCTGTCGATTTCTGTATCTTCACCGGACATGGCCAGCCCCACATCTTTATTGCAACTTTTGGAAAGATCCCGGACCAGACGGACCATTTTCTGAAAGGTTGCGCTGATGGGGACCATACGCATGGACATGGCGATTTTCTGAATATTTGAAACGATCTGCCCCAGTTGATTGAGATTCTGATTGAGTTTCTGGTTCGACGAGGCCGCAGCCCCGGTGTTCTCTCGCAGCATGGACTGGGCAATCACCAGCTCACCGGTCAAATCAACCAGATTGTCCAATTTCCCGGTGTCCACTTTCACGTGGAATACGCCCGTCTTTCGAACCCTTTTCTGCTCCCTCAGGACGGAAATCACCTGGCCCGAATCAATGCCGTTTTCTTCCACGAGGATTTGACCCAGTTTCTTTTCCGGATGTTCTTTCTGGAACGTAAGGGCTTCTTCGAGATTCTCCATTTCAAGGGCGCCCCTGTTCACAAGGAGTTCACCCATCAGACACGGGCTTTCCGGCTGGCTCCCGGCACGATTCATCCTCTCGATTTTCTCGACCAAGGAGTCGATATCTATACCACTGTCATCGGCTGTCATCCGTATTTCCAGCCCTTTTTCCACCGTATCGATCAGTTTTTTCAAAACATCAACGGACTGGAGAATCACATCGGTCATATCATGGTCAATGACAAACTGGCCTTTCCGTGCGCTGTCCAGAAGGTTTTCCGTGCTGTGGCCCAAGGCGTTTATTTTTCTTAGATCTAAAAAGCCGGAAATGCCTTTGATGGTATGGAATGGCCGGAATATGGCATTGATGATTTCCTTATCATCGGGATTCTCTTCAAGGTCAATGAGGTTCACTTCAATGGTTTCAAGATTTTCACGGGATTCGGTGATAAAATCGCCAAGAATTTCTTCATCGTCATCCTCAAGTGCCCGGACAGGACTGGGTGTCGACGAAACCTGGGGTACTTTTATGGTTGAATTCTCAACTCCGGCCGTCGCCCCACCCAACAGCTCGTCGATGATCTCTTTGAAATCAAAGGTAAAAATTTCACCCTTTGAAATTTGTTTGACCATGGAGTTCATCAAAAACAGTCCGTCTTTCACGGGTTTCATGTCCGTCTTTTCGCCAAAGACCATGGATTCAATGTATGAACGCATGGCTGAAGACACCGTGAGCACATCACGAAGCATGTCGTTGCCCAGGCTTTTTTCCAAGGACTCCAAGGCATTAAGAAACGTTCCCAGGCCCTGGATATCGTCATGGGTAAGGGTTGAAACCATGAGGGAAATCGCCTTCAAATCATTTTTTAGTGTGTCCATCGGTTCCTTTAGATTTCCCATGCCAATGCCGTTCAAACAATCACCGGGATATCCCTTTTATCGATTACGAACGTTCTTTCAAACACTCTGGGGACATTACCGGGACGATGTCTGGTTATTTGGACGTGGTTGAGGCCCCTGATTCCGGATCAGACGAAAACCTGTCGGATTCCTTGAAGATGGCCATCCTGTGGCTTGAATGTATACCGGAATAAGTTGACTCACATAATAAACGGATTGAAAATCCCAACGATATGAAAATAGTTATGATCTTGAAAAGATTAACTTACTTTCTCATTATACAGCACTCAAAACACGCTTGTCAATCTGGATTTAAAATCTCGGCCATAGCCAAGCTTACGAGAACCGCCCCTTCGGGGCTGAGTACGCGTACGACTATTTTGGATCGCCAACAATAGATATGAGTTGACAAACCCCAACCCTGTCTTAATTTGTCATTAAAGCAACCATGACCTAGTGTCTTGAACGATTCTTTAGATGGAGATTAAACATAATGTCTTTTGACACCCGGGATGAAACCCTTGATCAAATCATGACCATGAAAAAACCCTTATGCCCCCATTGCCAAGGTGAAATGAACTTATGGGAAGTCCCTCCCATATCCTTTAGCGATGGGCTTGGATGGGGAGTGCCCTTTCTTTTCATCTGCTTTAACGATGATTGCCCCCTTTTTAA
Source organism: Pseudomonadota bacterium (assembly GCA_018818835.1). Lineage (GTDB taxonomy): Bacteria > Desulfobacterota > Desulfobacteria > Desulfobacterales > Desulfolunaceae > JAHIRD01. The sequence continues at coordinate 18,837 of JAHIRD010000158.1, forward strand.
ACAAGGATGGGATGAGTTGCTGGAGCAGGTTGGCCAGAAATCATCGGTCAGATGTATGAACTATCCCGGAACCACCCAGTTTGAAATGCTGCCGGTTTTCAGTTCTTTCGGAGGTACAGGCCAGCTGGTTACCGATGACACGGTCGCCAAGAAAAAAGCCCATGAGGAAGCCATTAAAACCGGTTTTTCAATTCTTGCAGATTGTTACGTGAACACAGACCTGGTTCAGATCATGAAAATGGCCCTGGATGGTGAAGAACCCACCCGTGTGAGGCTCAAAGCTGCCGAGATGCTGGGGGATCTTGCGGACACCGAAGCCATCGACCCCTTGAGAAACACCAAATTCGCAAACCCCAAACTCCAGGAAGAAGTGCTCCTTGCCGTTAATAAGATCCATACACGGTGCTACACCCGGGAATGCCCATTTTGCGCGGAAATCATCAAAAAGCAGGCAAAAATCTGTAAACACTGCAAAACGGAGGTGGCTGGACATTAGGCCATCCATTCGGTATCTAACATAAAAAAAAGGCCCTTCATGGGCCTTTTATTATAGTAACGATGTGATTGTGACTCGGATCAGTGGGCGTTTCCGATAAAACAGCCGGCACCATCGGCCTGAAGGCCCTTAATACTCGGATCATCAGTCTGGATGCCCATAATATCCGACACGGTAGCATTAATATTTATCGCATCACCCACAGAACCTTCAATCGGAAGATGGGCTGTTTTGACCATCTCTGAAAAATCACTTGAATTGCCGCAGGAATTGAAGGCTTTCACCGTGAAATAATATTCTCTGCCGTCAAAGGAGTCTTCCATCTCTATAAACGTCATATCAGCCGGGATCTGCGTGCTGTTTTCCTCAGTAAAATTATTGGGAGTTCTGCTCCAGTAAACCACATAATAATCGGCATCACTGTTTTCATCCCATTCGAGCATGGCATCTTGTGCATAGGTGGTATTTGCAAGAAAAATCAAGGCACACAACAAGAGAATTACACGTTTTACCATCATCACCCCCGAATACCGCTCTTATAACTGATTTTCGTTTCCCCTCCAAGCTTACGATACTCCCCACGAGCATGCTATAGACGTAAGCGCGTTTAAACATTGTTTAAGCTAAATTCGTGCCAAAGCGTTTAAAACGGTTTCTAATTGCGGATAATGGTCTTGAACTCCCCTTTGCGGACACAGGGATAGACATTCTCTGTTATGCCCCCATTTATATTTCCCCTGGCCATCCGTCGACTTTTTACGAGTTCATCAATTCTGATAATAGCTACATATACACGATGTGATGATATTTCAACGTTTATATTTCCATATGTCGATATTATCCCAAACATCCAAGGGGAAATACCACCTGAAATCATTCAATCAGTGAGGTTCCTGTCATGGCAGCGGGTTTTTCAATGCCCATGACCCCAAGGAGTGTGGGGGCGATATCTCCCAGACAGCCCTGCTTCAGGGTTTTATGTTTCAAGGTTTCGGAGACAAGGATCAGGGGAACCGGATTCAAGGTATGGGCGGTATGGGGCCCGCCATTATCATCGACCATCTGCTCTGAATTGCCGTGATCAGCCGTGACAATCACTGTGCCGCCCCGTTTAACAACCTCTGGCACCACCTTTCCAACACAGGCATCCACCGTCTCAACCGCCGTGATGGCAGCAGTCATGACACCGGTATGACCCACCATGTCCATGTTGGCAAAGTTCACAACAATCAATGCATAATCATGGTCGATCAAGCGTTTCAACAATTCATCGGCCACGTCATAGGCACTCATTTGCGGTATTTCATCATAGGTCGCAGCATCCCTGGGAGAGGGAATCATGCAGCGGTCCTCCCCTGGAAACGGCTCTTCCTCACCCCCATTAAAAAAATACGTCACATGGGCATATTTCTCCGTTTCTGCGATGCGAAGTTGTTTCAGCCCCTTCAGGCTGAGCGCCTCGCCCAGAAGCCCCTCCATGTGCATGGGGCCAAAGGCCACGGGAAGATCAAAATGTTCATCATACATAGTCATGCACACATACGCTGAGAGCTTGGGCCTTACGGCTCTGACAAATCCCGAAAACCCTTCTTCATTAAAGGTCCGGGTGATCTGGCGGGCCCGGTCTGCCCTAAAGTTAAAAAAAATCAATCCGTCATCATCGGCAACAACTCCATTCTCTGGATCAATCATCAGAGGCTTCACAAATTCATCATTTTCACCCCTCTGATAGGCCTGCCTGATGGCAGCAACCGGTTCTTGCCCAAGGGCACCCTTTCCCTCCGTATAAAGCCGGTATGCCATTTCGGTCCGGTCCCATCGGGTGTCCCGGTCCATGGCGTAGTACCTGCCGCAGACACTGACAATCCGTATATGGGTTCGACCTGCAATATGCTTTTCCAGCATGGCAACATACCCTGCCCCGCTGTTCGGAGGCGTATCCCTGCCATCAAGAATCACATGGATGCTTATCCGGGTGAGCCCCATACGATCCGCCATATCCACCAGGGCGAACAGGTGGGAAAGCTGGCTATGCACACCGCCATCGGACACAAGCCCCATGATATGAAGAACCGATTTTTTCCCCTTTATCGTATTCATGAGGGTTGTAAGGACGGGCTTTTGAAAAAAAGACTGGTCCTCAATGGCCTTGTCTATCCGAAGCAAGGTCTGGTAAACGGTCCGACCGGCCCCAATGTTCAGATGACCCACCTCTGAATTTCCCATGATGCCCGGAGGAAGTCCCACGGCCGTTCCTGAACAGACCAGCCGGGTATGGGGATACTGTTCAAACAACCGGTCCAGATGCGGCGTCCGGGCCGCGGCCACAGCATTGTTTTCTTTATGGGTGCTGAGTCCCCAGCCATCCAGGATCATAAGCATTACCGGTGCTTGTTTTTCCATGGTCTGCCCCTATTGACCTGTATCGATACGGCGTGCATCTGACCAGAGCCCTTCCAGGTCGTAAAAACGACGTGTTTCATCAAGGAATACATGAATGATCACATCTCCGTAATCCAAAAGGACCCATTTGCCCTCTTCAAGTCCATCAACGCTAAAGGCACGAACACCCTTTTTCTTCATTTCCGTATGGATATGCTTTCCTATGGCACTGACCTGGCGGTTGGACCGTCCGCTTGCAATAATAAACGCGTCGGTATATGAGGTGAGTTTCCGGACGTCCAGCGCCACAACATCTTCGGCTTTTCGTTCAAAAAGTACATCCAGGTAAGGTTTTAAAACGCTATCAGGTCTATCTTTCATGCATAAAGTCCCTTTTGTTTGATATAATCGTATACATCCTTGGGCACCATGGAGGATACGCTTTTTCCGTTTTTAACACGGTTTCTGATTTCCGTCGATGAAATGTTCCAAGGCGTTCCCTGGAACAAATAGATGGGCTTTTTGAAATGATGTTTAAAACAGCCTTTGTCCTCGTACCAGCTGTAGCCCTTTGAAACCTTCTCGCATAAATAACGCTCTGTTTTTTCAACAGGCAGACCTTCCTCAGGGCTCTCTTTACCGGGTCTCATGATCACGATAAGTGGCACCTGCTCCAGTATTCCTCCAAAGGCCCGCCAGGTATGAATCTCAAAAAAAGCATCGGTTCCTATGACCATCATCAGTTCGCCCGGTGAACCGGATCGTGATAAAAAATAGCGCAGGGTATCAATTGTGTAGGATGGCCCGTTTCGTTTCAACTCCACATCGGATATCCTAAACCCCTGTTTATGTTCAAAACACATCCGGACCATATTCAGGCGATCACGGGCATTGGTGACCTCTTTCAAGGTCTTATGGGGGGGGATGGCCGAAGGGACAACAATGATCTCCCCAATCCCGAACGCGTCCTTGACCTGTTCAGCCACGTGGAGATGCCCCAGATGGACCGGATCAAAGGTACCACCAAACAGACCGACCCGGGAAACATCTTTACCGGGTCGGAATTGGGATCGTATGTTGAGTTGTTTAGTCACGCTGGTAGAACACACCCCCGCAAATCATATCGTTCGTATCCATCCATAAAAAACATGGTGCTTTTTTTCGAGACATTAAGCCCGGACCTGGCCATCACCCAGGACCACAAATTTAGTGGTGGTCAGTTCTTCCAGGCCCATGGGTCCGAAGGCATGGAGTTTGGATGTGCTAATTCCAATTTCCGCTCCCAAACCCAATTCCCCTCCGTCGTTGAAGCGTGTGGAGGCATTGACCATCACTGCCGATGAATCCACTTCCCTGACAAAGCGCCTGGCCCGTCCGTAATCGTTGGTGATAATGGATTCGGTATGGTTGGAACTGTAGGTCGAGATGTGGTCCATGGCATCATCCATGCTTGCCACCACCTTGACAGATAGGATCAGGTCCAGATATTCGGCTGCCCAATCTTCATCAACAGCCACATGGGCTTCGGGGACAATGGCTCGGGTTTTTTCACATCCCCTGAGTTCAACGCCGGCCTTTTTAAATGTCGCTGCTATTTTAGGCAAAAAGGATTGGGCCTCGGCCTCATGCACCAGGAGTGTTTCCATGGCATTGCATACACCGGGTCTCTGAACTTTGGCATTCATGCAGATATTTTCCGCCATATCATGGCTGGCCCCCTGATCCACAAAAACGTGGCAGACGCCCTTGTAATGCTTCAAAACGGGGATTTTGGAATTTTCAACCACGGCCCGGATCAAACTTTCACCTCCCCGGGGGATGATCAGGTCAATGCACTCGTCCTGTTTAAGGAGGAAATTCACAGCCTCCCGGTCCCTCATGGGAACCACCTGGGCCGCATATTCGGGCAGGCCACAGATTTTCAAGGCATCGGCAATCACAGCCGCTAAGGCCTGATTGGAATGAAGAGCCTCGGAGCCTCCCCGGAGAATAATGGCATTTCCTGCTTTCAGACAAAGTCCGGCCGCATCGATGGTCACATTGGGCCGGGATTCATAAATCATCCCGATAACACCCAAGGGAATTCTCATACGGGAAATCTGAAGGCCGTTGGGGCGGGTCCAGGTTCCGGTGATTGCACCCACCGGGTCATCCAGTTTCACCACGTCGGAAAGCCCCTGAATCATGGACGCGATCACCTTATCGGACAAGGTCAACCGATCAATCATGGCATCAGAAAGCCCCATGTCCCGTGCCCGGTCAAGATCTTTAAGGTTTTCGGCCTGAAGGTGGGCCGCATTTTTTTCAAGTTGTTCAGCGATGGTCGAAAGCACCCGGTTCTTTTCACCGGCCGTGAGCCTGGCCATGTGGATGGAGGCTTTCCGTGCTTTGACAGCCATTTCTTTTATGATTGTTTCAACAGACATGGGGATTCTCCATGAACGCCCTCAAAAAAAGAGCCTGAATGTATTTACTCTCCGGTCGCGGCAAAGTTATCCCGATGAATGACTTCATCGTATTCCTTATACCCCAGATTTTCCTTGATTTTATCGGTTTTCAGCCCTTTGATCACATCAATCTCAAGGGAACTGTAATTCACAAGCCCCATACCGATCACCGTGTCACCGGGCCCCCTCAATTCGACAGGTGAGCCCATCTTGAAGTCCCCTCGGACGGTTGTAACCCCGCTGGGAAGGAGGCTCTTTCCCCCTTTAAGAAGCGCATGTTTTGCGCCCTCATCCACAACAAGAACACCTGCCGGCTTGGCATTGAAAGCAATCCAGCTTTTTCGGCTGGCCAGTCGTTGATTTTTCGGAGCGAAAAACGTGCCTTTATCTTTACCTGCAAAAAGATCCTCAAGAATCACAGGATCTTTTCCCGAAGCAATGATCATGGGAACTCCGGCCGCCGTCATTTTCCTGGCAGCCTTGATTTTGGTCAGCATGCCCCCTGTGCCCATGGCACCAGGAATTCCGCATGCAAGTGCCTCAATCTGCTTTCCAATTCGTGTCACAACCTTAATTCTCAGAGCATCGGTGTTTTTCCTGGGATCCTTGTCATACAGCCCGTCAATGTCCGTCAAATTAATCAGAAGATCCGCAGACAACAAAAGGGCCACACGGGCCGACAGGCTGTCATTATCACCGAATTTAATTTCTTCCACGGCCACGGTATCGTTTTCATTGATAATCGGCAAAACACCCCATGTCAAGAGGGTATTCAGTGTGTTCCGCGCATTTAAAAAACGTTTCCTGTTGCTCAGATCATCATCGGTGAGAAGAATCTGGGCAACATTTTTCCCATGACGGGCAAAAACCTTTTCGTATTCCAGAATCAAGCCGGCCTGACCAATGGCTGCAGCAGCCTGCTTCTCAGGCATTTTCTCGGGTTTTCTGGTCAGGCCAATTTTTTTAACCCCGGAGGCCACGGCTCCCGAAGACACCAGAATCACTTCCCGCTTCAGGTCCATCTGCTCGCTAATCTGCCTGGCCAGGGAAGCAATGATATCCAGGTTCAGCCCCATATCCTGGGTCAGAACACCGCTGCCGACCTTGACAACCAGACGTTTGATCGCTGAAATATTTTTTCTATCATTGCTCATGGTTTGACGTTCACCATCTCCGCCATTTTGGCCTTGAGAATGTTTACCCCCTGTGTGGTGACTGAAGAAATTCGGTATACCGTCCGGTCCCCCAGGGCCTTTTGAAAGATATCCGCCAGTTCGTCCGTTCCGGGCATGTCCATTTTATTCAGCACCACAATCTGTTCTTTTTCACCCAGGATTTGGCTGTAAAGGGTAAGCTCACGGTTCAGGGTATGGTAGGTTTTCAAGGGGTCATCCGGATCAATGGCCGAGGCATCAATCAGATGCAGAAGCAATTTATTCCGTTCCACATGCTTCAAAAACTGAATACCCAGACCTGTGCCACCATGGGCACCCTCGATAATTCCGGGAATATCGGCCACAGCAAAAGGCTCACCCCAATCATGTACAACCATGCCTATACTGGGGGTAAGGGTTGTGAAAGGATAATCGGCCGTTTTGGGACGCGCGGCTGAAATAACGCTGATCAGAGTTGATTTGCCTGCATTGGGAAAGCCGATAATACCGACATCTGCAAGAAGTTTCAATTCCAGCTTCAATTCAAACACTTCACCGGGTTCCCCGGGCTGGGCAAATTTTGGGGCCCTGTTTCTGGAGGTGGCAAACCGTTTGTTCCCCCGGCCGCCTATACCACCACGGGCAATGACAATCTCTTCACCGACTTCAACGAAATCATGAACAATTTCACCGGTTTCAAGATTTATCACAAGGGTTCCGGGAGGAAGCTCAAGAATAATGTCTTCCCCCTTTTTACCCTGTTTTTGCTGACCCGCACCAGGTCCGCCATCTTTGGCCTTGATATGCCGCCGATGCCGGAACTCGTATAGGGTTCTCAAATCGGGGACCGTTCTCAGGATGACGCTGCCGCCATCCCCGCCATCCCCGCCGTCCGGACCGCCGCGTGCGATAAATCGTTCGCGCCTGAAGCTTACACAGCCTCTACCACCATTTCCGGACTGGGCAGTAATGATTGTTTCATCGATGAATTTCACGCCGCATAAACACTAACTTTTTTGCGCTTGCGGCCGAGTCGTTCATACGTAACAACGCCGTCAATTTTTGCAAAAAGAGTGTAGTCCTTTCCCACACCCACATTGTTCCCGGCATGAATAGACGTTCCAACCTGCCTGACAAGGATATTCCCTGCCAAAACAACCTGACCGCCATATCGTTTTACTCCGCGTCGTTGGGCGTTACTGTCGCGACCGTTTTTGGTACTCCCACCCGCCTTTTTATGTGCCATCTCAAGACTCCTTTAAAAATCTTTTTTTTCCAAGCAACTTAGCCACACCTGTCACAGGCATGTATAACAAAACGGCCTAGGCTTTGATACTGTCAATCTTCACAGCAGTGAACATCTGACGATGCCCAAGCTTGCGACGGTATCGTTTACGCTTTTTATACTTGAAAACAATTATCTTTTTTTCTTTTCCCTGCTCAACAATATGCCCACTGACCAGCGCCCCTTCAAGGACAGGCTGGCCCAGAGATACAGTTTCCCCATCGGAGTACATGAGAACGCGATCAAATGAGATTTCGGATCCCACATCACCGTCCAGCTTCTCCACCTGAAGGACTTCCCCCTCTTGGACTTTATACTGTTTTCCGCCGGTTGCTACCACAGCATACATCATCTTAATCTCCCATTTTTTCAAAGTATCAGGTCTCTATGTATCAGGCCCAATGAGCCTCGGATTTAAAAACCTAACTATTTTAGACTGTTTTCCTTGATTGTCAAGAAAAAATACAGAGGTACATTAAAATGTCTCTGCCTCCTCAGCCCAGTGGTCGGACAAGGTCCGATGCATGGACCAGCCTGACTTTTTTCTTGAGTTCCGGTAACTCCTCGCTCAAAACCTCGTATGTCACCCTGTGCGGATGCCCAATGGCAATGGCATGTCCGGTTTTTACCGCAAGGTGAATCAATGCCCGGATCTGTTTTCTTATGGTTTCCTTGTCCACGCTGTGGTCCAGAAAAATATCACGTTCCCCATAGGTGACCTGGAGAAGACGTGCCGAGGGCTTACACAGGGACTGTGCCGATGTTCTGCTATCGATAAAAAACAGATCATTTTTTTTAAGCACCGTGAATATCTGGTACATCCGGGTGGAGATGGCGGTCATACGTGATCCCATATGATTATTGACCCCAACCACATACGGGACATCGTCCAGATCGTCATAAAGGACATCAATCATGTCATCCACATCCATGGACACAAGAAGAGCTCCGGGCCCGGGTTTCACCCGTGGAAATTCCATGGGCTCCATGGGCAGGTGAAGCATGATCTCAATCCCGTTCCCATGGGCTTCGGCAGCGATTTCACGCCGATGGGGGCTTTTGGGAAGGACCGAAAAGGTCAGAGCCATATCAAGATCCCCGAACTTTCTTGCCATGGTCCGGCTATAACCGATATCATCAATGATAATGGCCACTTCCGGCAGCACTTCCGGGCGGTCCTGAAAAGGAATCACGGTCCTGTCCGGTCGTTCCGGAAAGGGAATCACTGTCCTGTCCGGTCGGTCCGTATGGAGCGGTTCTTCCTTGGGATAAATTTCAAAGGGTTGCTTTTCCGTCAGCTCTTCGGGTGGGAACAGCTGATGGACGATCCATCCGGTTCCAATCACAACGCCAATCAGAAAAAATAGGCCCACCAGTGTCCACAGAAATGGGCGAGTGGACGTTTCGTTCCTGGATCCAGTACCTTTTCTTACACCTGGAGATGACGTGGCTCCCCTTGTCCCTTTCTTCTTCCCCGTCCCTTTGCCTCCCCTTTTTACAGGAGTGGATCGACCTTTTTTTTCAGGATTCTTTTGAGTCATTTAAAACCATGCCACCATGTCCATTGATTGAAAAGCATGGTTTTACAGTACTCGCTTGGAATTATCAACCCTAATCACCAAAAACCCTTGTTCAGAGTGTTTATTCGCTGGTCCCTGAAAAAACCCTATGACTGATCATCAGCTCCAGCGCACGTTTCACCTGGTTATCCAGCATAAGTTTTTCCTTGACCAGCCGTCCGTATTCATCCGAGCCGCTTTCATCTGTTTCCAGCCGGATGTCCGTGCTTAACCCTTTGATATAGCCCGTATCTTTTTCGTGGGATACTTTCAGCCAGTCATCATCACCCTGCTCAAGAACCTTGACGCTCATGCCTTTGGTCAAGGTTTTGACTACCTTTCCGGAGGCGTCGGGAATTTTTCTCATAATCAGGGTATCACTTTTCACAATTCCGGAATCCACGGCTTGAACCTCTTGACTTGCTCCGTCCTCATCCTTTTTGATTTCCTGGATGGATTTCAGATGATTTCTCAGGTCCTTTTCTTTGAGTGTCTCTACTGTTTTCTGTTTTTTCAACCGAGCAAAGACCATCTCGATATCTGGCGTGATCCCTTCGGCCTGGATGGATCGTCCGCTGGGGGTATAGTAACGTGCAATGGTCAGTTTCAATGCCGAACCGTCTCCAAGGGGCTTGATATTCTGAACCGATCCCTTGCCAAAGGACTGGGTTCCGAGAATCAAGGCCCGTTTATGGTCTTGAAGTGCCCCGGCCACGATTTCAGAAGCACTTGCACTCCCCCCATTGATCAGCACCACCATGGGATAATCTTTGACGTCATCACCACCATGGGCTTCCCACACCTGGGCCTCCGTGTTTTCACGCCCCCGGATGGACACAATGACACCTTGTTTCAGAAACATATCCGCCACATTGACGGCCTGCGCAAGAAGCCCGCCGGGGTTACCCCGGAGATCAAGAACAAGTCCGTACAAGGGACTATGTCCTTTTTCCATTTCATCCAAAGCTTTTTTAAGGTCCCTGTCTGTATTCTCGTTGAAATTACTGATTGACACATAGGCGTATTTATCCGAAAGACGGATGGATTTAACCGATTCCAGTGGGATATCATCCCTCTCAAGCTCAATATCAATGGGCTCACTATCCCCTTTTCTCACGATGGTCAGAGTCAATCGAGTGCCTTTGGCCCCCTTGATTCTGTTGATTGCATCATTAATGGACATCTCAAAGGCAGCTTCACCATTGATCTTGATGATCACGTCGCCGGCTTTGATGCCGGCCCGGGCAGCGGGTGTCCCGTCAATGGGTGAAATCACCGTCAAAATATCATCCTTAATGGTCAGAACCACACCGATTCCTGAAAATTCGCCCTTGGTATCCTCATGAAGTGCCTCGTATTCCTTGGGATCAAGAAATGCCGAATGGGGATCCAGGCTCCGCACCATCCCCTGAACTGCTTTTTTAACCAAAAGATCTGTTTCAACAGGGTCCACATAATTTTTTTCAATCTCGCCGATCACATCGGAAAAAATCACAAGATTTTTATAGACCTCGTCCGTTTCACAAAAGGCGGCCGATGGGCTCATCGTAACGATGCTGACCGAGCCCAAAAGGTAAAGACAAATGAATGCATTAAAGACAGAGTATCGGAGGGTTTTCATTGTTTTTTATCCTTTCAAATCAAGGGAATTCCCTTTGTACTTAAGGGTTTATCAGGATGGATCAGCTTTTTTTCAGCCAGCTCAAGGGATCAAGCGGTTCACCCTTGTGCCGTATTTCAAAGTGAAGGGCCGGACTGGAAAGAGAACCCGTATCACCGACCGTGGCTATTACTTCACGGTCCTCGACCCTGTCTCCTTTTTTCTTGAATACCTCTTCTGTATGACCATAAAGCGAGTAATAATTGTCACCGTGATCGATAATGATGAGATTGCCGTATCCTTTGAGCCAGTCAGCAAAGAGGACCTGCCCTTCGGCAACAGCCTGAATGGGATCGCCTCTGTCTGCAAGAACATTGATACCACTCTGAAAGGTTTCAACTTTGAATTCATTGTCGGTTGATTTACCAAAAAGGCTGCTTATTTTCCCATTCACTGGCATCTTTAACAAGCCTTTTTTTTCAAAAAAATGGCTGCCCGATGACCCTCTCCCTCCAGGGTTGCGTTCAAATCCCTGATCAAGAGCCTGGATGGTCTGATCCAGCTCCCGGGCCGCATCCTTCAGCGATTGAATGGCGGCAAGTCCCAGGGATCGTTTGCGCCTGATTTCATCCCGAAGGGCTGTTTTCTTTTCCCTGTTTCTTTCAATGGCCTCGATTTGACGGCTGTAAGCACTTTCAAGGGATATATTGATCGCCTTTTGTTCAGACAGTCGTGTTTTCAAATCGGTCAGACGGGACAGGTTGTTCAGATGGTCGGATAGCACCTGATCATCTGCCTTGAGAATAAATTCCATGGCCCGTCTCCGGCCCAGCAGATCATAAACCGAATCAGCCGAGGCAAGAACGTTCATTTTTCCGATCTGATTGAGCTTGTACAAAGACACCAGGCGTTTTGCAATATAGCGTTCGTTGAATTCAATCACCTGCTCAAGATCTTTCAATGCGCTGGTATTGTTCTTAATTTCAGCCTCAAGCCCCCCCATCTCTTTTTTTATGGATACCAGCTTCGTGCGTGAGTCACTCAAGGCCCGATCAATTTCATTGAGCCCGTTTAATATGACCATCTCTTTTTCAGAGAATTCACGGATTTCTTCCTGATGCTGTTTGATCTTTGTATCAATGCTCTGAAGTTCCTGGTTGTGCTCTTCAATTTCAAGTTCGACATCGCCTTTGGGCGAATCCTCCATCTTTGACGTCACCGTCCGTTTGTTTTTCTTTTTACTTTTTTCCCGGAACACATGGATGTAACGCTCCCGATCCCGAATAAATCCTTTCCGACCTGAGTCTTCGATTTCAAGCCATCCATTTTTTGTATGGGCGACCACGCGGACCAGCCGCCCTTTGGAAAGGGTTCCGATACTGTCACTGTCTTTGTCAGCCTTTTCCCTGATATGAAGAGAGGAGGAAACCACCACCCCCATTTCGGGTGATGCTTCACTGCCCTGGGTGTTTCCGAAGAACGGAAAAAACAAAAGCAGGACGGCAAGGACTATTAATTTTTTAAAAACTGTTTTAGCGATAAAAAGCATCCCAACCACCCGACAAAAATGCTGTACAATAGAATCCACAGAATCACTTTTCCTGAAAGAAAGTGGATATCCACCACGTAGAATGAGAAGTTCTTCTCAATATTTGCTGAGATCACCAGATAGGAGATATAAAGAGCGATGAGTCCCAATAGCCCCCCCACTGCACCCTGAATCAGGCCAGCAAAATAGGAAGGGATTTTGATAAAGGCATCGGTGGCCCCCACGAGCCGCATGATCTCGATTTCCTCCCGCCGGGAATAAAGAGCCAAACGGATGGTATTGGAGATGATAAATACGGTCACCATAAAAAAAAGAACGCCCATGGTGATGCCGATGAACTGAAAAAGACTGAAAATATTCGAGAGACGACCCAGCCATGCCTGGCCGTACTCCACATCATCGATCATGGGCAGGGACTGGATATGGGCCGCCAGGGTTTCAATTCTCTCCCAGGTCTGATCTGTGGGAATCATTTGAATTTCAAAGGCGTCCGGAAGGGGATTTCTATCCAGATTTTCAATCAGGGAAAGCTGGCGTTTCATCTGAATTTTTAAATCGGCCAGTGCCTCTTCTTTTGATATAAAACGAACACCACCCACTCCGTTCATTTTTTCCATGGCCCCGCGAGTCTCCAAAAGCCCCTGTTCACCGGCAGCAGGGCTCACATAAGCCATGATACGGATTCCTTTTTTCCAGGTGCTCATCACATCCCCGGCGTTAAAAAACAATAGACCGATTGAACTGGCGATCAAAATGGACAAGGCAATGGTGATGATGGTTACAATATGGAGAAATGTATTGTCGGCCATATCCTTGATGGCCCGTTTAAGAAAAAAGATCATCGTCCCTCAATAGGTATTTGTCTTTATAGGTTGACCACATTCGGGTCGGTCTCATCCACCCGACCGTTGTCCAGATGGATGATCCTGTGGGTCGTGGATTCAATCAGTTCTTTGTCATGGGTTGCAATGACGATGGTGGCTCCCCGGGCATGAAAACCCTTGAGCAAATCCATGATAATCCCTGCGGATTTTGAATCCAGGCTGCCTGTGGGTTCGTCGGCAAGGATGATCTTGGGATCTCCCACGATGGCTCTGGCCACAGCCACCCGCTGCTGTTCCCCCCCTGAAAGGCTGGGGGGATAATTGTTCATTTTATCCTCCATCCCGGCATTTCTGAGAACGCTATTGACTTTTTTCCTGATCATCGCGGGTTTTTCACCGGCGACCTCAAGAACAAGAGATACATTTTCATAGGCTGTTTTAGTAGGAATCAGCTTGAAATCCTGAAATATGACTCCGAATTTCCGGCGGAGCATGGGCACCTGGCGTGATGTGACCCTGAGCAGGTTGGCACCATCCACAAGGATCTGCCCTTCGGACACCGATTCCCCCCGATACATCAGTCTTAGTAGAGTGGATTTCCCCGCCCCCGAGGGACCTGTCACAAAAATCCACTCGTTAAAACCGATATCAAGGGTAATATCCACGAGGGCTTTCTTGGCGCCATATCGTTTGTGGACATGGAACATTCTTACAATGGGATTTTTCATCGTCATCTCTTCCATATGAGCCTGGCCCTGAGTCACGTTTTTCAGATAAAATGAGATGGTTCGTTAAGGAAGATCCCCATTGGGCTGATCTCCCAATAAAGATGTTTTAAGATTGACCTGTATTGTTATTACTGATATGGGCTCCTATGTCAAGGAGTGCCGTCTCCGGTTTTCCTTACGCTTAAACCTCCGCTGAAATCCCATACAGGCTTCTTCCTTCAGTGGAGGTTTATACTCTTATAATAACAAAATCAACAGATTCTTGGGGTAATCGTTGAAATTTACCTAAAAAACAGACAGGGAGTTCGTTTCTATGAAACAGGAACTGATTCGCATGCTTTGCGAAAAATCGTTCAAATATTCTGACACACCGACCTTCAAACTGGCGTCGGGCACCATGAGTCATTTTTATGTCAACTGTAAACCCACGATATTGAACCCCAGGGGCATGTTCCTGACCGGACACCTTGTTTTCGATGCCATCCGGGACCTTAAGGTGGACGGCGTAGGTGGCCTGACCTTTGGCGCAGACCCCATTGCCGTGGCCACAGCCTTTGCATCCGGGCTTGAAAATGGGCCGGTGAACGCATTTTCAATCCGAAAAGAACAGAAAGACCATGGTATCATCAAATGGGTTGAAGGGGATATGAAAAAAGGTGACCGGGTGGTGATCATCGACGATGTGGTTACCACCGGGGGGTCGACCATCAAAGCCATTGAACGGGCAAAAGCCGAGGGACTTGTCATTGTCCGGGTGGTTTGTCTGGTTGATCGTCAGGAAGGTGGTATGGAGAATATCAAGGGTCATGTGGATGATGTGGTCGCCATCATCACCCGTGACGAATTGATGGCTGCCAGAAAGGGGTGAGTTCAGACCCTACCCTGACGAGGGCATCTAATATGGCAACCCGGGGCAGATCATGGGACACGCCATAGGCAAAAATAAATTGAAACCTGGGGCAGAAGATTCAGTCTTTCCGGTCTTTGTTCCAGGCTTCAAACGTCTTGATTTCGGCTTCCACAAGCCAATTCCAGTAACACCCTTTCTTTTGTTTCTTTTCTTTCTGCTGATTTGTTTCTTTACCCTTTTTTGTCTCAAACGTCATGAGAATAGCCCCCCGATCAATGGTCCTTAACCACAGCAGCTCCAGTCTATTTGACACGTGTTCATATGTTAGAATAACGTTAGTAAAATTCTTAGCACCTGATTCCAATCAGGTCAAGTAAAGAATTATGTTTTTAATAATAGATAGTTATGGGCGTTACCATTAAAGTACATAAATACCGCGTTTCATCGAATCCTCTTCAGATTATGTTCAATCGGTGGTGACCGCAAAAAACAAAAACCCCATTGGCACCGTCCTGGCAGACCAGCGCCATATCCAAACCCAGGGCAAGGTCAAGTGCAAGGGCCGTGGGCATTGAAACGCCAGCCACAACTGGTACTCCGGCCCGGGCAGCCTTCTGGACCAATTCGTAGCTTATCCTGGATGATAAGACGAGAAGCGAGGCCGTGTGGAGTTTTTTTTCAAGAAACAGTTTCCCTACAACTTTGTCCAGAGCATTATGTCGGCCCACATCCTCGGCGGAAGCCAAAAACTCACCGTCAGCACTGAACAGGGCTGCCCCATGGGACGCACGGGTCCTGTCACGCAGGGGCTGATGTGCAGGAAGTACCTTGAGAGATGCGATGATCAGAGATGTATCCATGGGAGAGCCCTGGCCTATTTTAGGGATCTGCTGCCTCAGATCATCCAACATTTCTTTCCCGCAGATCCCGCAGCTGGTCTGGCTGATATAACTCCTTCTGAGAAGAAGTTCCGGGATCTTTTCCTTCCGTTCGGGGATAAGGGTGGCCGTCACCACATTCACATCGCCTTCACAGTAAGCCAGGGTACCGAAATCATCCGGCGAGTCCACAAGGCCTTCACCCAGACAAAAACCTGCCACATGGGCGATTTCATCACCGGGCGTTCGCATGATCACTGTGTATGGCTTTCCCTGAATCCTTATGGACAAGGGCTCTTCACTGATCAAATTCAGAACGGATTCAGCCTTCCCTTCTTCGCTGATTCGAATCACACTGTGCCGGTAATCTCTTTTCACGTTAATTCCTTAAAATTGGGTCAAAGGTTCATTCGGATGTCCGCTGATGAGCCAACGAACCATGGCAACCCCCATGCCGATAAATGACAAAAAACTGATTAAAATGATTCTGTTGATCATAACACCCCTTGCCTGAGATTCCTTCCATTGATCTGCATAGTGTATTGCCACATTATCTTGAATCTTTCAAGACTCTCATTTTTAACCTGTATCATAAGGCATATTCATGGTATAAATCTTACATTTTAAATCATTCAGCCCAAAGGGGCGCAAAAAACCTTTCGGCCCTTGCAACAGGACGCATGCCATGACCATCCAGTGGTACCCCGGCCACATGAAAAAAGCCAAAGATGAAATTTCCGAAGCCATCGCCAGGATTGATGTTATTATTGAAATGCTTGACGGACGGCTTCCTGCCTCAAGCAGAAACCCTGTTCTTGATGAGCTAAGACAAAAAAAACCATGTATCCGCCTCCTGAACAAGAGGGACCTTGCAGACCCCCTGACCACATCGCTGTGGATCCGTGAGTTTGAAAAATATCCTGCCATTCGGGCTCTGGATATTGAAGCCCATGATTTATCCCTGGTAAAAATTCTTCCGGATCTCTGCCGGCAGTTGGTCACAATTCCTCTGAAACGTCCGATCCGTGCCATGGTGGTGGGCATTCCCAATGTGGGAAAATCAACCCTGATCAATACCCTGGCCGGCAGGAAATTGGCCAAAGTGGGAAACCAACCGGCCATCACACGGCATCAGCAACTTGTTCAGATACCCTACGGAACGGGCACCATGGATATATCTGACACACCGGGCATTCTTTGGCCGAACCTGGAAGACAGAAAGGGCGCTTACCGCCTGGCTGCAAGTGGTGCAATAAGGGACACGGCCATGGATTACGAGGACGTTGCCATGTTTGCCGGAGAATATCTGCGCAGAAGCTACCCCGATGCCCTTATCTCTCGGTTCAATTTGAACGAACTTCCTGAAACTGCGGCTCTTTTATTAGAAGCCATTGGTCGCAAACGTGGCTGCCTGTTAAAAGGGGGCCGTATAGACATGCATAAAGCCGCTGAGATCTTGATTCATGACTTACGATCTGGTAAAATTGGCAGAATAAGTTTCGAAAAACCCCAGGATCTTGAACCTCAAATAACTCCAACCACTGAGGTTTAAGGACTTTACTTCTTAGATACAATTTAAGTGTTTGATGACAAATGACTTGATTTTTATATCAATAATGTGCTTGTTTAGTAGAAGTCACATGTTCAATTTTTCCATCCAGATCACGTAAGGATATATTCCCATGATTCGATCGGAAAGTGGTTCAAAAACCAATAAAATGACCGTTTCTGCTGCAACAAGTCGGCTGATTTCCATGATCCTGAAAATGGCTCCCAGCGAAATCATGGACATCCTCAAGATCGTTGAAGAAAAGGAGCACGAAAAAAAAAGACGTTCTCCCCGGGTCAGCTATTTCATGGCCGTGGACTATCTGATCGACAACAGGGTATACAACGGGTTTATAAACAATATCAGTTCAGAGGGTGTTTTTATCGAAACAAAAGAGAACTTTTCTGTGGACACGGAGATCACACTCACCTTTGCTCTTCCCAACTCCCAGGGACACATCCGGGTCAGTGGTAAAATTGTTCGCAAGGAAAAAACAGGCATTGGCATTGCCTTTGATGTGGATATTCAATCCATCCTTGAAAATCGCAAGGAACGTCTTCAAACCCCAATCATGAACAGCCCGTCACTGATCAAATAACCTTTCCGTAAAAGGTATGCCAGACATCCTGCTGACTCCGTTTTTCAAGGATGGTCACGGGAAGATCTGCCAGCATGTCTGCAACCTTCCGAGCCTGGGTTTTGAGAAGGCCGGACAGGATAAACTGTTTTTTGTCAAGAAATCCCGGCGAGGCAATGATCTGCTCCATGATCTCAAAATGAATATTGGCGATGAGGAGGTCGGCCCTGATGGATATCATGTCCTGGGCAAGTCCCTGAACAGCCAGAATCTTTTGGTCAAATCCGTTCAAACGAATATTATTCAAGGTTGTTTTCACGGCCAGCGCGTTAAAGTCCACAGCCAGAATTTTACTGCATCGCATGGTGGCCGCCGCCAGTGAGAGAAGTCCCGTTCCGCAGCCAAGATCAAGCACCCGGTCCACACCTTTCTTTTTCACAGCAAGTTCCAACAACTCCAGGCAGTCCCGTGTTGTGGGGTGAGTCCCGGTGCCGAAAACCACACCCGGATCCAGAAGGATATGGTTGGCTCCGAAGTTATGTAAATAAAAGCTGTCTGCCTGATCCCAGGGCGGAGAGACCGTGAAATGCCCGATATGAAATGGTTCGGGTTTTTCACCCAACCACTCATGGTAAGGCATGCTGTATCGGTCAAGGAGGGTCACGTCAGCCTGTTTGTCCAAAAGACCCTTGACCGTCTGATCCGAGGAACTGGAAAAAAACAGAAACGAGAAGCCGTCTTCAACCCAGTTTCCAATAAAATCCTTTCCCATCAAGGCTTTGTCCGTATTTGCCCGGCCACTTAGGTAATAAATATACAACTGGTCATAGGGGCAGACCCCTTTTGTGATGTCTTCTTGTTTGAGCACGAGTTCTTAATATCCTCTTTTATCGTGTTTATTTCACGGATTGGGCGGCCTCTTCGATCTTCTTATTCAAGGCGCTTGTCATGCCCGCAATTTCTTCGAGCAGAACAGCCGTTGGTTCCATGCCCTTGTCTCGTGCTTTTTTGGCCCAGTCCGAATAGGTCCCGGCATGGCTGTCATTGTGCCTGATCCAATGGGAGAAAAGAGTCAAAAGCTGTTCTTCAAATGAAAGGCTGCTTTGGGTATGGCTCTGCAGATGGGGCGTTTCTTTTTCCTGTCCATGGGTGTGGCCATGATCATGTTTGTGTTTATGATCATCCCCGTGCTTATGATCATGCCCGTGCTTGTGATCATGCTCGTGCTTGTGATCATGCTCGTGATTGTGACCATGCTCGTGCTTGTGATCATGCTCGTGCTTGTGGTCATGATCATGCTTGTTATCGTGCTCGTGTTTGTGATCATGCTTATGGCCGTTGTCGTTCTTGTGATCATGTGACATGGGGACACTCCTGATTATTGGTTAAAGGCAAACTCTTTCTATCTTAGTCCATGATTCCTTCATTTTTAAAGGAAAAAAGAAATATGTCTTGATTTTTTATTAACTCTAAGTAAATTTGCAGTGTTTAGCCCATCTGTTTTAAACTCCATCATGATTTATTTTTTATTTTAAGGAGGTGCCATGCCTGTCTTCTTTTCCCGAAAGAAATCCATAAAAAATACCATTGTTATTTTTGGGCTTTCGGTCCTGGTGTCATGCCTTGCATTGTCAGCCTTTGCTGAAACCAACACCCTTCTGATTCTGGATGCTTCCGGAAGTATGCGTGCCCGGATTGACAACGTGGTCAAAATGGATATGGCCAAGGATGTCATCTGTGAATATATCCAAAGCCTGCCTCCTGAAATGAATGTGGGCCTTATGGTCTATGGCCACCGGGTTCGTGATGACTGCAACGACGTGGAGTATCTGGTCCCCCTCGATAAAAACAACAGGGACACCCTGATCCAAACCATCCGGAATCTGAAACCCATGGGGAAAACCCCCATTGCCCTGAGCCTGGACAAAGCCGTCAAAATTCTGGATGGGAAACAGGGTGACACCAACAGCATTATCCTGGTGAGTGACGGCAAGGAATCCTGCGATGCAGACCCCTGTGCATTGATTGAAACATTCATGGCCCAGGGGAAAAAATTTGTCAGCCACGTGATCGGATTCAACGTAAATAACCGTGACAAAAAACAACTGGAATGCATTGCCAGTGCGGGCAAAGGCAAATACTACTCTGCGGATGATCTTCCCGGATTCAAGGTGGCATTCCAGGATGTAAAAAAATCCCAGCCCATTGTGGCGACACCTGTGCCTAAACCCCAGGCCACACAATTCAAATCCGGCACCCTGTCCCTCCGGAAACACAGCTTTACCGCAGGGGAACGGATATGGGTCCATTTCAGCACGCCGGAGAAGTATACGGCCAAAGCCTGGATCGGCATCATCCCCTCGGACATTCCCCACGGCAGTGAAGAGGTAAATGACGAGCATGATCTGACGTACAAATACTTGAATAAAGAGCAGACCGGTGATCTTGAATTTTTTGCTCCGGGCACACCTGGTCAGTATGACTTCAGGATGCACAACACGGATGAAAACGGGGTCGAAGTCGCATCGGTCAGCTTCCAGGTCACATCGGGAGCGGCAACCCTTTCCTTGTCTAAAAGCAGTCTGGTCTGCGGAGAACCCTTTGATGTTCAATTTAAAACCCTGGTCCCCCTGTCTCCCAAAGCCTGGGTGGGCATCATTCCATCGGATATTCCCCACGGAAGCGAACAACGAAATGATGACCATGATATCGCATATAAATATCTGGGTGATAAACCCAATGGAAGTCTTTCATTCAACGCCCCGTCCAAACCCGGCAATTATGATATGAGACTCCATGATACGGACGACAACGGATCTGAAATCGCATCTATTCCCTTTACGGTGAGCGAGGGTTCTGCGTCTGTGTCCCTGAATAAAACACAGTTTCAAACCGGTGAAAAAATCTTCGTGGATTTCAGTACACCTGTGAATTTAAGCCCCAAGGCCTGGATAGGCATCATTCCGTCGGATATTCCCCACGGCAGTGAGGAGAGAAATGACGAATTCGATATCAGCTACAAATACCTTGGGGGAAAACCCCAGGGATCACTTGATTTTATCGCTCCGAGCAAGCCCGGTTCCTATGACGCCCGGTTGAATGATACGGACAACAACGGCAATGAACTGGCTTCGGCAAGCTTTACCGTGGTCAGCGCCACAGCCACCATGACACTTACAAAAACAAATTTTGTGCCTGGAGAAAGGATCTGGCTCACCTTCAACACATCTGTGGCCTTTGCAAGCAAAGCCTGGGTGGGGATCATCCCATCACATGTCCCCCACGGGAGTGAAGAGCAAAATGACGATAACGACATCAGCTACCAGTATGTGCAAGGGGAAAAAGAAGGCACTCTGGAATTTAAAGCTCCGGCCCAACCCGGTGCCTATGATTTCCGTTTGAATGATTCGGACAGCAACGGCAATGAAATTGCCTCAATCAGCTTTCGGGTCAACTGATTCATGGAATGATAAACCGCCCCGGAAGGGGCGGTTTATTCGTGTTCATAACGTATATTTCCCTTAACATCCATCATGGGGTAAACACGTTTCTTTTTTTTATAATAAGGCGCAAGTCGGGGGTATCCCCACTCGAACAGAAGATTTTCAAAGGTCTGATCATTCATATGACGGATGTCATAGAGACCGGCCTCCATGCGCTGGCGCTGGGCCTCGTAAAGGATCAAGGCACTTGCCACCGACACATTAAGGGATTGAATCATACCAAACATGGGGACTATTATGCT
Organism: Pseudomonadota bacterium; assembly: GCA_018818835.1. GTDB lineage: Bacteria > Desulfobacterota > Desulfobacteria > Desulfobacterales > Desulfolunaceae > JAHIRD01. The sequence continues at coordinate 40,460 of JAHIRD010000158.1, forward strand.
GCCGTCTGCCTTTGACAGAGCCTCATCGGAAATACCCGTAAGTTCAGCACCCAAAACGATTGCTGTGGGTTTTGTATAATCCACATCCCTAAAATCAACGGCATTTTGATCGAAATGGGCACATAAAATCTGCATGTTTTGCTGCCTCAATACAGCAAAGGCCGGTTCCAGAGATTCATAGGTTCGGACCTGCACCCATTTTCGGCTGCCACTGGCCGCCCTTTGTTTGAGTTCAATCTGCTGCAGGTCCGTCACGGCATGTGCTTCAAAAATACCAACGGCATCACAGGTCCGTGCAATGGCCGCAAGATTGTGGGGTGTGCTCACATGCTCCATCAAAACCGTCAGATCCATCTGGCGCCGGGATAATACAGTGCTTATCTTTTCAAAACGTTCCGGTGTCATTGCCTTTTTTCCTGTCCATCTATTCTCGTGGTCATACATCAGGGATGCATGATAGTACGTGCCCACCATACAAGATACCCGCAGGATGAAACAAGATATTTTTATCCGTTGCTCCCTACGCCATGCTCACTCCTTTATGCGTCCCCCAAGTCTTTTTAAAGACAAAGCAGGCCTACTCTCCCAGGTAAGTCCTGGGATTGAAAAAAAGCAGTTTAACCTTGCAACACCGTCTGCGTAACATGTCCGTGTTTGTCCAGGCTATTTCTTTCGTGGACGAACACAGACGACCACGGACCGACACGGACATTGGAACACTGTCTGCCGCGCTTGTTCTTCGTGTACGCAAGCGACCAACGGGAGTGGGTGGTTGATAAAAAAACGATGTTCCGCCCAAGGCCATATTCCCATTGACACGTCATCAGGTTCTTCGTGGTAAATTTGTTGTTAACGTTTCTAACCACCACCCGTTCGCGTAGCTCACTGAAGGACACGAAGAGCACAGCGCGGCAAAGTTGCAACCAAAAGCCTCGTCTCTCACGGAGGCACAGTTTGAATCAGGCCCTCCTTGACAGACTCTTTTCATTTTCTTATAGTCTTTTTTCTTAAATTCAACACCCCTTTAACCCAAAGCCAAGGAGTTTGACCATGATGTCCCAGGATGTTTTAGATGAGGTAAACGGTCTGATCGAAACATGGAGCGACAATCCCCAGCAGATTAAAAAAGCCTTTATCAGGTTCAAGGATTTTCTTGAACATATGGAGAATGTGTCGTTTTCTTTCAAAGGAAGGGCTGGAGTAAGCTACTCCCTTCGGGCCAAAAACAACCATCAAAAAGACCGTGATCTGTTCGTCATGATGGATGTGATTGACGATGATCCCGACTCACGTTGGCTTTCCATCTGTTTTTACGGAGATCTTCTAACAGACCCGGAAGAAAAAGGAGATCTTGTGCCCGGCGGCCTTGCCGGAGAAGATGGGTATTGTTTTGATCTTGATGAATGGGATGAAGATGACATCAGATACATTGAAGATCGACTTACAGAGGCTAACAGAAACGCCGCAAAATAAAAAGATGACCAAGGAACCCCGTTCATGGGTTCCTTATCAATCTTCACGCACAGGAACCCGGATCCGTCTTTTTTTCACATCCGAATGGCGCCGGTAAAAAATAGCGACATGGCCAATGATACCCACCATTGCGCAGCCAGTACGTTCCTCGATCCCCTGTGAAATTTGGTCTTTCTGCTCTTTTTTCTTGAATTCGATGAACTTGAGTTTGATCAGCTCATGGGCATCCAGCGCCTCGTTGATTGATTTTTCAACTGCTTCTGTGATACCGTTTTGTCCGATATAAACCACCGGTTCAAGATCATGTGCCAAACCCCTCAAATATTTTCGCTGAAACCCTTTTAATTCATGCACAGTGAACCCCGCCATTATGTGTTTGAGGTCGGTTCCACCCCATGCGGAATCCCGAACCAACTTTTTCGATAATATACTTTATCACGCTGATATGCAACCTTATACATAAAATGGATTTCCTGCGGAACATACTCAAATTTGATCCCTTATGGGCAAATCCGACTTAATCCGGCCCCTGACTGAAATATGCTTGATATGGATCTTCGTCTCTGTTATTATATTAGAAAAAGTCATAATTTCTTATGCAAAATTCTTTTGCACGACATAGTCTTAAACGTTCACGAATGTGTAAATGTTTTTGACGTCTCAAAGAGATACCTTTTCCCGTCGAGATATTACAATTGTTTTTTCAATACAATTCTGAATTGCATCTGACTCGATTTCCAGGCTTTGTCATTGTGATCACACCATCACTATATTTTTTCTTATGACCCAACAGGACTATATTTTATGTATGAGAATTCAAAATTTTCCAAACTCAAAGAAGGCGAACGAGAGGCTCGAAAAGAGATCCTGATCAATGCTGCCCTTGACCTTTTCGACAAAAAACCCTTTGATGAAATAGGCGTCCGAGATATCGCCGCTGCCGTTGGCGTATCGCCGGCATCCATGTACCGCTATTTCCCCAGCCGCGAAGACCTTTTCGTTGAAGCCTTTATCAAAGACTTGAGAACCATCGAAAAATGGTTGGACAAGCTCATACAGGACACCGAAGATTTTACCATGGAGGCCTTTGCCACAGCCCTTGTCACCCATCTTCTTAAAAGCGAACCCACATTCCAGATGATGAGCTACCTGATGATCAAGGGGAAAATGAGCCCGAATCTGCTCAAACGTTATAACAATGTCCAACGTTCCTTGCTTAATAAAATCGATTCGGTTATCGACAAAGCAGGAATCCATACGGATAACAGGCTATTTTCGCACGTCCTTTATGCATCCTTAAACGGCATACTTATGACCTTTAGGAATTATCCCGGTCGAAGCAAGCATGACATTGAAAAGCATGTGCATCGACTGGCCTCCCTCTTATGTAAGATTTTCAGATACGGCGTCGCCTCCCCACTGTTTGATGAGCTCTCACATAAAACTAAACCCCAGTTAGACGCACATTGAAATTCCTGGCATAGGCCCTCCCGTTTATGGGCCTATGGGCGAAAACATCGTTTACCTGAAAAATCTTTGAACAATCTTGATGAGGGGAATAGGCTGGTGTTATACTCCAGCTAAAGATAAGAAATATTATTTGCCCTCCTTCTTCAACATTAAGAATTATACCATGGACCGGCTTTAAGGCCTCCAACGGTTAATATTAAACAAAGGGAGCTTGTGATGGCATATAATATAGACATCTTGATTGCAGGTCGGTTTTTCCGGGCTGCAGATCTGGAGGTCATGGGGTGGTTCGGCAGGTTTGCTGAATCACCCTTTTTTTTGCCCTGCATATTCCTAAGACATTGTTGACTCTTTATATCCAATTGATTTAAACTAATCACATAACGGAGTATTCATGGGTGCTTGTCCATCAGTCCCCAAAGGATTGACCGTTTCATTTTTTTTTGTATTTTATTAATCAGCTTATGAAAAAATCCCGCAATCGCTATGTTTACGCCATAGGCATCACGCTTTCGGCATGGGCATTATGGGCTGGCCGGAATATCCTTGCCAGCCTGTCCATTATAGCTACCTTCATCATCCATCTCTGGAGACGCTCCCTGGAAAATCAGGTCCGTGAACAGACCCTTGAACTCCATAAACAGATAGAGATATTGAAACAAAAACAAACCCCATCACCGGACACACCCACGATTCAGGAAACCATGTCTGTCTGCTCCCAATTTGCAGGGGGACTTGCCCACGATTTCAACAATATCCTGTCGGGCCTGATCACCTTTCCCGAAATAATCCTGATGGACCTCCCGGAAAACAGCCCCCTTGTCAAACCCCTCAATGCCATCTTACGTTCAGGCCTGAGGGCCTCGGGCCTTGTCTCGGATCTTGTTGCGATTTCTAAAGGGATTTCTGGCGATAAGACGGTCATGAATGTCAACATGGCAGTTGAACATTTTTTATTATCAGAACCCTTCACAGATATCCGGGTGTCATTTCCAAAACTTCACATCGAAACTGAGCTCGATCCCCGTCTATTGAATATCATGTCCTCATCCGATCATGTGGAAACCATTGTCAAAAACCTGATTGTCCAAGGATATGAATCAACCATGGGCGAAGGCACACTTTGTATCAAAACCGAAAACAGATATCTGGACACATCACCCGCAACCATGCCGGACCTGCCACCGGGAGAATACGTTTTACTTTCGGTCTTGGACAACGGTCTTTTCATTGCCCCCAAGGACATAAACCACATCTTTGAACCTTATTATTGCAAGAAAATGTTAGAACGCAGTTGTTCGGGCATGGGCCTTGCCGTTGTCTGGAACATGGTGAAAAATTCCAATGGGTTCATATCCGTCCGAAGTTCTGAGAAAGGTTCAGTGTTCGACATTTACTTCCCGACCTGCAGAGACACCCTGAGCTTAGAAAAAAGCGCCATCCAAGCCTCACGTGACCTGGCCGGAAAGGGTGAACATATCCTGGTCATTGATGATGACGAGCTGCAACGGGAAATCGCAGGAAGCATTCTGGCCCGGGCCGGCTATTTTGCCCATGCTGTGCCCAGTGGAGAAGAGGCCCTAATATATCTCAAAGAAAATACAGCAGACCTTATTGTTCTTGATATGATCATGGCACCTGGAATCAGTGGCTATGAAACATACAAACGGATCATTCGCATTGCACCCGGCCAAAAAGCCATCATCGCCAGCGGGTTTGTCAGACCCGATGAGGTTGATGCTGTAAAGGACATGGGGGCTGGCCCCTATATCCGCAAGCCCTATACGGTTGAAGAGCTTCTTCGTGCCGTTAAATCAGAACTTGAGCGTTGATGGCCTGACAAAGGGCTGAGGCATCATTGAGTTTATTTCCGTCCAGGGATAACACGGGGACGGCCCCCATGAGGGAATTGCTTAAAAACACCTGGTCAAAGTCCGGGATATCACTGGGGAAAATTTTCAGGCTGACCGGTGTATATCCCCAGGTCCCGAGAAGGTCTATGATCTTCTTTTCCATGATCCCCTTGAGCACATGGGGGGATTCAGGACAGATCACATGTGTTCCCCGGACAAACAGAATATTGGCTGTATTTGTTTCAGAAACAGATCCGTCTTCATTCAAAATCAGGGCTTCATCTCCGCCCATGTCCATCACTTTTTTCCCCGCAAGATAATAATACTGATAGTTCAGAGATTTATAATCCGCCAGAAAACTTTGCCGCGTCTGATCCCAGGCAATCAGATCAATCCCCGGTTTTTTGATCATATCAAGCCGATGGGTGTAGGGTCTTGCCATCACAACAATCCGATTATCCCAGGGTGCTTTATCTCTGCTTCCCCGTGTGACTATGATTTTTACGGCAGCCACCTGGTTTTCCAGCTGACAGGCGCTGATCACCTGTCCTGTAATCATATCCCATGACAGATCCGGAAAGGGCTGGGGGAAAAAAGCGGACCAGGCCTTTTCAAGTCTGTGGATGTGTTTGTCCAGATCATGTATGGCCCCTTTGTCCACCCGCAAGGTTTCGAAAAAGCCATGGCCGTATTGGGCTCCCAGATCCGTTAAGGGAATCCCTGAATCTTCTGATTTTGTGAGGCCCCCGTTCACCCAGACATAGGATTCCTTTGCCGAATCCTGGGCGTGTCCTTTCAATGTATCCAGCAATGTTTTTCCCTTGTGCAGGGTCTCGTGGTACTCATCTTCCGGGTCCGAGTCAAAGACCACAGCCCCACCCACAGAAAAGACCAGACGGTCATTATGAATCGTGGCGGTTCGAATGGCAATGGAAAGGTCCATGGTGTCGTGAAAACCGATATAACCAATGGATCCGGTGTAGATGTGGCGACGATGGGTTTCAAGCTCGTCGATAATTTCCATGGACCGTACTTTGGGACAGCCTGTGATGGATCCTCCCGGAAAGGTGGCCCGTATAAGATCCACGGAATCCAAGCCCGAATCAAGGCGTCCTTCCACAATGGAAATCAAATGGTACACATTGGCATAGGCTTCCACCCGTTTGTGTTCCGTAACCGTGACAGACCCCCCTTGGCACACCTTTCCGATGTCGTTGCGCATCAAATCCACAATCATGGACAGCTCAGCATCATCTTTGGGGCTGCTGGCCAGGTCCTGTCTGAGCTGAAGGTCCTCGTCCCGTGTTTTTCCCCTGGGCCTCGTCCCCTTGATGGGCCGGGTTTCAACCAGATCCCCCTGTTGTTTGATAAAGCGCTCGGGCGATGTGGAGATGATCCAGTGATCACCGGCATTCACAAAAGCGAAAAAAGGCGCCGGATTCTTTTGGTACAAGGCCGTAAACAAGCCAAAAGGGCTGCCCTGAAATGCCGTTTCAAATCGTTGGGACATGTTTACCTGGTAAATGTCTCCGGCTGAAATATAGTCCCTGATTTTCCGGATACGTTCCATGTAAGATGGCTGATCGAAATTGGACCGGAAAGATTTACCCCCTGTAAAAGCCCCACATTTTTCAGCCGCCTTGCGTGCCATGGCCTTAAAATACTGACGGGTCTCATCAAAATCTTTTTCCGTGGCCCCACTTAATTTAAGAATGAAAAGACGGGTCTTCTGTGTCTGTTTATCATGGACCACCAGGATGGAGGGTATGGTCAGATAAATGGAGGGAAGTGAAAGATCGTCAACGGATGTTCGTGGAAGGTGTTCGATGTCGTCTTTCAAATCATAGGCCAGATAACCAAAAAGCCCTGCGGATACCGGCAGCGGAAAAACGATGTCCTTGTTTTTGAAGTGCCCGACGATAAGGCTTAGGGTATCGAAGGGATCGGCCTGGATCCGACAGGATTCAAAGGGGGTTCGCAGCTCCATGGTTTTCCCTTTCCCTGAGAAAATGAGCAAGGGCCTGACTCCAAGGATATGGTAACGGGCGCAATCCAGATCACCGCCACTCATAAGGCAGACCGTGTCCTTCTCCTTTGCAAAACGGGATGCAAAATCAATAAAGGGTTCATCCAGATAAAGGGCTTCTTCATGAAGCCCTGAGATTGTTCCCATGTGATTTAAAATATCCATGAACTCTCCTGTTAAAACGTCCGGGTGACATGGTTAATTGATTTAAAATCATGGTTCAGGGGACCCTGTTTGAGAAAATTCTCGATCATGTTATAGCCGTATTCTGTTAAAAAACTTTCCGGATGGAACTGCACCCCGAACAAAGGATAAGCCCTGTGCTGGAGGCCCATAATGATATTCCCGTCACAAAAGGCGTTCATCACAAGATCCTGCTGGCCCGCTCTGGGCTCTATCATCAGGGAGTGATACCGGGCCACGGTAAACGGGTTTGGTATCCCCTCAAAAAGTCCTTTGCCCTCATGGATCACGGCGCTTGTCTTTCCATGCACAGGAACAGGAGCCCTGGGGGTGATTCCGCCAAAGGCTTCGTTGATACACTGCATGCCCAGACAGACCCCAAGAACAGGTATTTTCGTATAAAAGGCCTTGATTATAGGAATGGATATTCCGGCATGGCTTGGATTTTTAGGGCCCGGGCTGATCAGAATGTAATCGGGATCAATGATTCCAGCCTGCCGGACCGACAGCTGATCACTTCTGAAGACCTTGACGGACAGGTCGTACTGCCTGAACATCTGAACCAGATTGAACGTAAAGGAATCGTAATTATCTATGACAAGAAGGGTTGCCACCGTGTGTATTACCTCCATAAAAAAAAGAAACGCCACCCCGGAAGAGCCTGGGTGGCGTTTGCCTATTACATAACTCAGGAAAGTATAACAACGGAAGCCCTGCCTCCGGTATTGCTGAAATTTGCCGTTATTTATCCGAATCCAAGGAATATGTCAAGCCTAAATCAAAATTACAAAAACATATTGCTTATAACCGATGGTTTCATGGGAGGCTAAACTATTACAAAAACTATTTATCAATACATTATTTGGTTGCTCTGTTGATAATTATAAAATAGATTAAAGGCAGAGGTTATTGTAATAATTTCTCATGCATTGGGTGTCTGTATAGACTACCTGCTAAAAAACAATGAAAATACAGTGGTTGGCCAACAAAAGGAGTCAGAACTCCTGAACCATGTTGTACAGATAGACGAACTGCCCGATAAAGATCGCAGTATATTAAAAGAAATTCTTCAAGCGCCCATAAAAAACACCAATTTGAGGAACTCGCTATTAAATAGAGGGGTATTATGCAATACAATAAAACGTCAGTCAGTGAACAGGAAAAATTCATTCTTTTAAAAATAAGAATGCTTCCACCTGATAAAATTGCCGAAGTGGCAGATTTTGTAGATTTTATCAGTCAAAAAATAAGTGATCAAAAATTAGTTCAAGCCGCAGGAGAAATGGCGGAAAAATCGTTTAAAGAAGTCTGGGACAACACTGAGGATGATGTTTATGACCAACTATAACAACGGTAGAAAAAGCCCTTGTAATCAGAAGGCTTGGCGAGCTTTCTGAGACTGACATTACAGCACTTGTGAGCAGCATACAAAAAATTATCGGTCAGTGATTTCTTACACGTACCGTTTATTATTCCCTGTATAACACATTATTTACCTGCCCCCCTGATTCCTCGAGGCCGTAGCCGTAGGATGGGCAAAGCAACGCGTGCCCATCAATCTGATCCCCATCCCTAAACCAAGATCCAATAGCAATCCGTGCTTTTGGATAGAAGAATTAGATAAAGATGGTGAAAAAATAGCTCATATTGAATATGAGTCTGGTATGTATGGATATGGTGGACAATCTGATTATTCAGATTTTACAAATTTAAAAGATTATGTTCTGCACGGAATCGGATCTAAAAGTTCTGTGAGAATATTCCATAGTCCCCCTATGCCATTGATTTTGGATGCTGAAGACGATAGCGCCAATGATACAAACAACACATAAAAATGCAGGGGGCCGCAAAAAGCCGCGCCCCTGATTTTGTGGGTTAGAATTCGGAATTATAGGTATCACTGGAATTCCAGTTGCATTTGGCAAATTAATCTCCGGATGAGGATGGTAAGCCCAATCTCCTGGGAATTCCGTATGTGAATGAACGCCCGGCTAAAGACCCATTAACCCGTCGGAACCTCGATAGACAGCAGGTCGTTTGCTCTCCCGTCTCTTGAGCAAAGTCAAAGATTCGGGGTTATGACCAAGCAGGACAAGGGCGCTGTTAATGGCTCGGCTCGGCAACAAATCGCCGCTTTCATATTTCTGGAATGCGCGAGGGCCACCGCCGATCAACAGCCCCGCAATTTCTTGTGTGATATGGAGTTTCTTCCGGATGCGTTTGATCTCCTCAGGCTCCAACAGTCCCTCAACCCTCGCTTTAAGCCGGTTCAACACCCGGTCAGATATTTTCATATCTGTTCCGGTGTGAATGCCTTCTTCAGATTGATCGCAATACCATCCCGGCATTTCAAAAGTGATTGATTCGCCTTTGTAGGTCAACTCGATAGAACGTACCCCACGATGCATGGGTGCCCCTGTTTTTGGGCAGAAGGGACTATCCATTATCTTTCTCCTTAAACGAAAGTAATAAAAACTCGGTAATGAGATCTGCGGTAAATTTGATATACAGAACACCAACCGGTGAGGGGACATGATACACATCCTGCCATTGAGTATGATCGGTGTAACCTGTCATAGATTTGTAGAAGTGCTCTCGTCGCATGGCCTGTATTGTCGTCACGATTTCAGCACGGGCAAAACCCAGAGCGGCCGCGTTTCGAAGGGCAGTAGTTGTAGCAGACAACTTCTTTGTACTGTTAAAAACCGCCTTGAACGCCTCAAGATCGTATGTTGGTTTCCGCTTCTCCGTCATAATTTACCATACACCATTATGGTGTTTTGTCAAGCCCCTGTAATTTTCGATATGAGAAGGAGGCGCGCAGAACAGGAGCACAAATCATTGCAATAAACTCATATCAATGTTCAGCTATTCAAAAACAAAGAGGACATGCAAATAATAAAAAAGCCAACCCAAAATATGTTCATAAACACTAAGTTTGCCTGACTCTCAACTTTTTTGAGTGGAAGCAGGTGGATTGAACATTAGAAATCCTGTTATTAATGTAAGTTCAACCAATTTTCATGAACAAAAAAAGGTATGTCGAGTAGACCGGTTTCTCCAATAATGGCAGCTTATTAACAACATGCTTTACTGACGCCTTGCCGCACGCGGCTACTACGTGACAGTCGTTTTATGTTTTGCCATTACCGTTGTTACCGGCCCCTCTCAGA
>JAHIRD010000159.1 GCA_018818835.1 Pseudomonadota bacterium
ATTGAACAACAAAAAACGCCTGGAGAATAGTTTTTCAACCGTTTTTTGCTTTCGCTCTCGCTCAAACTAAAAAGCCGATTGAAAAAGCACTGCTATATCCCCTACCTAAAGAAAGGGGTCTTGCAGTGCGATTTTGATAAACCGGACAAAGGAAGGGTGCCCATACGCATCTGTTCGAAAAAATTTTCCGCGACACGATTAAAGCCGTAAGCCAGCTCGGTTTTCAAAATGTCTTGTTCACTGAACCACCGAAGGGCTTGGCCTTCGGTGAGTACCAGCGAATCTATGTCCAGGTCCCAAAATTTCAGGAAGACGTATTCTGTCCGGTCATTGAACTCATAGACATGGAACAGTGTAAAATCATTAAGATCCACACCAATTTCTTCTTTCATCTCTCTTTCAATGCATGCCTGGGGCATTTCGCCCTCATCAACATGCCCTCCGGGAATATCCCACATATTGGCATAGGGAAGACCTGGGATGTCATCCCTTAAAAATAGAAGAAGCTGGTCATTCGAGTTAACAAAAAGTATGCTGCATCCTTTTCGTTTCATCTCCCCACCCTCATCGGAAAGGTTTAATTAATCGACATAATACGTGTTGGGATAATCGAAATTGAAGGAACTAAAGCCCAACAAACGGATGCACTGGACGCTTGGCCATAAGGACAAGGGGACATGACATTCCCCAGAGAAAAATGAAAAACCATATCGAAACCACGTTCGATATGGTTTAATTTTTATGCCTTGGCGTCTTGTTGATCGTAAAAAATAATTTTTTTAAGTCGTGGAAGAAAAATAAACATCAGCGTTTCCTTAACCCATTCCAGGTATTCCCGACTTGCGGGATCAAGTCCAAGAAATTGTGCATAGGTCGAGCTTGCGCCGAGGTAATTGGTAACAACCACGGTAAAACTGTAAACAAATCGCCTCACATCTTCAGGCGGAGCCGTGTAAGTGATCTTTTCCTGAAATGTGTTCAAAAAACCATCATGAAATGCAGTATACTTATCCACCGCAGGAAAGCTCGAGTAGTCCTCCACATGAGCCGTGTTCTGCATAATCAATCTGAAAAGATCCGGTGATTTTCGATGGAACTCAAAAAGCCGATCAATACAGAGTGAAAAACTTTTCCCCGTGGACATGGTATCCAGGTCCTTGTACCACGTGGTGGCAAAGGCATTGATTTCTTCAAGTAGTTCATTGACGACAGCTTCAAACAAGCCTGCTTTTTTCGGAAAATAATAATGGATGATTGGATGATCAAAATTCCCCGCTTTCCCTACCATCCGGACACTGGCAGAATGGTAGGGATGATTTGAAAAAACCATCCGGGCCGCCTGCAATATCCTTTTTCGAGTGTTTTCCCCTTTTCTGGTATTTTTCCAGTCTTCAACCATGTTCTTTGATTCCCCTGTTTTTAAAATTTTAACAAATCAAGCAGGTATTTATATGGATTCCAAGACTTTGTCAAGGTTTTAGCAAATTAAACATGAATAATATAAAAGCCTTATGCTGATATAAAATCAGACTATCATCGTTTCCAATATCGGATCCAAAATTATTTTACCGCAATGTACAAATATTAATGGTATCTTCAACATAAATGCTTTTTCACACTATCTATCGTGTGTCAATCATCGCCATCTGGGCAAGCACCATATCACGCCGGATCGGATTTTATTCAACATACTCTGGGCACTGTGGATTTGCATCGGGGCTCAATGTGATGGGGAAGACCTGGGATCACACCGGAGTCCCGCAATAAGGGCAAGCGGTCCAGGGGGGCTCCAGATAATTTTTACAGACATTGCATCGGGCGATCATCTTCCCGCCGCAGTGGCAGCAGAAATCATAGCGATCAGTCATTCTTCCCCGGCATTTGGGGCACTCGATTTCAAGGGCGTTCTGGGGTCCGAGAACCCTCAGTATCTCTTCACATGTGGTCAACCCCGATTTAATTTTTTCTATACTGTCCTCAAGCAATGTTGTCATGCCGGAAAACTTTGCAACCCTGTTCAGATCGGATTCTCCGGCGCCTTGATGGATCAGCTGCTTGATTTCACCATTGACTGGAAACACTTCAAAGATTCCAATTCGTCCGGAATACCCGGTAAAATTACACGATTCGCACCCTGCACCCTTGAACGGTATAAAATCGACTTTCCTGGGATCAAGTCGCAAGGCTTTAAAAACATCGTCGGACACCGGCTCTTCTTTTCTGCAATCAGGACAGATTTTCCGAATCAGTCTCTGTGCAATAATACCGAGAAGGGCATCACATAAAACGTAAGGCTTTATACCCATGTCCCTCAAACGGGTAATGGAGGCGACGCTACCGTTTGTATGAAGGGTACTCAAGACCAGATGTCCTGTAAGCGCAGCATGAAACGCAATTTCAGCCGTATCAAAATCCCTGATTTCCCCAAGCATGATCACATTGGGGTCCTGCCTTAAAATCGCCCTTAGAACAGAAGAAAAGGTCAAGCCGATCTTTTCCTTGATCATAACCTGCTCAGCCATGCCCATATAATACTCCACCGGATCTTCAATGGTGGTGAAATTTTTGGTGATGGTGGCGTTTTTTTGGAGCAATGAATAAAGTGTACTGGTTTTTCCGCTTCCGGTGGGCCCTGTGGACAAAAGGCATCCCTGGGGCTGGCTGATCAGCAGATTGACCATTACCAGATCCTTTGACGACATTCCCAATTCATGAAGATCCTTGATGGACGCGTTCCGGTCCAGGATCCTCAGCACGATTTTTTCACCATTGATGGTGGGAAGTGTCGAAAGCCGCATGTCCACCATTCTGGTTGCGGTTTTCACCGTGACCCGACCGTCCTGTGGTCGCCGCCGTTCGGCAATATCCAGTTCGGCCATGACCTTGATCCTGGAGACAATGGACGGATGCATGGTCAAAGGAACATGAATTTTATCATGCAGCAGGCCGTCAATCCTGTATCGAACCATGGTATGTTTGGTCTTGGGTTCAATATGAACATCCGATGCACCATGACGCAAGGCATCGGATATGATTGCATTCACGATACGGATCGCTGGAGGCTGGTCCTTTTCCAAAAGGATTTGATCCAAGTCGATCTGATCATCATCATCCAATATGATTTCGATACTTTCCGTTGGATCGATCATATCTATCTGGGTCACCAGAGTATCCTGATCAGCCTCTTCGCCGTAGAGTTCTATGATTTTATCGTAAATCTCTTTATGTGATGCAAGAACCGGTTCTACGGGCATACCCGCAATGAATTTAAGGTCATCCACCTTGATATAGTCAGAGGGGTCACCCATGGCCACAATCAATTTGCCATCGGACCGTTTCAGAGGGACAATGAGATTGGTAAAGCAGATCTCTTTGGGAATCAGGGAGGCCAGAGCGGCCGGGACCTGAAACTGGGCCGGATCAACCCCATGAATATGAAGGTCCTGACGAATTATTTTGGCCAAAAGAGACTCGTCACAATACCCCAGTTCGATGAGTATCAGAGGAAGGATTTTGTTGGTCGTCGATTGCATGGCAAGGGCTTTTTCAAGTTGATCTTGCCTGATCAGGTTTTTTTTCAAAAGCGTCAGTCCCAACTGGCTTCTGTGAGTGTTGACGAATTTACTCAACTGATTGATCTGTTTCTTTTGATTTACCTGTTCTTTTTTCAATGCCCTGTTTTCCTGGATCAAATCGTACTGTTCAAGGGCAAGGCTCACCGTCAGCCTCAAATCATCATCGTTCCAGGGTTTTGTGATAAATTTGTAGACTGCCCCTTCATTGACAGCACCCATAATAGACTGGACATCCGCATACCCGGTCAACATGATACGAATGGTTTCAGGATAAACTTCTTTGACCTTGGTCAACAATTCAGATCCGGTCATGCCAGGCATTCTATGGTCGGATATGATCAGCTGAATGATTTCTTTGGAAAGAATGGAAAGGGCTTGATCAGCCCCTGTGGCCAGATAAATTCTATAGTTTTCCCGTCTGAACAGTCGTTTCATGGCAGAAAGAACATGTTCTTCATCATCCACAAAAAGTAGTCCGTAACGACCATCGGGTTTATCGGGTTTGGCATCGTTGCTTTTCCCAGTGGTTTTTTCGGCTTTACCCAGAAATAATGTCGACAAATTTGCCATGTATGACTTTTCCTTGTTTGATCATCAATTACAGATCGGCGTTCACAGGAAGCTTGATAATAAATGTTGTCCCGTGTCCCTCTTCACTGGTCACGTGGATCTGTCCTTTGTGCTTTTGAATAATATTATGAACCAGATTGAGCCCCAGGCCCGTACCCTTGCCGACGTCCTTTGTGGTGAAAAAAGGATCGAATATCCTGGGAAGGATATGACCGGGTATGCCCTGCCCGGTATCACGCACGGATAATTCCACAAATTCACCCAGATTTCGGGTCGTGATTTCGATATCCCCTTTTTTTTCAATGGACTGGGCTGCATTAACCAGAAGATTCATGATCACCTGGTTCAATTGCCGGGGGTAACAGTTAATCATGGGTAGGGTCTGGTATGAACGGATCACTGTGGTCTTGTACTTCAACTCATTCCACACTATGCTCATGGTGGACTCGATGCATTCAATCAGATCGGCACTGGTGGGATTTTCCTCGCCGGGATGTGCAAAATCCTTAAGGTCCGAGACAATTCTATTGATTCGTTCTGCTCCGTCCAGGGATTCATCCAAAAGCTGTGGAATGTCCTGTAAAATATATTCAATATCCAGCTTTCCGATTTCCTCTGCACCGGCTTTGTATTTTTCAATAAATTCAGGATTAATGGAACGGATATCACACAAATCTCCAAAGGCCTTACACACGGCCAGATTTAAGGACAAGGCACGGGTCAGGTCCTGGGTATACTCTTTCAAGGTCCTCAGATTGCTGCTTATAAAACCCATGGGATTATTGATCTCATGGGCCACTCCCGCAGCCAGATGCCCAATGGATGCCAGTTTTTCCTGATGCATCAATTGGGTCTGGGCCTCTTTGATTTCTTCACCTTTACGAACAACCTCAATTTCAAGGTTTTCAGCAAGCTGTCTGTATTTTTTTTCCGATTTTTCAAGAAGTTCGTTTTTCAACTGGATTTCTGCAAAGGAATCCTCTATCACTTGGGTGTGAAGGCCTGAAGTCAAAAAAACCTTATAATTTTCAGAAACAATATTTCCCATCATTTTTACAATAAATAAAATCAGGGAATCCTTCTGTTTTTCCGAATAAACAGAATCATCTGAAAATCCCGCCACGAAAAAGGCAAGGGTTTCAAACTGATGAATCAAAGGTACGACTCTTATATTTTCATGGATGTGGATTATACCGGAACCGGTAACATTCAAAACCTGGGTATCCACAACAGGTTGGACCAGTGTATTGCTGTCAGCGGTCATGTGAAAGGTCCCATCCAAAAGGAGAATGCCCATAAAACCAAGATCTAATCCACGAAGATCGTTAAAAAATGAGCGCATCCTGTTTTGAGGCAGTAATTCCTCCAAAGCATAATCTCTGTCAAATCGTTTGTCACTCATCATATTAAGAACCTCTGATACATCGCCAAGCTGAGGCGCGCGGTTTTTAAACGTCGCCTCCTGCTATTGGTTGGCGACTTGATTCCGAATTATTCTACTCGTACTCGATCGGCTCACACATCCGCATCGGAGCCGATGACACAGCTTTTCGATTACATGTACGAGTACGAGTGTTCTGGCTCGCCAACGTTAAGAAGTACAGGATCTCATGAATAATGATCATCACCTCACACCACTCAATACCCCCAGAAAATCCTCTTCGACAACACCGTATTTTTCATCCAGCCAATACACGGAATTAAGGTATCGATAACTTCGCGTCAGAATCTCTTTAAAACTTTCAAGAACACCTCTCCCGTGAAGTGCTGTGGCAAAATTCACCGGAATGCCTGTTTGTTCCCATAATTCAAGGATCTTTTCCTCAGGTTCAATATCCGTGAGATCCCGTTTGTTAAACTGGATGATCAATGGAAGACGGTCAAAATCCATGCCCAGCCTTCGGATATTTTTTTCGAGATTTTCAAAGCTTTCCATATTGTTCATGGCTTGACTGACACGGGAATCAGCCACGAAAACAACGCCATCCGCCCGTGAGAGAACGGTTTTCCGTGTGGCGTCATGGGCGACCTGGCCTGGCACGGTAAACAGCTTGAATAAAATGGTAAAACGATTTTTTGTTTTGACACCCAGGGGCAGTAGATCGAAAAAAAGGGTCCTATCGCCCTTGGTTTCAATGCTCATCAATTCTCCGCATGCCACAGGGTTGACAACATTGTGCAGATGAATGAGATTGGTTGTCTTTCCACTCATTGCCGGTCCATAATACACAATTTTGACCGTCAGTTTTCTTCCATTCTCATTCAGTTCAGCCATAGATAATCACCTAACATTTAAATGATTCTTTCATCCCTTTTTCCATACGCATCCACATCGAATAGTGACATACCTTACTCCTTATTATGATTCCTTGATCAGTGTCAGGATAACCCCCTGACCCAGAAAGGGCGTTGGAAGTGGTGAGATGTCAATGGAATAGTTTTTATCTGAAATGGAATAATGTTTCACCCGCCGTCCCGAATTGTCCCTGAGCACGGACTGGACCTGGGACACCAGATAAGGGTTGGCATAATCATTGAGGCTTTCTCCGATCACAATGGTCCCGGATGTTCCCCAGGATATCTCGCCCACCCGATTGTTCACCAGAACAATATTGTTTTCCTGGCTAACGCCAAGAATAGGAACTGGAATATTTTCCAATATGGCCTGGGAAAGCTCCAGGGCCTGGTTCCGTATGACCAGTTCCTGGGTTCTGTGCCGGACCTTTTCCTCCAGTTTATCGTTCATGTGTTTCAACTCTTCATTCTGGCGTATGATGGTCCGGGTCAATTCTTCATTGGCCTTGATCAGATCATATTGTTCCAGGGCCTTACTGATTTCAAGTCTGAGGTTTTCATCGTTCCATGGTTTTAAAAAAAATTTATAGATATGACCTCGGTTGATGGACTCGGTCATGGCGTCAACTTCCGTATATCCAGTTAAAATAATGCGGATCACATCGGGGTATTTTTCTTTGATTTCGGCAAGAAATTCAGTCCCGCTCATTTCAGGCATTCGCTGGTCAGACATAACCAGATGCACGTCGTTTTTCTCAAGAATGTCAAGACCCTCTTTACCACTCGACGCTGTCAACAGAGTGTAATTTTCTTTTCTCAGCAATCGCTTCAACGAATTCAAAATATTGATTTCATCATCCACACAAAGCACGGAGTGCCGAACAGGATTCGTATCATCACTCATGGTTTGTTCCTTAGACCCTCGGTCATTTATTTATAAAAAAAAGACAGGCTTCCTTGATTTTTTCATACACTTCGGGGAACCAGTCATCCGCATACATGAAATACTTTTCAAGAATTTTTTCCGACTGGGGGCTGACACTAGTGAGAATGGGAGACCGTTTATCTTTTTTGGGATTGATAGATGTAATCATATAACGGTTACAAATCACATCTCCCAGGTGGACAAGGGTTATCAGTTCTGGGTTGATCGCACCGCGAATGGGCAGATGGTGGTATTTCAAGGCATCGCAAAGACTGGTCGGCAACTGCCATTTTTGAGCCATCAATTCCCCGATTTTATTGTGGCGGATCTGGAGCAGTTTTTTTTCGGCGTCATAAATGGACACACCTTCCTGCCTGACCATACCCATCATCTCTTTGAGCACTTCCGGAAAATTCTGAGCCAGAATAATCAGCCCGATATCATGAAGCAGCCCGCTGACAAAACAATCATCCGGGTCCTGCAAACCGGCTTTCTCCGACAAGTATTTACTGGTTATGGCCACGCCAACGGAATGTTTCCACAAGTCTTCGATGTCAAAGGCCAAGCCCTGATCGTCGTTCATTGCAAATGCGTCAAACACCGAAACGGATACCACAATATTCCGGACTGAATTAAACCCCAGCCGGATCACGGCTTCGTGAATGGTACTCACTTTTGATCGGGCTCCATAAAAAGCCGAATTTACGAGTTTAAGTATTTTTGATACAATGGACTGATCCTTTTTAATGGTTTCACTTAACAAATCAATGGACGTGCTCGAGTTCATAAGCATGCGGTTCACCTCAAATGCAATCACAGGAAGTGTGGGCAAATCTTTGATGCTTTCGAGTATTTTGAGAAATTCGGCTGTTTCCATTGGAATCCTAAGGGAATCGTTTATTTAGCAATAATAAAAAATGCATCGGGTATTTCGTTGTTTTCCAATATTATATTAAGCTTTTTTAACAGATCCTCCGTGAGTTCGGTATTTTGTGGAAGAATAAAACGACCTTTTGGTGTATAAATGGCCCGGGTAATAACCATACCCGGTTCAAGGACTTCGAATGCGACTTGTTTTTCCTGTGCGAAATTAACACCCCGATCTTTAAGCACATCCATAAACAACTTTACGATATCCGGGTCATATTTAGTAAACGAATTCTGCTTGAAGTGGAAAAGCGCAGCCTGCTGTAAAAGCTCGTCTTCCGAAAAGTGCTCCCGGGAAATATTTCTCCCAGAAAGATATTTTTCCAAATACGATGTCTTTTTTTTATTTGAGCCCTTTATGATCCGGTCATAGACATCTGAAATAGCGATAAATCTTGCACCTAAAGGAATCTCCGTTTCAATGAGACCGTCCGGGTAGCCTTTGCCATCATACTGCTCGTGATGATGTCGAATCAGGAGGCCAACTTCATCAAGTCTGTTGATAAAGGAGAGAATACTCTGTCCTTCCACGGGATGACTCCGGTACAGATCCATTTCCTCTTTAGAGCATCTGTTGTCATTATATTTTTCAATCAGTTCATTTGCAAAACCAATGGTCCCGATATCGTGCAAAATGGCTGCGATTTCAATCTGTGTAACCTCTTCTTCAGGAAGACCATATTTTCTTGCCAATTCGACTGCAAGGGAACTGACTCGTTTTCCATGGCCCTTCATATAGGGATTAACCATTTCAGTCAGAGCACCAAAGGCTCTGATGGTGTTGAGCAGCCCCAGTTCCAGCTCTTTATTGAGAAACTCCAGTTTTTTGTTCTGTTCAACGATTTCCAGTGAACGTTCCTCAATCTTTTTTTCCATGGTCCGGCCGAATTCGAAAAGCTGTTTATTTTGCTTCCGTGTCAGAAGCATAAGCTTTTTGTTTTCCTCGATAAGATCATAGTGATCAAGGGCTGTTTTTACTTGCATGATCAGCTCATCATCATTCCATGGTTTGGTTAGATATCTGTGGATTTCCCCCCTGTTCACGGCATCGACAATGGCACCCATTTCAGAATATCCGGTCAAGAGAAAACGGATGGCATCCGGACAGATCTGTTTGGCTTTTTCAAGAAAGGCAGCTCCGTTCATTTTTGGCATTTTCTGGTCCGAGATAATCACAGATATTTTCTTTTCCTGCTCACCAATAAGAGTCAGGGCTTCCTCGCCCCCCGATGCTGTGAGGATGGTATAACCATGTCTTCTGAACAAACGTGCCAGTGATTTCAGAATCGCTTCTTCATCATCTACAAAAAGAATTATGTGTCTATTTTTTTCCTTATCCATTCGTTGATTCACTCATAAGATTTATATTTTATCCCTAAAGACGCGTCATCTCCTGTATGGCTTTTCCTTCTTCTCCTGATGATGCAAAACCCCATGGTAATCTTTTTTGCGGAGGAACCGTTCCATACGTTTGAGTCCATAGTTTTCATCTCCAATAAAAAGATAATTTTTATTTTTTACCACCCATGAAAACCTTTTTTTAGTGCCTTATGGGCAAAGCAATCGTGAACTCAGTTCCCGTTCCCACTTCACTCCAAATCGTGATGGCACCGTTGTGTTTTTTGACGATATTATACGCCACATTCATACCCAGACCCGTACCTTTTCCCACCTCCTTGGTGGTAAAAAACGGATCAAATATTCGGGATTGATTTTTTGGTTCAATACCGGATCCGTTATCTTTGATCCTGATTTGTATTCCCGCACCCCCAGGTTCAAGCTCCGTTGTAATTGTAATCTCTCCCATGGTTTCAATGGCCTGGGCCGCATTGATGATAATATTCATAAACACCTGATTCAATTGCTGGGGATAGCAGAGCAAATGTGGGATTTCACCGTAATATTTTTTAACCTCAGCCTTGTATTTGATTTCATTCCAGATCACATTCAAGGTTGAATCCAGGCAATCATTAATATCCGCTTCCTGCATGGTGTCCTCTCCAGGATGTGCGAAATCCTTGAGATCCTGAACAATTTTTTTGATCCGCTCCATGCCTTCACGGGATTCATTGATAAGATCTTCACTGTCATTGATCAGATAATCAATATCAATCGTTTTTTCGAAATCCTCTATATCCTTTATGGACGCCATGATCTGTTTGTGGTCATCAGGGTTTAAGGTGCTTTTAATCTGCTCTAATGAATCCTTGTATTGTATTAAAAGGGCGTTGAAATCTTTCTGATATCCCCCAAGGGTTTTAAGATTACTGCTGACAAAACCTGTGGGATTGTTAATTTCATGGGCTATCCCAGCGGCAAGTTGACCGATGGAAGCCATTTTTTCAGACTGATTCAGCTGGGCACTGGCCTTTTTGAACTCATCTTCCAAGGTGATGATCCTGAGTCCGGATCTGATACGGGCACTCAGTTCACCGATATTCAAGGGTTTAACCACGAAATCATCGGCACCGGCCTTGAGCCCTTCGATGGTATCTTCCTTTTCTCCCCGGGATGTAATTAAAATAATATAAATATACTGATCCACGAATTCTTCGCGAATTTTCCTGCACAACTCAAGCCCGTTCATTTCAGGCATGACCCAGTCTGTCACGAGGACACGAGCCCCGAATTCCTTCAGAAATCGCCATGCCTCCTTACCATTTTCAGCCAGAATGACTTTAAAATCAACATCGACAAGGAGCTTTAACACAAGCTTTCGGGCGACAATATCATCATCGGCAAAGATAATTTTTACTGGATCCATACAGTAATCTTTTTTTGTCCGTAGTGTTCAATCAGGTTGTAATGCAACGATTTATAGGTGACAAGCTTCAAGGAAAATAGATATTTCTTAATCGTAAGTTTATTGATCTATTCTATGGATTATTCAGGAAATATTCAAGGGAAATATGGAACCGCTTCACCGGAGAACGGTTTTTGGGCTATCACGATGCACATATCGTTCAGGTTTGATGGCTCATGGGAAGAACCCAAGTGTGGTTTTTTATTAACCACCCGCTACCGGTGGTCGCTGAAGCACACAAAGATCACAAAGAAGCAACTATTATTCCCAAGCTTTTATCCCTTCTCTGTGTTCTTTGTGCCTCCGTGAAAGACCTGCTTTTTGGTTGTGGCTTTGCCGCGCTGTGTGCTTGGGTAAATCAGGGAACAAGATACGTTGATGCGCGTTTCATATAACGCTCCACCTGATCTTTCTGCCAGGCCTCATCTTTTCCAAGTTCCTTTGCCATCACACGGGCAACCTCAGGGGCAGCTTCCATACTGGCCCTGGCATCAAGAATCAGGGAACGGGTCCTGCGAGAAAGGACATCGTCCAGAAAAAAGGCCATTTCGTTTCTAACGGCCCAGACAACTTCGGCAAATCGATAAGGTAATCGCTCATGGATTTGCTTGCCAAGGGTCGGATCATCCTCGACGATCCGTTTGATCAAACGGGAGTTGTTGCCGTAAAGTCCATAGGGAGCATTGCCTTCATCATCCACGGACCAGCCGTTGAGGCTCAGATTTCGGGTCCGAGATTTTCGTAAATCCAGTGCTCCGATGGGAATGGCTGCGTCGATGGTGTCTTCACCCATTTTACGATAGGTTGTCCATTTCCCACCCGCAATGGTAATCAAACCCGAAGGAGACACATTCAAATGGTGGTCCCTGGACAGGGTCGCTGTTTTTTTCCCGTTTCCGGCATTGATCAAAGGGCGAATGCCGGCAAAGGCGGAAAGAACGTCCGATGCCACCGGGTCTTTGGTCAGGTATTTGGCTGCATGACCCAGAAGGAAATCCAGTTCCTCCTTGAAAGGTAAGGGTTCGAGACTGGGTTTCTCAATGGCCGTATCGGTTGTACCCACAATCACCCGGTCATGCCATGGCACGGCAAAAAGAACCCGTCCGTCATCGGTATGAGGAACCATGATTGCCGTATCTCCAGGAAGAAATGATTTATCAAGAACAATATGCACACCCTGGCTGGGAGAAATGATATTTTCATGGGCATCCATATCCATCTTTAATATGGAATCCACAAAAATGCCCGTGGCATTGATCACGGCTTTTCCCATGACCTCATACTCGGTGCCGGTCAGTTTATCAGCCACGCACACCCCACTGATCAGATCATTTGATTTAATCAGGGACACCACCTGGGAATAATTGAGCACGCAGGCCCCCAGATCTTCGGCGGTCTGGGCCAATGTCACAGCCAGGCGTGCATCATCAAACTGACCATCGTAATAAATCACCCCGCCTTTCAGATCACTGGGCTCCAAAGTGGGTATTTTCTCCAGCACCATCTCCCGTGAGAGTACAGTGGATTTCTTCAAGCCCAGCTTCCCGGCCAGAACATCATATACTTTCAAGCCGACTCCATAAAAAGGACCTTCCCACCAGCTGTAATTGGGAACGACAAAGGACTGGTGACGAACCAGATGAGGGGCATTTTGAAGAAGAAGCCCCCGTTCATGAAGGGCTTCGAGAACCAGAGAGATATTTCCCTGTTGAAGATATCGAATGCCGCCATGGATCAGTTTCGTACTTCGGCTTGAGGTGCCCTGTGCAAAGTCTCCCTGCTCCAGAAGAAGGGTACTGTACCCCCGGGATGCGGATTCCACAGCAGCTCCAAGCCCGGTGGCCCCGCCGCCAATCACAATCACATCCCAAATTTTTGTGTCTTTTTCAAGTCGTGCAATCATTTCACTTCGAATCATATGAACCTCCTGAGAATATAGGCTGGTGACAGGCATTACTTTTTTATCATTTCGACTGGACTGGAGCTTAAAAAATGTACTTCATCCGGAAGACCTTCGCAACCTGAATCTGGAAGGAGCCAGAAATTATTTCGTTTGACAACAGCTTGGATGGCAGCTTAATTTTGATGAACTCGTAAAAAATCGACGGATTAGCTTTTAACATCCATGACTTCCTTATTTAAAGCGTATATGGTATATTTTTTAAAATTAAGTTATGGCCCCTGACCCCTAACAGGATACGGCAAATTCGTGAACAGACATTTGATTCTTGAAAAAATTGCTCAGAACATCAAATCATACGTGGATAAAGGATTTATTTTTGACGAAACAACCCTTCATTTTCTGGATTCGACGTTTTCCATCTCCAGCGCCGATGACCTTGCGAAACTTGATGATGTTGCCTATGATAATGAACGTGAGATTCTTCTATACCTGGTTGTCTCCCCGGATCATGCCTTCCTTGAAACCATAGAGTCCCTTCTGGTCCAAGAGAAATGGACCGACCATGACGAGTCATCCCTGGCCCTGATGCTAACCGCCATGGACCCTTTTGCCCTGATCCGTTTTCCCGATGATCAACGATCCCTTGGTTTTCATGTCCCTACGGATGTAATCGAAGGTTTTATTAAAAAAATTCACATGGCCTATGTTTTTCCGGACATCCTATTGGCTGATATGGCCCGTGTCCCCATACATCTCAAAGGGACAGCAGGAGTTCTTATCAGGCATGCCGGACTTGAACTAAATAAAGACACCTTGAATTTTTTTAACCGCTTTTTCCGTTCCTTTGTCATGTCCGATACGATTTTTGTTTCGCATCTGAAATGCGCACTTTCCGTATTATCTGCGTTTGAGTCATCCATGGATATCAAGGATCTTTTTATCAAACAATTCCATGATTACCAAAAACGGCTTGATCAGGTTCGAACCCTTGATGATATGGTGAAAAAAAACGCCATGGAAACACTGATGCTCCAGGGCGTTCGTATTCCCAGCATGACGGCTGAAAGCATCCTGGAAAAAATCGCAATGATCCGTTGTATCCTGATTGAGATGTATGGATGGATGAATGAGGCGGATTTGCCTTTGTCAAACGTTGATCTGGGTGATTTCACCGGAAAAGAAGGTATAAAAAAAATCGTCTCATTCTTGTCCTGACACATGAAAAAGCTTCATTTTTTTTTATATTTCTAATAAGGAAACCAGAACATAAATCTGATCCGGATATCCGAAAGATTCTCATGGTTTTTTATCGCATCCCAGACAAGGATATAATGTTGTGACACGACCCTTTGATGAAATTGATTTAAGCAAGGTAAGAACTTACTCAGCAAAAGAACGCCAATCCAAAGTCACCACAAGCCATGAGGCCCGCCCACTCCGTGCCGGTATGAGCATGCGGGAGTTCATTGACGGGTTACCGGCCATCTTGAAAGCCGATGATCTCAAACAGGTGGCCAAAGCCGTTGTTTCGGCGAAAACCCGTAACAAACCGGTGATTGCCATGCTGGGTGGCCACGTGATTAAAACAGGATGCAGCCCGGTCCTTGGCGATCTTGCCAACCAAGGTTATATCACACATTTTGCATCAAACGGCTCGGCCTGTATCCACGATACGGAACTTGCCCGTTTCGGCCACACATCGGAAGATGTGGCCTCCCAGCTTGAAGACGGCTCTTTCGGCATGGCACACGACACAGCCGCCCTGGTCAACGGTGCTGCAAAACGATCAGCCGCAGGGCTGGAAGGTTTCGGACAAGCAGCAGGTGCCATGCTTATCGAAGAAAAAGCACCCCATGTGGAACGTGCTCTTCTCGCCCGTGCCCACCGCCTCAATATTCCTTACACCCTCCATGTGGCCCTTGGAACCGATATTGTGCACCAGCATCCGGACGCGGACGGTGCCGCCATTGGCACGGCCTCATTGAGGGATTTCAGGATATTCGCCGCAACCGTATCCCGGCTGGGTGATGGCGGAGTGGTTCTCAACCTGGGAAGTGCCGTGGTCATGCCCGAAGTCTTTCTGAAAGCACTGTCACTGGCCCGGAATATCGGCCATTTGATCACCCATTTTACCACAGCCAATTTTGACATGATTCAACATTACAGGCCCTCGGTCAATGTGATTCAGAGGCCCACCCTGTCTGGCGGAAAAGGCTATTCCATCACGGGACACCATGAAATCATGATCCCCCTTCTTGCCGCCCTTATCTATGAAGAAGCTGAAAAACTGAACCTTTAACCGGAAAAGAGGCTTTAACCCCATGAATCTTCATTCCCTTACAGACCAACAAATTCTCGTCATCGGTGATGTCATGCTCGACTGCTATGTGTGGGGAGATGTCAGCCGCATTTCCCCTGAAGCTCCTGTCCCCGTCGTTAAAGTCGGAGAAAAAACAGACGTCATGGGAGGGGCCGGAAATGTGGCCTCCAACCTGGCTGGTCTGGGATGTTCGGTCACCCTGATTGGTGTGAAGGGTAATGATGCGGCAGGTAACCGCCTGGGTGGTCTGTGTCTGGAAAAGGGCATTGAGTCCGCCCTTGTCACAATTAAACAACGTCCCACCACGACAAAAACACGCATCATGGCACGGAAACAGCAGTTATTCCGTTTGGATGAGGAAGAGATCAGAATCCTTGATGACACAGAGAAAAAAGCCATTCTTTCTCTGTTTGAGGACAAACTGCCTTCATCGGATGCTGTGATTTTATCCGATTACGGCAAGGGAATCATGCAGACCCCCGGTATGTGTCAGGAACTGATCGCATTATGTAAAACATACCGGGTTCCCTCCCTGGTGGATCCCAAAGGCAAAAACTGGGAACGATACACCGGTGCGACCTGCATCACTCCAAACACCTTAGAGCTTGAAACCATAAGTGAAACAAGTTTTGATCATGACGAAGACATTCTCATGGATATTGTCAGCCGGACCAAAAAAAAATACAAGGTCAAATGCCTTGTTTTAACCCGTGGATCCAAGGGCATGTTCGTTGCCGATTCTGATATCCCCCCGTTGTTTCTTCCCACCCAGGCACGGGAGGTGTTCGATGTATCCGGGGCCGGTGACACCGTGATCGCAACCCTGGCTGCAGGTGTTGCAAGTGGCCTTTCCTTTATCAAGGCCGCTGAACTGGCAAACATCGCTGCAGGAATCGTGGTGGGCAAGGTGGGAACCCAGCCTGTCAATCTGATGGAACTTGATCTGGCCATCCAGGAAAAAGCAATGCACGGCCAGGACAAAATCGAGGGCTATTACAAACTGGACTCGGTCATTGCCGCTAAAACTCGAATTCAGTCCTGGAAATCCAAAAAGGAAACCGTGGTGTTCACAAACGGCTGTTTTGACCTGCTCCATCCGGGTCATGTGGATCTGCTTCACAAAGCCAGGGAACTGGGTGACAGGCTGGTGGTGGGCCTGAACAGTGATCTTTCCGTGACCCGCCTCAAAGGAGAAAAACGCCCCATCCTGGCTGAACAGGACCGGGCTGCAATCCTAAGCGCCCTATCCTGTGTGGATCTGGTGGTGATCTTTTCCGAAGACACCCCCCTGTCCATCCTTGAAATCCTGAAGCCGGATATCCTTGTCAAAGGAGCGGATTACAAACCCGAGGATGTGGTGGGCAAGGATCTTGTGGAGTCTTATGGGGGCAAAATCTGTCTCGTGCCCCTGATCGATGGTTACAGTACATCGGGCATCGAAAAACGTATCCTTGAACGATCCTGATAAATCATAGGGTGTTCTGCCTCACACGGGAAAAGACCAGGTCCAGAAGGTCATCTTCCTTTTGGTCAAAGGCGATGTCAATGCCCATGACCAGAAGATCCAGTGGGAAACGAATCATCTTTTGAATCCGTGAGAAATCCTTTTCCGTGGTCACGATGACCGAGACCCCGGAGTCTGCCGCTTTTTTTGCCACGGCATCCAGATCCTCCTGGTTGTAAGGATGATGGTCAGAAAACGCCATATAATCCTCAACATGAAATCCAAGATGGACAAGGGATTCCCTGAACCCCCCATTGTCGGCAATACCTGAAAAAGCAAAGACAGAGCCGGGAGACATGGTTCGGCTGTTCCAGGGGAGGACATGTCCGGTTCCGGCTTGGATGACACATCGCAACTGCGGGCTGTGTAAACTTGTTATCACCGGTTTACACAGAATGTCATCGGAAACATCCATATTCCGAAGACATGTTTTAAAGTGACCCACCGGGTCCAAAACCCCCCGGGAGCGAGTCAGTACAAACACATGACCCCGTCCAATCCCGGCAACAGGCTCCCGCATGGGGCCCCTGGGAAGAAGAAAACCGTTTCCAAAGGGTTTTGAGGCATCAAACAAAAGGATGTCCAGGTCACGGTAAAGTGTTCTGTGCTGGAATCCATCATCCAGAAGAATCAGATCCGGAGAAAAGGCTTTGATGGCCTTCAGTCCAGTTTCATATCTGTCCTTACCCACAAAAACAGGAACTCCGGGCAGTAAATGGGCCATCATATAAGGTTCATCACCTGCTTCCCTGCACCCCATGAACACCTCTTTTCCATCGCTGACCATCCCGCCACGTCCTGAGGCGGAGCCTTTATAGCCCCGACTTAGAATCAGAGGACGGAATCCTTTTTTCTGGCACTCCCGTGCCAGATAAATAGTCATGGGCGTTTTCCCGGTGCCACCCACCGTGATGTTGCCGATGGAAATCACCGGACAGGGAAGGTTTCGGGGATGGATCAGTTTACGTTCATACAGCTGGTTACCGATTTTTACTCCCTGCACATAACACTTGGAAAGACCGCGCAATAAAGCATCAAAAAGGGAGGGGCCTTTTGGACCATCATCCCTGATCAGAGTTTCAATTTTATGTTTGAATCCGTGGGGCATCAACCTATAATTTCCTTAGCCATTTCCATATGGGATGTTAACGAATTTTATTAAGAAGCACACCTCTATGGGGTGAGATCCTTCTTATCGGGGCTCGCCTTTTTTTTGTTTTTGAATCTTAGCAGAAACGCCCGGTAATAGTTCGGGATGAATTCCAGTCCAATGGGTTTTTCTTTTGCAACCCGAAGCAGCATGTAAAGTCCAAAAACGCCCATGATAATATTGGGCATCCACATTCCAAAATAAGGTGGAAACAAGCTGCTTTTCCCACCGGACCACCCAAGTCCCATCAGGGCATAATACGCCAGAAAACAGGCCAGTCCCAAACCAAGCCCCGATGATTTCCGGGAAAAAGCCGACTTCAGCCCCATGGGCATGGCCAGAAGTCCCAGGGTAAAACAGGCAAAGGGGATGGAAAATTTTTCATGAAGATCCATGATGGCCGCATTTCTCAACTCGTCACTGATTTTTGCATCACGGATATATGCCTTAAGTTCGGACACACTCATCTCATCCTGGTCTTTTACGGTGCTGACGGGTTTATTTTTTGCCTTTTCAATGGGGATGGTGATGTCATACGTATCAAAACGGATGGTGTTCACCGAAAAGTCCTCGGGTTTTACCCGGATAATCATGCCATCAAACAGCCTCAGGGTAAATGAATCACTGTTTTCCGGGGTCACGAACCGTTTGCCCCTGGGGGCCACCACCGTGCTTTTATTTTTTTCGTTTCTCGAATCCTCGATAAACACATCCAAAAGCATCTTGTTTTTCACATCAACCGTGTTCACATAAAAAACAATTCCAGGCAGATGATCATTGAACACCCGTTCTTTGATGGCCGCATCCGCGCTTTGGGACATCATCTCGGCCACCAGGTCCTTATAGGCGTTTTTACTCCAGGAAAGCCCATAAACACTCAAGCCAAACGTCATGGCAAATCCGATAAGACAAAAAAGAAATACCGGGGCCATCAGGTGGTATATACTACAACCTCCGGCCTTGATGGCAATGATTTCCTTATCACTGGCCATTTTGAGAAAAGTCAGGAGCACCCCCATCATCACGGACATGGGAATGGTGAATTTAAGAAATTCAGGCATGGAATAAATCACCAGAAGACACACAGAGCCAAGACTGACCTTATAGTTGACAACCAGATTGGTGATTTCAAGAATCTGGGCCAAAAGAAAAATAAAAGACAGAAAACCCAGATTAATCAGAAACGGAGGAATCATTTCCCGGAAGATATATCGATTAATAATTGAATTCAGTTTCATGGTGTATGTGGGAAAACCCCTTTATGGTAAAAATGGACGTCCGTATCGTCCAGACCCAGGTTGATACCCTAATCATCCATCTGTCGACTTTTTACGAGCTCATAAAATAACCCGATAATACCATAAACCCATGTGATGTAAAGAATTAGACAAAAAATCCTTGGTTTGTTGGAATTTTTGAAAAAACAAGCGCGGAGGATGTCGAGGATAGGTTCAGAACCTTGTGATGAGCAAGACCCAACGGACTCAACATATTACACAGATCTGACGTCATATAGGTTCGTCCGTTGTATGTGTTCAGCATCATATGAAGATCATAGAGGGCGCCACGGTATCCTGCATCAATGAAAAAATCATGGACCAAAAGGAGGCCTTGTTCAGCAAGTGCCGGAACCAGACGGGACAGTATCAGCTGAGTTTCATCACGGCCCTGGCAATGGACCACATTGGAGCATAAAACAATGTCAGCCCGGACAGATTCCAGGGCCTGGTCATCGTCAAGAAAATTGACCGCCTTGAAATCCAGACGATTTAAAAAAGGTTTTATCTCGGGGTTATCCAGGGCCAGGTGAATCACATCAGGCAGATCACAAAAAACACCCCGCCAGGATGGATGACGTTTTAAAAATTCCATCAAAAAGGCTCCGGATCCTGCCCCTGCATCCAGAATCAGCCCCCCTTGGCCGGGGTTGATCCGGTCCCATAACTCCTTTGCCCGGATCCGGGCCACATTGTCCATGGCCCCCAAATAAAGGCCCAATGCAGCCCTGTACTCCTCAGGACTTTTTTCCATGACATTGTAAACCCGTTTCCCCTGGCAAAGGGTCTGTGAAAGATTCTGCCAGGATTCAACCATTTTTTTTTCAAAAACCAGGGCATCGCCCTGATAGGAATCAGCTGTTTTAATTAGAAACTGCTTTGAAAAATCAGAAAGACCCAAAAAGCCATTCTCTTTGTCAAGAAAACCCAGATGGCATAACACATCAAGAAAACGAAGACCGTAAGCCCTGTCCATACCCGTTTTTCGGCAGATGTCCTCGGCATGGCCCGGCCCATGTTCCAGGGCATCAAAAATGCCCAGTTCATGGGCGATTAGAAGCACACAGCTGATTCGGTAGGATGTTAAAAGATCCTGGAAATCACGAAAGGTTCCATGGCTTTCACTGATGGAATTTATTGAATTCATATTTTTTCACCACCTGTTCCCTTCGATCACTTAAGAACATAGCGCGCTTATTCGTCGTATGGGACTTATGGGACCAATAGGACCTATGGGACGTATGTGTCCTTAAGCATTTGCGTTGACGATTCCGACTTCTTCGAAGGTCTTGATTTCGGCAAGAACACGGGTGGCGGCGTCCAGAAGTTCCATGGCAATGGCGGCACCGGTTCCCTCGCCCAGTCGAAAGCCCAGGTCCACAAGGGGGGCAAGACCCAGTCGTTCATGCATGAAGCGGTGTCCGGCTTCCACGGATCTGTGGCTTGAAAAAAGATAGTCCTTTGCACCGGGTGCAAGCTCACAAGCCACCAGGGCTCCGGCAGTGGATATCAAGCCGTCACACACAACAGGTATACCGTGTTTGGCAGCACCGATCACAAGACCGGCAAGACCTCCGATTTCAAAGCCACCCACCTTGGACAAAACATCCAGGGCATCATGGGGATCGGGTTTATGAAGGACAAGGGACTGTTCGATCACTCTGATCTTGTTCACGAGTGCGTCATCCCCGATGCCCGTCCCACGGCCTGTGAGGGTATTTACCGGAAGACCGGAAAATGCCGCGATAATGGCCGTTGAGGGTGTGGTGTTTCCAATGCCCATATCACCGGTACCCAGCATATCCATACCGCCATCGGCCACAAGTTGATCCACAATTTCAATGCCCGCCTCGATGCTACGAATGGCTTCCTCGCGGCTCATGGCGGGTTCCTTGGCAAAATTCCGGGTCCCTTTGGCCACCTTTTTATGAAAAATGGGGAGCTCGGGATCAAAATCAAAATTCACACCCAAATCAGCCACATGGACTTGTGCCCCGGCATGACGGGCAAGCACGCTGATGGATGCTCCGCCCCCCACAAAATTAAATACCATCTGGGCTGTCACTTCCTGGGGAAACAGACTGACACCTTCGGCCACCACGCCATGGTCTCCGGCACAGGTGACCACGATCTTTCTATTCAGCCGAACATCAAGGGTACCGGCTATGGCTGCAAGGCGGGCTGACAAGGGCTCGAGAATACCTAAACTGCCTGCAGGGCGGGCCTGATTGGCAAGTCGGTCCATGGCTTTTTCATATACGCCCTGGTCCGGCGCTTTGATTGATTGAATCGCTTTATTGAGTATCTTCATATGAGTTACCTCCTGATCATCCGCCGCAATAGCAGCAGTATTTTTCGCATAAGCATTTCCAGATTCCTGCCTGGGAATGCTTATGCATATTCTGTTTAAGCAACGGTTTTCGTTTTCTGTTCCTTGGAGCAGACTGACATTTGATGAACTCGTAAAAAATCGACAGATGGCTATGGAAAAAGGTCCATAGGCAAGGCATAGTGTTTGGCCGGGCGTGAAGGCATACTTGTTCGTATGTCGAACGTCCGGCTAAACACTATAACGCCGCATATGGGACTTTTTACGACGCCATCAAATTTTATCTTTGCCAATATCCTGGCTGAAAATTTTATCTTTGCCAATATCCTGGCTGAATACCTGCATGCCCTTTTTCATGGCACAGAAATCTCCGCACATGGTGCAGGTTTCCTGGGCTTCGGGCATACGGCTTTCCCGGATGGCCTTGGCCGTTTCCGGAAACATCAGATATTTTTCAAGATCATCCCAACGCATATCCCGTCTGGCCATGGCAGCCTGTTTTTCATTTTCCCTGCGGTCAGGGTATTTGGCCACATCCCCGATCCGGACGGCAAGTCGGGTGGTTCTCACCCCTTCCCTCACATCCGCCTCATTGGGCAGGGCCAGATGTTCGGAGGGGGTGATGTAGCAGACCAGATCAGCACCATAGCGAGCCGAATTTGCCGCCCCAATGGCTGAAACCACATGGTCATACCCGGCACCGGTATCCAGGGGCAAGGGTCCGAGAACATAATAGGGGGCGTTTCCACTCATGCGTTTTTCAAGCATAATATTACCCTCAATTTCATCCAAAGGAACATGGCCCGGGCCTTCCACCATCATCTGGCAGCCCATGTTTCTGCCCAACTCAGCCAATTCGCAATTGATGATCATCTCAGCCATCTGAGCCCTGTCGTGACTGTCATGAATGGCACCGGCCCGAATGCCGTTGCCAAGCGAAAGCACAGCATCGTATTTTTTCATCAGGGCGCAGACCCTGTCAAACTGCTCATAAAGAGGATTTTCCCGCTTGTTCTGATCCATCCAGGCCACCATGAAGGTTCCGCCTTTGGACACAAGCCCCCCGTAACGGTAACCCTGTTTCCGAAGCCGTTCAATGGTGTAAAGATTGATCCCGCAGTGAATGGCCATAAAGCTTAAGCCGTCATCCAACTGGCGTTCGATCAATTCAAAAAGATATTCCGGGTCCAGTTTGGACGGGTTTTTGTATTTTTTAGCGGCATCGCTGAACGCCTGGTAAAGAGGTACATTACCTACCGGGAGATTGGAATGGGCAAGAACCGCCCGTCGAATGGCATCCAGGTCACCACCAGCGGAAAGTTCCATCAGGGTATCGGCACCCTCTTCTTCGGCGGCTATGGCTTTTCTTATTTCCGCATCCACATCGCAGATATCCGAGGACGTTCCAATGGATGCATTAACCTTGGTCCTTAGTCCTGTCCCGATTCCCACAATCTTCTGTAAGGGGCGTCTGGGGTTATTGGCGATCACGATTTCACCCTTGGCCACGTAGTCACGAATGATCTCCGCATTCATGGTTTCATCCAGGGCCACCTGCTTCATTTGGGGTGTGATGATGCCATCTCTGGCAAGTTCGAGTTGGGTTTTCATAGTCTGTTCCTTATTCATTTTTCACGCCTTCCGAAAACAAAAAGGGCTCCGGAAGGATGAATATCCTTCTCAGAACCCTTTACCTTCAAGCTCCATACAAACACATTTAAGCACGTCTTCTGACTTCCGGTATTTCCCCTTGCACCTTCCCAATGCCAGAAGCATAAGTGGCTGCCCATGATCATGGGCTTTGCAGGTTATCACCCGGTTACAGCGGCGGGTCCGTCACGGAATTGCACCGTGTTCCGTATACTTTAATGTTATAGATTAACATTTACAAAAACAAATTATCACATACAAAAAAGAAATCCATTCGTCAAGTCATTCCTTAAACGTATGAATTTGAAACGTCCGGGTTTCATGGTCAATGTCCCCGGACCTTTTTTTCAGATAGGTGCGTTCCATAAAGGTAACCCTGTTGAATGAATCCACAAGAACGAGGGCAGACGATCGGGTTCCATAGGTTTCACTGTTAATAAACATGGGTGCAAGCAATCGTTCCCATTCAATCCCCACGCCGGTCTCAGGAAGGTCTTCATCCCTTGGGCAGCGTGAATCCTTCAACAAATCAAAAAGGGGCTCCGTGGGAATATCCCTCCCGGAAGAAACAATCTTTGCAAATTCACGCTTGCCCTTTTCAACTTTGGGCCAGGGCGTGCCCAGGAACGCATTGCTGAGCCCATAGGTCCCAGATTTAATGGATGTGACATGTTGTCCCATATTTGAATAGTAATATAGCCCATGGCTGTCTCCGGCAAGAAGGTTGAAGCCGTTGTAATTCAATCCTTTTTTACGAATGGTTTCAAGATAATCTAAAGGCCCTGTATCCCCTTGAAGATAGTCGCTCACAAGAAGGCCACGTGATGGGGCCTGGGCCTTGACCATGGATGGAGCCCTGAAATTGGTAATGGCTGCAAACTTTCCATTTCGATTTATGCCAAGCCACGTCCCAAGGCTCTGCCCGTCCCTGCCACCAAGGATGTCCGGCAGATCCGTCCAGAAATCAAGGGGCTGTGTGGGGCGATTATAAAATTCATCTCTGTTTGCGGCGATTATCAGCCTATAATCAGGATGGTTCATGTATGAAAACAGGATCAGGCACATATCTTATCGTTGTATTTTATTAAGGTATTTGTTATTCTTCATATTTAACAGATTTTTTAATGATAACAAAGGTTTTATATATAATTTCCAACCAAGGAGGGTTCAATATGAGAAACGTTGTCGTCGTTAGCGGTTCAAGAACAGCGGTCGGCGCCTTTGGCGGTGGCCTGAAAAGTGTTGAGGTAATTGATCTTGGCGCTGCGGTTATGAAAGAAACGTTAAAAAAAATCAATCTGCGTCCCCAGGTGAGTGCCGAAATGAAAGCCATTTCACCGGATGCGCTTAAAGATCAGGGCCTTATCGAGCTGGAAAGCAAAGCCCAGGACTGGAATGATTCTGCCACCCCCATCGTAGTTGATGAAGTGATCATGGGGAATGTCCTCCAGGCAGGCAAGGGTCAGAACACCTGCCGCCAGGCCATGATCAAAGCCGGTTTTCCCAAAGAGACCCCTGCCTATACGATTAATAAAATCTGCGGATCAGGACTGAAAGCCATTGCCATAGCCGCGTCCACCATTATGTCCGGAGAAGCGGATGTGATTCTCGCAGGTGGCCAGGAAAGCATGAGCAACGCACCCATGGCTCTTCTCAGTGCACGCTGGGGACACCGCATGGAACTCACCGGCGTGGGTCAGGTCCACGACCTGATGGTTTATGACGGTCTGTATGAAATCTTTTATGGGTATCATATGGGAATTACCGCTGAAAACATTGTGGCCAAATACGGCATCTCACGTGAAGAACAAGATCAACTGGCCCTTATGAGCCATCAGCGTGCCATGGCAGGAATCAAGAACGGAATTTTCAAGGATGAAATCGTGGATATCGTGATCAAATCCAGAAAAGGTGACACTGTGTTCAACATTGATGAACGTCCCATGGAAACCAGCATTGAAAAATTGGCTGCCATGAGACCCGCCTTTACAAAAGACGGATCCGTCACTGCCGGTAATGCATCGGGCATAAACGACGGCGCAGCAGCGGTTCTTCTAATGACAGAAGAAAAAGCCAAAGAACTGGGCCTTGAGGTGATCGTCAAAATTAAAGCCTTTGGCAGCGGCGGTCTTGATCCTGCGTATATGGGCCTTGGTCCTGTTCCTGCTGTTCGAAAAATTCTCAAACGAACCGGCATGTCCATCAATGACATGGACATGATCGAACTCAACGAAGCATTCGCTTCCCAGGCCATCGGCTGCATGAAAGAGCTCAATATACCTGTGGAAAAACCCAATGAACTGGGCAGCGGAATATCCCTGGGTCATCCCATTGGCTGCACCGGAGCCAGACAGATGGTCACAGGCATGTACCAGATGAAACGCAAAGGATACGCAACCGGCCTGATCTCCATGTGCATCGGCGGTGGTATGGGCATGGGCATGATCATCGAACGATAATGCTTTTCCAAAAACCGGGGAAACCCTTCCCCGGTTTTACCCCGTCCACCAAGTCCACTCTGTCCACCAAGTCCACTCTGTCCACAATGTCCACTCAAGTCCACTCAGTCCACAATGTCCACTTAAGTCCACCCACAAAACACCCAGGCAAACCCTCACATAAACAATTAACATCATATGTTATTTTATCATCTTTAACCTATTTCAGGAAATCTTAACATTTCCGGAATTTTTCCTTTACTTGGATTAAGGTACTTGTTAAACAAGTAGGGTTCAGATAATACATATTGACTTGAAAGCCTCTGGTTTTTTAAATTGTGATCAACGGATAAGGAGAACAGTTCACATGGGTATTGCACAAAAAATTGGTATTCTTATTTTCACCGGAGTTCCCGCCATCATGGGCGGTGGAATTATTTACAGCCTTACCCATGGATTTAAAGGGGTCATTGTTTATGAAGTCGTTCTTTATCTGGCTGTATCCATTGTTTGTTTGAAAAAATAGTGATCCGCTGAATATGTTCCTTTCCCGATCTGTGTATACTTATAGAGCAGATCCGGGGAATTTTTGTTGTCTTCAAAGCCGTCTGAATTTCAACGTCTTGTTTTTTCATTTGGAGTTATTATTATGGCAAGAACATCCCGTGATATGATTTTATGGTTTTTTCTTGCCTTGTTTCTCTGCTCGCTGCTTCTGATGGGAAAGCTTTTCTGGCCTTTCATGTCGGTTCTTGTGCTCGGGGCTGTGGTAACCGGAATATTCTATCCGGTCTATCTTTGGATCAGAAAAAAACTCAGTCCGGCTTATGCCTCATTTTTGACCTGCATTCTCATTTTCTTTGTTCTTTTCGTGCCCATGGTTTTTTTTATCACCGTACTTACAAAAGAAGCCCATGGTTTTGTTCTGTATGTCCGGGATGCAAACCTTGCCAATCAGCTGATCACCCTGCTTGAAAACAAAAAAATCCTTGAACGCCTGAACACCTTTCTTGCCAATTTCGATATCAAGCTCAGCTATGCCGAACTGGTCAAACCCATCAGTGACCTGAGCAATTTCATCGGGCTGTTTCTTCTCAATCAGGCCAAGTCCATTGCCGGACACCTTTTGAACTTCGTTATCAACTTCTGCCTGATACTGGTGATCACCTTCTATCTTCTAATTGACGGGAAACGACTGGTCTGGTTTATCATCGACCTCTCACCTCTGCCCAATGACGAAGATGTTATACTGTTTAAAAAGTTCAAAGAGATGAGCGGAGCCGTTCTTATAGGAAACGGTTTAAGCGGGATGATCCAGGGATTTTTGGGAGGTCTGATTTTCGCTTTTTTCAGCCTTCCCTCCCCTATACTCTGGGGAGTGATCATGGCCTTTCTCGCATTTTTACCCATTGTGGGCATCGGTATCGTCTTTATTTCCGCCTCGTTATTCATGCTTCTCAAAGGACGCGTTGCTGCCTTCGTCGGCATGTTAATTCTTTATGCACTATTATCAGGAGGCGTGGAATACATTTTCAAGCCCATCCTGGTGGGAAAACGTGTCAAGATGCACGCACTCCTGGTATTTCTTTCCATCATCGGAGGGATCTACATGTCCGGTATTCTGGGTATCATTTACGGGCCCCTGATCGTGACCTTTTTTCTGACCTTGACAGACATTTACAACTCGAATTACCGGTCGCTTATCGATCCTGAAATAAAGCCGGCAGCGGATGATATTAACCTAATCTGACCTTAAATTGTGTAGGAGAACTATGACAGACCTTGATACCCAATCAAAAATCAGCCTTGAGAGTGAAATGAAAAAATCATATCTCGAGTATGCCATGAGTGTCATTATCGGACGAGCCCTTCCCGATGTCCGTGATGGGCTGAAGCCTGTTCACAGGCGCTCGCTTTTCGCCATGCGTGAGCTGAAAAACGACTGGAACAAACCCTACAAAAAATCCGCTCGTATTGTGGGTGATGTCATCGGTAAATACCATCCCCATGGTGATACGGCAGTCTATGACACCATTGTCAGAATGGCCCAGACTTTTTCCCTCAGATACCCCCTTGTGGATGGCCAGGGTAACTTCGGAAGTGTGGACGGTGACTCGGCCGCAGCCATGAGGTACACGGAAATCCGCATGAAGCGGATCACCCATGAGCTTCTTGAGGACCTTGACAAGGAAACCGTCAACTGGACTTCAAACTACGACGACTCCATGACCGAACCGTCAGTCCTTCCGGCCAAGATCCCCAATCTTCTCATCAACGGGTCATCGGGTATTGCCGTTGGTATGACCACCAACATTCCGCCCCATAACATTGTGGAAATTATTAATGGCATCTGCGCCATGATTGAGAATCCCGCAATCAGCTTCGAAGAATTAATGGAATATATTCCCGGACCGGATTTCCCCACCCATGGAATCATCTTCGGAACCCAAGGCATCAAGGAAGCTTACAGCACAGGACGTGGTATTATCCGTGTTCGCGCCAAGGTTGAGATTGAGCGTGATGACAAGGGCGACAACGAAAATATTGTGGTCACGGAGCTGCCCTACCAGGTAAACAAGGCACGCCTGGTGGAAAAAATAGCACAGCTCATGAAAGAAAAAGTAATTGAAGGTCTCAGATATGTCCGTGATGAATCGGACAGAACCGGTATGCGCATCGCCATGAGTGTGAAAAAAGATTTTATGGGAGAGGTTATCATTAACCAGCTGTTCAAACACACCCAGATGCAGAACAGCTTTGGTATCATCTTTCTTGCTGTGGTGAACAACCGCCCCGAACTTCTCACACTTAAAGAAATACTTGAACATTTCATTCTCCACCGCAAAGAAATCATTGTCCGAAGAACCATTTATGATTTGAGAAAAGCCGAAGAGCTGGCCCATATTCTGGAAGGATACAAGATAGCACTGGATAATCTGGATGAAGTGGTGGCCCTGATCAGGCGTTCAAAAACACCGGCCGAAGCCAAGGAAGGCCTCATGTCCCGATTCAGTCTTTCCGCCATCCAGTCCCAGGAAATCCTAAATTTAAGACTCCAGCGCCTCACAGGCCTTGAGAGGGAAAAAATCCTTGAAGAATATGACCGAATCATGAAAGACATTGCCTGGTTTAAAGAAATCCTGGCCAGCGACGCCCTTGTTCTTAAAATTGTCAAAGATGAGATGATCGCAATCCGGGAAGATTACGGAGACGCCCGAAAAACAAAGATTGTAGAAGCCAGCGCCGATCTGTCCATTGAAGATCTGATTGAAGAAGAAGACATGGTGGTCACCATCTCAAGCAAAGGTTACATCAAGAGAAACCCCATCACCCTTTACGAAAGCCAGCGCCGTGGCGGTAAAGGAAAGATGGCCATGGGAACCAAAGATGATGACTTTGTGGAACACCTGTTTGTTGCCTCAACCCACCACATGTTCTTGTTCTTCACCAATATGGGCAGGGTCTACTGGAGCAAGGTGTATGAACTGCCCGTTGCCGGTCGAACAAGTAAAGGAAGAGCCATTGTAAACTTCCTGAACTTTGTCAAAGACGAAAAACTTACCACCGTTCTTGCAGTACCTTCCTTTGAGGAAGGAAAAAACATCATTATGGCCACCAAAAACGGACTGGTCAAAAAGTCAGACCTGATGGCTTACAGCAGACCCAGACTGGGTGGCATCATTGCCCTTGATCTGGTCCCGGGCGATGAACTGGTGGCCGCACGGATTTCAGATGGAACCATGGATGTTTTCCTGGGTTCCCAAAAAGGAAAATCCATCCGCTTCCACGAAAGCGATGCACGAACCATGGGACGTGTCTCTCGGGGTGTCCGGGGCCTGAGACTGGGGCCGGGTGACCGGATTGTCAGCATGGAAGTATTAAGCCATGGCCAGACCCTGTTTGCCGTCACGGAAAAGGGCTATGGTAAACGGACCCTGATCGACGAATACCCGATCCGGAAACGGGGCGGCAAGGGTGTGATTTCCATCAAAACAACAGCACGAAACGGAGATGTGGCTGCCATCGTACTCGTGGATGAAGATGATGATCTCATGCTGATGACCGATACAGGCAAGTTGATCCGTATGGCCACCCGAGGCATATCCGTGATAAGCCGGAACACCCAGGGAGTGAAACTCATCGGTCTTGAAAAAAATGAAAAAGTCATCGGAGCTGTCCGTCTGGCTGAATCTGAAGAAGAGGATGAAGACACCATGACAGCCATTGCCGTTGCACCCATGACAGCTCAGGATGGCTCTGAAGAGGAAGAATGGGACGACGAATCGGAAGAGGCCTTTGACGAATCGGATGACGAATCAGAAGAAGATTTCGATGATGATGAACCGGAAGAAGACCCGGAGGACTAAACTCCTCAAAAAACGATGACGTTTTTTTCATAACAAAACTCATGTTGTCATCGTTCAAACCGGATCTGACGGGTGAGGTTAAAACCCGAAAACCATGATTTTAAATAACTCAGACAGGAACAAAACAGATTGTTCCTGCCTGTTTAAGAAAGATTATTCATGCCCAAACATACTCAAAAGTCAATCAGCTCACTCACCATCGGTGTTGTGGGGGCAGGGAGCTGGGGCACGGCTCTGGCCAATCTCCTTGCCACGAAAGGTTACCCCATTGATCTCTGGGTTTTTGAAACAGAGGTCAAGGAACACATTGAAAACAACCATGAAAACAACGTTTTTTTACCGGGGTTCCCCCTTTCGGATAACATTGTCCCCACCAACGACATCAAAACAGCCGTTGCAGGGAAAGACATTGTCCTTGTGGTGGTTCCCTCACATGTCATGCGAGAAACAGCCGGGCTTATGGCCGAGCATCTCTCAAAGGACACCCTGATCATCTCTGCATCCAAGGGCATCGAAAACAAAACCCATATGACCATGCTGGGTGTGTTAAAAGATGTGCTTGACCCCATTGACCAGGACAAGCTGATTGTCCTTTCCGGTCCCAGCTTTGCCAAGGAAGTTGTCCAGCAGATGCCCACGGTGGTTGCCGTGGCCTCCACCAGTGCCAAAAATGCCAAACTGGTCCAGCATGTTTTTGCAACACCCCGTTTTCGGGTCTATACCAATGATGACCCCGTGGGCGTTGAAGTGGGGGGTGCCATCAAAAATGTCATTGCCATAGCCGCCGGTATTTCCGATGGTCTGGGGCTGGGGCTCAATGCCAGGGCTGCTCTGATCACCCGGGGGCTTACCGAGATGAAGCGCCTGGGAGCCTGTTTCGGTACAGATCCCCATACCTTTGCCGGATTGGCCGGTGTGGGAGACCTGATGCTCACCTGCACAGGCAACCTTTCCAGAAACCATACAGTGGGTGTCCAGCTGGGTGAAGGTAAAACCCTGGATGAGATTCTTCTGGAAATGCGCATGGTAGCCGAAGGGGTGAAAACGACCCGGTCGGTGTACAATCTTTCACAGAATCTTGGGATCGAACTTCCCATCTGCAACGAAGTGTACAAGATTCTTTTTGAAAACCAGGATCCAAAAAAATCCATTAAACGACTGATGACACGGACATTAAAACACGAACTGGACTGATCCATGGAGAACTCAGTCACACATAAAAGCCAAGGCCACCGGAAGCGACTCCGGGAGCGATTCCTTGATTCAGGGCTATCCGGATTCCAGGATTATGAAGTCATTGAACTCCTGCTCACCCTGGCCACCCCGAGAAAAGATTGCAAAGAGGCTGCAAAAGCCGTTCTGAAACAATTCAAAACCCTCCAGGGTGTGTTTGAAGCCTCTTCATACGAACTTTCAAAAATTGATGGAATCGGCCCATCCAATCAGTTGGGCCTCCGTCTGATCAAAGAAACGGCGGTTCGTTACCTGGGTAGCAGTCTTATCAATCAAGATCCCATTAAACATTCAAAAGACCTGATCAATTACCTGAACATGGCCATCCGTGACAGGACCAGAGAATGCTTTGTGGCCGTTTTTCTCAATGCCAAAAACAAGGTCATTGCAAGTGAAACCCTTTCCACCGGCACACTCACGGCAAGTTCGGTCTACCCCAGGGAAGTAGTACAGTCTGCCCTTGATCATAAGGCCGCAGCCGTGATTTTCGCCCACAATCACCCCTCGGGGGATCCTACGCCTTCTCCCGAAGACATATCCATCACCCGACAGCTGGTGTTTGCCCTGAAGCTGATGGAAATAACAGTGCATGAACACCTTGTGATCGGGGCCGGCGGTCATTTCAGTTTTGCAGAGTCGGGTTACATTGCTCTGTTTAAACAGGAATTTAATGAGAAGCATAAGGTGTGTGAACCTTGATGGCGTCGTAAAAAGTCCCATATGCGGCGTTATAGTATTTGACCGGACGTTCGACATACGGTTTAGTATGCCTTCACGCCCGGCCAAACACTATGCCTTGCCTATGGACCTTTTTCCATAGCCATCCGTCGACGTTTTACGAGTTCATCAACCTTTACATTCTGCCCATATGGCAGAGCTTAAAAAAAGGAATTCAGGATCATATCATGGCACCTTCAAATCAATCCAAACCCATTTGTTTTGGCCAATTAGAGAAGGTCTTTCCCAAAACTGAAAACGGATTACGGGAAAGTCCTGAACGATGCATTCAAGCCTGTGAACTCAAGACCGAATGCCTGAGAACAGCCTTGAGCAAAGATCCTAAAGCAAATGAAGTCCATGAGGAAAAAGTGGATAATGCCTATGATGCAGGCCTTTTAACCTTTTTTGAACGCTGGTCCAGAAAAAAACAATTAAACAAACAAAAAAACAGAACGTGATCATCTTCGATTTTATCGGAATACAGTGAAAATTACTTAATGGAGTGGATTATGAAAACGATAAAAGATATTGATATTTCAGGCAAAAAAGTTTTTATCAGAGTTGACTTCAACGTCCCCATGGACGATAAGCAGAATATAACCGAAGACACTCGGATCCGAACCGT
Organism: Pseudomonadota bacterium; assembly: GCA_018818835.1. GTDB lineage: Bacteria > Desulfobacterota > Desulfobacteria > Desulfobacterales > Desulfolunaceae > JAHIRD01. The sequence goes on from JAHIRD010000159.1 coordinate 32,612, forward strand.
TCTTCCCACCCTTAATTATGCCCTGTCCCAGAATTCAAAAATCATTCTGGCCTCCCATCTTGGTCGTCCCAAGGGGAAGGTTGTGCCATCCATGAGTCTCAAGCCCGTGGCCGCCTATCTGTCCAAACTGATCGGAAAAGACGTGAAAATAGCCCCGGACTGTATCGGCCCCGAGGTCAAGGACATGATCTCCACCATGAAAGAAGGGGATATTATCCTCCTTGAAAATCTTCGATATCACGAGGCAGAACAGAAAAATAATCCCGAATTTGCAAAGGAACTGGCCCTTTTGTGTGATGTCTACATCAACAACGCCTTTGCCGTATCCCACAGGGCCCATGCCTCGGTTGCAGCCATTACCGAATATGCAACAACTTCAGCTGCAGGTCTTCTCCTTGCCAAAGAAATCGATTTTTACAAAAAAGCCATGGAAACACCCAAAAGGCCCCTGGTGGCCATTGTGGGCGGGGCCAAAGTATCCAGCAAACTCGAAGCCCTTGAAAACATGCTCAAGCATGTGGACCGGGTCATCATCGGTGGAGCCATGGCCAACACCTTTTTGAAAAGCCAGGGCCATGATGTGGGCGCATCCATGGTCGAAGACGACCTCCTTGAAACAGCAAAAAAAATCGTCAGCCAGGCCAAGGAAAAAGGCATTTCCTTTCACCTCCCCGTGGACGTCGTGGCTTCAGATAAATTCGAAGCCGACTCCCCAAACAAAGTGACCAGTGTCACAGACATCCCCAAAGGCAGCATGGCCCTTGATATCGGCCCCGACACCGTGGCCGACTATTCCAAAGCCCTGGATAATGCCGGGACCATTGTCTGGAACGGCCCCATGGGCGTATTTGAAATGCCCGCGTTCAGTCAAGGCACCCTGGCCATCGCAAAAAAAGTAGCCCAGTCCCCTGCCCTGACCATCGTGGGCGGAGGCGACACCGATGCCGCCGTACACGCAGCCGGAGTCGCCGACAAAATGTCCTATATCTCCACCGGCGGCGGCGCCTTCCTCATGCTCATGGAAGGCAAAACCCTTCCCGGCGTCGATTGCCTGGAAAAAGCAGAAAAAAAATAATGGGTTGGCACGGACGAACACGGTCTTGCACGGACAGCATGGACTGTCACAGACGATCACGGACTGACACGGACAGCATGGACTGTCACAGACGATCACGGACTGACACGGACAGCAACAACAACAGTCCGTGCTCCGTCCATGTTCCGTCCATGTTCCGTCCGTGCTCGTCCGTGTTCCGTCCGTGCTCCGTCCGTGCTCGTCCGTGTTCCGTCCGTGCTCGTCCGTGCTCCGTCCGTGTTCCGTCCGTGCTCGTCCGTGTTCCGTCCATGTTCGTCCGTGTTCCGTCCGTGCTCGTCCATGTCACCAAAAAAACCCTTGACCTTTTCCCCCAAATACCTTAAAAACCCTCTTGTCTTTTTCAAACAGGCATTTCCTTGATTTTTAGGGCTCTGTCCGTGAATCTGACACAAAATAACCATCATGGCGATGTAGCTCAGTCGGTTAGAGCATGCGGCTCATATCCGCAGTGTCCTTGGTTCAATTCCGAGCATCGCTACCATATTGAAAAGCCTTTCCGTATCATGCGGAAAGGCTTTTTTTGTTTACCAGGAATTCCCTTGAACCCATGATGGTCAAATGGTATATAGTCCATGATTTTATGATAAACCCATGTTTCAGAGGAATAATGGCCATATGGACGTAAAGACCCGATTTGAAAGCATTGTTGAAAAACGTATCCGGGAAGCCATGGAACAAGGCAAATTTGACAACCTGCCAGGTCATGGAAAACCCCTTGCCCTTGACGATGACGACCATGTGCCCGATGATCTGAAGCTTGCCCATAAAATCCTCAAAAATGCGGGATGTATCCCCAAAGAAATTGAAATCAATTATGAGATCAGACGCATGGAAGACTTGATTTCAGGCATGAATGATGTTTCCGACAAATACAGGGCCATGAAAAAACTGGCAGTTCTCAAGCAGAAAATGCTGATGAACAAAAGCTCTGCCGCCTTACACATCCCTGAACACTATGAACAGAACCTGGTTGAGCGTTTGGAAAAGAAATCCTGACACTGTGGATAATACGTAAACTATGACAAAAAAAACCCTTGCATTGATTTCAGGCGGATTTTCATCGGAACGGGAGGTCTCCATCAGTGGAGGCAACCAGGTCTTTGATGCTCTGGACAAGGACAAGTACCTGATCCAAAGGTATGACCCCAAATTCGATCTGATCCGGCTTGTCACCGATGCCCCTGACATTGACGTGGCGCTGATCATTCTCCACGGCCCCTATGGAGAAGACGGAACCATCCAGGGCATGCTCGAACTCCTTGACATCCCTTACCAGGGTTCGGGTGTCCTTGGCAGTGCCCTTGCCATAGACAAAGTGGCTTCCAAAAAAATATTCGAACAAAACAATCTGCCCGTACCTCCCTATCGCATTGCCAGGAAAGGCATGGCCTTTGATGAAAACGAATGCTTACATGAACTTGGCCTGCCCCTTTTTGTCAAACCGGCAACCGGAGGATCAAGCATCGGCATGAGCCGTGTGGCCAGCGGAAATGACCTGGGAACAGCCCTTGAAAAAGCCTTTGAATACGATGATGTCATTCTGATAGAGCGATTCATCAAGGGAACCGAGTTGACATGCAGCGTGATCGGCAATGAGGACCTCACTGCCTTGCCCTTGATTGAAATCATCCCGGCCAACCCCTCAAGCACCTTTTTTGATTACGAGGCCAAATACAGCCCTGGAGGGGCCACGGAGATCTGTCCTGCACGAATCAGTGATGACCTGACCCAAACCATGCAGGCCCTTTCAATCAAAGCCCACAAGGCCCTGGGTTTGAGGGGTTACAGCCGGACGGATATGATTCTGAGTGATGGATCTTTTTATATCCTTGAAACCAACACCATCCCCGGCATGACCCGGACCAGCCTTTTGCCGCTGTCAGCCAAAACAGCCGGGATATCCTTCAGCCAGCTTTTGGATAGGCTGATCGAGCTTGCTCTTGAATAATTCCGGATGGGCATTAAAATTTGAAGATATTAACGTAATAATGAATTTTTTAATCAAGGAGACCCGATGAATATTCTGGTAGTGGGAAGCGGCGGAAGAGAACACGCCCTTGTCTGGAAAATCGCCCAAAACAAAGCCGTAAAAAACCTGTTCTGCGCCCCCGGGAACGCGGGCATTGCCCAGAATGCCACCTGTGTGGACATCAAAGCCGATGATATTGACGGACTTCTTTCCTTTGCCTTGTCAGAAAAAATCGATCTGACAGTGGTGGGGCCCGAAGCCCCTTTGGCTGCCGGAATTGTGGATATTTTTGAAAAAAAGGGCCTGACTGTTTTTGGAGCCAGCAAAAAAGCAGCCCAGCTTGAGGCCAGCAAAACCTTTTCCAAAAACCTGATGATCAAATACAAGATCCCCACGGCACAGGGCCAGAGTTTCACAAACTATGATCAGGCTGAAAAATACATCAAAAGCATGGCTGCCCCCCTGGTGGTCAAAGCCGATGGTCTTGCCGCGGGCAAAGGGGTTTTGATCTGCAATACGGAAAAAGAAGCCTTAAATGCCCTGACTCTGATTCTTAAGGATCAGGCCTTTGGAAGTGCCGGCGCCAGGGTGGTCATCGAAGAGTGCCTGATTGGCGAAGAAGCTTCTTTTCTGGCCCTGACCGACGGAAAAACCGTTCTGGCCCTGCCCTCGTCCCAGGATCACAAACGAATCTTCGACAATGACGAAGGGCCCAACACCGGCGGCATGGGTGCCTATTCCCCGGCGCCTTTGGTGGACAGCATCATGCACGACAAAATCATGAACGAAGTCATGATCCCCACGGTCAACGCCATGGCAGCCGAAGGCATTCCTTACAAGGGGATTCTCTACGCCGGTCTGATGATTGACAGAGACAAGATCAAGGTTCTTGAATTCAATGCCCGTTTTGGTGATCCCGAAGCCCAGCCCCTTCTCATGCGCCTGAAAAGCGATCTGGTGGAACTTATGCTGGCCTGCATTGACGGAACCCTGGACCGTCACACCATGGATATTGATGACAAAGCAGCCGTCTGCCTGGTCATGGCCGCCGGAGGATACCCGAACAGCTATGCCAAGGGCAAAGTCATTACCGGCCTGGATGTAGCTGCAAAAATAAAAGATGTGGTTGTATTCCATGCAGGGACCCAGTTCAAGGGAAAATCCGTGGTCACCTCGGGTGGCCGTGTTCTGGGAGTCACAGCCCTGGGTGAAACCGTGGAAAAAGCCATTGACAAAGCCTACAAAGCCACGGCAAAAATCACCTGGGACAAGGCCTTTTACCGAAAAGATATCGGCCAGAAAGCCCTGGACCGCCTGAACACCCCGCCCAAAGTAGGCATTGTCATGGGCAGTGATTCGGATTTTGCCGTGATGAAAGAAACCCTTGTCACCTTGAAAAAATTCGGCATCCCCTATGAAATCACCGTGGCATCGGCCCACAGAACACCAGAACGGGCCTGTGAATTCGCATCAACAGCACGAACACGCGGGATCCGTGTTATCATTGCCGCCGCAGGCCAGGCCGCCCATCTGGCCGGAGCCATGGCCGCCCACACCACCCTGCCCGTGATCGGTGTCCCCATTGATGCCTCGTCCTTGAACGGCCTGGATGCCCTCTTATCAACCGTCCAGATGCCCCCAGGCGTTCCCGTTGCCACCGTTGCCATCGGAAAACCCGGCGCCACCAACGCAGGGATTCTTGCCGCCCAGATCCTTGGTGTTTCAGATCCCCAGATAGAAAAATATCTGGAAGACCATAAAAAAGACATGGCCAAAAGCGTTACTAAAAAGGCCGATGCTTTGGCTGCTAAATTAAAATAATATGTGTGTAAGCAGAAATTGCATCTTGCGGCCCATGCCGGCGTTCTCGGGTTTTCGAAATCCTCAACGTAGCGCTGCTACGCCTCCGGTTTCGAAAACCCTGCGGCCTTGGCCTGAACCACAATCTACAATTTCTGAATCGAAACTATTTTTTGTTTCTCACAAGACTCGGGTTAGAAAGTTAAAAACAAATTTACCACGAAGAAAAGATATCAACTCCAGCCCAAACTTCATGTCCTTCATGACCTTCATGGTGAGTATAAAAATCCCAGGCGTAGCTGGGATTGAAAAAAAGCAATTTAAACATGAAGTTCATGAATAATAACATGCCTGCGGCAGGACAGCCGGAGGCACTGTTACTTGCTCTTCTTCGTGGTTCTTCCTGCTCTTCAGTGAGCGTAGCGAACGGGTGGTTAAAAAAATGACCAGTAAGATTCTCAATATCCATGATCAAACACCCGAAGCAAACACCATCGCCCATGCTGTTCATATCATTAAAAACGGCGGCCTGGTTGTCTTCCCCACCTGGTGTTTGTACGGTCTGGCCACGGATGCATTAAATCCCAAGGCCATTCAAAGGGTCTTTGACATCAAGAAACGGCCCCCGGAAAACCCCATTCTTATTCTCATCAAGGACATCGACGAACTTAAGGGTCTGGTCAGAGACATTCCCCAGTCGGCCCAACGCATCATGAACCGATTCTGGCCAGGCAAGGTCACCCTGGTGTTTGAAGCCCGGGACTGCATTCCCCAAATCCTGACAGCCGGAACCGGAAAAATCGGCATCCGTATCCCCGAACATCCGGTGGCAGCCGCTCTGGTCAATTCACTGCCCCACCCCATCACCGGCACCAGCGCCAATATTTCCGGTGAGACTGGATGCAGCGATCTATCCCAAATGCCCCTTGAAATCATTGACAAAGCCGATCTTGTCCTTGATTCGGGACCCTTATCAGGCGGCCTTGGCTCTACGGTTGTTGACGTCACCTGCGACCCTGTCCGGATCATCAGACAGGGCGCGGTTTCAACAGTTGAAATTTTTCAAGCCATCAGCTGATAATTCATTGACAATCACGCCATTTTTACATATTAAACACACTCAAATGCCGGAGTGGTGAAATTGGTAAACGCAGTGGATTCAAAATCCACCGGAGGCAACTCCTTGTCGGTTCAATTCCGACCTCCGGTACCAAAAAAAGCTGAACTTTTTAAGTTCGGCTTTTTTGTGGGTCGGCACTTAAAATGGAAAACTTGACAAATAGATGAGAATGACATTTTTTGTCACCTCACAAAAAAAGGGTTTGATCAATTTTTTGATCGGCCTTTTTTATTTTTGAAAACCATCCTCTTTCTTATCTGAATATTTTTATCATTCGTTAAATTAAAAAATTATAGGGCCTAAAATAAATCGGAAAAAAATTATTCAGACCTTTTTTTATTTTATACCCCTTCCCCGATATAAATTTTCTGACACAAAGACGCCCCACCTGTTATAGATGATATCTTACATACCATTAACACACTGATAAAAAATATTTATATGATGACCTCATATGTCAACCACATATGATATATGACAATAAAATAGACCTTTGACCTTTGACCTTTGACCTTTGGTAATAATTACAGTGGGAAGCCATGGACAAAAAATGTTATCTGAATTTGATATCATAAGCAATTATCTGATACCTGCCATTGCAGATGATGGCTGGAACTCCAGACACCGAACCATCAGGAAGTGAAACTACGTCACGGGAAAGTCATTGTTCGTGGGAATTTGGACATGCACTGTTCGGTAAAGACAAGGGTTAATGTCCTTTATTATAAGCCAGAAATTCACCTTGCTCTAAACCAGACCCTGACAGCTTTTCAGTTGTTTACTATATTGAACTACCAGGAGATATGTTATACAAAAGATTCAAAATAGCAAATGACTTGTTTCATGAGATTTTTGGTTGTTTACGGAGAAAAATTGCATGGATAAATTAAAACTCAGTGAACGTGACATTTGTACGAAATTTATTACCCCCAGTATCGTTGCGGCCGGATGGCGGCAACGACAACTCCGTGAAGAAGTCCCAATTACCGAAGGGCGGATCATGGTTCGGGGGAATCTTGCGTCAAGGATTTCCAATCCGGAGGTAAAAGGCGGTCCGAAACGTGCTGATTACGTCCTCTATGCAAAACCCAATATACCTATCGCAGTCATCGAAGCCAAAATAAATAAACACCCCATCGGCCATGGAATGCAGCAGGCCCTCCTGTATGCCGAGATGCTTGATGCTCCGTTTGCGTTCAGCTCAAATGGCGACGGCTTTCTGATGCATGACAGAACCGGTTTGACTGACCAAACCGAAAAAGAACTGGCGTTGAAGGAATTCCCGAATCCTGAGGCCCTATGGACGTTGTTTGAAACATGGAAAGGAATCTCATCCGAACCGGATAAATCAATTGTCGATCAGGCCTATTATTCTGACGGTTCCGGCAAATCACCCCGATACTACCAACGGGTTGCCATTAACCGGACGGTAGAGTCTGTCATCAAAGGGCAGCGCCGGATACTCCTTGTCATGGCAACGGGTACCGGCAAAACCTATACAGCGTTTCAGATTATCTGGCGGTTATGGAAAGCGAAACGAAACAAACGAATCCTTTTTCTTGCCGATAGAAATATTCTGGTTGATCAGACAATGCAGCAGGACTTCGCTCCCTTTGGTGAGGTGATGCATAAGATCACGAATCGTACGGTAAAGAAAAATTATGAAATCTATCTCTCCCTGTATCAGGCGGTGACCGGAAACGATGAAGAAAAACAGATTTTTAAAGATTTTCCCAAAGACTTTTTTGATCTGATCGTGATTGATGAGTGTCACCGGGGAAGTTCAAGAGAGGATTCTGCCTGGCGGGAAATTTTAGACCATTTTGATTCCGCAACCCACCTTGGGATGACAGCGACCCCTAAAGAGACAAATGAAATCAGCAATATCACCTATTTTGGTGAACCCATTTACACCTATTCACTCAAACAGGGCATTGAAGATGGCTTCCTCGCTCCTTATAAAGTGGTTCGCATTGTTACGGATATGGATGCCGCCGGGTATACCCCTGAAATAGGCAAAATAGACAAATACGGTCACGAGGTCGAGCAGCGCCAGTACAACACAAAAGACTTTGACCGGAACCTCGTGCTCACCCAACGAACAGAGCTGGTGGCAAAAAAAGTCTGGGAGTACCTTCAAAATACCGACCCCATGGCAAAGACCATTGTCTTCTGCGATGACCAGCCCCATGCAGAACGTATGCGCCAGGAACTGGTCAAATTGATTCCCGAAGCGGCTTCCAATCGCCGTTATGTGGTGCGCATTACAGGCGATGATACAGAAGGAAAAGCCCAGCTCTCTTACTTTCTTGATAACGATGAACCCTATCCGGTCATTGCAACAACCTCCAAACTGATGACAACCGGCGTGGATGCAAAAACCTGTAAGCTAATCGTGCTGGATCAGAACATCAACTCAATGACGGAGTTTAAACAGATCATTGGGCGTGGAACCCGTCTTCGTGAAGATTATCAGAAGCTCTTTTTCACCATCATGGATTTTAAGGGGGCCACCCGGCTTTTTGCCGACCCTGATTTTGATGGCGAGCCGGTTGTGATCTATGAACCGGGTGAGGATGATCCTGTTGTGCCACCTGAAGATGACGGTCAAGGAGAAACCCTAACGGACGGGAATGGCAACCCGGTACTTCCCGAAAATTCATACCCTGATGCAGATCCTGATTGGGACACCACCAACGAAGTTCGGGAGAAACCGGCAAAATACCATATTGACGATGTGGCCGTCCGCACAGCTGTGGAACGGTCCCAATACCTTGATGTGGACGGCAGGCTGATTACCGAAGACTACCGGGTATTCCTCAAAGAGGATATCAAACGAACCCTGACAGATCAGTATCAGACGCTGCACGATTTTCTAAGGCGCTGGAATGAAAGTGACCGGAAAAAGAAAGTGATTGACGAGCTTGAACGTTCAGGGATTCCCATTGATGTTCTGAAACAGGCGGTGACCGGGAGTGAGGCGTTTGATGTTTTCGATCTGGTGTCGCATATCGCCTTTGACCAGAAACCCCTGACCCGTAGAGAGCGGGCAGACAATGTAAAGAAACGGAACTACTTCGGAAAATACGGTGATCAGGCCCGTGAAGTTCTGGAATCCCTTCTTGAAAAATATGCCCACAACGGCATTGCCGACCTTGAAGACCCCAAAGTGCTTGAACTCCCTCCCTTTGACAGGTTTGGAAGCTTAACCCAGATACGACGGGGTATTTTTGGCGGCAACGATCAGTTTACCCAGGCCATTACAGAATTGGAACAGGCTCTGTATGATAACGACAAATCCATGAGTGCGTAAGCATTCCAAACATAGGAAACAATATGAGTATTGTCAGCAGTATCAAAGCGATCCAGGACATTATGCGTAAAGACGATGGTGTCGATGGGGATGCACAGCGTATCGGGCAGCTCACCTGGATGCTTTTTCTGAAAGTGTTTGATCAGCGTGAAGAAGAATGGGAAGACAGTTTTGAAGGTCGAGGTGAAACCTATGTGTCACCCCTGCCTGAAGCGTGCCGCTGGAGAAACTGGGCAAAATATACAACGGATTCCGACGGAAAAAGCGCTCCGCAGATTGCCGCAAGTGATCTTATTGCCCATGTGAATGAAACCGTTTTCCCGGGTTTGAGAGAACTTCCTCTGGACACCATCGATGATGACGACAGCCGGGCAAAGGCAAAAGTGGTTCGTGAAGTCTTTGTGGACTCCAACAACTATATGAAGTCCGGCCCCCTGATGCTGGGAGTCATCGAAAAGCTGGATGAAGCCATCAATTTTCACGATTTCAAAACCCGGTCAAACCTGGGCGATGTTTATGAAAAGATCCTCAACGACCTGCGCAGTGCAGGCAATGCCGGTGAGTTTTATACGCCCCGGGCCGTGACACACTTTATGGTCCAGATGGTTAACCCGATTCTTAAAAAGCGTGAAACCGTCCTGGACCCTGCCTGTGGTACCGGAGGCTTCCTCACCGCAACCATTGATCATTTCAATTCTCAGATTACAAAAAAATCCAGCGCGGAAGATAAAAAGGCCATTGAATCCTGTATTCACGGAATCGAAAAAAAACAGTTGCCCCACCTGCTCTGTACCACCAATATGATGCTTCACGGCATTGATGTGCCGTCGCAGATCGAACATAAAAACACCCTGGCAAAAGCCTGGAACGACTGGTCACGAAATGAAAAAGTGGACTGCGTGATCACCAACCCTCCCTTTGGCGGGAGTGAAGAGGATGGTGTGGGAACCGACTTTCCTGCTGATCTGCGTACCCGTGAAACCTCCGACATGTTTCTCACCCTGATTGTAAAGAAACTGCTGAAAGATGGCGGACGCGGAGCCATCGTTCTTCCCGATGGCAATCTCTTTGGTGAAGGGGTAAAAGCAAAGGTCAAACAGCTTCTGCTGGAGGAGTGCAACCTTCACACGATTATCCGCCTTCCCAATGGCGTTTTTGCACCGTACACCGGCATTAAAACCAATCTGCTTTTTTTTACCAAAGGAAAATCCACCGACACCATCTGGTACTATGAGCACCCCTATCCAACGGGGTACAAGAGCTACTCCAAAACCAAGCCCATTACCCTTGATGAATTTCAGGCAGAAAAAGAGTGGTGGGGAAACGAATCAAACGGCTTTGCCGACCGTGTGGAAAGCGAACGTGCCTGGAAGGTGGATTTTAAATCTCGCAAGCGTGATGCCGAGGCCAAAGCAAAACCCCACTGGGATAAAGCCGAAGCGCTGAACAATCAGGCAGCCGAACTGGAGCGCCAGGCCAGAGAGACGAACGGAAATACAAAACAAGATCTGAAAGAACAGGCCGACAAGCTCCGTCAGAAAGCCAAAGATGAACAGTCCGCCGGTGACCGCATCTTCTGGCCTATCTACAACCTTGATGCGAAGAATCCCAACTCACCGGAGGCGGAAAGCCATGATCCCGATGCATTGCTGGTGAAATTCAAAGAGATTTCCCGCCAGATTGCAGACACCGAAGAGCAGTTGAAACAGGCGTTGGCAGCGGCCTTTGCCCATCACGTTGAAGGGAACGGGCATGAGTAAAAAAATCATGAACAGCAAAAACAACGAACCCCCTCAGTCATTCATCCGGGAGATCAAAGACCTGATTGAACAGCGGCGTTCTGAGATTGCGGTGACGGTCAATGCCGCTCTGACCCTGCTCTACTGGCAGGTTGGGCAACGCATCAATCAAGAGATTCTTGGCAATGATCGTGCAGAATACGGTAAATACATGTTGCAGGCCCTGTCTGCAAAATTGACTGCGGAATATGGCCGGGGCTGGAGTGAACGCAACCTGGCCTACATGATCCGCTTTGCCGAGACGTTCCCTGACCTTCAGATTTTGCAGACGCTGTGTGCAAAATTGAGCTGGAGCCATTTTAAAGACCTCATCTACATCAACGATCCGCTCAAACGAGATTTTTATGCGGAAATGTGCCGTTTTGAAAACTGGAGCGTGCGTACCCTGCGAGATCGCATTGACTCCATGCTCTATGAACGCACAGCGCTTTCCCGTAAACCGGAAGAGCTGATTGGCCACGAGCTTAAGGCCTTGCGCAATGACGACAGGCTGTCACCGGATCTGGTGTTCAAAGACCCCTATTTCCTTGATTTCTTAGGTGTTCAAGACCGATATTATGAAAAAGATATCGAAGATGCCATCCTGCGCGAGATGGAACAATTTCTGCTGGAGCTGGGAAGCGGCTTTGCCTTTATGGCCCGTCAGAAGCGGATTCAGATCGATAATGACGATTATTATATGGATCTGCTCTTTTATCATCGAGACCTGAACCGATTGATCGTCATTGACCTGAAACTGGGCGACTTCAAAGCACAGGACAAAGGTCAGATGGAACTTTACCTGCGTTGGCTGAGCAAACACGAACGGCGTGCCGGTGAAGCAGATCCTCTGGGGATCATTCTTTGCGCCGGTAAAAAACAGGAACTGGTGGAACTGCTGGAGCTGAATCAGTCGGGCATTCACGTGGCCGAGTATCTCACGGTACTGCCTGAAAAAGAGCTGCTGCAAAAGAAGCTGCATGACGCCATAACCCATGCCCGGCTACGCCTGGAAAACAGAGGTGATGCCCAATGACTCCGGGAGAATTTTTAAACGAGTTCGGTGCCGTTGCCAATGCCCCCGGTGGGGTGCAGCGATTGCGGGAAATGATTTTGCAGTTGGCGGTTCAGGGGAAGTTGGTGGAGCAGAATCCGGAGGATGAACCGGCTAGTGAGTTATTGAAAAAAATCGAATCAAAAATAAAACTAATAGTTGAGAAAAAAGAAATTAATAAGCCAAAGCCTCTACCAAAGATCTCGGAGAACCTAATTCCCTGGAAAATTCCACAATCATGGAAGTGGACACGTCTGGGCGATGTTACATCCTATGCAGGTGCACAAAAAACAAATCCTTCTGATATTAATCCAGAAACATGGGTACTTGAGTTAGAAGATGTTGAAAAGATAACATCAAAAATTTTGAGAAAGGTTCAATTTAAAGATCGGATTTCAAAAAGTACCAAAAGTGTTTTCCAAAAAGGGGACGTTTTATATGGGAAACTTCGACCTTATTTAGATAAGGTTGTTGTTGCTGATGAAAACGGGGTTTGTACAACTGAAATGATCCCATTAAATGGATATGGGATTCTTAATAATGAATATATTCGTTGGTTCTTAAAATCTCCATGGTTTATTAAATATTCAAACAATTCAACACACGGTATGAATTTACCCCGATTGGGGACTGAAAAAGCGCGTAATGCCTATTTGTCGATTCCACCCCTCGAAGAACAAAAACGAATCGTTGCCAAAGTGGATCAGCTCATGGCGCTCTGCGATCAGTTGGAAGCGCAGCAGCAGAAACGGTCAACGCTGGTGAAACACACCCGCATTTCAGCCCTTGAAGCCTTAGCCCATGCGCAAGGGGGTGACGAATTGCAGACCGCCTGGAAACGGGTGGAAGAGAATCTGTCCATGCTTTTTGAACATCCTGACGATGTGGAGGATTTGAAAAAGTGCGTGCTCCAGAATGCGGTGATGGGAAAACTCGTTGCTCAGAATCCCGATGACGAACCCGCGAGTGAGCTGTTGAAAAAGATCGCCAAAGAGAAAGCAGAGCTGGCCCAAAAAGGGGAAATTAAGAAACCGTATACACTGTCACCAATCACAGATGCAGAGAAACCATTTAAGATCCCAAGAGGGTGGACAATTACTCGTTTTGTTTATTTGGCAAATGAGATTGCTACGGGTCCGTTTGGATCAATTATCCATAAAAGTGATTATATTGAAAATGGAGTACCTCTAATTAATCCTTCCCATATGATCAACTCAAAAATTGTTGAAAATATGTCTGTTTCAATATCAAAAAAAAAGGCTGTAGAATTAGAAGCTTACTCACTTAATGAGGGTGATATTGTAATGGCCCGCCGAGGAGAGATGGGAAGGTGTGCACTTGTAACAAAGCGCGAATCAGGTTGGCTTTGTGGCACTGGTAGTTTTGTTTTAAAATTTCATAAAACACTTTCAAGAGAATACATTTTATTATTATTTAGAACAGAATGGGTAAGGACATACTTGGGTGGGAATTCTGTTGGGGCAACAATGACCAACCTAAACCATGGAATTCTAAATCGAATGCCAATTTTGTTACCTCCAATTGCAGAACAAAAACGAATTGTTAAAAAAACACAATCCCTCTTATCTCTCTGCGACACCCTCCAGAAACAACTGGCAAAATCCCGCAAAGTGGCAGAACAATTAGCCCAATCCATCGTAGAGAGTATCACCGGAATGTCCACGGAGAAACAGGAACCCATGAAAGCACCAAAAACCGAACTGGTCAGCCGATTGAAACTGGCTAAAAAGCCGGGCATGACAGATCATGCCCCCCTCAGTGCCATTCTCGTCAAAAACAACGATGAACTCTCCGCCAAAGCGCTCTGGAACAACTCCGGTCTTCCCATCGACGGGTTTTACAGACAGCTGAAAATCGAGATGGTCAAGGGCTGGATCGACGAGCCTGAGAAAGCAAAAATCCTGGAGGTGGATGGTCAGGGGAAATCACAATGAGAATCAACAGCCTGTATATCAAAGAGTTCCGCAACCTCCGGGAGTTCAGCATTGATTTCGTTTCGGAAGGGACGAATGCGGAAGGGACGAAGGTCACGTTTAACAGCCACGCCATTATCGGCCAGAACGGCTCCGGCAAATCCAATCTTCTGGAAGCGATCATTATGATTTTCCGGGATCTGGATCTGAAAAACAAACCGCCGTTTGCCTATCGGATTTCGTATGAGATTCGGAACAATCATGTTGAGGTGGAAGCGGACGCCAATGAGACACCGGCAATCACGGTGAACGGAAAGAAAAGTTCGGCCACGGCGCTCAGTAAAGATGAAAACGGGCTTCTTCCTAAAAATGTCTTTGCCTACTACTCCGGAAAGAACGACCGCATTGAAGAGTTGTTTCATCGTCATCAAAAAAAGTTTTACGATGACCTGCTGAGTGATGAAACCATGCCCCTGCGTCGCCTTTTCCTCTGCCGGAATGTCCATTCCCAGTTTGTCCTTTTGGCCTATCTTATCGATAACGACCCCGAGGTGAAACGCGTCCTGTCGGATCTGGGCATTGAGGATCTGGAATCGGTACTTTTTTCACTCAAACGCCCCTACTGGTTTGGCAGCAACCCCTCAGAAGCAATCATAAAAAACGGGGATAACCGATTCTGGTACGCCCGGGGGAAGGTCCGCGATTTTCTTGATAAACTCTGGCAATACGCAGTTGCCCCCATTGACTGTGAAGAATCCCGGACCGTTGATTTCCGCGACCGGAAAGAAAAATTCGAACTGCTCTACCTCTTCCTTCCGGATGAAAACGCCCTGCATGGCCTGGCAAACTCATTTGCAGATGAGGCAACAACCGAACCGACAGCGGTCACTTTCTTCAAATACCTTGAGAGCACATATATCTCAGACTTGATTGACGAAGTCAGAATCAAGGTGAAACATAAAAACACCGAAGGTGACATCTCCTTTCGAGAACTGTCTGAAGGTGAACAGCAACTGTTAACCGTTCTTGGCCTGATGCGCCTGACCAAAGAAGAAGAAACCCTCTTTTTGCTTGATGAACCGGATACACACCTCAACCCCATCTGGAAACTCCGCTACTTCGATGATATCAAAAACGTCATTGGAAAAGACTCCTCATCTCAGATCATCATTACAACCCACGATCCCCTGATGATCGGAAGCCTGAAAAAAGAACAGGTCCGTATCCTGAATCGAGACGATGGGTTTGTTGTGGCGAATGAACCCAGTGAAGATCCCCAAGGGATGGGCGTATCCGGGTTGTTGAAAAGTGATATGTTTGGTCTGCGCTCGACCCTTGATAATCCGACCCAGGAGCTGTTGAAAGAAAGAAACAGTTTGGTTGCTAAAGCGGGAAAAGAAACATTACCCCCCACCGAAAGAGCCCGGTTGGAAAAATTGCGGGTTCATCTGGATGATCTTGGTTTTATGTATGAAAGCAGAGATCCCATGTATCAACTTTTTATTGAGAAAATGTATGAAGCCCGAAGTGTGCCTCTTGAAGATATGTTTTCAAAAGCCGAGCTGGACGAACAGGAAAAACTCGCAGAGAAGATCCTGAAAGAGATGGTCAAGCAGGATAAACAGAGTCAGATTTCAGAGATAGCTAAAAACCTGAATATTGATGAGGCGTAATGCGGAAAGTCGTGATTACCGGAACTCCACCCCAGGACTGGATTGACAAGGCAAATGAGCTTACAGCGCAGCTCAGAAAAGCCCCTGACTCAAAAGCACGAAATCAGATTCTGGCAGATAACGACGGTTTCTGGCGGGATGACAGGATTCGTGAATGGTTATTGAAACAGTTTGCCAACAAGTGCTGGTACACTGAAGCTGAAGAGTCGGTTTCTTCGTATCACGTGGATCATTTCCGCCCCAAAGGCCGAATCACCAATCCGGATAAATCCAGAGAAGATGGGTATTGGTGGTTAACGTTTAACTGGGAAAACTATGTCATCGCCGGACAATTGATCAACACGAAAAAAAATGATGTATTCCCCTTATTCGACTTGCCCCGCGCCCACGTAAGCTGGAGCGCAGCACAGCTTGACACAGAAGCAATCATTCTGATTGACCCGAAAACGGATGAGGCCAGACTTATTTCGTTTGAAATGGACGAAGAAGACTGCTGCACGGCGGTTCCGGCGGGTGGGATTGATGGCGATGACCTGCTGAAAGCTGAAAATACAATTGAGATTCTGGGGCTAAACCGACTTTCCCGTCTTAATAGCAAGCGCGGTAAAAAATGGCGTGACTGCAAAATGGCGATAGCTGATTTTCAAGGCGCTGCTTCCACAGCAGAGTTCCGACACCAAAAAAAGGTGTTGCGTGCTGCTGCTGTCTCCAAGTTACAGAATTATATAAAATACGAATCTGAATTCTCCTCTGTTGCAGAGGCGTGTATCCGAAAATGCGCACCTGAGCCGTTAGTCGCACAGGTATTTAACTCTTAACATTTAAGAATAATTTTTTTTATCGATGCTCAAATTGAAGGTTTTTTCATAAAAATATGAAAATCAGGAGAATTAACAGTGAGTCGATTTTGTGGTGACCATGATGTAACTGCCGTTTTAGAAGCTGCTGACCATTGGCGGAAGTCTTGCCTTGAAAAGGATGGCTCCGTTTTTCTTGAAGAAGACCTATGGAAATTAAATCATTTTGAAACTTTGAATGAGCTTGTCGTACAAAATCCTGATGTGGGTGACAGGAATTTTTTCGAAAAACTGGAATCACAACTGGAGACTGCTGATGAAGCTGTTAAAAAACTCGCTGCTGAAATGCTTTGGGTCAAGTTTCTTTGTTCAAGCAATATCCAACCATCGAAAAAACGTGAAGGTATTCAAACGATTTGGAGCTGGACTAAGGATAAGCTTTCTGAAAATTTAATCTGGCTGAACGATGGAACCTTTAGAGGCGTCGGTAGCTCTGGCACTGGGTATAATACGAATCGGGGAAGAGAGTTTCAGTATTTTATTCGTCTAATGGTCGCATTTAAATCTTTAGATGTGTCTATACGTCAAAGCCTGATGAATAATGCCCTTGATATGTCAAAATGGCTTGAAAATATACCTGAGAATGATTCAAGACAATTTCGGCATATGTTTTTATTTCTTCTTTTCCCGGATGAGTGTGAACGCATATTTGGGGGTACCGATAGAAAAAAAATAATCCAATCATTCACAGATATGTCGAAATCAGAGGTGGATAAGCTATCAGCCAAAGAAGTCGATTTACATCTCAAAGAAATAAGGCAAAAAAATGAGGCCATACATAAAACCAAAAATCTTGATTTTTATACAAGTCCCTTACAAGACGAGTGGAATGGGGGGAAAAAGAGTCCCACAAAAACGGACAGACTTCTTAAGTCTCTTGAACAAGAAATGAACAAACTAAAAAACTGCCATGATTTAAACACAATTCTTTATGGTCCACCAGGTACCGGAAAAACATACAACACTGTAAATAAAGCCCTTGAAATCTGTGGTGTAGAGATCGAAGGCCTTGATCGAACTGAAATCAAAGAACGGTTTGACGAATTGATGGAAGCGGGACAAATCGTCTTTACGACATTCCACCAAAGCATGACCTACGAAGACTTTATAGAAGGAATCAAACCGAACATTGCCAGTGAGGAGGAGTCGGTTACCTATAAAATAAATGAGGGGATCTTTTATAGACTTGCAATCGAGGCATCCTTTTCTATTGTTGAAAAAAGTCAGAGCCATTCAGCTAAAGATGTTCTCGATTTTTCATCTGCTTATGACAGTTATATTGAAATCGTATCAGATCGTCTGGAAAAATCAGAGGATGTTGATCTGAAAACAAAGTCTGGCGGCACTATTTATATCGACAGTATTTCCGACCATGGGAATATCAGTATTAAACATTCCGGGAAAGAAAAAACATATATCGTATCAAAGACACGACTGACAAAACTAAACAGTGCAATTGATGATCTGGAAGGCGTTACCAACATTAACGATACAATCAGATCCATTATTGGTGGTTGTAACTCCTCTGCATACTGGGCGGTTTTAAATGAAATCAGAAAGAAAAAGCCCCAGCAAGACAATCATAATCAGCGACCTGAAAAGATCAGTTTTAACGATAAAAAGGAAGCCGTTAAATCTTTTCTAAAACAGGATTATCAAGGAATTACAGGCAGGCCGTATGTACTGATCATCGACGAAATAAACCGAGGCAATATCTCCGAAATATTTGGCGAACTGATCACACTGATTGAGGAAGACAAGCGACTGGGTCGTGAAGAGGCGATCGAAGTGACGCTTCCCTACAGCAAAGAAAAATTCGGGGTGCCGTCCAATCTGTTCATTATCGGGACAATGAATACCGCAGACAGAAGTATTGAAGCCCTTGATACAGCGTTAAGGAGACGATTCAGTTTTATTGAAATGCTTCCTGACTCTGATTTGATAAAAACAGAAGGAAAATTAAAGGATTCTGACGGGAAAATTGATGAGCTGGATTTACCTGAAGTATTAAATACGATTAACCTTCGTATAGAAAAACTCCTGGATCATGATCATGCCATCGGCCACAGTTATTTTTTGTCTATTGAGAATCTGAATGATCTCAAGACGGTGTTTCACAATAAACTCATTCCCCTTCTTCAGGAATACTTTTTCGGTGATATTGGCAAAATAGGTCTGGTTATCGGTAAAGGTTTCTTTGAAGATAAGAAAGACGAGCAGAAGGACGGCACTGATTTTTTTGCGGATTTCGGTGATTATGATACTGGAATTTTCATGGAGAAGAAGATCTATCACTTGGTAAATGTCGAAAAACTGTCGGATGATAAATTCAGAGAAGCCCTTAAAAACCTGCTGAATAAAAAGTCCGGTGACGAATGATCAGAAAGAACATTATCACAGTTTTTGAGCATGAAAGCCTGAAGGTTACCGACGAAAGGCTTTCGCAATCCCAGCTTGAAAGCCTTCAGGCGTTTTATGGTGAAAAAGGGGTTCCCTACTTTTCCCTGATCCACAAAGGGATTAAGTTCAATTCTTATGTTGGCGTGATTCAGGTCGGACAGACAACCATCGAGATTCTCCCCAAGGCAGACGGCTTTAGTGACGAGACCCATTGGCGTGATGCCTTGATTGGAATGATCAAGGCTGTGGGTTTGTTTAAAATCAATGTGCCAACATACAGTTCGTTAAAGCTCAAACCCAATTCCATTCTCGACCTGTATTTTGAGTTGTTTATCAACCAGGTCGAATACCTGCTCCATACAGGCCTTGTGAAAAAATATAGAAAAGTCGAAGGCAACAAGGATTCATTAAAAGGCCGGATCAAATTTAACACGCATATACCCAAGAATATCGTCCACAAAGAAAGATTCTATGTTTGCCACTCGGTGTATGACAACCACCATCAGCTTCACTGTATACTATTCAAAGCCATACAATTATTAAAACGAATCAATACAAACCCTTCGTTATCAAACCGCTTAGGCACGTTATGCCTCAATTTCCCTGAAATGCCCGACATCAAAGTCACGGAATCCCTCTTTTCAAAAACACACTTCAACAAAAAAACTGAAAAATACCGGACAGCGATAGACATCGCACAACTGCTTTTATTAAATTTTCACCCTGATATTAAACGAGGGCAAAATCACGTTCTTGCTTTAATGTTTGATATGAACGTGCTTTGGGAAAAATTCGTTTATGTCAGCTTACGAAAACACAAAAGCCCTGATGCAACGATTAAAGCCCAAAACACCAAAAGCTTTTGGAAGCATGAAAACGGGAGACGAATAAACATCAGGCCGGATATCGTTATGGATCAAAACACAGAAAATTGTGTTGTGTTGGACACGAAATGGAAGAATTTATCGGGCTCCTATCCCTCGATAGAAGATTTACGGCAGATGTTTGTGTATATGAAATATTACGACACCAGACGTGTGGCCGTAATCTATCCTGGAGCAGACTATTTAAATGTGTCAGGTTGTTATTCTAAGGAAAGCCCAACTGAAATTGGTGATTTGAATTGTTGTTTAATTTCTCTTCCGGTAAACCCTGATATCAAATTATGGCAACGATCAATTCATGCTACTGTTTCAGAATGGAAAAATTCCGGTTCCCTTCAATTAGCCGAAATATAATCAAATCCAATATTTTTAATACGAATAATAAATACAAATAAACAATTCTATCCGGATGAGCCGCAAATAAAGACACCAAAAAGTGTCTCAAAAACAGCAAACCTGACCACATCTGATGATTCTCTGATTATCATGGATGTACTGCGGTTTAGGGCCACGGAATTACGGAATTACTGCGGAATTATTGGGGCTGAATTCAGGTTTAATTTTAGACTTGAAACCAACCATATTATGGCCTATATTAAATATCAAAAACATTTTAACTCAGGTGAAATCCATGAAACACATTAATATTTCAGAAGATATTATTTCGTTATCGGAATTCAAAAACAAAGCCTCCAAGATGCTCCACAATGTTCAGACATCTCACCGCCCACTTGTTATTACCCAAAATGGCAAGGCCGCAGCTGTGTTGATCTCTCCGTCTGATTTTGACCATCTGACTGAACAGACTCGATTCATGGAGGCCGTCCAAAAAGGCCTGGATGATGTCCACCATGGACGGATCATATCAGATGATGATCTGGACAATGAAATATGAACCTCTTTTGGACTGAAACGGCCAAAGAGGATTTACGTGCCATCAAGTATTATATTTCCCAAGACAATCCGGCGGCCGCAAAGCAGTGGATTGAACGTTTGAAAGCCACCGTCTTTTTCCTGAGGAAAGCATTAAATCCTGAATATTGTAAGCCAGTTGAATTGTGTGCTTCCGGCAAACATGCATAGATCAAAAAATAGACATAAGATCCAACATGGTAATATCAGGAACTATGGAGGGATTATTATGACAACATCCGTTAAGCTGGATGAAGAGTTAAAAAACAAAGTCCAGCATCTTGCCGACTTAAGGAACCGTTCTCCGCATTGGATCATGTGCGAAGCCATTCGCGATTACATAGATCGCGAAGAAGCCAAGGAACATTTTAAAGAAGAAGCTTTGGCGTCCTGGAAATCTTATAAGGAAACCGGTCGGTATCTGACTGGGCAGGAAGTGCGTGACTGGTTACAAACATGGGGGACAGATAAAGAATCAGAGATACCTCAATGCCACGATTAATTATCACGAAAGGTGCCACCCGGGGGGTTGGAGAACTGCCATCAATTTCTTTTTGAAAAAAATCCACACGCCGCACAAAAAACCGCTCAAACGATTGAACAATATTTTTCTCTATTGGAGACTGGAAATTCTCATTTTAAGTGTCAAAACAGTTGGTTTTTCTCATTTTAAATGTCAAATAAATTCTCATTTTCGTGTCAAGAATGCAAGAATCATCAATGATTTCAGCAAATGTATTCTCACGTTAAACGCCGACCCACATTTTTTGTTTTATCATTGTTAGGAATGCCTCCGGCGGCCCTACCGGGGGTCCAGCTTCCCAGCCTTCGCGGGGACAAGCTTAAAAAGCTGGGCAAATATAATGGGGTTGTTTGACATACGACCAAGTATGACTTCACACCCGGCCTAACACTATGCCTTGCCTATGGACCTTTTTCCATAGCCATCCATCGACTTTTTGCGAGTTCATTATAATTGTATGTACTCACCTTGTATTAATTCCGGACAAAATAACTTAAATAAATATAATATATTTCTATTAAAACAGATATTTAATGTGGACATTAAACAGGACATATATTATCATGTATCACATCGGATATGATCACTATTAAATTTGATGGCGTCGTAAAAAGTCCCATATACGGCGTTATAGTGTTTAGCCGGACGTTCGACATACGCATCAAGTATGCCGTAACCACGGCCAAACACGATGCCTTGCCTATGGACCTTTTTCAATAGCCATCCGTCGACTTTTTACGAGTTCATCAAATTTGGATAAATGACCAACTATATCATAAAGATAAACTGGAAAAAATAATCTTATGAACGCATTGAATCTCAGTTTACATCCAGCCTTGCCTGACGAACGGTTCGGTGAAATAAAAGATATGGCCCAGGAAGTCATCATCGCCTCGGCAACGTTAAATGGCCGTGTTGCCAAAGAAACAGCCGCCACGTTGGGAGACAGACTCAGACTGCTGAACAGTTACCATTCCAATCTCATTGAAGGGCACAAAACATCCATCGTAGATATTGAGGCTGCTTTAAATAAAGAATTTTCATCGGATGATGATAAACGGTATTCTCAAGAGCTGTGTGCAGGCCATGTTTTAACAGAACGGGCTTTGATGCAAGAGGTCTTGGCAACCCCTCCTGACACCCTGTGCAGCAGTGATTATTTGTGCAAGATCCACAAAGCGTTTTATTCCCAATTACCCGAACACCATCTGTTCACCCATGGTCAGGGTGGCTTTACCACCTATTCTGTAAATCCGGGGGAAATAAGGGATACAAATGTTTCACTTGATGAGGGTCATTCCATTCATGGACCAGACTCAAACGCGTTAAAAGATAAACTGAATGAATTCAGATATTTGTACGACCCGGCCAATTTTCACGGGGATGAGCGCCTGATTGCCGCTGCTGCAAGCCATCACCGCCTTTCCTGGCTGCATCCGTTCAGGGATGGTAATGGCAGGGTTGCACGACTGTTTTCCGGCCTCTATTTAGCCCGGATTGGAATCAACACGGGAAACTTGTGGTCTTTATCCAGGGGTTTTTCAAGAAAAAAACAATGGTATATGATTAATCTGCAATCCGCTGACTTACCGGATGCCGCTGAAAAAGGATTTAACCAGGCTTATTTTGCGGATTATTGTATGTATTTCCTGGAAGTCTGCCTGGATCAGATCCGGTTTATGGATAAAATGCTTGGTCTCAATATGATCGACCCCAGAATCGATTGGTATATCCAAAGCCGTGACAAAGCCCGTGGAGCTTCGGACCCCATTGACCCAAGAGCAGCCAAGCTGCTAAAAGCATTGTTTTTTTTAGGTGAAATCCCAAGGGGAAAAGCCCAAACGTACATGGGGATGGAAAAACAAACGGATCGTAATGCCAGGCGCATTGTCAGCCAATTATTAAAGGAAGGGCTTGTCACCTCTGATAGCCATCGCGCACCCTTAAAAATAGGATTCCCAACCCATGTTTTAAAATACTACTTCCCTGATTTATTTGACCCGAATGTGGTGGGGACTATTTAGGCCTCCAGCGGCCCTACCGGGGGGCCAGCTTCCCAGCCTTCGCGGGGACAAGCTTAAAAAGCTGGACAAATATAATGTTTCAAAAGTTAACTGCCGGATACTCAAAACAAATAATTAACGACGGGGCACGGCAACCGGGCACGGAGCACCGTGCCCCTACGATTGAACAATTTGGGAAACCGACATCCAACAGCATCCCAACGATTATCCGAGGGTTTAAATCGTCGGTGACCAACACGCACAATCAGAGGGAAAATACTCCGGGTTTCAAATTATGGCAGCGGAATTATTGGGAACATGTTATCAGAAATGACGTGTCAATGAGCCAACTCAGGGAATATATCGTTTTCAACTCCTTTAAATGGAAAGAGGATCGTTTCTATTGCCGAGACAATGATTTTGAGACCATAGGGACACATACTCCAGAAAACAAGTTTAAATGACGACGGAGTCCGTAGTCCGGGCGATGCATCGTGCCCTTGCCTTCATCCCGACAAAGGTGGTATGACTCATCACTGATGCATAACGAAATTCGTCATGGCGACCGGGCACGGGACACCGTGACCCCTATGCACAATTAAAAAAATTCACCCGGAATCAAGATATTGCAAAAAATTAGTGAAGGATCATCTCTCTTGAAACAAAGGGTGATGAACTCGTAAAAAGTCGACAGATCGGAGTATCGTATGGACATTTGGATTGTTTCGATTATTTTAATTGTTACTGTATATTTTCTGGTCATGGAGAAAATTTCCGTCGATTTGACGTCCATAGGCATTATTGTGCTGCTGGTGGTTTTCAGAATTTTAACGCCAAAAGAAGCTGTCATGGGGTTTGCTAATCCGGCGGTCATTACGATTGGTGCGATGTTTATTGTCGCCAAGGGAATGATGAGAACCGGGGGCGTTGAATTTATAGGACGGCAGATCATCAGACTGGCCCGTGGGAATTACACCATTGCGTTAACGGTTGTTTTATTTACTGTTGCGGTTGCGTCTGCGTTTATCAATAATACGCCGATTGTTATTCTGTTTATACCGGTAGTGATGACCTTATGCTGTGAGTACAATCTAAGTCCGGCGAAGTTTCTGATTCCGATTTCTTACGCATCTATCCTTGCCGGCACCTGTACCCTCATAGGAACATCAACCAATATTATTGTCAGTGACCTGAGCTTTGATTATGGTTTTGGTGCACTGACCATGTTTGAGCTTGCCTATATCGGCGTACCGATTGCAATTATTGGTATTATCTTTCTGATCATCGCGTCCCCCAGGGTGCTTCCTTCACTTGCCAATCCGGTCTGCCACCTGAAAAACAGTGAGCATCGTCAATATCTGGCAGAGTTGAAGATCCCAATGGAAAGCAGTTTGATCGGGCAAAGCTCCCAGGACGTTTTTGATAACAGGTACCCGGGCATGGAAACACTGGAACTGATCAGACAGTCCAGAATCTATTACCCGGCCCGCGATAAGATGGCTGTTTCCGGCGATGATATCCTGCTGGTAAAAGTTGAGTTAAACGATCTGATAGAAATCCTGCACAAAGAAGCTGTTGAGCTGCCTGGTTCAAAAAAAGAACTGATGCTGGGAGCTCAGAAAGATGCACCCATAATTGTTGAATTAATTATTTCTCCCCATTCAACCTTACGTGGGCAGGAGTTGTTAAAAACACCCCTGGCAAATGATCCGGATGTCAATATCATAGCAGTCCAACGTCAGCGTTTTCATATATCCGAACAACAGGTTCATGATGTCATATTGAGAACCGGCGACTTACTGTTGGTCTGGTGTCGTGAAAGTAAGCTTAAATCAATACGAACAGAGACAGATTATCTTGTGATTGAGGATGTCTATGAGGAGTTGATTCATAAACGAAAGGCCATATGGTCGGTTGTTAATTTTATAGGAATGATCGGAACAGCAACGCTTGGCCTGGCCGATATTATGACCTGTGCCCTGACAGCCGCATTTCTGATGATTATAACCGGTTGTCTGCAGATGCGGGTCGCCTACAAATCACTTCAGGGAGATGTCTTACTCCTGATTGCCGGTACGATTGCCCTGGGCGCTGCCATGGAAAAAACCGGTGCAAGTCAACTCTATGCCAATATGTTTATCAACCTTTTTTCCGGCTCATCACCTGTCATCGTTCTTGGCGCTATTATCCTGTTAACCAGTGTGAGCACTCATATTTTAAGCAATAATGCCACGGCTATACTTTTATTACCCATTGCAATATCAACAGCGATTGCCATTGGCGTTGACCCCAAGCCATTTATTGTTGGGATCTGTTTTGGTGCAAGTGCCTGTTTTGCATCCCCAATGGGGTATCAGACCAATCTGATGGTTTACGGACCGGGTGGATATCGTTTTGTTGATTATCTAAAGCTTGGAATTCCGTTAAATCTGCTTGTCATCATAGGCGGAACCATTTTTATTCCGATGATCTGGCCTTTTTAGTGCACACAAAATGAAATTCTGTTATCAGAGCACGGTCGATTCATTCAATGGAATGGCTGTGGCTGGGGGTCACGTCTCCGTTTGACCTTTATTATAATAAAAAAACAGGGGACAACCAATAACACACTCTCGAACAGTGGCTTAACCGTGTGTCCATTCTTTTGGAACACCATTCCTATTCCTATGAATTTTCTGGAGAGGTGACAACAGCCCAGACAGGTACCTGGCTGCCTTGGTGAATCAGGTGTAGGTATGGCGAGACGCCGGTCATAAAGGGGGGGCGATCCGCGTCAATGGTTTGGCGAAGCCCTCCCCCGGTTCCAAGAATAAGATAACGGGCCCGATGGGTCCAGTTCAGGGCTGGCTCCAGGTCAATGAAGGCCACAACAACGGCTTCGTTGAAGCGCTGGGTTATCCCGGCCCAGGTCAACTCTTCCCCGGCCGGGATAATGCGTTGTTCCAGATAGGCGATGGCAACCTCCCTCTCCTGGGGGGTAAGGGAGGCGATCACATCACGGGCAAGATCGGTCCAGTTACATGTTTCGTCTGACATGTGTCGTGGCTTTCGTTTTAATGCGATTCGGTTTCACGTTCAGCTGCCCGGATGATCTGTCGGATCAATTTCTGGGCTTCTTTCTGTTCCGGTGGTTTGACAGCCAGAATATCATCCAATTCCGTGAGTCCGGGAACAATTTTCGTTCTCATGATATGACGGTACTCCCTGGGATCATCCAGCCCATCAAACAGATGCCTCAGTTCTGCCAGCACAAAATCACGATAGACAAACAGATAGCGCCATTTCTGATGCAAATGCTGATCTCCGGCATCGGTGCCATAGGCGGAATACACCGGGCTGTCATAGGGATCATGCACATCATCTGCGTAATAAAACGCTTCACGGGTGGAAATTTTACCGCTGCTGTCGTAGTCGGGGTCGGACAAAAGGGCTGCGCCATAGGGATCGGCACTGGCAAAGGCGGCAATCCAGTCACGAGCAAAGGGATCGAAATCCGGTCCACCGATGGAATTCTTGCCTTCCGTGCATGCAGCGGCAAAGGTTGTGCGGCTTGCCGTGCTGGACTCGATCACCACGTCGTTAAACCCGCCGGAGTGGCATTGTTCCATCATGACGATCAAGTCAGCATACTGCGGAAGCTGGGCAATTTTTGCAGCAAAATCAGATGCCGTGTAATCGGGACCTGAATACGTGCAGATGTAGCTTTCCGTTCCATTGTGCCCCCCGTGGTTGTTTGTATGGATGAGGAGCAGGTCATCTTTCTTCAACTTGGTTTTCAGCGCATCAATGGCGTTTGCCAGAGCCGCCTTGGTCCCCGGGCCGTTGACGGTCATGGTATAGGCTGTGCCATCTCCGGGCCAGGAGGTTACAGGATGAGGCCAGCCCGAGTAGTTGATCGTGCCGTCGAAATTGAGAACGGTAATTTTTGTATCGTCAAAATAAAACCGGTTCACAAGCTGCCTGTAGAGAAACTCCAGGTCGTTGGTGTGACGATTGTTGGACGCTCCGGAAAACAGGATCGCATAGCGGTTGCCTTTGCGCATCCTCCATGGAAAGACAATCTGCATTTCCGGCGTCCAAATTTTCCGAAGGGGATTCTGAGCCACGACGGGGAGGTGAAACGCCTTGAATGTCTCGGGCGGATTGACCAGGTAGGGTGGAAATCCGGCATTGACCTCCTGATAAAGCTTTCCACTTTCCGCATCATGAAGAAGATACCGGCAATCATGTGACCAGTTGGCCAATGGCTCGTCGTCCACAAAAATAAGCGCGGTCTGCTTTTTCATGGAAATTTTCAGATGCCCCGCCTGAATGACACTTTTTGCCGGTTGAACGTCTTCAAGAACATAGAGATTGGTTGTTGCCCTCCGTTTTGCGGACAACCGCATGAAAGCACTGCCCTTAATAGCACTCATGATTTGTTTGTTGATGAGTTTAGCCATGGGTTGACTCCTTTGATTTTGTCGCCAATACGTGCCAGGTAACCAGAGGGCGACGTTCTCCAGAAACCCAACATGGTTTTTGTATCGAAGCCATATCAAAAAGGATTCTGGTTCAACATCAGGCTCGTCCGGGTTTCAAACCGCAACACCTTTGAATGCCGAGGATTATTAATGAGGACCGACCTGTAATTAAGGCCAAAAGGCGTTTTTCAGATCGCTTCTAATTTCATTGGAGACCCAGTGGTGAAGAGTAAAACGAGTCGAATCAGTGGACAGGATGTGTCACGTATTTATAGATATCTAACGATGGTCGATGAGAGCGTGGATGAGATGTGCTTTTATTTTTTAATAGATTACACATATTTAATAAATAATCAATCTAAAAATGGTGTTTTTAACCATAAAAACACAAGGATGATATTCACATTATACATATCATTATT
Source organism: Pseudomonadota bacterium (assembly GCA_018818835.1). Taxonomy (GTDB): domain Bacteria; phylum Desulfobacterota; class Desulfobacteria; order Desulfobacterales; family Desulfolunaceae; genus JAHIRD01. The sequence goes on from JAHIRD010000159.1 coordinate 60,813, forward strand.
TATAATATATACAGAATATTATATATTAATTAATTTTATAGACGTTCGTCATTTATTGATAAACGTCATCTCTGAATCATTTACACCAATTATTTTATTCTTTTTTCAATATCGATTGAGGATATGTGTGGATTATTAAAGTAATGACGGGGTCAGGGCGTCGCCCAAGAAATGGCTTTTGGAAGGGTAAAAACAAAATTTGGGAATTATCTTATTGTTTAGTAATACCTTGTAACAACCTTCCCAGGATGTCCGAGCCTGTTATGATTTGTTTATTATCGTGGCTCCATAATAAGACGATGTCTTTTTTAATGACCTCGTCATTTTGAATCGAGGGTTCTATCTCAAATTTTTTCAGGATCTCCCCAAGGGGGAGGTCTGAGTTTGTGACGACAATGGGACGATGGATATATTTATAGGGATTGAACGTGGATTCATCGAACAAAGCACTTCGAATAAAACCATCTGAGTCAATCACAAATTCCGGTGATCCTTTTTCATTTATTATAATGACCCATTTCCGATACGATTGATTCAATTTTATCAGAAACTCATTGTTCAAAGATCTGTCTATGGTCGGGAATTCGGGTTTCCCATTTTTGATCGGCAATGAAATAATACTATTGTTATCGATTGGAACGCCTTCCTGGCTAATGAATATATCATCAATGGTAAGAAAATTTATGGCACCGGTTCCTTCCACAAAATCAATGTCTTCTGTATCCTCTACATGCCTTTGGATGAGTTGTTTTAGATTTTCTTCTTTGAAGTATTGGATACTTTCCCCACCCAGCCACTTATCCAATAATATAGCCGCAGGTTTAGCCACGGGATAAAGAATTATTTGATAAAACCGTATGACAGGGCTTAAAGCAGAAGCCATTTTTAAAGCATGCCTTGAGAAATATGCCTGGGGAATGATTTCGCCAACAAATGTAATCAAGAACGTTGAGAATATAAATGCAATGAATCCGGCCATCACGGAATTGGATAGAAGCGTCAGCAGTACATTAATACCCACATTGCCCCAAAGAATCGTTGTGAGCAAAAAGTTAGAGTCTGAACGCATGGCCAGGATTTTTTTTGCGGCCGTTGAATTATTCGACGCTTCAATCTCCAGACGAAGACGTGTGATGCTGAAAAAAGCAAGATTAAGTCCCGAAAATATTGCCGACTGTGAAAGGCAAAAGATAATGCCCAACCAAATGATTAAATTCATTTTATTCCCTTAAATAGTGTCAGTGTGGTCACGAATATTTGCGGTGTGAGTTATTAATAATAGTTAGGTTTTGTTCTTAAATAAATCAATAATTTAAGTAAGTAACACTTTTTAACGCCGTTGGTTTTGAAGCAACTTCAGGTGATTTTTCATCAATTTTAATTACCATGTTGCATCCCAAAGGGCAATAAAACAAACGGCACCACTTTCTCTATACGAATTCGGAGAAATATCCAAAACAAATATCGTATGTGAAAGAATTAAAAACTGACTTGACAATTTATTTTTTATTTCGAAAAAACATTCTTCCATGCAAAAGACTTATTAGGACTGATCCGGTTTTCAATGGTTCGGCATCCAGGCGGTTTGAATAATATCATCCAATTTTAAAACTTGAATGATTCCAGGGCTTATGCTAATGGTCAAAGAATTCGATGTCGTGGGGAAACGATTCAATAAACATACTTGCCTTAAAACGATCAACCATACACAAATCAATTACCTGTAACGGCGATTAGCGTTAAAAAAAAGGACTCCCATCATGAAAAAACATCCTGTTTATAAAAAACTTCAAAAACACCTGGATCAACAGGCCGTGGGTTTTCCTGCAACACGTTCCGGGGTGGAGCTGGACATTCTGGGTCATATATTTTCACCCCAGGAAGCGGAAATCGCCTGCGTCATGAGCTATAAACCGGAGACAGCTGAAATCATTTTCAAACGTATGGAGCCTTCATTGGCTTCGGTTGACGAATTAAACGGGCACCTGGATCGTATTTTTTCCAAAGGAGGTCTCTTTTCCAAGGTGATTGACGGGCAGAGGCACTATGCCCTGGCCCCCCTTGTGGTGGGAATGTATGAGATGCAGAAGAACAGACTCACCCCTGAGTTCATCAATAATTTTGACAAATATACCCAGGAAAGAAACTTCGGAATTAATTTCCTGAGCACGGAACGGCCCCAGATGCGAACCATTCCCATTGCCGAGAGCATTACAATGGTCAATCATGTCAGTCCCTTTGATCAGGTGACATTGCTGATCAAAGAGGCCCGGGAGCCATTTGCCATTGTCGAATGCATCTGCCGTAAAAAACAGGAATTAAGCGGGTCCTCCTGTGACGTGACAAAAAGAAAGGAGACCTGCCTGACCCTTGCAGGTACTGCCGAAGGGGCCATACACCTGGGGGTGGGTCGACAAATATCACGAGATGAAGCCCTTTCCATCATCGAACAAAACCAAAAAGAAGGTTTGGTTCTTCAACCGTCCAATTCCCAGGAGCCTGAGTTTATCTGTTCGTGTTGTGGCTGCTGCTGCGGTATGCTTGATATGTTCCAGCTTCTTCCAAAGCCCCTGGATTACTGGGCAAGCAACTTCCATTCAACCGTGGATGTGGATAAATGCAACGGCTGCGGCGTTTGTGAAACACGTTGTCAGGTCAAAGCCATCCGTGTCAACGATAAATCGAATCTTGCCCAGGTGGATCGAAATCTCTGCCTGGGATGCGGTGTCTGTATTCCAACCTGCCCGAAAACAGCCCTGTCCCTTGAAAAAAATACCTGTGAGATTGAACCTCCAAAACGTATCGAAGATCTTTACGATCTGATCATGGAAAAGAAAAAAGGCCCCTTGGGGAAATTAAAGGTTACGTTAAAAATGGCTGTTGATGCCATTCGCACGGGCCGGACAGAAATCCTTAAACGATGAAAAGTCAATAAAATCAGAGCGTAGCATATATGGACAATTGCTGATTAGCTGCAGTTGTCTTAAGATTGACCTATTCACTGCCCCTGAGAGCAATCAATCGTATCCTTTCATGAATTAACCCAAAAACAAACCGCAACGCACCAACTGGTCAACCAGACAAGAAGAATGGGTAAATATTACAGATAGCTACACAAACGGTCAACTACAGTAACTTTATTTAGCCATCCCATCCACCATTCACAAAACACTCAAGTAGCATATACTCATTATACTTAAAAAACAGAGACTTAAATAATGAACGGTCCTCCAAGCACACATGATCCGGGGCTAAAAAGAAGGCCTCCGAGTACATGAGCTTGTGGTCAAAATTTTATGACACATTTAACCATCAGATTTATTGACAGGTACAATGTTTTTCCGATATTGCCATAAACAGGTGTGCAGACGTTTCCATAACTTTTCCATGTAAGCATTCAGGCGGGCCTTCTCTCTGCCACGAATCGTGATAAGGTTATGACATATGGGTGCCTCAGATGACTTTTCCATCTCAGCCCATAACCACCTCCCTGACCCGGGTGATTCATGAGTTCTTCATACATAAGGAGCATCCTAAGTTTTTCTGTAACATCCTGATGGACCATTACGGAAGGAACAAACAATGCTTTCACATTATTTACATAATTTTTTTCATTTTTATTAAACATTGTTTACACTGATAGACAACTTTAGCGTACCAAAACAGAATTTGATTATGGCCCTAGCCATGGTTTTTTTGTCAACAGGTGGCCAATAGTAAAAATGCTTTATTAAGGAGAGAATTTTATGCCGAAACATCAAAAGAAAACAAATGATTCCAATAAAACATTGAATGTTGAAAAAACGACCACAACTGCTGATACAATTATTTCAGGAAACACATCAAAATCCGTACCCGTCGCCGTGATCGGCGTGGGAGCGCTGTTCCCTGGTTCCGCTGATCCAGGAGGATACTGGCGTGATATCCTGAACGGGCGTGATCTTATAATTGATGCACCGGAGAGTCACTGGTTAATCAACGACCACTATGACCCTGATCCCTTTGCCAAGGATAAAGCCTATGCCAAGACCGGAGCATTTCTTTCGCCCACAGAGTTTAATCCCATGGAATTCGGGATTCCCCCAACAAACCTGCCAGCCACGGATACCGCCCAATTATTGGGACTCATTGTTGCAAAACAGGTACTGAACGATGCGGCCAACGGCCAATTCAAAGATATGAATCGTGATCGCATCAGCGTTGTTTTAGGTGTTGCCGCAGGCCTTGAACTCTTAGGCGAAATAGCGGGCAGACTCCAACGGCCCCTTTGGGTCAAAGCCCTTAGGGAAGAAGGTTTTCCCGAAAGTCGCGTGAATGAAATCTGCGATAGAATCCTGAGTAATTTTGTTGAATGGAAAGAAAGCACGTTCCCCGGTCTCCTGGGCAATGTGGTTGCAGGACGAATTGCCAACTATTTTGATCTTGGCGGCATGAACTGCACAAGTGATGCAGCATGTGCCAGTTCATTCTCGGCCATGAAGATGGCCCTTGATGAGCTCTACCTGGGAGAATCTGATGTTGTGATTACAGGTGGGGTTGACACGGCAAACGGCCCCTTCCTTTATACGTGTTTCAGCAAGACCCCTGCCCTGTCCATGACAGGAGACAGTCGACCTTTTTCAGAAGATGCCGATGGAATGATTCTGGGTGAAGGTATCGGCATGGTTGCTCTAAAAAGGCTTGATGATGCTGAAAGGGACGGCGATCGAATATACGGAATCATCAAAGGGATAGGAGCCTCTTCCGATGGGGCGGGAACAAGCGTTTACGCTCCTGCTGCATCCGGCCAGGTCAAAGCCCTTGATCGCGCGTATCACTCGGCAGGGTATGGTCCGGAAACCGTCGAACTTGTTGAAGCCCATGGAACGGCCACCTCCGTCGGGGACAAGGTCGAACTGGAAGCTCTGAACAAAGTTTTCAATTCATCTGATCGTAAAGACAGACAATGGTGCGCCCTGGGCTCCGTAAAATCCCAGATCGGTCATACCAAGAGCTCCGCAGCTGTGGCAGGCCTTATCAAGGCCATCATGGCTGTCCATCACAAGATTTTGCCCCCCACGATCAAAGTCAAACGGCCCAATCCGAAATTCAAAATTGAAACGACCCCCTTCTATGTCAATACCAAATCCAGGCCATGGATTACCCATGGCGATTATCCCCGCAGGGCTTCCGTGAGTTCATTCGGATTTGGGGGAACCAATTTCCATGTCACCCTGGAAGAATATAAAGGTGAAGGAAAAACAGCCTATCGAATGAGAACAAACCCCAATGAGCTGGTTTTCTTCACAGCGAAAAATTCAGAAGAATTGATCGCATCCTGCGAGACGACCTTACTGGAAAGTATCGATGCCAAGGGGCTTCTCTATTACCTTGCCAGAACAAGCCAGGAAAATTTAAATGAAAAACATCCCTGCAGGTTAGGTATCATTGCTGACGACGAAAAAGATCTTGCCGACAAACTCAGCCAGGCCAAAGCGAAAATAGCGAAAAACCCTGAAACGGCCTTCTCGTTCCCCAATGGCATCTTCTACAATCCCTCGGCAAAAGATCCGGGTCAAACGGCGTTTCTCTTCTCGGGACAAGGGAGTCAATATGTTGATATGGGCAAGGATATCGCCATGTTTGACAACGTTACCCAGAATATATGGGATATGAGCGCATCGATTCCCATGGACGGTGAAACCCTTCTTTCAGACGTTGTATTCCCCAAGCCGGTATTTTCCGATGAGCACGAAAAAGCCCTCACAAAACGGCTTACCCAGACAGAATGGGCCCAGCCGGCCATCTGCACAACCAGCCTTACCATGCTTGAGATACTCAAACAGGCAAACATCCTCCCCGATTGTGTGGCCGGCCATAGCCTGGGGGAGGTATCAGCCCTGCATGCTGCCGGGGTCATTGACAAGGAAGGCCTGATAAAAATTGCCAGAAAACGTGGTGAACTCATGGCCAAGGCTTCTGCTAAAAAAGGAGCGATGACTGCCGTAGCCGAGCCGTCTGAAAAAATAGAAGGTCTCCTTAAAACATGGAATACCGGTGTTATCATAGCCAACCACAACAGTCCCAAACAGGTGGTTTTATCAGGAGCCCTGGATGAAATTGAAAATGTCGAGAAAAAGCTTAATGCCGAGGGGATAAAAACCCATCGGCTGCCGGTTTCAACGGCCTTTCATTCATCTCTGATGACGGATTCATGCGAGCCATTTAAAACATTCATCGATTCCATTGATTTTAAACCCCAGCTCATTCCCATCTATTCAAATGCTGACGCCAAGCCATACGACAAAAAGAGTGTTCGTGAAACATTAACCAAGCAGATCAATCACCCTGTCCGCTTTGTGGAACAAATCGATGCCATGTATCAACAAGGCGTGCGAACATTTATTGAGGTGGGGCCTGGTGGGATTCTCACCAAATTGGTGGATCAATGCCTTGAGGGTCGCCCCCATACGTCGGTCAGCATGGATAAAAAAGGAGCCCATGGGATTACAAGTCTCTGGAAAGCTTTGGGACAGCTTGCAGTCAATGGCATTTCCATAAACTTTTCAGCGCTTTGGGATTCCTATGCTCCTGCCGAAGAAGACCCGAGAAAGAAAAAGAAACCCCTGATGACGGTTTTACTTTCCGGTCACAACTACGGCAGACCCTATCCGCCTGCCGGAGGGGCAAACGCCTTACCCAAACCCAATCCTGAAGAAAAAAAGTCCGAGATTATACCCCTCGCAGCAGCAAACATTCAGGCACCAAAGGAGTCAACGACTATGCAACTCAATCAGACAGCCTTCAAAAAGGAAATTGCATCTGAGGATAATATTCATAGTATACCCAAAAGCATTCCCCAGCCGCCCAGACAAGAGGCTTCTCAGACTCAAAGCGGTAAAGAAGAAAAATATTACAATATTAAACAACCGGCTCATCCCTCGATAAAGCCCCGATCCCAAAGACCGGCACCTGCGATAAGTCAAGCGTCACTAAGCACAATACCCCAGGGCTCTCCATCCTGGCTTAACGCATTTCAGGAAATCCAAAGGCATACGGCAGAGACCTATTCATCCTTTCAGAAAAATCTTGCTGAGACGTATATTGCCTTTCTTCATAACTCCGAAGAAACAAATAGAATGCTGGGCAACATGGTGACAGGGCAAGGCATGGGGCATCGGGAACCCGCTCGTGTTTATGATTATGCCTCCCCGAACCTGAGTTACAGCCAACCCACAGAGATCGTACAAGAATCCCGTTATCAGCAGACTACCCCTGTTCAGCAACAGACTGTCCCTGTTCAGGCAAAAACTCAGCCAGTGGCTGTTAAACCCCAGGTTCCTGAAGCACGGGCTGAAAAAAAGGCGGCTGCCCCTCAAAACCAGACAATGGCCCCGGCTGCCAGTATTGATTATGAAGCCATGATCATGAATGTTGTCTCAGAAAAAACCGGGTATCCAAAGGATATCCTCACCTTTGATATGGGCCTTGAAGCTGATCTTGGTATTGACTCCATCAAACGGGTGGAAATATTTTCTGCGGTCAAGGATGAAAACCCCTGGATGCCTGAGGTTGACCCCAGTGAAATGGGCGATATCCAAACCCTGGGCGATGTCCTTGAATTTATCAAAACCCATGCCAATGCAGCGAATCCTTCCCCCGCATCGGATGTGCCCGTGACTGCTGCCCCGACATCAGGAGCCGGTGTCCCTGTGGACATTGATTTTGAAGCCATGCTGCTGGATGTGGTCGCCGATAAAACCGGGTATCCCAAAGACATCCTCACCCTTGAAATGGGTTTGGAAGCAGATCTTGGAATCGACTCTATTAAACGGGTGGAGATCTTCTCTGCGGTCAAGGATGATAACCCCTGGATGCCCGAAGTGGACCCCAGCGAGATGGGAGATATCCAGACCTTGGGCGATGTCCTTGAATTTATTAAAGAGAACGCCAAGGCCGTTGGGCCAGCCCCCTCATCGAATATGGCACCATCTGCAGCACAAACCTCATTGCCCTCGGTTCCTGCGGATATAGATTTTGAAGCCATGCTCCTTAATGTGGTCGCGGATAAAACCGGGTACCCCAAAGACATTCTCAATCTGGATATGGGTCTTGAGGCTGATCTTGGAATTGATTCCATTAAACGGGTGGAGATCTTCTCTGCAGTCAAGGATGACAATCCATGGATGCCCGAAGTGGACCCCAGCGAGATGGGCGATATTCAGACCTTGGGCGATGTCCTTGAATTTATAAAATCCCATGCCGCGGCGTCAACGTCAGGTTCACCAAAGCCTATGGCCCAACATGTTGATTCAGCCCCTGCCATGAGCGCAGCAGCCCCTGCCAATGTTGATTTCGAAAAAATGCTGCTGGAGGTTGTTGCCGAAAAAACAGGGTATCCACTGGATATTCTTCAATTGGACATGGGCCTTGAAGCCGATCTAGGAATCGATTCGATTAAACGGGTTGAAATATTCTCTGCGGTCAAAGATGAAAATCCCTGGATGCCTGAAGTGGATCCCAGTGAAATGGGCGATATTCAGACCTTGGGGGATGTCCTTCTTTTCATTGAAAATCACGCCAAGGGTCTTAACAAAGCGACGCCAATGACCGAAACGGCGGAAACCGTTTCAGAGGATCTTGCCACAGGAAAAAAACCGAGCGGAATCGGCCGATATGCCTTGAGGGAAGTTTCAATGCCTCATTCAGGGTTTAAGATGACTGGCCTGAACCCAAAAAGTTCAATCATCATCACCAATGATAACAATGGTGTTGCAGAGGCGCTTGTTTCCAAGCTCAAGAAAAAAAATCTCAAGGCCCAGGTGAGTGACACCATCCCCAATGACACTGACGTGCTGATCTTCTTGGGAGGACTTCGAGACTGCCCGGATGAAGATTCAGCCATTTCCATCAACAAAGAAGCCTTTCTCTCTGCCCAGAAGGTGTCGGCTAAGCTGACCGAATCAGGCGGAATTTTTGTGACGGTCCAGGATACAGGCGGTGATTTCGGTTTATCAGGAACAACCGGGCACCGAGCCTATCTGGGCGGACTTCCCGGCCTTGTCAAAACCGCAAGCCTGGAATGGCCCAAGGCATCGGTCAAGGCCATTGATATTGACCGATCAAAAAAGACGGCTGACCTTATTGCCGATGAAATCACCCGGGAACTCTTCACCGGAGGCCCGGAAAAAGAGGTGGCGATTCATGCAGACGGCTCACGCTACACCCTTGAAAGTTATGCTGCCGATCCAAATCCATCGGACGTCATCATCGACAAATCATCTGTGATCATTGCATCAGGCGGCGCACGGGGAGTCACGGCTGCAACGCTTATTGAGCTTGCAAAGAAAGTGTCCCCGCACATTGTCCTTCTGGGAAGAACACCCATCGAACAAGAACCCCCGTTTACCCGGAATGCGAAAACAGATGCGGATCTAAAGCGTGTTCTTCTTGAAAATGCACGGGAAGAAGGCATCAGTGTCACCCCTGCCCTTCTTGGGTCTCAAACAAAAAAGATACTGGCAGGCAGAGAGATTAATGAAACACTTTCGGCTCTTTCTGCGGCAGGCTCTGAAGCAAGGTATATTACCTGTGATGTCAGGGATGCTGATTCCATCAATGCAGCCCTGGCCCCCATCAGGGATCAATGGGGTCCTGTCACCGGCATTGTCCACGGAGCCGGGGTGCTCACAGACAAACTGATTGCTGAAAAAACGGAAGATCAATTCAACCTTGTCTTTAATACGAAGGTAGAAGGGCTTCGATCACTCCTTAGGGCAACAAACAATGACCCCATTAACATGATCTGCCTGTTCTCTTCCATTGCCGCACGGTCTGGGAATTTTGGCCAGTGTGACTATGCCATGGCCAATGAAATTCTCAACAAAGTGGCGACGGTTGAAAAAAACCGGAGAAAGGGAGCCTGCGTTGTCAAATCCCTCAACTGGGGTCCCTGGGACGGTGGCATGGTATCGCCCTTGCTCAAGGAGTATTTTGGGAAAATGGGAGTCCCCCTTATCCCACTGGATGAAGGATCACAACGTATGGTTGAAGAGGTCATGGAAGGATCACAGGCTTCGGTTGAGATTGTTATCGGACCCTGTCCCCCGGCCAGTTTTTTTTCCGCCATTTCCGAAAAACATGAGGCCAGTTTACACCTTATGATCAATAAAAATGACTATCCGTTTATCGACAACCATCGAATCAAGGACGAACCGGTTGTTCCTGTTGCCATGGTTCTTGAATGGTTCTCCCGGGCTGCCCATGTCTGTCGACCTGATCTTGATTTTGTGTCCTGCAAGGATCTGACGGTTCTTCAAGGCATAAAACTCAATGATTTTTCACACAACGGCGACCGGATTACCTGTAAATGCTGTCAAATATCAAATGGAAACGGTTCAATTCTTGAGATTGAAATCCCGGGTAAAAATGGTTCGTCACACTATAAGGGAACCATTGAGATGGCCGAAAAAGGAGCCTCTTTAAAATACACTGCAGCCTCTGAAAATATCGCCACCCAACTTTCCAACTGGGACTGGGATACCACTCAAATTTATACGGAAAAATTATTTCATGGCCCGGATTTCCATGTGATCAAAAAATTGGAAGGGGTGTCTGAGACAGCTGCCACAGCCGTACTTCACGGAATCGATTCCATGAATTGGCCGGGAGCCTCCTGGAAAACAGATGCCGCAGCCATTGATGGTGGCTTGCAGCTTGCGATTCTCTGGGGAATGAATCAGGTGGGGAAACAGTCCCTTCCGACAAAAATAGGCTCCTATTTCAACTATATGAAGAACGTACCCAATGGTCCGATCTATTGCGAACTGCATGGTAAGATCATTGATAATAACCGAACGATCTCGGACATCTCTTTCTTTAATGAGAAAAAAGAGATTCTTGCTCAGATGCAAGGCGTTGAGATGCATATGCTGGCCAATTAATACTCCATCAGGGGCACGGCCTGCCGTGCCCCTTTAAACGCCTGTGGTTTCGTTATTTTTTCGGGTACTTAGCCGATACTGATGCCCCTAACCGCAGTTTGCCAGTTTGTGATAGCCACAAACAGAATAGCAACATTCATCTTAGGTGAGGTGATACGATAATGGTGTTTGAACCCATAGCAGTTGTAGGCCAGTCATGTATTCTTCCCGGGGCATTGACGCCCCAGGAGCTTGTTGACTTGGTGCTTGCAGGAAAAGACGAACTTTCAAAGGTTCCCGATGGATACTGGAGAACAGCAACCGAACACGTCCTGACCGATTCTCCTAAAGATGCCAGGGATCAGACCTGGTCTGACAAGGGAGGATATATCAAAGGATTTGACGACATCTTTGATCCCGAAGGGTTTAAACTTCCTGCCCATGAAATCATGGCGTATGATCGGCTTGTTCGCTGGACTCTGCACGGGGCAAGGGAAGCCTTAAAAGATGCCAATGCCCTTTTCAAAAAAGACCTTAAGGCAGGAATTATTTTCGGCAATCTTTCATACCCGTCCCATGGCCTTACTCAGTATTCCGAGGCAGTCTGGTTGGACGCCCAGGGAAAAAACTTTTTAAACAGCACGTCACGGGAACTGGCAGGTATCACACGACCCAATGCCCTGAACCGTTTCATGTCTGGTCTTCCTGCACACGTGACCGCCCAGGCCCTGGACCTTGGCGGCACAGCCTTTGCTATTGATGCGGCATGTGCATCATCCCTCTATGCCATCAAGCTTGCCTGTGATGAACTTCATGACAGAAAAGCCGATCTCATGCTTGCGGGCGGGGTAAATCGTGCCGATGATCTGATCATCCATATCGGTTTCTGCGTTCTTCAAGCCATGAGTCACACAGGTCAAAGCCGACCCTTTCACAAAAATGCCGATGGCCTTGTCCCTGCAGAAGGCGCAGGGTTCATTGCCTTAAAAAGGCTTGACGATGCCATCCGAGATAAAGACATTATCCATGGCGTTATCCGTGGCGTGGGCGTTGCCAATGACGCACGGGGCCATGGGCTTCTTGTCCCCTCGGCTGAAGGGCAGGCACGGGCCATTGAGAGTGCCTACGCCATGTCCGGAATAAAGCCCTCAGAAATATCATTATTAGAATGTCATGCCACAGGAACCAAGGTCGGCGACGGCATTGAGATCAAAAGTACCGGACAAATCTTCAAAGGCCTTTCCGGTATTCCCATCGGGACGATTAAATCAAATATCGGTCACCCGATTACCGTTTCAGGCATTGCCGGACTTATCAAAGTTATGGGGTCAATGAAGGCAGGAATTCGTCCCAGAACCCTTCATGTTGAAAAGCCCCATGACGACTTAAACGGTTCCCCCTTCCGCCTGCTCACCAAAAACGAACCCTGGGAGACAAATGGTACGATCAAACGAGCCGGAATCAGTAATTTTGGTTTTGGTGGAAACAATGCCCACCTTATTGTGGAAGAGTGGAAGGGCGGCTCCCATACACCGTTTGAGCAAAAAGAAAAACGTCCAAATATCGATATTGCCATTGTGGGCATGGGCGTTGTTGCGGCTGACCTTGTGGGAAAAGAGGCATTTTCCGAGGTGCTTTTCAATGGCACATCACGCTTGAGAAAAAATAGCGAAGGCATGTTTGGAGGGTTTACTGAATCTATCGAACTGCCTCTTTTGGGTCTGAACTTTCCCCCGGCCGATCTTAAACAGACACTGCCACAACAGCTCATGATCCTCAAGGCATCCATGGAAGCCATCAACGAGATCGGGAAACTTCCCAGGGAGAAAACCTGTGTTTTTGTGGGAATGGGCTGCGACGCCGAAGTCTCCCGGGGAGCCATGGGCTGGAAATTAAAACAACTTGTCACGGACTGGACCGGTAAAAAGAATGTTGACGATCTGGAACCATGGATTGCCGAGGCAAGGTCTTCCATCAATCCATACGGTCAAGCACCTGCTGTATTAGGGGCCATGCCGAACATCGTTACCAATCGCATCTCCAGCCAATACGATATTGGCGGACCCGGATTTTCCGTATCCTCCGAGGAGCTTTCAGGAATACGGGGGCTCGATCTTGGCATGAGGGCCTTGCGATCCGGGGAAATGGATGTGGCCCTGGTGGGTGCTGTGGATATCTGCTGTGAACAGGTCCACGAGACAGCCACCCAGGATGTTCTTCCCAAGGAAAAACATATCCCCGGAGATGGTGCGATTATTCTGGTTCTTAAGCGCCTTGAAGATGCCAGGAAAAACAAGGACATAATTTACGCCATTTTACCGGATGACATAAGAGATTCCGCTGATTTAAGGTTCGGATCAGAAAAAAACGCCATCCATATTGAGCCTGTCTTCGGTCATATACATGCTGCGTCAGGTCTATTTTATGTGGGTGCTGCAGCTCTGTCATGCCATCATGGCATGGTGCCCAAAGGATCGAATGCGTCCAATCCCTGGCCAACAAAAACCGACCGATCAATTTCCTGTGAGGTATCTATCACCGGCCTGGGTCACGTTTCAAACAAAATCAGGCTTGTTGAAGACAAAACCAGTGAAAAAGTCCCATTGGTTTTAACGGATAAAACCGCTCTGAAAAAAGGTTCCGGAAACCATAGTACTCTGTCGGGAAGAACTGTTTTCTATCACGTACATCCACCCAACGTCACATTCCCTCCCCTGCCCGATTCGTGGAGAGAAAATGATATACAAAATAAATATGTTATACCAGGAGAAACAATGCAAAGACACCCTGATCCAAAACAAGGAAAAAGTCAATTCATGGCAAAGGCTCCTGCCGTTCCATCAATTATGAAAAATATAAATTCATCTCCCCAAAAGAGTGAAATGATTCCTAACACTACCCAGAATCCCCAGGAACTTCCGGAAACTCGGGTTGCCGCCCAGGGAAACCAATTATTTCAACCCACACCCATAGTCTATGAGCCCGGACAGGAAGATGGAATCCTTCGTGTGATTGTCGAAAATAATATTTTGACATCCAATTCAGCCAGGGAATTTTACGAAATTAGCAGTCATATCCAAAAGCAGTTTTTAGAGCAACGGCAAAACACCCTTGAGATCTTATTGAATGCTGCCGGTCAGAGCAGTGAGCTGAACGTTCAATACAGGGATCCCCAGATCGAAAGGGAGTCTGCCCTGTTTGAAACACGGGCCTCGTATGGTTCCGAACAGGCCATGGAACCTGCTGAGTATGAGGATATCCTGCCCCCCTCTTCCTTGGAAACAGAAGAAAAGGCACCGGCATTTCAACCCGAACCCGTGGCCAAACCCCTGGAGGTAAAGGCTAAAGCCAAAAATCCCAAACCGGAGTTGAGGGTCGTTAAAAATGAAGAAACAAAGGCCTCAAAAAAGCCCACGGCCATGGATGCCTTGAGACGACAGTTTGAAAACCCCGTTAAAATCGAGCCAAAAGGTCCGTCCTTTAATAAGGACCAGCTTAGAATTCTTGCTTCAGGAAAGATATCCGAGGTGTTCGGTCCTTTGTTTGAGCAGCAGGACAAATATGATATCCAGGTAAGACTTCCCGAAGACCCCCTCCTTCTCGTTGACCGGATTACAGGCATTGACGCGGTTCCCGGATCCATGGAAAAGGGCATTATGTGGACAGAAACCGATGTCACCGAAGATGCATGGTATCTCCATGATATTTACATGCCCGGAGGAATCACCATTGAATCAGGCCAGTGCGATCTGACCTTGATCTCCTACCTTGGGATAGATTTTTTAAATAAGGGAGAACGGGCATACCGTCTGCTCGGGTGTGATCTCATGTACTACGGAGCGCCACCCAAAGTTGGGGAGACCCTCTGCTATCAGATCCATGTGGATGGCCATGCCAACATGGGTGGACAACGCATGTTCTTCTTTCACTATGACTGCAGAGTGAATGATGAACTGCGCCTTTCTGTCCGCAATGGCCAGGCAGCATTTATTACACCCGAGGAGGCCGAGAACGCAGGAGGCGTTATCTGGGATCCCAAGACAGGTGAGCACAAGCCCCTGGAAGAATCAATCGTTATCCCTCCGGAAGCTGCCTGCACCCACACTAAATTTTCCAAAGATCAGATCAAAGCCTTTTCTGAAGGACGGGCATATGAATGTTTCGGTGATGGATTTGAAATTCTCGCGTCCCACACCAAAACGCCCAAAATCCCTTCGGGAATGATGTGCCTCCTACACGAAGTCACTGAGTTTGACCCCAAGGGCGGCCCCTGGGGCCGAGGATATATCCGGGTTGAAAATAAAATTTCTTCGGATGACTGGTTCTTGCCGGGTCACTTTAAAAATGATCCCTGCATGCCCGGAACCCTGATGAGCGATGCCTGCATGCAGACCCTCGCCTTTTACCTGACAGCCATGGGCTTTACCATCAAGCGTGATGGATGGCGTTTCGATCCGGTCCCCAATGAAGTTTACCAAGCCAGATGCCGTGCCCAGGTCACGCCGTCGAGCAAGGACCTGAGCTATGAAGCATTTATCGAAGAAGTCATTCTCGTGGATGGTCTCTACCCCACTGTGTTTGCAGATCTTGTGGCCACCTGTGACGGCCGAAAGAGTCTCCATATCCGACGTCTTGGAATACGTCTCGTACCGGATTTCCCCCTTGACTGCTGGCCCCATCTTCTGGACAATCATACAGAGAAAAAAGAGGTGGCTGTCAAAGACGGATTTAAATTTGACTATAGATCCTTGATGGCATGTGCCTATGGGAAACCATCGGATGCCTTCGGGGAATTGGGACGTCATTTTGATAAAGGTCATCACATCGCAAGGCTCCCCGGACCTCCCTACCACTTCATGACCCGAGTCACCCGGGTTGATGCAACCATGGGCGGCATGAACAGAAACGGCGAGGTCGTCGAAGTTGAATACGATATCCCGAAAGATGCATGGTATTTTGATGAAAACGGAAGGCGAACCATGCCTTTCTGTGTGCTCATGGAGGTCGCTCTCCAACCCTGCGGCTGGCTTGCCGTATTTGAAGGCGGGGTCGCCACCTCACCTGAACCCCTCCTGTTCAGGAATCTTGATGGTACCGGCACCCAGTTCCATGAAATAACCCCGGATACCGGCACCATACTGACCCGGGCCAAATTGACCAGTATTTCACTGATCAAGGGGATGAGTCTTTTTAACTTTGATGTGGAATCTTATGTGGGAGACACCCTTGTCTATAGCATGAAAACCGGATTTGGCTTTTTCTTGAGAACCGTGTTTGAAGAGCAATTCGGCCTTCCCATGAAAGAGGAGGTCCGGAAAAAAGCCATCGCGGATTTCACGGCACCGTCCGATTTCATGGTGGACCTGACACAATGCCCCAGTGAATACTGCGCCCGTGATCTTCGCCTCCCGAAACCCATGCTCCTGATGATTGACAGGATCACTGGCTTTTGGCCTGAAGGGGGTGAAAAAGGCATAGGCCGACTCCGTGCAGAAAAGGATGTCAATATTCATGAATGGTTCTTCAAGGCACATTTTTTCCAGGATCCGGTTCAACCGGGGTCTCTGGGCATTGAAGCCCTTGTTCAACTGCTTCAGTTTTATATGATCCATACCAACATGGACAAAGGCATTGAAAATCCGAAGTTTGAACCCATCGCCATTGATAAATCCATCACCTGGAGATACCGGGGCCAGGTCACACCCATGAACAAAACCATCGGATCCGAAATGAATATCATTGAAGTCGGAACCGATGATAAAGGCCCCTTTGCCGTTGCAGAAGGATGGCTATGGGTCGATGGACGGCGGATCTATCATGCCAAGGATTTAACCATTCGCATTGTACCCGGTGGTCCTGAGCCTTCCGGCAAACCGGAAAAAGAGGTCACGAATGAAACACTGCTCCAAACGAGCGACAATCGTTCTGACCTCAGCGGTATGGATACCATCGCCAGGAGTTTAGGGGTTCCTGTGTCCATGCTTACCCTGTCAGATGACGGAAAAACAGCATTCTCAAAAAACATGCCTCTAAACTGCTTTCCCCTAACCACGGATAAGGATAGCGGAAAACCAATAATTTCGTTGGAAAACTGCCATCTCAATTTGGAAAACTGCCATCTCAATATGGATAAAATCCTTAACTACGGACGGAATCTCATCGGCTACGAACCATGGTTAGGCGAGGATCTTTGCAGGGGGATGTGCAATACCTTCGTGAACCGGGTGATATTGGAGGATCATGAAGGGTTTGCCGCTGTAAAGGGAAAGAACGTCATCTATCTTGCAAATCACCAGATCCAGATCGAATCCATGCTTTTCCCTGGCCTCGCCCAGGTGTTGACCGACAACAGGATGGTGGCCATTGCCAATGCAGATCATCGAAACGGCTGGATGGGTCCCTTTAACGAACTGCTCTACAGCTACCCGGAAGTCGACTATCCGAAAAATGTCGTCTACTTTGATCAGGGTGACAGAGCATCCATGTTTACTATTTTGGATAATTTCAAGAAAATGATTGAAGAGGAAGGCATCTCTGTTTTTCTCCATGTGGAAGGACAGTTGGGGTTACAATGCCGTAAGCCTGTAAAAACAATGAGTTCTGTTTTTATTGATCTTGCCACCAACCTCAATCTGCCCATCGTCCCTGTACGATTTTTTGGTGGCCTCCCTGTGAAAAAAATGGAATCCACCCTTGATTTTCCATACGACTATTGCAAGCAGGACTATTATCTGGGAAAACCGATTTTCCCGGATGAACTTCTTGCCATGCCCTATGCAGACAGAAGAAAAAATGTCATGAACGCCATTAATGAGCTTGGGCCTACCCTTGACCATGAGGTGCCCAATCCTAAGAACTCGGATCTTAAGGCTGTTGTTCAGGCGTGGCAGAAAAAAACCAGGACATCGGAAGTCTGTTCCGTGATGTTCAATGTACTTAAAAACGTAGAAAATCCATCGGACAGCACCATTAAACTTTTAAACGCAGTGAACGGCGAAGGTCATCCGGGTGATGATCCAAAAAACCGCTGGATAAAACAATTTAAAGAATGGATCACCCGAAACGTATAAAACCGCGTAGGGGCACGGCGTGTCGTGCCCCTTATACACAGGATAAACAAGGCATGGGCCGTAACATAAACATTATAAATGGGCGTTAAACATAAGACATAGGTAAGCAGGAGCTCCGTTGATGAACCGTTTTATAGATTTAATCGTATCCCGATACAAATCCGTATTGGTCCTTATCCTTTTGTTGACCGTGGTCTTGGGATCTTTTTGCAGAAATATCAGTTTCAACCATACAGCGGATGTCTATTTTAAGCATAATGATCCAAAGCTGCTCGAATACAACGAATTTCAAGATATTTTCGGCAATGAGGAACTGGGATTAATCATATTTGAAGACGAACATATTTTCTCAAACGAGGTCCTTGGGATTATCAGAGAAATATCTCAAAACATCGAGAAACTGGACCGCGTGGACAGGGTATACAGCATTACCCAACAGGATGAATCCATTACAGAAGACGACACCTTAGGCAGCAGGAAGATCGTTCCGGAAGGTCAACTCTCGGATGACACTCTATCCATGGTCAAAGACAGAGTTTTGGGCAACAAAAGTATCGTGGGCCGCCTTATATCTAAAAACGGAAATCTTGCAGCCATTGCCTTTGAGCTGTCACGGCAAAGTGATTCCAATCAAAAAATCATCCTTATGGAAAATATCAGAGCCATGTCTGAAACATTAGCCGGAGACAGGCTTAAACTCCATTTTAACGGTGTGCCATTCTTCGAATCCGAGGAAAACAAACTCACGGTGGAGGATCTAACGGTCATCCTCCCCATGATGATTCTCCTTTCGGGAACGGTGATTCTATTCTTATTCAGAAGTCTTACCATAAACACCATATGCTTTTTGACCCTTCTTATTATCAACGTCATTGTTATGGGATTGTTTTCATTGGCAAAAGAATCCATAAACATTGTGACCTCCATTATGGCTGCCGTCCTGATCAATGTATCCATGGCAGATTTGATTCATTTCATTGCACATTATAAGGATGAGTTAATTGAGAACAACAATGACTCTGTCCGTTCCGTTTCCTGCACCATTAAAGCAATCTGGCAACCCTGCTTGTTTACCAGTCTGACAACCGCTGTGGGTTTTGTATCTTTTCTCACGGCAACCATCAGACCCATCCAAATCCTGGGCCTTTACACGGCAATTGGCACCATGATCGCCTTTGTCATGACCATCACATTCTTCCCTGCAACCCTTTTACTACTGACCCGTAAGAACAGTAAAATCAAGGCATCAGGCCCGGATGAACATTCTTCATTGAAAAAAAATCCTATAATAAAACTACTGGCCTTTATAGGAGAATTTACAATAAAACGCGCAACGTTCATCAGGGTTGCATCGGTTGTCATTGTGGCCGTATCCATCTTCGGCATTTCAAAAGTCACCTTTAAATCGAACACCATGAATGTTTTCAAAGAAGATAACCAGATGGTCGTTGATTTAAAGTTTATTGAAAAAAATCTGGGCGGAACCATGAACTCGGAAGTTGTTGTGACAGCAAACTCGGAGAAAAATGATTTCTCAAACCCGGATAGCCTTGCTAAAATCGAAGAAATTCAGTCCTATTTTGAAACTCTCAAAGAGAGAAAATTCATTTCATCGTCTTTTTCCATCAATAATTATTTCAAAGAGGTAAACAAGGCATTTAACAACGATGACGATCAATTCTACACCCTGCCTAAAACCAAGGAAACACTCATTGATTACTTTGAGATTGGAGATTCGGTAACCATTAACAGATTCATTTCAAGGGATAAGAAAAAGGCACGGATAACCTATCAGATATTCAACAATGCCCTTGAAAAAAGAAATGAATACATGGCTGAAATCGATTATAACATCAAAAAAATCCTTGGCCCGGACTACTCCTATATCATTACAGGAACAAGCAATTTATGGAGCTCTCTTGACAGCAACCTCAAAGAGAGTTTCATGTCCAGCTTCATTTTCGCATGTATCGTTATTTTTCTGATGATGATCTATGTTTGCAAAGGCTTAAAGCTTGCAATCTTGAGTATGGTCCCGAACACCGTCCCGATCCTTTTGACCATCGGTTTAATGGGATGGCTTAACATTCCCTTTGACACCTTAACGGTCATGATCGTCTGTGTGACATTGGGAATCAATGTCGATGATACGGTCCACTTTATTGTATGGTTTAAACGGAACATTGCATCGGGTCTGTCCGTTGAATCGTCGCTTCTCATGACATATAAAAATGTCGGTACGTCGATTATCAGTACATCCATTATCTTGGCAATGGGCTTCGTCATACTCAGCTTCGGTTCCTATTTACCCTATCAAACCTTTGGTTTGCTGACGGCTTTCAATATTATAATGGCTTTATTAGCCGATCTGTTTTTACTGCCATCACTTATACTTTTTTTCGAAAAATCAAACACATTAGCGACTGAAAATTTTTCAACCGAAGAACTTGCTCGTGTCACAGAGAATATATAAGGAAATGCCCATTTTATCGGGGCGAACGTATAATTAATTTTTTCATCATAGTCAGGAAAAACAATGAAAGATAATTTAAACGATAATCATCATGAACACGTCATCATGCAGGATGGTTGCCGTTGTCCTGAGACCCCACCCTGGCACCCCAACGTCAGCAAGATTACGGCGGTACCGATTCTGTTATTCTTTGGTATCGGTGCCTATGGCATGGCAAAGTTGGGCTATATGTATTTTTTAGGATGGTTTATCCTGGCAGCAATAAAAATCTACGGAATTCGTTATTTTGTATGTGCCAGGTGTCCCTATTACGGAAAAAATTGTTCGTCATTTTTTGGCAAGCTTGTCACCTTTATGCACAAAAAACAGGAAAATAAATCCATGGTCATCGGCCTGTGGATCGATACCCTTTTCTGGGGCATCATATTTATTTATCCTCTCTATTATTTTTTGAAATATAAAATGTATGTACTCACGATGTTATATTGTTTCGCATGTTTTCTTATGGTGAGCATATTAACCCGATTAGCCTGTTCAATATGCCCTTTGACCATCTGCCCCGTTGGGAAAATGTCTCGAATAACGTGGCGTATTTTAGGAATAAAACCAAAAGGAACCCAACAAAAATAATAGAGGAATAAATTAATAATAAGGAGGATGAAGGAAATGAGCTTTACGTATGCGATGACAGATACCTTAAATATGAAAAAAATGAGTGACCGAACAACCACAGCCCCTGTGGATCGGTTGGGTCCCCCCTTCCTTGCGGTTACCAAAGGGGCTGCAGGTGGCAAATTTCAGGTGATGCCCTTGGTTGTAAGAACCCTGCCCAATGTTATAAAATTAACTGCAGCTATATTTCCGGACAAGGGCATCATAAATATAGACGCAAATGAAGCAGCCCAGACACAGACCTATGCCGAGCTTTATCATAGCGCCAAGTGTGTGCTGGGTGGCCTTCGAAGCAAGGACTTAAGCCCGGGAGATGAGGTTGTTCTCCAGGTTGAAGAGCCTTCTGCGTTTTTATCAGCATTCTGGGGAGCGATCCTGGGGGGCTATATTCCTGTCCCCCTGCCAACACCCGAGGATGGCTCCATGATTGAGAGTGGGGAAAGGCTTGCAAAAGTATGCGGTATTCTTAAGAATCCATGCATCATAACAGACCGGAACCCGGAAGAATTCAAAGATATAAAAAATTCAAAGGTTCATGTTTTTTCAGATCTTCGATGGGCGTTTCCTCCTGAGAAAAAAATCCACCGTCCCAAATCAGATGACACAGCCATGCTCATGTTTTCCTCAGGAGCCACCGGAGATCCCAAGGGCGTGATTCTCACCCATAAGAATCTCCTGTCCGCCCTGGAATTAGGTGCCATGCATTTCGCGGATGTCCCAGCCAACGATTTTCGAACAGTGGCACTTGGCTTTAATTCACATGTTGTCCGGCGAAAATTATTCAAAAAAAACAAAACCAATCCATCAAATAAATCAGAAACAAATCTGTCGGACTCCTTTGTGGGCAGCATGTTAAACAGCACAAAGCCAGGCAAATATGTTCTCGATTCATTTCTGATGATTAAGGGTGACAGGGTTTCGGCAAATCTGAATATGGGTTTCGATGATATCATTCTGGGGAACTGGATGCCCTATTCCCATGTCATCGGCATCATCATGTTTCACCTGGGGCCCTTGATCAACGGCATGAACCAGATCACCATCAAACCCAAGCTTTTTATCGAAAATCCTGCCCTGTTTCTGAGATTGATTCATCGTTACAGGATATCCTACATTCCCCTTCCCAATTTCGCCATAAAATGGCTGACCACCCAGATCACGGAAGAGAATATGAAAGGGATTGATTTATCCTGTATCAAAATGATCGGGAATGGGTCCGAACCTGTTTCGGTAACAGCTGCAAGAAAATTCATCGATAAATTCAGCAAATACGGTCTGGATGCAAAGGCCATGTGTTTCGGTTACGGCATGACGGAAACCGCAAGCGGCATAACAGCCTCAAAGCTATCCGAACTTCCTGTTTTTCATCGTGTGGAAAAAGAGGCGTTTTTCCGGGACAGCAAAATCATCCCAGCCACCTCGGAAGAAAACAGCATTGATCTCCCTGATCTCGGAGCCCCATGCCAAGGCCTTTCCATCCGCATTGTCGATGATAATGATAATATTGTCCATGAAAATACAGTGGGGCATATTCAACTCAGTGGCCCCACCATCACAAAAGGCTATTACAATAATCCTTCGGCAAATGAAGATCTCTTTTGTGATGGCTGGCTGAGAACCGGCGACATGGGTTTTCTTATCAATGGACAGCTCGTGATTACCGGACGACTGAAAGATATTATCTTTGTTAACGGTCAAAACCTCTACCTCAATGACATTGAAGATACCATCTCCCAGATACCCGGATTATCCGTGCTTGATCTTGCCACGGTGGGATACAAGAGCCCGGACATGGATACGGAAAGCGTCATCCTGTTTGTCAAAACCAATGAGCCAAAGGAAGCACTTTGTGTCATGCTCTCTCATATCAACAAAGCGCTTTTGAAAGCCATTGGAATTAAAATTGATATCCTTGTCCCTGTCAATGAGATCCCCAGAACACATACGGCAAAAATCAAACGGTTTGAGCTTCGTAAACAATTCAAAAACAATGAGTTTACAAACATTGTCACAGCCGATGATGCCGCTCAAATGACCGAGTCCCTCGACACCGATCAAAACACCGAGCTGACGAGTACGGAAATCAGCCTCATCGCTATCTGGAAAGAAGTCATTGAAATTGAACACATCGGAAAATTTGAAAATTTCTTCAACCTGGGTGGGGATTCACTCAAGGCGACGAAATTAGCTGCACGAATCTGTGAAGAATTCAACATTGAACTATCCGTCCAGGTGATATTCGAGCATCAAACAGTGAAGACCATGGCCATTGCCATTGATTCAATTAAAGGCACTGTGAGCATGCCCAAAAATCTTTCAACCAATTCCGATGGTTCAAGCACATTCAACAATGATGCTGTATTTGACGGAATGGCCTTCTTTAATCAACTCGATAACTCTCCAATTTATGATAAAACAGAATTATTTTCCGCAGCATTCCATCAACAGCTTGCCGATGGTGCCCCGGTCATGAGGGAAGTTATTTCTCCCACCGATACAAACATGGTGATCAAAGACCATGTGACCGGCGAGGAAAGAAAGGTTGTGATGTTCGGAGCGAACAACTACCTGGGCCTTGCAAACAATCCCGATGTCAGAAAAAAGATGACAGCCTATATCGATGAATTCGGTGTTGGATTGGGTGGCCCCCCCATGGGCAATGGAACAACAACCCTGCACAAAAAACTGGATAAGGCCCTTGCCAGAATGAAAGGAACCGAAGATGCCGTGATCTACTCATCAGGCTTTGCCGCAAATCTCGGCTGGCTCACGGCTCTTGTCCATAAGAATGACGTGATCATCCATGACGAGCTGGCCCATTCATCCATCGTGGAAGGTGCCAGAATTTCAAAGGGTGAAAAGTGGCTGTTTGCCCACAATGATGTGGCTGATCTCGAAAAAGCCCTGATCAAGGCCAAAGAATGTGGGAAAGTCAATAAATATGTGGCCATCGAAGGGGTATACTCCATGGACGGTGATGTGCCTCCCCTGGATAAAATCTACGAGATCACCAAGGCCCATGGCGGTTTCCTGGTTGTCGACGATGCCCACGGAACTGGCGTCATCGGGAAACATGGCCATGGTATTATCGAATTATTTGGCCTTGAAGGGAAAATTGACCTGATCATGGGATCGTTCAGCAAGGCCCTTGCCTCATCCGGTGGTTTTTTGGCAGGAAAGCGATCCGTCATTGATTATCTCAGGTTTTTCTCAAAAACATATCTCTTTTCAGCTTCCCTGGCCCCTGTTCACATTGCTTCCATCCTTGCCGGAATAGAGGTTATGGACGAGAATCCTCAGATGTTCGACACACTTCGAAGCAATGTGGATTATCTGGTGAAAGGGATGAGAGCCATGGGTCTTGATGTTGAAACCGATTCGGCCATTATTCCCATATACATTCCAAATAACGTCGACATTGTAAAGCTTTCCCGTGAAATTGAGTTGGCAGGCATTTTTCTCAATACGGTGGTCTTCCCCATCGTCACACGGCCACGGATCCGAGTCAGCGTCATGAGTACGCATACCCAGGAGGATATGGACAGTTTACTCCACGTACTCGACACAGTGGGACGTGAATGTGGATTAATGAACAAACAATAAACAATGCATCCGATTTTTTAAGTTATTCATTGTCCGGATTGAAAACGTACAATGAATAACTAAAAATCATAAAAAAGAGCCAGGAAGATCCTGGCATCGTTTTAACGCCAAGTAAGGATATGACATCAATGATAGTTATTTTTGATATTTTCAAATGAGGAGATTCTAAATGAATGTAAAAGACACATGTTATGACAACCATTCTTCTGTTACGCCTTTTCCGGTCTATCATTTTGAATTCTGGAAAAAATATTGGATTCACATGCGCCCATATCTTTTATTCATATCAGGGACAGCAGCCCTGGTGGGTATGGCCCATATTCCGGATACGAACTATTTTCATCTTTTATTGGTATTTCCGTCTTTTTTTCTTTCCTATGGTGTATGCCAGGCCATGACCGATGTGTTTCAAACCGATACCGATGCCATATCCTCACCCTACAGGCCCCTGGTCAGGGGTGAAATAACCAAGAAGGCCGTCTTCCTGGTAAGTTTTGTGCTCATCACAAGTGGCGGGCTTGTCATGGCCTATATCAATCCCTGGCTCCTGGCGCCATGTTTTGTACTGGTTCTGGGGCTGTCAACCTATGTCTTTTTCAAACGGACCTGGTGGGGAGGACCTCCATGGAATTCATGGATTGCTGCAATGATACCCGTTGGAGGACGAATGATGGATCCCAATTTTGATGTCATGAAATCATTTTTCCCACCAAACGAAGCGTCATTGCCCATGTTCTATACGGTACTTCTTGTCTTCTTCGCCTATTGCAATTTTGTTGTGGCCGGATATTTCAAGGATATCTCAGCAGACCGTGCAACAAATTACAACACCTTCCAGGTCAGATTCGGTTGGTTTGCCAGTGCAATTTACAGTGATATTTTAGCCGCTCTATCCATCATCTTTACCTTTTTGGCCATTCAACCTGTTTTGAAACAGGGCGGATTCGCGGCAACGGCAAGTCTGTCACTTCTTATCTTTACGGCCATATTAAATATCATCGCACAAATACAGCTGCACATCATCCGTGACGAGGAAAAATCCAACGGCCCCATCGCAACGGTCGTTAGATCGTTCATCTTATACTGCTCAGCCATTATCATCGCGTTCAAACCGGATTGGATACCTTTTCTTTTGATCAATTACATCCTGTTTGAAATGGTTCTAAAGGCAAGACCTGAAAAAACTCAGGTTTAAACATATAACCCCATAGCCTTGCGTCTCAATTGAGCCGCAAGGCTATGGGACACAATCATAAAAACATTAGGCAACCAAAATGATCATTTATTTGAATCCAGCCGTTAATAATCACACCGGCCGAAAAAAACTCAGCAAGATTTATGATGATCTTCGCGCAAAAGTAAAAAAAATGGGCTCAGATATTGTCATTGAAGATATTCCAAGAAATCCACTGGACTCTCTGAACAAACATATTGAGATGGGGGAAAAAACATTTATAGCCGGTGGAGGGGATGGAACGGTTCATTCATTGGCAAACGCGATGATGGAACTCCCTGAGGCAACACGAAACGCCGTTGCGTTTGGCGCAATAGGCTTGGGTTCCAGCAATGATTTTCACAAACCCATGATAAAACCGAATATGATTAAGGGAATACCTGTTAAAATAGATTTTACAAACCCCATTAAACATAATATTGCCCAGGCAGACTACATCACGGAGAATGATCAATCCGCATCGGAATATTTCATTATAAATGGCAGCATGGGAGCCACAGCAGATATCAACCAAATGTTTAACAACTGCGATAAAATATCCAGCTGGTTGAAGCCCAAATGGGTGTGCGGGTGTATCTACTATTGCGGTTTAAATGTATTTATCAAATATAAAAACTTTAAAGCGAAACTGGAAATCCATGGGGAAGACCATCATACAAAGATTTCAAATCTTGGTTTTCTTATTTACCCTAATTTTGCCGGAGACTTTAAATACGATACCGAAGTCACGCCTCAAAGTGATTATTTTTGTGTGAATCTTTCCGAGAACATGAATAAAGCCGAGCAATTCATCTCAACCTTCAATCTTTGGAGGCATAAGTTTCTCAACCGGCCAAAAACAAAATCGTGGAATGCAAAAGAAGTTGAAGTCAACGTCGATGAAAAAACAACCTTTGAGATGGACGGAGAGGTCCGAATGGTTAAAAAAGTTAATATTAAATTGATAAAAGGCGGGTTAACCGTATGTCAATAGACAAAACACTGAATGATATTTCCGAGATTGCCCTGATCAGTTCTTTTTCCAGAATTCTTCCCCGATCACCCTATTCTGTCAATGAAACACATACCAGTGATTCGGAGATTCTTGACATCGGCTTGGGAACAAACTATCTGGCGGCAACAACGGATATCATCTCCGAAGAGATTACCGAAGGTCTTTATTCAGATCCTCATTTAATAGGCTGGATGGCCATGGTTGTCAATCTCAGTGATCTTGCTGCCGTGGGAGCAAAACCCATCGGCATGTTGCTGTCCATGACGGTTTCCCCGGATTGGGACAAGGCGTTTGTTGAAAAAATCGTTCACGGCATGGCTGAGGCCTGTAAGGCCCACGATTGTGGTTCCATCGGAGGGGATTACAACACGGGCGTTCCGGCCCTTGGTGCCACCGCCCTCGGTCTTGTTGATAAAAACAGTGTGATGAAACGAACGGGAATGAACCCTGGGGATCTTGTTTATTTAAGTGGTCCTGTCGGCTTGGGTAACACCTTTGTAGTAACGAAATTATTATTCCCCGACCTCACAGACAAATACCCTTACAAACCCATAGCACGAATCAAAGAAGCTCAGATTATTTCCAAATACGCCACCTCATGTATGGATACAAGTGATGGGCTTATGTTCACCATCGATTCTCTGTATCGATTAAACTCTGTGGCCATATCCATTGATGACGTTGATTCGATCAGCCATCCAGCCGTAAAAATGCTGGGAGAATTCGGCATACCTGCCCTGTCTTTTTTATCAGGAATCCATGGTGAATTTGAATTGTGCTTTACCATTCCACCTGAAAAAGAAGAGGCTTTCCTTAAGGAGATGAATTCAAACCAGTTCACCCCAGTCAAAGCCGGAACCGTTTATTCAAATATCGACTCCCAAAAAGGTGTTTTCATCAACAACACATTATTCCCAAGCACCGCAGCACGTAACCTATGGGAAACATCAAAATCAACCGGTGATTATTCAATGAAGCTTATAAAAATAATCACTGATTTTTTAAAAAATTAAACAGATGACTTCTGATGCTCTAACATAATATTACAAAAGAAAAGGTGATGAACATGGAACTTGCTCAAATTAAAGTATACTCAAAGATGGGATGGGATTATTTCATTAACAAACGTGTCGATGTAAGTTTATGGAGACAATTTCGGAGTGTTTCAAAAATAACCTACCGGTATCTCACGAATAAGGTCAATATCATTGACACAGCTGATTTTAAAGTGTCCTATGATTCTGCGGCTCAATCATTTGATCAATGGAACGATAAAATGGGAATTGTCTCGGATAAAATCGTTGATCTTGAATTTATCGCCTCAAATACAAAGCCATGGCATCTCCTGGATTTTGGGTGTGGAACGGGTTATATAACAAAAAAATTAATGAAATCAGTGGGTCATGATGTTTATAAGATAACAGGGATAGATCTTTCATCGAATATGATCGACATCTGTAAAAGCCGCATAAACGATGAACGAGTAACATTCTTGAATGTTGATGGCATAGAATATCTTAAAAATGCCCCGGACAATGAATATGATGGCATTTTTTGCACATGGGCCCTTGAATATGTCCCCCAGGATCCTTTCTTCACACACATTCATAGAGCATTGAAAGATCGGGGCCAGTTGGGCCTTGCTGTCAGTAAGCGTGGAACAATTGTTGAGGTTGAATCATGCATCATGGAAATCATGGCTGAATATCCGGATATGGTAAAAGGTGTTCTCGACATTTCATGTTTTTTACCGGAAGATATGAGGGAATTAAAAAAGAAGGTCGTCAAATATGGTTTTAATCCTGTTAAAATGGAAGAAGGATTTGTTGAACTTTCCTTTGATTCCCCGGAAGAGATGTTTGACTGGCTTCTTGGTACCGGTGATATCGCAGGGGCCATGCAGATGTTTAAAGATGCCGATTTTTTCAAATCACACGTTCTGGAAAAAATCCGTGCAAAACTCTATAAGGATGGAAAATACACAACGTATCAGACCTATGTATACGGGATTTTTGCAAAGATTTAATGTTCATAAGGTGGGTGAAAGCCCACCTTCTCTGACATGTCATCCAGTACCCTTGGCTCGGTTGAATCCGTTAATGGATAAACAAAAAAAAATCCCTATCCTAATTTAAAAAACCGTCATGTCGGCCATTGGGCAATGATCTTGACAGGCCTTGACAAAAGTGCAAAGGAATAATGCCGCTATCTTACGTTAGTTGTTTGTTGGAATTGAATCATGTTTAAACACATTTACGGGAAAAAGGGAAAATACCATGACGGATAAAAAACCAAATGAACACGAAAATCTGGTATTGATTCAAGATGGATGCGCATATCCTAAAAATCCTCCGTGGAACCCTATCGTGACGAAGATCACATCGTTTATGGTATTTATTTTTTTCTTGGCAGGGTTATACGGCACGTTTAAAGTCGGTTTTTTCGTATTCCTGATCTGGACCATCGCTTTTGGAGTAAAACTCTATGTGATACGTTATATTGTCTGTGCCAGATGCCCATACTATGGAGAGAACTGTTCATGTTTTTATGGTAAAATGACGGCCAAGCTTTTTAAAAAGCAGGAAAATAAATCCATGAAACTGGGACTATGGCTTGATATGTTCATCTGGTCCTTCATTTTTCTTTATCCGCTTTACTATTATTTGAAATTAGATATGGATCTTTATGCCATGTTCTGGTGCTTTATCTATTTTGTCATGTTCGGCTGTTTGTCTGTTTTTGCATGTTCAACCTGTCCGTTTGAATTCTGTCCACAGGGATTTATAGGACGAATCGTGGGTAAAATTATTGGACTTAGAAAATAAGTCCATTAGGGGATAATTTTACCATAATTTATCAGGAAGTTAGTACAATACGTCATACAGGGGTTATGATTTGGGGGCGAAAATGAAAAAAGCGTTTATTACTGGAGGGACCGGTTTTATTGGCTCTCATCTTGTCAAACGGTTATCCGACGAAGGATATTCCATAAAATTACTTGTCAGGGCTTCAAATAGAGCTAAAATTGAGGAGATTACAAACAAAGGAATTGAACTTGTCCAAGGTGATATCAGAGATTGCACAACACTGAAAAATGCCATGAATGATGTGGATGTTGTTTTTCATTTGGCCGGGCTGGTTTCAGATTGGGGTGATCCTGAATTGTTCAATGATGTCAATATTAACGGAACGAAAAATGTCTGTCAGGCAGCCCTTGAATCCCATATTAAATT
The DNA here is from genome assembly GCA_018818835.1 of Pseudomonadota bacterium. Classification (GTDB taxonomy): domain Bacteria; phylum Desulfobacterota; class Desulfobacteria; order Desulfobacterales; family Desulfolunaceae; genus JAHIRD01. The sequence continues at coordinate 90,993 of JAHIRD010000159.1, forward strand.
ACTAATCTATATCAGTACCAATGATGTCTTTGGATACGGTGAAGATAAAATTTTCACCGAAAATGATCCATACTGCTGCTGGAATGAGCCGTACCCAGATTCCAAAATAAAGGCGACACGAATTGTAAAAGACTATGAAAAAAAGGGATTGCCTGTAAGTATCATTTACCCATGCTGGGTCTATGGCCCTGGAGATACGACCTTCATTACACCCATGGCCGAAGCCCTTAAGAGCAAAATCTTTATGTTCTGGAGAAAAAATGCCCTGGTTTGGCCCCTTTACATCGATAATTTGATCGATTTACTCATGGCCATGGCAACAAATCCCAATGCCATTGGCAAAGGGTTTATTGCCCATGACGGAATCAGCGTCACCTTTGAGGAGTTTACGGCGAAACTTTCACATTATTTAGGCCTCAAATTCTCACGGAAATATATCCCCTATAAACTTGCTTATGCCTTTGGTTTTTCCATGGAAGTCCTATGGAAGTTATTGCATATAAAGAGTCGTCCCTTGCTCACCACCTATTCTGTAAAAAACTTGGGTTCAAAATGGCGTTTTTCCATTAAAAACGCTCAAGATACATTAAACTGGAATCCTACCTACACGTATGAAAAAGGCATTGAAAATACGATGAAGTGGTTTAACGACCACACGTGAACAGAGGAAATATGAAAATGGTTATAACGTTTGTTGAAATTTTTTCAATTGCCCTGATTTTAGCTCTTTCTTTGGCTTATATCAGCATGAAGTACATTGAAAAAAGAGACCGAACCTATGTGGGTCCCTGGTATATCATATTACCTAACGGAAGTGATGAAGGAGGAATGTATACACGAACCTGGTATACACTCACGGCTTTGTTTGGTTTGAAAAAAGATGAGCAAATCTATTTTGTTGCTGAAACGGATCATTCCGGAGAACCTCTCATGGCTGAATATGATTACCGGTTAAACGGAGGTGAATTGGAATGCCGCTGGTGGAACATCACGGTTTATGCCGAAGACAGATATCTGATGAAAAATCCTGAAAACCGTTATTCATACAGCAATTTTGATGTCCAAAAAAACAATGAGGCCACATATACGATTCACTTATCCTCGGGAAAAAAAGATGGACACTGGCTGTATACAGGAAAAAAAGGGGATAAATTCAGCATCATGCTTCGAATTAACCACCCTCCAAAGGAAATGATCAGTCATCCTGACAGAATCAATCTCCCGACGATTATACGGGAGAATCGAAAATGATGAAATTTGCATTTATATCATTTCTGACTGTTTCATTGGCTTTTTTTCTACATATCCTGATTGTGTACTATTTGCCCAATGTCATCATGCTCATTGCCTTTCATCAGATGACGTACAAATATAAAACTCAGACCAATGCTTTTTTCCACACGGGCACACCGTCCCCTGAATTGAGAAATGTTCCGAAACCTGATCCGAATCTTCTCTATTCCCTTTGCACATACGATGTATCCAAACATCCGGTACGTTTTACCGCACCTGTTCCGGATTGCTCATGGTCCATATCGTTCTATGCCCGGAACAGTACGAATTTTTATGCAACAAACGATCAAACCATAGGATCAAACGATTTTAGCCTGACACTTGTGGGGAAAAAATACAAAAAACGAGTCAAGACGGATATCAATACAATGATCGCACCCAGTGACAAGGGCATGGTCATTATCCGTATATCCATCATGGGACATAAACATCCCGAAGACCTGGTTCAATTACAGAAACATGCGTTGTGTACGCCCGTTCTTTCGTATTAAATTATGATGGCATATGAGGCGTTATAGTGTCTATCCTGACGTTCGACATACGCTTAAAATAGAAAGGCAAATCAATGAAATTTCATTTCAAACCTTTTTTTCAGGCGATGTATTTTTCATTTCACACCCTGTCAATAAAACGGTTTTTTATCATGCTGGCTATTTGGATGGTGTTCTTACCGGGTATTGTTATAAATAACATCGCTCTTTTCTTAGATCATTTTTTATTTCATAGGTTTAAAAAGGTCCGAATTAAGAAACCAATCTTTATCATTGGTAATGCCCGAAGTGGCACCACCTTTTTTCACAGGCTTTTATGTAAAGATCAAAACCGTTATGCATACTTTAAAACCTATGAAGTTTTTTTCCCATCTCTCCTATTTCGAAAGATCATTCTGGGGCTGATTCATTGCCTTGAATGTCTGTTCAAAGGGAAATTGACACATTGGATGAACAAAAAAGAGACAAAAATTTTTTCTGATGTCAACCACATCCACAAGGTCAGTATCAATCAGGCTGAAGAAGAAGAAGCTCTCTTCTTCTTTGCTTTCTGGAGTGTTGATCTCCATTTCCTCTTCCCCTTTTTATCAAAGATGGAGGATATGAATCAGTTTGAGACACTTAAAGAGTCAGACAAAAACCAATTGCTTTCATATTATGAGAACTGTCTGAAGCGCCATATGACTGTTCATGGTGAGAAAAAAATCTTCCTTTCAAAAAATCCGAATTCCACATCGAAACTATGGGAAATGTCCAATCATTTTCCGGATTCCCGTTTTATTTTACTGGTCAGAAATCCCTTGGAGCAAATTCCATCCACACTCAATCTGTTCGGCACAGTCTGGGAAAGCATATCCGGCCCCATGCCTTGCGATTCACCTGAGTTCAAACGATTGTATAATATTAATGTTGATATGTATAAATATATGCTCAGAGCCCTGCCACGCATAGACAAGAAACGCATTGCCATCGTTTTATATGATGACCTTGTCAAAGATCCTGAAAAAATTATCAAGGAGGTTTATCACCACTTTGACATGGACATAAGTGATGATTTTAAAGCAGTACTTTCAGCCGAGAAGAAACGGCACTCAACATATAAAAGCACCCATGAATATTCTCTTGAAAAATATAATCTGACACCGGAAAAAATCTACAATGACCTTGAAGATGTTTTTACCACGTTCGGATTCAGTATCTGATACGTGAACGTTTCATAACTGATTTAACGAACAAACATGAATGTATATTAATCATTAAACAAAGAGGGTCTTAATGAGCACGTACGAACAGAAAATTCAATTAAAATTCAAACTCCTTTCAAAAATTTACGGAATCATGGATTTAATCTATTTTTCAAACAAAAAATCAAGCCCGAGATACGGGTTATTGAATAATATATCCAATAAGCACCAACGCCTTCTGGATGTTTGTTTCGGCGCAGGCCATAGCGTCATACTCATTGCCGAGAACAAACCGAACGTCGCCATTACCGGCATTGATATGTCAAAAGACATGCTGGCGCTTGCTCGAAAAAACATGAAAAAAGAAAATATTTCCGGGATTGAAACCTTTGAAATGGATGCCACACAGATGGATTTTGGCGATGAAACCTTTGATATTGTCACCATTTCACTCTCATTGCATGAAATGGAACCAGACATCGTTCAAAAAACACTGGCTGAAATCTTCCGTGTCCTTAAAAAAGGGGGGGTCTTTTATATTACTGAATGGGCGGTTCCACGAAACTTTTTCAAACGAATTTTTTTCAAATGCACGATTCCTATTATGGAGCCAGGAACCTTCAAGGATTTTATGAAAATCAACTGGAATACGTTTTTAACAGAGCATCAATTCACGTTTGACAGGATCGATAGATATTCATATACGCAATTCATTGTTGCAACAAAATAGATGGCGTCGTAAAAAGTCCCATATGCGGCGTTATAGTGTTTGGCCTATGGACCTTTTTCCATGGACATCCATCTGTCGACTTTCTACGAGTTCATCAAAATAAGTTCCATATATTTTATTAAAGCGATTATGTGTGATATTCCACAGACACAAAATGTAAATTTTATAATTTTTTTAGCAAGTTAAACATTTAGCAATTTCTTAAAATTATAAATAATTTACCTTGACAAACGTTCATTTTTTTGAAAAGTTTTGATTGTATAATCAACATTATTATCAATTAATTTATTCATTATATTGCTCATATATAAGTCATTATACGCACAATTTTGGTTTATATATTGATCATGGAATTAAACATATTTTAATGAAGGATTCATAACTATGACCCATTCCCAGCAACCCATTCTAAATATGTCATCAGGCCCGATGAGCTATCCGGCCTATTCCATTGAAGACATTAACGCCCTTATCCCCGAGTTTCGGACCTGGTTGCATATCGTGCAGGAGAGCGCGACGAATCGCCTTGGACTCATTGACAACGATGCCCACTTAAATCATACACGTGCTCCATCCTATAGCGTCATGGCGACCCTCCCTCCCCTTTATCCCGAATGGCTGGGGGACAGATCGTTTCTGGAAATACATTCTGTTCGTTTTCCCTATGTCGCCGGGGCCATGTACAGAGGACTGACGTCGAGTTCCATGGTATCGGCCATGGCCCATGCCGGAATGCTCGGTTTTTTCGGATCGGCAGGCCTTTCACCCAGTGAGGTTGAAAAAGCTCTTGTAGAGATCGAATCGTCATTCAGGGGTGAAAAGTTATCCTATGGAAGCAATCTTATCCATTCCCCCACAGAACCTGCCCTTGAAGATGCCATTGTGGACCTGTATCTGAAACGAGGAGTGCATCGGGTATCCGCTTCCGCCTTCATGTCTCTATCACCCAGCATCGTCCGATATTCAGCCACGGGTCTTTTCGTGGATCCATCCGGCAACATCCAGCGGACCAACCATGTATTTGCGAAACTGTCCAGACCGGAAGTCGCTGATTTTTTCATGTCACCACCACCCAAAGCCATCCTTGACCATCTGGTTTCCCAAGGAAAACTCACCCAGCAAGAGGCAACCCTTGCTTTGAAGCTACCGGTGGCTGAAGACATTACCGTGGAAGCCGATTCAGGAGGACACACCGACAACCGTCCGCTCACGGCAATTTTCCCCACGATTTTTGATCTTCGCAACAAAAAAGTTGAAACCCACGGATTTACCCGACCCATTCGGCTCGGTGCAGCCGGAGGATTGGGCACGCCGTCAGCTGTTGCAGCAGCCTTTTCCATGGGTGCGGCCTATGTTCTCACAGGGTCCGTCAATCAGTCGGCAGTGGAGTCGGGCTTATCCCTTGATGGACGGAAAATGCTTGCTGCAGCAGGGGTTGCTGATGTGACCATGGCACCGGCGGCCGACATGTTTGAACTCGGCGTCAAAGTACAGGTCCTCAAACGCGGAACTCTCTTCAGCAGCCGTGCCGGGCAACTCTGGCAGCTCTATTCGGCCTATGATTCCATTGAATCCATTCCCGCGCCTATAAGAGCAAAACTTGAAAAAGATTTATTCCATTCGTCTCTGGATAAAATCTGGTCCGATACCCACAGCTTTTTTTCATCACGAAATCCCGGTGAAATTGAAAAAGCAGAAAAAAGTTCAAAATACCGTATGGCCTTGATTTTCCGATGGTACCTGGGGAACAGCGCCAACTGGGCCATGTCAGGCGATACATCACGGCGTCTTGACTACCAGATATGCACAGGTCCGTCCATGGGCGCGTTTAATGCCTGGGTCAAAGGCTCATACCTTGAAAATGTTGAAGACCGAACAGTTGTCGATATTGCCTTAAATCTCATGGAAGGCGCAGCCGTCGTCACACGAGCTCAACAGCTAAGAACTTATGGTCTCCCGGTTCTTTCTTCTTCCTTTTCTTTTTTTCCACGGCCATTGTGTTAACTTTTTTTGTGCTGTGTCACCCATTCGCGTCAACATGAACGTGCGAAGGGTGGCACAACTCTATTTGACCGTGCACTCGTTGCATCAAATAATGCCTTTCGAGACCCTACCAACATCGACACACTCAACAACAACCCATGATCCGCCATGGATTTTTGATCTCCGTTTATACGCGCGTTCGTTCTTATATTATTCAACACCCCTTCTCTGGCTGACTCTTGATGTCCCGTAATTACCTTGATTAAGGATCCAAAGGGGGGTATAATTTTCATAATATATATGTATAATTCTGACATGCCCAATGAAAAACACGAGCATCCCGAGAAAAACAGCAGACAGAACCTAATCAGAGAATCCGCCCGTGTAAACACGCACTTCTGGGAGGACACCACATCAGTGATGACCTGATCAATCCTGAAATAGAATCCTTCATTGAAAACGCCCTGTACAGTCGTTCTGTCCTTTTCAAATCCCATCCTGTTCCGGTGGGAGAAATCAAGGACATTCTTGATAAGCTTAAAGATGCGACCAACCTGGAGAAGATGGACCTGATCACCACCATGCGGCAGAACAAGCAGAAAGAGTATTTGATACCCCTGGTGGCACTCCTCAACGAGGATGACATCGTTGTCGCAAGAAAGGCCTTTGACCTGATACGCCACTATCTTTTCACACCATCGCCGGACATGAAAAACGATTATTATTGGGCCACCCTTTACAATATATTTGCCGCATCCACCGTTCCGATTGTTGAAGATGACAAGGGGTATATGCGGCCCCTCAACAACATGGAAATTGTCAAGCTTATCCGGTTCCGGAACATCTATTATGAAACGTTCAAAGAGCCGGCATCCGGGAATGACTATCTTTTCATCCGCATGAACGGCATCGGCATCGGCAAGGGCGGGATCCGGGCAGACACGCATCACGTGTCCTTTTCAGGTGAAGGCGCCCTGTCCACCAACATGCTGTTTAAATGCCTGGGCCTTGGCATCCCCTTGTTTACAACCGGAAAGGGTGGGATTATAGGCGATCTTGGACAAGGAGATACCCGGAGCCGGGTATTAAGTGCCTACGCAGACTTCCTTTATTACAAATCCGGCATCGGGCCTTTGTCCGATGTTCCTGCGGGTGATGTGGGTATCGGAGCAGATGAAATTGGTGTCATTTATGAGCGGATCACAGACAATGCGTTCTCGGATCTCGAAAAACTCAACCGGGGAGAACTGGCCCCTAATTCCCCCCAAGTGATTATCCTCACAAAACACTTCGGCATCAACTGTTCAGATTCCGGCCTTGTAAGCGTTCTTGCCGGAAACAGAGAGGCAGTTGAAAAATACACGGCGTCGGCTATTACCGGAAAACCGGGAACCAAAGGTCTTGCATTAAGAACCGGAGCAACTGCCCGGGGCCTTAAAGAAGTCCTTGCCGTAATCAAAGCCTACAGAACATTTCATGATGAATCCAAGTTCCTTTTGACTTTCCTTCAGTTTTCATTCTTAGGTTCCTTTCTGAGTCCAAACGTACCATCAGCATCGGCGAGGTAAATCCGAGTTAGATGTCTACATTTGTTAATATTTGTTCCTGATATGCTCACTGCCCGGTTACTGCTATAGCGCCTGATTTAAAATTTTACCCACATCCCGCCATCTAAGCAACCGCGCCGTTGAATGTTGCTGCGATATCTCGCCTCCATAGACCACCACATTATCCAGACGCAGGGACAGGCCGGCTGTCTGAATTCTCCCGGCAATCTGCTCAAATCCTTTAAAAAAAGCCGAAGCCCTTTTACTTGATGATCATTATCATAGCAAATGGGATCGTTCTTAAACAGATAATTTTGAGGGTAAAAATGCAATTCGAATGGCAAAAATTGGGCTCAAATCGATCAACCTATTTAATAATTCAGCTGGTTGGCGTGGCCCGACCCCATCGAATCCGACCCCATCGAACATCGTCCATCGAACATCGACCAACCCATCGACCCAATAGAATACTCTCTCAATTAGTCATAGGCAGAAGATCATATAATGAAATGAGAATCATGAAAAAGCCCATAACAAAACCTAAAAGCCATTAAAACGAGCGTTTATCCAAAACGCTCTGTTTTGTATCCCAAACTTCCAAAATTAATTGACAAAAGGCAGACATAGTCATATATTTCTTTAATGAAATATTTAAATTGGAATTCTGACAAAAACGAAATTTTAAAGCGCGAACGTGGTATTTCCTTTGAGGAGATAGCCTTTTTAATTGAGTCAGATCAGGTTATTGGAATTGAGGAGAATCCAGGATATCCCAATCAAAGGATGTATGTTTTAGAAATCGAAAACTATGCGATCATTGTACCTTATGTGGAAAATGATGATGAGATATTTTTGAAAACAGCTTTTCCAAGCCGTAAATATACAAAAAAATACGGATTAAAGGGGGAATGATGAATAAAATTAACAAAAAAGCATTTACACCAATCGATCAGGAAGAAAAAGACCTGATGGAATCGATAGAACGTGATGAGTGGCGGACCGTTAATAACTTTGACGGTGAAAAAACAAAAGCGATAGAAGCTGCGCGAAATACTTTGAAAAAAGATAAAAGGATAAATCTTCGTCTTTCTCAAAAGGATTACCATCAAATACAGATCAAGGCAATTGAAGAAGGTATACCTTATCAAACACTTATTTCAAGTATTGTGCATAAATACTTGAATGGTTCCTTAACACCAAAATCGTAGAACGAAACAGAACAAGCCGGGTGCACGGGAGCCTTCCGCTGGGGATGATTGGCATTGCTGATTGGGGGTCGTTCAGAGGGGGCCAGTCGTTCAGGGGTCCTCAAATGGGGTCAGGCCGCATTAACAAACTGAAATAAAACAAAATACCATTAAAATCACCCCCTAAAACAACCTTAAACCCAACATTTCGCTCTTTGAAAAAATAATTCAAGAATAATAGGTTTTAAATCAAGAATAAACAGTTAGTTAGGCTCAAATAACCACCATCTATCTTTGAGGTTTTGGTATACGAAAGCGGGAATTTCCATTAGCTCGCACATTTTTTTGTGTAATTCGCTTAAGCCCTGTACGGTTGACTGTATTGGGACGTTGTATTTTAATATCAATGACAGGTGAATATTTCTAAAATAATACCTATAGAAAATACGGGATAAAAATATGAAGGTTATGCCACAGCATGTGACCTTTAATTCACACATAAACCCAAAACCAGAGGTATGCACTGCATTCCTTTTATGGCCTTGATCATCCTTTCGTCCATTGCCAACGTATTTGGCTAATCACCTGGACACTCTTGAAAATGCCTGAAGCTTGCGGTGCGAATGGGGTCGCATGGTCGCGTGATTTGGGAATAGTTTCAATAATTGGTTGATTTTATGTTCGAGAAATCGTTTTTTATCCATATTATTTAAACTCTAACTTTAAAATATACGGGTGTCAGCACTTCTCAATCAATTTAATGAAACGACACCCCCATGCCAAAGGGGAAATTGAATGTGATGCCCAGGGCGGTTTTTCTGTCATCCGTGAGGCCGGCGAAAAAGCCGAGTTTGTTCCAGATGGGTTTGGCTGTGGGGTAGACATTCAGACGGACCTTCAGGTTTTCCGTTCCGTTGATGATGACGGACCACAGGAGGCTGTTGTTGCGGTCATAGAAAACCCCGCCGCTGTATCGGAATTCAGCCGGAATGTCACGGGAGAGATCGACCCGGCAGGTGGCGAGCCCCAGGCCCCAGGATAATGAAGTTTCCGGACTTATCCGATGGGAAAGGCCGATCATGTTGTTCATGCCGATGAATGAAAAAAGGCGAACAGATTCGCATCCCAGTAAGTTTGGACGGATGACGTAGTTCATGCCTGCGTTGAGAAGGGTTTCATCGTTAACATCATAGAGCAGGAGGTGGGGCCAGACGGCCGGGCAGAGATGGGTCTCGACAAATCCGGCAACCATGTCGCTGCTGAATAGAAGAATGCCCAGGGGCCTGAAAATCAGTACGTCTGCCACTTCGTCGTCCGATGTTGTGCTTTTCTTTTCGATGACTTCCTGGACAATCTCGCCGGCCATGGCCAGAATGGCAGAACAGGCTCTGGGCGCGGGAATGCCTTTTTGCTGAAAGTATTCGGCATCCTTCCTGTAAACCAGTCCGCCTCCGAACAGGTGCAGGAAATAATTGGGGGTCATACAATAACGATCCGAATGGTCCTCGCCGCCCAAGGGAAAAATCTGCCGGTTGACAAAGGCCCGAGTTCCGCCATCCTCGTCAATGGCATCACCAGGATGGGTCAGGTGATCGAGTACCGTGTCCCATCGTTCACTCATATCTTGGGTGTCGAAATTATCCGTAAGCTGAACCGTATCAAAGGTATAGGCAAACACATTGTTCCAGGGGTTGTAAAAGGCCTCGGACCCGTAGGGTTGTGGTCTGTAAAAATAACAGCCCATTTCTCCGGCACAGATCCCAGGCGCCAAGACCAGAAGAAACAACACAGCACAACGTGGGACATGGTCCTTCATCAATATCCATGAATTATTTTTCCGTGAATGGGACTTTTTCGACGCCATCAATACTGAATCAAACGTTGTTTACACTCATCCGCTTTGTCATTAAATTCCTTTGCCTTTTCACGGTATTGTGATTCCTGCCCTTGAATGCCTGTGGTATTTGGAACAAATGTCTGATAAAAAACATGGCCCGAGCCTGTTCCAACTCCATTGGGGGACCGTAGCGCACTTAATTCCGCCCTCTGTTTTGCCTCTACTTGGGCCTGCATATGTGAAAGGCTGATTATCATAGAGTTTAAAACCATAGAACCAACAACCTTTGTTATTCGGTCAGCTCTTAGCTCATCAGCAATTTTTTCCATTTCCAACGAGGCCTTCTCAAAGTATTTGGCAGCCAGTTTATAGGAAAAGGCAACTTTTTGAACAATGTCTTCTCTATTCTTGCAATCTCCGGACAGCTTTTTTTCAAAATAAATAGCGAACCATTCATAAGAATGCGCCGCAAAATTGAATTGATCTTCATTAAATTCTACATCCAGAATATTCCCCCCACGAGACAGCACCAAATCTGCTAATTCATCGTTAAATGCACACCTGAAAAGGGGCGTTTCATTTTTAAGGGTTGGAATATTGACCTGTGCGCCGCGTTCAATGAGTCGCTTAAGGCAACGTGTTTGGCCCATGCGTGCTGCGTGATAAATCGCAGTTCCGCCATTATTATCCTTAAGGTCTAAGGTTGCATTGTTTTCAACTAACAGATCCAAAACCGTGGTGTGACCAAAAATGGAAGCCATGATCAGAGGTGTTCTCCCCTGGTCATCTTGGATGTTCACATCGAATTTTTTACTGATAAGAAACCGGATGACATCGATACTGCCGAAGGAAGAAGCCACAAGAAGTGGTGGGAACTGATTCGAGTCTTCCAGGGTAAGACCATGATCAATTAAAATTTTCAATGTACCGACAAACCCTTTCCGGCAGGCCCAGGTAACAACTGAACCACCTGTGTTATCGGTTTGTGCCACCGACGCTCCTTTTTCCAACAACAGTTTAACCACATCCTCATGGCCTGCCTTAGCAGCTCGAATAAGAGGTGTCTCACCTGTGCTTGGATTTTTGTAATTAATATTGGCACCCTTATCGATCAAAAGTCGTACCGTTTGCAGATGCCCTTTTCTCACTGCAAGCAGTAACGGTGTGTCAGAAAATTCATCCGGTTCATCTATGTTCTCCACAGTTACAACAAGGGATGCAATTCGGCCATAATCATCAGCATCAATGGCCTCGTGGAGAAGTGGCCGGGGAGAAGGAGGGGTTAAACAACTCGCAAGGCATGTGAAGCATCCTATAAATAATATAAGACTTTTGCCGATCAGAGTGAGAGGTGCACGTAAACCTGCTTTATATGTGTAAAAGGAGGACGTTCTGTATTGTATTTCATTTCTGTTGTTTATCACATTTGAAACCCTTCTATAAACAGATGAATAAATCACTGATTTTTTATAGCCTTTGCTTCGTCACTTTATGGATGTTCGGATGAAATCAGAAAGTTTAACCGTCTCTATTCCCTCACTTTCCGGGATCTGTTTAAGTCTTGCACTGCCACTGTCTGCTTCCATCAGAAGAAAATATCTTCTCCCGGGAAAACACTCAATCAAGGCAGACGTTTTTTTGCTATGGTGCATCTCAGAAAGACCTTTCCAGCCCACATGAGCAGAAATAGTATGTTCACCTGACTCAACCGGCAGCATAATGAACGAGCCCCTGGACATCATAGCCACCTGAACCCCATCCAACCATGCGTAAAAAGGAATTGCACCTGTGAATTCATCTTTTTTTATTATGTAGATTACTGGCTTGTCTGATGTCAGTGGTGGAAACGACTTGGCTTGTGCTTCTACTTCCGGTGAGGCATAAGGTATGACACCATAGCATCTCTCAACGGTGTGTTTTCTCCCACAACCTGACAAGAATATTGCGAAAATAAATAAAAACAGTAAAGCACATGCAAAAGAAACTCTTTGTGTTTTATGTGGCAAATTATTCATTTTTTTGACTCCGAATGAAGATAAGTGCTTACTCTTTAGAATGTTTTATTTGTCCTTCCCCATTATACCAACATTGATAATATATCGAAGAACTTTAATGTTTATTGGACATAGCTATTGTTAGCATTTATGCTGAAAGGTCTTTCTTTTTTAACGATGCCGAAATTGCAAAACCTGCAAAAAGAACAATACCGCCAGCTATCATAATTTTTTTTGCTGTTTCTCTCTCGTGTTCCCTTGCCGAAAACCCATTTTTGAAATAACCGTTATATCCCCCCTGTATGGATTGATGGAACCAATTCAAAATCACGTCGCAGAGGGATTATTGTTACATTGATTAAATCGAATGACTATGATTCCTTAGCATATCTTCTTGACACTTGTATGCATTTTTCCCTATGGGTTTCATTTTTTATTTTCCGAGCACAAATTGAATTATTCTTTGTCCCCCTCTTTCATTCGACTGTCAACCATTGTTTCAACGCAAGAATTGGCACCATCCTATTCGTAAAACCTCACGCCTGAAACCATCACCGACGGACAGATCATAGAAATACTTGAGTATGTCCAGGCAGGCAATGATGTCACCCCAGGTGTTGATGGGCTTCTGTTCGTACTTGGCCTTGTGAACCCGGCCTACTTTGACAACACGGGTTTTTTAGGAACGTTTGACGGTGAAAACGGTACCTTGACCCAGATCCCTGAAGGGTTTGAAACATTTGATTTAACCACGGTGGAAAACGATGTGAAAACATCCGCTGACGTTGCATCATTGACCATTGATTTTATGTAAACCGACCTTTTTTTTTCACAGGGGCACGGCGCGCTGTGCCTTCTACATCGACCTGGGTCACAATCACTAACCATGACCCAACGAGCATGGTCGTCACGCACATTAAACATGTATTATTTATCATTGCACTTTTACCTGATCATTGAATTTTTCATCATGCCATCGTCATACTCGGAAAGTGACAATTCCCGCGATCCGTTATCGCTGTCCCTTATCAGGGCAGTCATATTGGGAATTACCATGCTGATTTTATAGACAAACAAATAAGAGCCGATTATTTTTTTTTATACCAGTCCTCATGGCCGTATAATCTATCCGAACATTTGGGACACAGCCCATGGCTGAACTGGGCCAGGGAATGGCTCTGGAAATAGGCTTCCATCCTAGTCCATTTGCCTTTGTCATCACGAATATCCTTGCAACTGGCGCATATGGGGATCAGCCCCCTCAGGATTTTCATCTCGACATGCATTTTTACCCGTGCCAGAAGCTCCGGGGGCTTGAACGGCTTGGTGATATAATCCGATCCGCCAACCTCGAATCCCATGACAATATCCTCAGTCTCTGTTTTTGCCGTCAAAAAAAGCACGGGGATATGTTTCAGAGACAGGTGGGATTTAATGGTACGGCACACGTCGTATCCGTTCATCCCCGGCATCATGACATCGAGTAAAACCAGATCAAAGGGTTTTGACATAAGCCAGGTCAGGGCTTTTTCCCCATCCATCGCAAATTCGGCCTCATAGCCGTTTTCTTTAAGTAGGCTGCCTAAAAGTTTGATATTCTCGGCCTCGTCATCAACGATCAAAATCGAAAATAAGGGCATCTGATTTTCAGTAGGCACAGTGTTCACCTCCCATGGCTTTCAATTTTAGAATGATTTTGGGGAAATCCTCAATCGCCAACTGCATATTTTTGACATCAAAATTGTCAACATGGGTGGCAAGATCGTCTCCGTAATCAGACAGGATATTCAGGTTGTACTCTATTCCAAGGGCTTTTATCTCCTCACCGAACAGCTTGACCTCGTCCATGGGCTGGCGGACTTTGAATGTTTCCCACCGTTCCAGGAAGCAGGATTCCAGATGCTCTATCATTCCGGGGAGGCTTGCCTTGACATGGGATGGCAAATCCCTGTGGGATTCAATGTCATCCACCACCAGAACCTTCCTTTTTCCAAACCGGATACCCTGGTGATGGATCTCCGTATGACGAATGAAAGGTTCGTCTAAGGAAATTTTCACATCACGGATCAAGATGTGGAACGTGCTGCCCCTGTCCACAAGACTGTCAACCCAAATCCGCCCGTTCATCATTTCCACCAGGCGCCTGGAGATGGTGAGTCCCAGTCCGGTCCCCCCGTAGATGGCGTTGTCCTGCTGCTCCTGCTGTTCGAATGAATCAAATATCCGTTCGATTTCATGTTCCGGAATGCCCATACCCGTGTCTTCTACGGAAATATGGAGGTCAAACACAGGGTTGAGGTTATGTTCAATGACCTTTGCCGATAGTTTGATATGGCCTTTCCGGGTGAATTTGACAGCATTACCGACAATGTTGAACAACACCTGTCGCAGACGGATTTCATCAAGCAGAAGCGAACCCGGCAGGGCCTCATCAATGTCACTATAAAATTGTATTTCCTTTTGGGAGGCCTGAAGGGAAAAAACCTGTGCCACGTCATTCAACATGGTGTGCAAAGCACAGGAAGAGTACTGGATTTTAATCTTGTCCGCCTCGATTTTCGACAAATCCAGAATGTCGTTGAGCAGGGTTAGAAGACAATTCCCAGCCGTTTGTATACTGGCCAGATAACTTTTCTGTTTTTTGTCCGACACAAGCGTCGACAATAATTCACTAAATCCAATGACCGCATTCAACGGGGTGCGGATTTCATGACTCATGTTGGCAAGAAAAATACCCTTGGTCCTGTTGGCCGCTTCCGCTTTTTCCTTGGCCAGGGAAATTTCATGGAGACGCTGTTCCAGCTCTTCATGCATATTGGCCAGGGCTTCCGTGGTTTTATTGACGGCATGGGCAATCCAGCTCAGTTCATCATTGCCTGGAATATCCAGTTTTTCTGTAAAATCACCTTTTCCGATAATTGTCATGAAGTGGTGAAGCTTGGCAAGGTGTCCTTTTAAGCGGGATAAAAAAGTAACCAGAAGCGTTGAAATAATCACAGCAATCACAAAACCAGCCAGGGTAACCTGAAAGATAATGTGGTTAAACCGTTTGGATGTTTCCTTTTTGACAATGGAGCTGAGCGAGGAGAGTCTGATTTCAAATTCCGCTTCCAGGAAGAGAAGGGCCGTGTAGATATTATTTCTGATGACCAGCAGCCCATGGTCGTGTGATT
The DNA here is from genome assembly GCA_018818835.1 of Pseudomonadota bacterium. Taxonomy (GTDB): domain Bacteria; phylum Desulfobacterota; class Desulfobacteria; order Desulfobacterales; family Desulfolunaceae; genus JAHIRD01. Next base: position 106,412 of record JAHIRD010000159.1, read on the forward strand.
CGGCGTACTGGTAGATCAGGCCGTCCCGGGTTTGATTCGGTTTGGCCTGAAGACCGGTTAAATCGCTTTCAATCAGGGCCGTCCGTTGTTCCGTGAACCCCCAGAACATATTCATGGATTGAAGAATGTTCTCTTTTTCCCGGGTGTCAATAAAATCATGAATTTCCGGGGACGTATTCAGCTGTGCCAGGTCCTCTCGAAATTGTTCATGGACCCGCTGCCATTTATGAAATGTATTGTCCAGCTCCTGGGTGATTAGAAGTTGTGACGTCGTGAGCTGCAGCTTTTTCAAGGTGTTGACCGTTTTATTGCAGATGGCGTCCGCCCGGTTTAAACGATGGATACCAATGATCAGGTAAACCGTCAGGGCCGATATGGCGACAAACCCCAAAATGACCGCGGCGATGGCGATGATGAAACGTGTTCTTAGTTGCATGGGAAACCTTTACTGGTGTGAACTGTCCGTCCAGTACGTGTCGGCAATTCTGTCAATGTCTTTAAGCATTTGCTCTAACGAGCCGGGATTCAGCATAAATTCGCCGAACTTTAAAACAGCCTGTTTACAAATGGGTTCCGGGGTGGCTTCCCAGTAACGGTTCATCAGCCGGATGTTTCCATTTTGAATCGTGGCAAGAATGTTCTTTTTAATTGGAGGCAAATAGGAGATGTCAGTATTCAGGTTACCCGGGTAAGCTTTTTGCGAAGTGGCGAAATATCCACTTCCTTCGCGGCTCATCCACCAGTCCACTACTTTTTTCGCAGCCACGGCGTTCTTCGCATGTTTCGCAGTAAAAAGTGGCCCCATCTCGAAGATAATATTCTTTCCTGCACCGGGATTGTGAGGTGGCATGATAAATGCTCCGATGCTCTGTTCTTTAACACCCTGGGCAATAAGGACAGGCGAATAATACCAGGTTCCGCAAAGCACCATTCCAAATTTTTCATTGTTCCATAAATATCCTGAATTGGTAAGCATATTAAGTGAAGGATCGGTAAAGTACCCCTTTTCGATCATGTCCTTCCAGACGCGGCACGCCTTGACAACCCTCGGGTCCGTGTACTTTACCTTGCCCCGGCACAGATCGTCATAAAGGTCAGGATCTTCCCCGATCATCATCTCCTCAAACCATATAAAGGAGGGCCAGTCATTTTGAAGAGATGTCAGGATCGGAGGCACACCAGCTGCTTTTAATTTTTTACAGATGGCGATGAACTCGGGCCAGGTGGACGGCACGTCAAGCCCCAGGCGCATGAAGATCGTTTTGTTATACCAGACAGGCCAGTATTCAACCACATAAGGGAAACCATACACCTTGTCCCCGATGGTGAAGGCCTTTCTCATGTCCTCGGAATAATCATTTTTATATTTGTCCCACAGATCGGTCAGATCACCCACAACATCATCGTCCACAAGTTCTTTCGCCCGGATTGTGGACCACCAGGTAAACAATTCCGGCGCAAGATCCGTGGCAAGGCTGGCTTTCATCTGGTGCAGGTATAAATCCGGCGAAATCGAAGGAACCGGTGTGATTCCTATGCCGATGTTCCTCTTCGCCATGTCACCCTGTTTGATGAAATTTTCCTGGAAAATAGGCAGGTTCCCTTTATCGTGGGCCAGTTTGACGTTTATAGGAATGGGGTTGATCGTCGGATTGAATAAAAACATCCGGGCTATGACGATACATATGGTAGCTAATATTAAAACGCGTACGATTCTCCAGGTATACTTCAATATGTCTCCTTTTTTCGTCGTGCCAGGGAGGCAGATCAAAGCAGCCCCATCAAAAAATCTTCGTCTTGTCCCTGTGTGTCAATTCCACGGTTCCACCCGTCGGTTCTGAATAGTTCGGCATGATGTATCCCTCGATGAGGCTTTGATAATGTATAACAGAAACAATTCAAAATGCAACTGTACAAATCACAATGTTGCGCGGCAACGATATCCCTACTCTTCCGGTTCTGTTTCATGAACATTTCCTTCAGAACCGCAGTCCCCTGGAATCAATTCATAGGTGATATCAGGAGATAAACCTTTTTCTTTCTTGTGTGAAACGTAAATAATGGTTGTCCGGCTTTGTTCTGCGATTTTGTTAATCAAGGCGGCAACCATGGAGGCATGATGATCATCCAGGCCATGGGTGACGTTTGATTACAATAATGGATGGGCACGAATTACAAAAGAACCAAACCGGCCAGCCAGGACATGGACGTTGAATCTGGGGGCTTTTTCCATTGGGCGGATGCCATCAGTCTGGCCACGTTGATGCCGAAGCCGGACATGGATGGCCGGGCTGTATCGGGATTACGGCAGGGGCCGTTTTCGGAAAGAACGCGGCAGGAGCCAAAATCATAGCAAAAAAGATGCTTGCATGAACCGCCCGCAAAGGATTTGGCATGGGTGTAACCCCGTATTACGGCGTCATGTTCCACGCCGGAAACGATTTCATGGAGCAGATGGCCAAGGTCCCGGTGGTCCTGGGTCAACGGGCCCACGGGCGGAAAATCCATGCGGATCACCACACACCATGGGCTTTTGTTTTGCCATAGCCTGAATGCCGACGGCCCCGGAACATGGGGCGGACAACTGGGAGACAAGCCGTAATTGGGGCAGACCGGCTTGCCGTTGCAGAGTTCAGCCAGATAATCCTCGACCATGATCTGAGACGAAGGGATGATAACAGCCTCTGTGGCCCCCAGGTTGATGGCCGTGCGGATGAAGTGATCCGCATCTTCATTGGGTAATGGGGCCGGATATGCCGGGGAGGCATCAGAGTTCATAGGACTAGTCCTTCTTGTTGAGGATGTGCTGACGTTTTTCCATGGGGTACTGGGTGAAGGTGCCGAGACCGGACGCCACCAGATCACCACTTTTTTGTTCACGGATATCACACTCGGAGACAATGAGGCGGTTGCCTGTGTGTTTGACTTTGCCGTGGGCCACCAAAATATCGCCCGGTTTTACCTGTTTCAGATAGTTCATCTTGAATTCCACCGTGGCGCAGAAATTCCCCTGGGATATGGCGTAGGACAAAGCCGCTACACCCAGAGCCGCATCCATCATTCCGGCGGCTACGCCGCCATGGGCCGAATCCAGGGCGGTGAGATGGTTGGGGCCTATGGTCAGCGTATAGGTGGCATCGCCTGCATCATTGACCTTCAAGGTCATGCCGAGATGTTTGTCAAAGGCAACGGATTGGCTGTAATTGGCTTCAAATATCGCCATCAATTCTTTCATGCTCATGGTTGCACATACCTCCGGGATTCGGGAGAAATACAGTTAAGCTTGGTTTTGGGAGTTATTATTTCAATTGACATTACTTATCATGGATATCACCAGAATTTGAACCTTTTATTCAAACTATTATTTTACCATTCAGCCATACCCGAATCGTTCGGGCACGATGCTCGTGGCCATGATGGCATTTCCATGTTATGGATGTCCAAAAAACGCGTATATCCTTGCCATTTAAATTGTTAACGTATAAAAAAAGACAATGATCATCTCTGGATGAAAACTAAAATAATCGGAGAAGCAAAAACGTGGGACTATTTTCATTTTTTACAAAATCAGTACAAAAAACGGAAGCCCTGGGAGATACGTATTTTTCGGCAAATAAATTCGGCTCTGCAAAACTTGAGTATGAATCTGCTTTGGATATCATAGAAAAAAGACATCCCGATGATCAGGCCATGAAAGCAAGGGTTCTTGAGAAGCTCAAAAACAGCAAGGAATCCCTTGCCCGGCAGCACCTTGAATCCGGGGACCAACTGTTTGAAGCAAACGCCCTGGAAGATGCTAAAAAGCTTTTTTCCATCGCCCTTTCCCTGACTGAAGATCCTGAACTACAGCAAACGCTCAGGCAAAAGATAGCTTCAAAAATCGCTGAGATTCCTGAGGATGAGCCGGATGAATTTCTCGTTCCAGAGCCCGATGACGAGCCGGAGCCCGAACCCTATGACACCGAAAATGCATTTGAAGTTCTGTGTATGACATTGCCCGAAGAGATGGGGCAGGCATACAGGTCATATGGTGAGACGTTTAAACAAGGATTCCTTGCCTTAAGCCAGGGGGATTTCACGTTGGCCGCTGAAAAACTCCGGCAGGCCATGGACGAAAATCCATCCGGTGGCTCGTATATCTCCGTGGAACTCGCAACGGCACTGATTAACCTGGGACAATCCCAGGGAGCCATTGAGCAATTAACCTTATATCTTCAAAACAATCCATCCTCATTTCACGGAATTTCCATGTTATGTGATATTTTTTGCGAACTTAAACGGTTTGACGAGGCCCTCACTGTGCTTGAGCAGTCACCTGAAAACATCAATGAATCCCCGGAGGGAATCCGACTTAAAGGTCGGATTTATTATCTTGAAGGGGATTATCAAAAGGCCGAAGAGATCTTCAGAGGTGTACTTGATGACTTTGGATGGGATCTTGACCTTGCCCGGGAACTGGCCATGACTCTGGGTGCTTCTGATAAAACAAAGGAGGCCATGACTCTTTATGCCGACCTTTTGAATCAATGCACCGGGTGTGGGCAAAGGCCCAGCCCCCTTGATAAAAAAGCCTTTGCGGATCTTTCTTTTAAACTGAATGATTTCTCGGATAGCATCCTGAATCTTTATCTGGACCTTGCAAACGATCATGCGGAAATCCGTTCGGAATGTTTTTTCAAAGCCAGTGCCATATACAAAAACACTGGCAACGAAAAAGAAGCGGCCCGATTTTTAAAACTGGCTGAAACCCTGATATAATGGATTTGATGCTGTTAATAGCACCCATGGGTCTCATAAGTCCCATGGGTCCCAAAAGCCCTATATCATCTTCATAACTTACTTCTTAGGCAGCAGATGCTGTTTATTCAAACCCTTTTTTTCAAACAAGATCTTGTTATCCAAGGGAACGGCAATCGGCGCCGTGATACTGATCTTATTCATATCGCTGATTTCCTGGGCACCCAGGGCCCGCCGCCACAAAACCACCTCGTCAATACATCCCCTGAACAACAGGTTGGTATGCTCTCCGACCCAGATAGGGTCACCACTGTTCAGATCTCCTGAAGCACCGGGCCGTGTCTCCACAAGATGGGAATCCAGATACATGCTGATGGTGTTTGCAGCCGCATCCCTCACAGCAATAACAGTGTACCATGCCCCCAGCTCAATGGGATGTGAAATCATCGCGTACTGATCTTCCTTATCGTGGATCACAAAGACAAGGGCTTTGCTTGATGTATAGAATATTCCCCATTTTTGCCTCGAATTTGTATCATTGGTCACAAGCCCATGCATGTTACCGATGAGGGTTTCATTGACCTTGAACTTAAATGAGATGGTAAACGACCCCCTTGCAAAGGTGTTGGCAGGGATCAGGGGAATTTTGATCCGGTTGTTTCGTTCATAAAAACAATAGGCTTTGTTTTCGTTTCCATATTTATCCTGCGATAGATGGGCTGCCGTCACAATGCCGTCATTATGTTCTGCTGATGAATCTGACGCATCCCCGTCAAAATGATACTGTCCCACCGGTTCCTGTTTATTGTCCGCATCCGGAGAAAAGGACACGGTCAAGGGAAGATTGGCAGCGAGGGTATGCAATTCCACCATCTTAGCTTCACTAAGCGCCATATCCCAGAGAATCACATCATCGATTCGGCCGCTAAACAAACGGTTTTTATGATCGCCGACAAAGATATCCCCCAGGCTGTTCACACTGCCGGTCACAGCAGTACGGGTTTCCACAATCGTTGAATCCACATAAAGACTCATGGTGTTATTTGTTGCATTCCGTGTTCCTATCACGTGATGCCATGCCCCGTCATTGACAGGATACGTAAGATATGCAGAATCCCCTTCCTGGTTCGTGAGTCTGAATATAAGGCCCTGTGCATTGCAATTAAAACTCCAGCAAGGCTTGGATCCGCTATCATTGGTCACAATATTTTTAATGACCGATCCCTTATCTTGGGTTTTGACCCAGAAAGAAACGGTAAAACTTCCCGAAGAAAAGGTATTTTGGGGTGTCAATGGAATTTTAATTCGATGGGGCCGTGAGTAAAACAAATAGGCACTGTTAAAATTTCCGGCCCGATCTTCGATCAACTCTGCCCCGGTGACAATGCCGTGGTTCTGGTTCACCGTACCATCCTGGGCATTTCCGCTGAACATATACATGCCTACCGGCTCAGGGATGCCGGGTGAGTCATCAATCTCCGTGTTCTGGATGGCGACCACGGGACTGCATGTGCCATCGGAATGAATTAGGCCAAGGGCCTGATTATTCAGGGCCTCGCCCCATATCCGGATATCATCGATACGCCCAACAAACAGGCGATTCAGATGATCCCCGACAAAGATGTCTCCCCCACTGTCCACAGATCCGGTCACGCCCTCACGGGTTTGAATCAGGGTACCATCCACATAGAGACTCATGGTATTGTTTTCTGCATTCCTGACACCGGTCACCTGGTGCCAGTTCCAGTCATTGATGGGAGAAACAATAAAGGCCGACTGCCCCCCCTGATTTTTAAGTTGAAAATGTAAGGCCCCATCGGGGGTGAGATTGAATCCCCATAATGATGCTGAGCTGCCGGTGTTGTTGGTGAGGAGCTCTTTCATGGCCCCTCCATTATCCTTGGTCCTGATCCAGAAGGAGACCGTAAAACTTCCGGTGGAAAAAGTATTTGCTGCTGTCAGGGGGATTTTGATCCGATGGGCTCTTTCATAAAAAATATAAGCACTGTCTTCAGAGCCATTGCGGTCAGGCGTGGGCAGAGCGCCAAACACCACGGCATTATTCCCTTGGCCCGATGAATCCTCGCCATTTCCACTGAACAGATATTCTGCAACAGGTTCCGGTGCAATATATGCCGGGACAACCGGTGCGATTTTTGTCAAATGCACAGGTGGTTCAAACTGAATGGCACTTTTTTTCTCATCAACATCCGAATTCTTTTTCGTGGCACCTTTCATCCGGTTAAACGCTTTCCGTGAGTCTTCTTTTTCCTTTAAAAAGCTTTCCATTTCATTTTGCATCCCCCCATTCGTATCCGCTGCAAATGAAAAAGGCACCGACAAAAACAACACAATCACCATCGCTGAGAATAATTTCATAGGACTCTCCCTGTCATGATCTTTGAGCATCAGTTAAACAAAACTATCGCAGTGTAAAACATAAATAAATGATAAACTATGAAATACATCATAGGGGGCTAAGAAACAATTTTATTATCGTTATTAACACCATTTGCAAAAAATATAAGTAAAAAATTCAAAAAAATTGTTGCTACATCGGCCCCATAGCAATCATATTATATATGCAGCCACAGGATTGAATGGGTCCGGATCAAGTTTCTTTGATTGCAGAAACCTTGAGCTTAAGTATCGATTTATAGTTCATTAAATTTTAAACATTGCATAATATAAAGACCCCTTAATGATTGTATTTATACTGACAAAGTCATTGACACACCAACAAATATCAATTATATTATATCAATTAAAAATAATGTTACTTATCAGCAATATCTATCCAGCAATATCTATCCATGAGTGTTGAATCGTATGGCAAACGTTTAAAGTCGACTCTCGTTCATCCTCTCTGTGCTTTATATAATACGTCTACTTCTTATCTTTTCTAACCTAAGAAAATCACATCACACTGAAGGAGAACTATTATGATTTTTAACAAGCTTTTTAACTGCTCTTTATTTTTACTATTATCTCTAAGTCTTATTCTTTCGGGCTGTGACGCCGATTACGAGATTGTATTGCCGACAAAAGATGCAGAGTTTATTGATCAACTACCCGAGCGATTTTTAATCCGTTATGAGTCAATCCCGGAAGAAATCACACTCAATGGCATTCCGGTTCAGCATCTGTTCAATTATGAGAACGGCCAAGCCATTGCCAGCGGTGAAACCCTATCCGGTTATTTGAGACAGGGACAAAACAACATAATGGTGGATGCTAAACACTTCGGGCCCTGTCGGTACTTTTACTATGACTCCGAGGGACCTCGTGTGGTCATACTATCCACTGAGATAGATGATGAGGTGACGATTCATGGAGAATTGAAAGACCCGGCAGGTGTCTACGCCGCCAGTGTCAATGATATCCCCCTGGAGTTAGGTGATAATAACCGGTTCGAAATCACCCTCGATCTTGCGTCGGCCTACACCTTTGAAACAGAAGACACATACGCTCAAACAGCAAGCCATTGCTATGCGTCCCGGGAAACGATCCTGAATGACGCTGTAAAATTAAAGGTGGACCAATACACTATTGACCAGTTGATACCCAGCATTCAAGAAGCATTGGAAGAGACGGATCTGGCTGAGCTTTTGGTGTTTTTGGATGCTGAAACCCTTCTTGACACCCATGTGGGTATCACGACACCCAGTTATTCCATCACTGAGGAAGTTGAAATATGTGATTTTGTCTTGATAAACTGGGTGTGCGAGTTAACGGATCAACTCATTGACTATTCATCCCAAACTTTCGATCTGCTGGGAACGGTCGCATTGGCACAGAAACCACCGATGAAGACATGGGAGAGATTGATCTGGGTGTGAACGTGGGCCTCCCCGAATTACTTGGAATTGAGGATGACATTTTCCCCGACCTGATCGGGATTCCTGAAAATCTGGGACCGGCCCCCGGCATTGTCCCCGCCAGCCTCGGTTTTTATTACACCCCCACAGCAGTTCCCGAACCTGATGGAGAGAACAATCTGAGTGTGGTAACCTCAGCCAATCTGATCAACCAGGCCATTTTCGCTATTCACGAAGCCGGTTTGCTTTCTCCCACTGTAAACATATTGAACGATCTTAACGACAGTGGTTTATATATCCTCACCGACCCCGAAACAGCAAACACCCGCATCCTTTTTTCACCCACCCTGTCACCGGAATTACATTTTCGGGGGCACATCCAATCCGTGGCTTATCTGAACGTGGATAATTTTGACATACTGTATCAACGGAAGAATGCCCAAGGGGAATGGAAAGATGCACTGAGCATGTCATTTTCGGCAGAAATCCCATTACAGTTGAGCGTGGATGGCAGCAAAGGAGTGCAACTGGCTTTGATCAATCCAGCAGCGGAACTGGAGTTCAACCTGGGGTGCTGGTTTGAATTTTCTGTAAAATTCCCACCCAAATTGTTCGTGGCCAAGGGTATAGCATCAATTCTTGTGGACCAGTTGAATCACATGCTGGCCTTGATACAACTGCCGGAGGATCTTTTCCTGAATCAGGAAGAGGCCTCTCTTGCCATTCATCCGGAGACCTTCAAAACAGTGGGTGAGCCACGAAATCATTTCTCCTTTAGCGCAAGTTTTGATAACCTGTAATTCAAAAAACACTGCCAGGGCGGTATTTCTTTCTCTGGCAGTGTTTCAAAAAAAAATTTATTATTACGATGACACATCGTTTTGATTCTAATCCACCAACCAACAACCGCGATCATCAATAACGGCGCCTTTAGGCGTACCGGGGCACTGATCAAGATAATCCGGGACGCCGTCATGGTCCGAATCTGTGGTTTCATCAATTGGAAATGTTTCCATGGGGGTATCGGTAATTTCCGGCGAATCGACATCCTCTAATCCTGTCATCCCTTCGGGGCATCCGTAAGCGTTAACGGTTTCACCCTGGGGTGTACCCGGACACCAGTCCTGGGCATCTTCCACACCGTCCTTGTCACTATCCACGGGACAGCCTTTTTCATCCACAGGGGTCCAGGGAGGCGTACCTGCGCAGGTGTCACGGTCATCACTCACACCGTCTCCATCGGAATCTGCAGGACAGCCATTGCTGTCCACAGAAATCCCTGGGGGTGTAAAGGCGCACTTATCCTGTTCGTTGATCACACCGTCATTATCATCATCACTGGAGCAGCCCCAGGAGTCAACCATGACACCACCCGGAGTATGCGGACATTTGTCACGGGAATCCGGAATTCCATCATTGTCCGAATCACCCGTGTTGCCCTTGACAGGAACGCCATTCTTGTCCTTGCCCGAATCGGCCTTTTTTGTCTTTTCAGAATGTCTGGCCGGGAGACTCGCCCCTTTGTCTTTGCCAAAAGAGAACCGGTAGGCCACTTCAAAGAACACACCTGAAAGGCCCAGGTCAGAACTGGATCCCGCCGGATTGTAACCCACGGCGCTCTCATTTTGTTTATGGGTGTAAAAGGCATAACCGATACGGGCGTCCACAGGGCCTTTTTCAACACCCACAGCCAGTTCAAAACCAATGGCCGGGTCATAGTTTTTTACAGCGTAGGCAAGGCCGCTGTTCAGTTTCCTATATCCCACATCGGCCTTCAAAAATGGCTGCCATTTATCCATAAAGGTTGTATTCATTTCCTGAAACCGGTACACCGGTCCGAACAACAGAGTGTATCCACTGACAGAATCAGATCCCCCATCCTGGCTTGCTTCCATGCTCCCGCTGAGCATGTCATATCGAAACCCGGCCTCCAGGGCGATACGGTCACTGATATTGTATCCGGCCTTTAAGAAAGGATACAGGTCGTTGTCCACCTTCAAGGCCTGATCCACATTCAAATAGATGGCATTGTATTTCTCCCCGATCATCTGGAAGCCCCCGCCGGCAAGAATATACCAGGTTTCATCCCGGGAATCTCCGGCAATGGCTGTCCCGGCTGCCAGGGTAACAATCAGACTGAGGGCCGTTCCCATAAAAGGCCATGACGGTTTTCCGAAAAAAAAAACCAGGCATCCCAAGGGGATCAGAACAAACCAGCCCCATGACCAAGCAAGCTTGTCATATAAGGAGGAGCCGATAAAACAGGGCCCGTATTTGGAATCAATAAAATTTGGCACCATGGATCCCACGGCATACTCATTATCCAGTTCATTTAAGAGGGCTGAAAGAGTATAGGTCACCATGCCGTTTTCCGGAACATTTTCCCGGACAGACACAATGGTACCTCCTGGAACATAATCAATGCCGCCCTCTGAGCCTTCTATTCCGGCAAGACTCAGAGTCCCGTCATCAGCCATATGGTAAAGCTGGGGAACAGGGGCTCCGGATGAAACAGTGACCTCCACGATGATGCGCATTGTCTCACCATTCCCAAGACGGAGAAGCTTATCTGCGCCCATGGTGATCTGGGATGCATCGTTGCCCAGATACGATATCACCTCAGGCGAAAGGGGCACCTGAACAGGGGCGTTGATCATGCCTGTGAATTCCTCCCATACGTCTCCGGACAACGCTTCGAATTCTGATCCGGCCCGGATGGTCAGAGTCACGGCAATGGGATACGAACTGACGGCATCCACTTCATCCCGGTCATCGGTTGAAAGTTCAACATCAACCGGAACAGTGCCGTCTATCACCGTAATCATACCATTTGTATTCACAGGACCCTGGGATGTTTCAAGGTCCACCGGTGTAAACACACGAACCCTAACGGCACTGACGCCATTGATCATGCCGTTTCCATGTTCAACAAAAACCGAATAAATGCCTTCCACGGCATCAGAGGGGACATCAAGGGTTGCCATAAGTGTTGTTGAATTTGTAAAGACTATTTCATGCGCAGGGATCACTGTATCGCTGTCACGAACAAGCCTTATGGCTGTCACTGGTTCTGTGAAATTCTGTCCCGTGATGGTCAGGGTTGCGGTGGTACCCGTGGCCAGGGTCAACGGCGAAACGTTTATCACTACCGGAACCGGAGCCCCTGCCTTTGTCACGGTATAAGCCCTTTCAAATTTCAGGGATACACCGTTTTTATTGATAATCCTGACATCGTATGTCCCTTCCGGAGCGCCGATGGGAACAAAGGCAGTCATCTGAGTGGTGTTCCCGGTACTATTGATGATATCAAACACGACCGGTCCGTTTTCAAAGCGGATAATATTATTCCCGGGGGACCTCACAAAGTTTGAACCCATCAGACGAATTTCCCTTGCAAGAGAATTATCAGCCTGTGTTCCGCCTTCTGTCAGGACCAGATCCGTGATTTCCGGAAGCAGGTCTTGTGTTGTCAGTACTGCATCGTTACTGAGATCGGAAACATGGCCCGCTCTGTCAACGGTTTTCACGGCAAAATGGTAAGAGGTCCCCGGTAAAAGCCCGGACATGGTAAACATCTCCACATAACCTTCAGGCCCTGGAACGATACCACACCAGATTTCAGTGGCCCGGCTAAGGGTGTCTTCGGTTATGACATCCAAAGACATCCAGAGCCTGTATCGGCTGATGACCTCCTGTCCGTTTGCAGATGACCATGTCCATGAAAGGTCAATGGATGTTGACGAGGGAGCCCCCGGAGATACAGTCAACACAGGAGCCTGGGAGGCTGTGGTGTCCACTGTCCAGTACCTGATGACGGCTCCATCGCCCGTATCGCCCACATCACCGTACACAGAAAGTCCACGAACCGAAAGGGTGTGGAGACCATCTGAAAGATCCGTCAACAGGATATCGTCTTCAACCACCCCGTAAGTCCAGGTGCCCTCATCAAAACGATACATATAGGCGACGACCTGGTCACCCGTAACCGTAATGATGGCATGGTCATCGGACGTCATGGTTCCGGGCACGCCAACAAGGGTCACGCTGAGAGCCTCAACGTCAACGGTCCAAGTTTTTTGAGATGATGTTTCAGGGGCCTGCCAGTTGCCGGCCCTATCCCGTGCTGTCACCTCCAGAGTATGCTCGCCCTCTCCAAGGTCTGTGAGGATGATGGGGCGGAGGGACGGGACCGATTCACTCCACAGGCCTTGATCAATTTTGTAACGGTATGCGGAAATGTCCTCACCCAGTCCCCGAACCATAACCTCAAGATCACCACGACCCACAATGCCTTCCGGGCAATTGTCGATCACAGCCACCGGGGGTGTTGTATCGATTGTCCATGTAAAGGTTGTTGCCTGCTCTTGGGCCTGCCAGGAACCTGCGATGTCTTTACCCAAAACGGAGAGGGTGTGCACCCCTTCGGTATTACGGATGAACCCAAGGGGCTGATCCACACTGTATTCACCGCTCCAGGCCCCCCCATCCAGCATGTAGATATAATGTGTCACTCCGATCCCTCCCACGCCCATGGCATAGGACGATGCATTTGTAAGGGTCGGCGGTGTATTGAAAAGGGTGGCACGGGGCTCGTCCATGCCGATTTCATTGATAAGCTGAATACAGCTTCCCATGATGGTATCCCGGGTCTCGAAATCATATTCAATGATAATGTCAATGGATGTGCCGGAATCGGTACAATCAAGGATTAAGGGCTCATCACTGCTGCCGCCATGGAATTGAACCGCCCCTTCAAATGTTGTCATGGTTCCGCTTTCAAAGGTCAGTGTGTCTGCCTGGGCAACCTCTTTGACAAAATTATTAAAAATCGTACTGCCTGTAAGTGCCTGATCCATTCCGTCCAAAATCAGGGTTCCGTTATTGTGCTCAAAGGTTCCGCCGGCATGGCTAAAGTCGCCTTCAAGGGTCATGGATCCGGATGGTGCGATAAAAAGACCGCCGCTAAGAACAAAATCTCCGTTGATGTCCATGGGCCCCTGGCCGCAATCAACGGTGCCCCCTTCTTGAAGGTAATATTCGGTTGTCAAGGAATAGCCTGAATCAATCAGAATCTCACCTTCAAAGGCTGGCGACATGGAGATGCTTTTGATGTCAACCGTGACATTCACCAAAATAATGATGTCGCCCAGGTCTGTGTTCAGGCCAATGTAAACATCATCCTCGGGTCCGGGAACAGCCCCGGCGCTCCAGTTTGAGGGATCGTTCCAGTCACCGCTTCCACCGATCCAGGAATTCCCGTCAAGACGCAGTTCTATCACATTGGAGTTAGCACTGGTGCCGCTGATATTTTCAGATCGTACCCTGTAGTGATAAACCTGCCCCGGAACAAGGCCTGACACCGACTCATCAAGGCCTGAATCCGGACGGCTTTGATACCCCACAAGAAAAGAATCAAACCCGGATGATACGGATATATCTAAACTGTAACCGATAGCACCCAAGACAGCATTCCAGTGTGATGTGAATCCTGTTGCCGAAATATCCGTTGCAGCTGATGCCACCGGAGCTGAGGACAGGGTGATAAACGATACCTCGTTGCCGTAGGCTGTTCCTTCCAAATTGGTGGCATAGGCCCGGACATAATAGATGGTCCCTGGTGTCATTCCACTTATCTGAGATGTGAAGCTGCCGGTTCCAACACCATCCGTTGTATGGTTTCCGCCAATGGACGGGCCGGACGATAAGCCCCAGCAGATCCCCCTGGCAGTGACCGGATTCCCCCCATCAGAAAGAATCGTTCCCCCTGAGTTTGCCCCGGTTGCTGAAATGGCGGAAACCAGGCTTGTGGTCACCTGGGGGGGGTACGCTTCGGTAATGGTGATGGCAAAGGATTGTCCGGTAAGGAGATTGGTTCCGTCACTGACCGTGAACCCGAATGTGTCTGTGAGTGTAGCACTTCCGTCATGGGCATAGACGATAAGGCCTGCTGCAAGATCCGCCTGGGAAAAGGATGTAATGGCCGTGCCTGTTTCACCGGAACGTTCGATCTGGCCGTTTGAGGGCCCTGAGACAATCTGAAACAAAAGGATTGAATCATCGGTGTCTGCATCCGAGGCGTTCAGGTTCGCCACCCCGATGACCTTCGTCTCATTTTCAGCAACCGTCATGCCGGTATTTAAAGATACAAAGGGGACCTCATCATCAACCGCATTGATCGTCACGGAGAATACCTGTCCCGAAAGGATATTGGTTCCGTCAGAGACTCTAAACGTAAAGGTGTCCGAAGTCGTGTTACTGCCATTATGGACATAGCTGATCATATTATCAATCAGGTCCTGCTGGGTAAAGACAAGGACAGGATTGCCACTTTTTTCCAGCTGACCATTGACTGACGCTGTTGTCACGGTAAAGATCAGGCTTGCATCGTCAGATTCCGTATCCGTGGCTCTTAATACACTGAGGGGAATGACGGCTGTCGCCCCTTCATTCAGGGTCAGGCCGCTATTGGTTGCCATGGTGGGAGCGTCATCATCCACGTTCGTTACTGAAATCAGAAAATCCTGTCCGGAAAGGGTATTGGCACCATCAAACACAGAAAAGGTCACCAGATCAGAAAGGGTGTTGCTCCCGTTGTGGACATATCTGATTTTATTGTCAATCAGGTCTTGCTGGGTAAAGGATGTGATAGCTGAACCCGGATTGTCTGTATTTTCAATGTAACCATTCACCGGTGAAGTGGTCAGGTTGAATACAAGTGTTGCATCGTCAGATTCTTCATCGGTGGCTTGAAGCATCGCTGAACCCAGGGTCGCCATCAAACCCTCAACAACTGTCAGACCCGTATTCACACTAAGGACCGGCATATCATTGCTGGTGGTGATGGTGATGGAAAAGGTCTGCCCCGTCAGGGTGTTCGTTCCGTTTGATACGGAAAACACGAAACTATCCGAGGTGGTATTGCTGCCGTTATGAACATAACGAATGGACCCATCTGTAAGGTCCTGCTGAATAAAAGATGTAATCGCAGTGCCTGGATTCCCTGAATCTTCAACCCGGCCATATGCCGGATTCGATGTCAGGGAATAGATCAAGGATGCATCGTCGGTGTCCGAGTCTGTTGCTCTCAAGGCAGAGATGCCGATTGAGCCGGTTGAACCTTCCGCAAGGCTTATCCCATTATTTTGAGAAACCGTTGGGATACTGTCAACAACCATTGTGATGGTAAGGTCTGCCGAGGCGGCTCCGGTGTTTTTATCGTTTGTCCCAACACCGACACTGACGGTCCGTGTCACATCCGAACCAAAGACGCCCGAATTGACATAGGTGACATGTCGTGCGATGGTGGACAGGGTCGTATCATCAATTGTTAAACCAGTCACAATACGAATGTTATCAAGATACAAGGAGGCTCCGACGTAGCGATTACCCGTCCAATCATAAGAGCCACAGACAAACTCAAACCTGTAATTCCCATCACTGGGAATTGTTGCCTGTGTCGTTGTCCAGCCCTGGGTATCGCCCCGCCTTGCGAAAAGCTCGGTTCGTGAGCCGTTGTCTTGATTGATAAGGTAGCAAATGACTTCATATGCATCGTATCCGTTCTGGGCTGACCAGTCAAAATACACGCGTTCGTCTGCATAAGCTGTAAATGAGCTGCTTTCCACATAAGGGCCATGGAAGGAACCATTGCCGTCGGGCTGAATTTGGTTCGTTTGGGGAAACCCGAGCACCCCAGAGTTAGTCAGCCGAAGCGAATAAGAACCACTGCTGACGTTTTCCGTATCCGTCTCAATCTGAATCACATAAGTTGGAGCAACAGGCCATGTATATACTCCATTATATCTGATAGTCCCAGACCCTAAAGTTTCACCATCAGAAAAACTATAATTTATGGGGTTGCCATCAAGATCGGGAAGATACCGTGATTGGTGTTGAGTCCAGCCATCACCAGCATCACCTGTTTCAAAGCCTCCATTTTCAAGGGATCGGTAAAACAAGATTTTAAGGGCCAGGCCATTTTGGCCATTTTCTGTAGCATCAATGATTCCGATGAGATCCCGGCCTGAACCATTGCCAAGATACACAAAGCCTGCGCTCAAGGACACGGCTCCAAGGACATTCGGATCGGCATCACTGGACAGGGAAAACACGTCATCCGTTGTGGCACTTGCAATTGAATATCTCAGGTAACCATCCGCATAATCCTCGCCCCCGGAAAATTGGATATCACTGTCATAGACTGCTGCGGGAGCACCTTCTTGTATACTTTTGTCCGACAGGTTGGAAATGGTGGGGACACCACCCATTGCCGCCGTTGTGATTACAAGAAAAAAAACACTGAATGCCAACGCCACAAAAAAATTCCGCATCATACCTTGATTCCTCAATTGACTATATTTTCTCAATACCTATCCTTCCCCACAAAACCGCACAGGCATCACTCTGTGCGATAAATAAACGCAAAAAAAATGGACGAATCCGGCTTGCAAGATCCATCAGCCTCAAATCACCCGGGTCTTGATCATTTCCTCATCACCATGAGCCCACACCAAACATGTTATGATCTTGAATCACGATTAAAATCGATCAAGTCACCAAAGTAATAGTCATTTTTTCGCTTATTTAATATAGATTTATTTCAGAAAAGATGTTCTGTCAAGATAATGATCAGGTAAATTTTACCACACTGTAAAATTTTTTTAAAGCTCAAGGGAATAAACCCAGCCGCTGCATTGATAAAGCTCATTCAATATCATTGGCAAGGGCCCCGTGACCCATGCACAGAAAAAGCAGCACCAGACTAAGTGCACGTATACAATTACAAGGTTTCATTTTTTTTGATTTTTCCAACAGGAGCCAGATACATGGCAAATTCATGATCTCCGTCCAAGCCAAGCAACTCATCCAGTTCTTCCTGGTCATAGGCGGCAATGGCGCAGGTTCCGGCCCCAATGGTTTCGCAGGCAAGATAAAGGTTCTGGCAGACATGCCCGGCATCCAGAGCGATGACCTTGTGAGCAGCCAGACCGTAACGCCATTCCATTCTGTAGGGCACGGCAACCCAGATAAAGGTGACGGCGGCTTTCCCCGGATAGGGTTGGCCCAGTGATGCGGTGACCACCTTTTGGGCAAGCATCTCGGGGCATGATTCAAACACAAGCTGGTGGGAAAGAGGCAGATACCTGTAAATTCCAGGCTCAAGTTCCTCCACTGTGAGGATGACAAGATAGGTTTCCAGGGCATGGCGGCAACCGGCAGACGGGACCATGCGAAATGCGCTGCCATGGGATGCCTTTCCCCGTAAGCCCTGGGTGGCCCAGAGAAGATAGGCAAGCTCTTCTATGGTCAGACTTTTCTTTTCATAAGCCCGATGGCTTTTCCGGTTGCCCATAGCCTGGGTCAGATCCATTTTGGGGATCCTTGTCCATGACTCCTTTGACGGAAGATCGATCAGTCTTGCCCCGTCCTGCAACGGTTTTTCCATGGGCGGCACCGGCACATTCTGGTTCTGGTCGGTCATCCTGAAATTGATGCGTTTCCGGATGCTGTCCTTGAGAAAATTTCTATATATAATTAATAGATGATGGCCCTGTAAAAAGTCAGAAGTAGTATTAAATACAAAATTGTAATAAACGAACATTTCGAAACATATTTGCAATCTTAAATTTATCTTTTTTTTGACTTTGCTCTTTGAAAATCAAAATCAGATGGAATATTTGAA
>JAHIRD010000160.1 GCA_018818835.1 Pseudomonadota bacterium
CAAAGGCCCATGTACCCTTTACCGTTCTTTTTCAGGCGGATGTTCTTTGATTTTACAACGCCTACAAGGTCAACAGTATTTTTGATTGTATCTATTCGCGTCTTTTCGATCATATCGTATCTCCGGTTTGCGGTTTTCACGCTGTTTTTCAAATAGAATATCCCGTAAATGGTTCAGGGCTTCCCGGTACTGCAAGGGGTTTACCAATGCATGGCCCTCTCTGTAATCCTTGTCATGTTTGTGGAGATTCTGGCCGGTAAACATGAACGTGGCTGTCTGACCGCCGTTTGACCGGAAGCGGATATTAGAAAGGTCACCGCCCACGCACAGGAAAAATGCGCCTCTGAATATGTCTGTCGTTTCTAATGTGCTGGTATTCAATAGGTTTCACCTCCCTTTATTTTTTCACCCAATATGCCGATTTGTTTTTATCCATATAAGTAAATTTTAGTTAGGCTTATTAGCTAATAATGTCAAGCCAAATTATCACAACAAGGTCAAAAAAGTTGCTTTTTTCACCCAATACCGCTAAATTATCTGTAAATTCAAATTATAGGGAGAACGACCCGTATGAACCTTTCACAAAACTTAAAAAAACTAAGAAAAAAAAAGGGATGGTCCCAAAGCCAACTGGCTGAACAAATAGGCTCTCACCTGTCCCATATAAACCGAATAGAAACCGGCAAATATAACCCATCGCTGGATGTTATCCAAAAACTTGCTTCCGTATTTGAGGTATCCATAGATTATCTTGTAAGTGACATGGAGGAAGATTATAAAGAAGTAAAGATCGAGAACAAAGGCCTGATGGAAAGGATCAAACTCATCGATACCCTTGATGAAGAAGACCGGGTAGCCTTAATCCGGATAATTGATTCCATGTTGACCAAGAAAAAAATACTGAGCCTTGTTACAAGGGAAAATATAGCTGATATTTCAGCGTAAAGGAGGCGCGAATGAACCATCCGCAAGCAGCAAACATAGAGGAACTTGCAAAAGTTCTGGAACCGCTTATACGGCGCATTATACGCGAGGAATTGACAAGAATCGTAAAAAAAGAGCCGGAGATATTTTACCTCGGGCCGGAGATGCCCATTTACAAGGACATGCAAGATATCAAAAAACGAAATGCCAAAGGCAATATCAAACTGCATTCCCATAAAGAGGTGTGGGGTGAGTGATTACGAAGCCGTATATGAAGAACAATTTGTAAAAAACTTACGCCGCTATTCATCAATGAGGCAGTCCATTAAAAAGCGAGTTGATCGGGTTCTCAAAAATCCATATCACAATACGGAATTTCTTGGTGATGTCAGCGGCAAATTAAATTTGATTGGGTGCCGCAGCGCCCGTATTGATCGAAATTTTCGAATAATTTTTGTCATCTGTGAAGAGTGCCGCAATATTCAGGACTGCGAGTTTTGCTTCTGTGAAGAGTTGCAGGATAAAACGGTTGTATTTTTAACGGTCGGTCCTCATGACAAAGCATATGCGATGAAATAAACAAGGTAGCGTCTCCGTGCTCGGGCTACATCCGCCAAAAAACGTGGCGGATTCCGCGTCCTGCGCCCGGAGCCGGCCTTATAACATACCCGCCCACCGACCCCATAAGGATTTCAGCCTGATTTTATAAAAGCAGAAGGAAGCCGATTGTCAGTTATAATGCCCTGTCTGTCATGCTGCTTGTCTTCTTCTTACATAATCCAACCTTGATTATCCGACAGAATTTTTTCAGAAAAAGCGCCTGAAAAAATGCCATCGGATAATCCGGATTATGTAATCAGAACCATCCCGCCAGACTGGGCCTGACCTCACGGTAAACGGCTCTGATTTTTATCCTAAGCCCGACCGCCGCCCCTCAAGGTCCATGCAAGCAGGATTCCTCATTCTTTGAGGTTTTGTGAAGCATCTTGAAATTGATGATTCTCCTTATTCACAAAACCCGGACACCACCCACGATCTCTTGACCGCCTTCGTTTAACGACGTCTTTTATACTTCTTAATTCCGAATGCTGCCCCTCTAAAATATTCAAAAACTCTCATATCTTCACAAAATTAAAAAACACAGCAGAGACACACGTTGATAAAAAATAAACAAACATTCTTTTCCATGAAGGTATAAAACACTCTTTAAAATCTTGTGGCCTCATCCATGGGCCAAAAAATGATCGCCCGTTTTTCATTTCTTGTCGGATATAATTAAAATCTGCTGATGAAATTAATAAAAGGACCCCAAATCCGATAAAATCTATAATATTTGAAATAGCTTCGTTGGGTAAAATTTTTTCGATAGATTCAAAAAAAGGTATGCTAATTAATCCCAATAGTATAGCTGCTTTATATGACGGTAATTTGATTATCATTTTGAACTTGATTGCTCCTTAATCCGATATATAGTCTAAAAAATTATCGTTTCTGTTGCTAAGCCCGATACCTTGCCGCAAATACATTGTTATTGGCAAGGATTATCATTATCGCCTTTCCAATCTCGAATCAGGTCATTAATACTGTAAGTTCCAGTGATTGTACCAGAAAAAGATATTCCTCCACCGGGTCCAAATGACCAAGCGTAACCATTGTATCCTTCATCATCAAATGAAATGGTAGGGGAGATCATCCCAATGTTGGCATCAATATTCCAAGATATACCTTCTAATTCTCGTTCTGCCTTACCCCATCCAACACCGATACCTGCATTAGCACCTCCAGCCGGTCCAGCTGTACCGAAAACACCTGAATCCATCCAGTTATCTGAATCAAAAACAACGCCGAATCCACCTTCACCACCAAGAATCGGAACACTATCAATATCAACAAAAAGATAGTAATCTTTTAAACCCAAAGGATCAATCGCATTAACGGGATCATTTCGGACAATGATCCCGCCGTTCACTTTGACGCTCAGGATCGATCATCCGTTAAACCAACCCCTTACCCGGATATTGCCGATTTTAAAAGAACCGTTTTTTCACTGATTTTTAACCCACCGTATCCGTATTTCTGTATGTGA
>JAHIRD010000161.1 GCA_018818835.1 Pseudomonadota bacterium
GTTCTTCCATTTCCTCCATGGATTTGATCATGCCATGGACGTAACGGTCTGATTTTCTTCCGATCAGGGTCAACAGGGCATCTTTTCCCAGATAATCATGGATCTTGAGTCGTCGCTTGGCCACCACGGTGACAATGGCTTCGAAATCAGAAAAGAGACCTTCTTCCAAAGAGATTTCATAAACATCCAACGCTTCCCCGGCAACGGTGCAATCGAACTGCCGTAATTTTTCAAATATTTCCATATCCATGTTTGAAGTCTCCTTATTTTATTAATCACCATGAAGCATGTGTTTTGTTTGTTCACCACCCGTTCCCTATCGGTCACTGAAGGACACGAAGAGCTTAGCTCGGCATAGCCGCAACCAAAAACAGGTCTCTCACGGAGGCACAAAGAACACGGAGAAGGGCAGATTGTGCCCCTGACCCTGCCGGAGGCATGTTTTTCTTCATGAACTTCATGCTTCATGGTAAAATTGTTTTTTCTTTTTAAACCACCCGTTCCCTGCGGTCGATGAACGAAGGTTTTTTTGTAATCATCAGGCTAATCTTTTAATGTGTTGTGACAGGTAGCTCTATGATTATAATATGTGCTGTTAATAACAAGCTTTTTAACTTATAAGAAATGGATTTGCAATAAAAAATGAACGTATAGGGAATGTGGGAGGCGAACCCGTGAATACTCATAAATGAAAATGATTCATAGGATATACACCCCCGGGCTGGAGCCTGGGAGCGAGGGTTCTGTGAAGGGTCAGTATCGAATGCCATAGGTATTATCTTACCAAGACATCGTTGCTTTGAGAAAAAAATCAATAATCCAATAAAAATGATTACTGCTGTCCGGTTAAAATTTAAAGAATTAGAATAAATCCTTGTTATTAAAGTACATAATGTCGAGTCTGAAAGGGATCGATTTGAATCTGAGAATTTTATATAAAAAACCCGTTTGGTACAAGAAAAATGGACCGAAAATGGGGATAAGGGGTAAAGTTTCCCGGAGTACGTTGGCTGATGCAAATGAAAACAGAGACTGGCGGATTTATCGTGATTTTGCGCATGTGTTGATTCATGAGGCCCGAAATCTTTATGTAAATGACGACTTTGGCCTTGAACTTGATGGGACTGTATACGCATTGGATTCATCAACTATAGATCTGTGTCTATCAAGTTTTCCATGGGCTCAGTTCCGGCGAACAAAATTTTTTTCGATCCCGATAGCGATTTCGATCCCCAAGGAATTAAATCCAGACAAACGGATGCACTGGACGGTCAGTCTTCGTGACAGTGATCCTTGGCGTTACGGGACTGATGCTATCGTTTTCTGCAATTCAAAGATCGGCCTATGAAAAGGGATAAAATTATAATATACAGAAAACACTCGTTTAATTGTTTTTTTTTATTTTTAGGTTATGGTTGAATGTATTGGGTTTGAATGCTTTAAAAAAAACAATAATACCAAGGACATGAATCCCATGAAAAAAATTGCTGTACTATGTTGCCTGATGATCTTTTTGTGTTTGGGCTGTGCAAAAAACAAAACCTATTACCTGTCCGGCAACACCATGGGCACGGTCTACCATATCACTTTGATCAGCAAAAGTGATCCTGATTCCATGGATCTTTCCAATAAAATTACGGCCAGGCTGGAAGCCATTAATCACGGTATGTCTCTGTTTGATGAGAAAAGCGAACTTTCAAGGTTCAATGCAGCCCCTGGACAGGAGCCGGTTTGTCTGGATCAGGATTTTATGACTGTCTTTCAGGCAGGAAAAGAGCTGTATCGGGTGACAGGCGGTGCCTGGGACGGTAGCATTGGTCCTCTGGTGAATCTCTGGGGATTTGGTCATGATGCGAAATCCGATCATATCCCTGATGAAGCTGATATCCGAATGGCATTGGCCCGGACAGGGTTCAACAAGATTGACATGACTGAGGGGCACTGTCTGATCAAGCAAGAGGACACAATGGCTCTTGATTTTGGCTCCATTGCCAAGGGCTTTGCCGTGGATGAGATCTCGGCTCTTCTCAGGGCAAACGGGATCCGGGATTCACTTGTAGAAATCGGTGGAGAAGTTCGGGCTTCAGGTACAAAATACGGGGTCAATTGGACCGTTGGAATCAATACACCTTCTCCTGAAGCATCCGTGACTCAGGTGATAAAAGCCCTTGAACTGCATGACCGTTCCATCGCCACAAGCGGAGATTACAGGAATTTCAGAGTGGAAAAGGGGAAACAATATACCCATGTGATTGATCCTGCCACAGGATGGCCTGTGACCAATCAGGTGGCCAGTGTTTCGGTTCTTGCCGACAGCACGGTTTATGCCGATGGTCTGGCCACGGCATTGATGGTCATGGGGGAAAGCAAGGGGCTTGAGCTTGTGAGACGGCTTGATAAGGTGGAATGCCTTTTTATTCTGAAAATGGAAGACGGCGGGTTCAGGCAGGCCGCATCTTCAGGCTGGCCTAACAACCGTTAAGTGTGACCCTTGTTGCTGTAAAATGACTGTCATATCGAATTAGTCACCTGCGTGCCTTCTGCACCCTGCCGGGGGCCAACCCCAGCCTTCGCTGGGGCAGGCTCTTTTGAAAAGGTTGCCAAACAGGTTTTTTAAAGATACATCAAGGGTGGCTCTGTCGCTCCCTGTCCTTTTCAACCCATTTGTCCAGCTTTTTAAAAGCTGGCCGCCGGAGGCATAGGGCTATAAGGTTATGAAGC
The DNA here is from genome assembly GCA_018818835.1 of Pseudomonadota bacterium. Classification (GTDB taxonomy): domain Bacteria; phylum Desulfobacterota; class Desulfobacteria; order Desulfobacterales; family Desulfolunaceae; genus JAHIRD01. The sequence goes on from JAHIRD010000161.1 coordinate 2,722, forward strand.
CTTTGTTCAGGATGCGAGCCATCGCATGACCCGGACCAGGATGGTGAAGATGTCCGGGGCCTGATTGTTTAGGATGCTTCCGTATTGATCAAAGGTGACGGATGGTGTGGCGCCCATGCTTGGCCGGATGTTGCGCGACTTTCCGTTCTGCCGGGCTTTTTCTTTTTTCAGCTGCTCATTTTTTTGTTTGCTCAGGAGTTCTCCACCGGCTTTGACCCATTCCAGGAGATGGCGGAGTTCTCCTCCGTCAAGCCACATGCCGTGCTCGGGGCAGCGGTCGATGATCACACCGCTCCGGGTTCCGAAATTCACCCGGTTCATGATGCTCCCGCAAACCGGACAGGGAATGTAGGTGGTGGGGTAGTCTTTGCTTGGAGATGTTTGATTCAGGCCGTCGATTTTTTGTCGGTCAATATGGTAGACATGGGTCACCGAGGCTTTGAGCAACGCTTCCAGTTCGCCGGTGTCAAAGAATAAGCCCAGGCATTGTTCGCAACGTTCAATCAGAAATTTCCCCTCGACTTTGAGGTCAATGGTCTGGAGGCTGATTTTGCACCGGGGGCAGGTTCTGGCTGAGTCGGGTTCATGAATGGTGAACTGATGAATACCCTTCAGGTCCGTGTCATTTTTGCTGCCGCAATGGTCGCAGATGTTTGAATGGGGCGGCAGGGGAGCGGAACAATTGTTACAGTTGGCCATAATAAAATGTATTGATACTCTTTGCTGTTGACATTGGGCCCATCTCCCTGTGGGGCAGGCATTCTAAGCTATGTATATCCTATCCCGTTCATTTCCGGCCTGGGCGGAGTGTCCCGTCCATTAGGAGATTGTGGCAGGAAATTTACGATGAAATGGGCGGCGGAACAGAGGCAAACACGTCGTTTAATTCCTGGAACCGGGAGACCTCAACCCAGTTATCCATTCCTTTTTTCCAGGCCAGGGTATCGTTCTTGATGATTTTATCCTTGATCATTTCAACAATGATTTTTTTGGAAAACGGTCCTTTTTGCTCACCTCCCAGGGCCACAAAGTATTCCACAGAATCCGAGGCAGTTAAGGGCGGTGGGCTTGTCGGGCTGTCTGATTGACCGGATTGGGGGGCAAGGGTTTTCCCCATCTGATTGGCCATGGCAAAACCCATGCCCATGCCGATACCGGCTGATGCGTCCCCCCCTGGATTGGCTGCGGCTTTTTCCATGGCATTGGCGGTCTGGAATTGGGTGTAGCGATCCAGATTTCCGATAATCCCCATGCTGCTTTTTTTATCAAGGGCTTCTTCCACATCCGGGGGAAGGGAGATGTTTTCGATGACCAATCGGGTGATTTCAAGGCCGTAGGCCATAAAATCAGGGGATATTTTCCGGGTGATGAATAAAGACAATTCGTCGTAATTGGCAGCCAGGTCCAGCACAGGAATTTTACTTTCTGCCAGAATATCGGCAAATCGGCTTGAAATAAAACTGCGCAACTGGTTTGTAATTTCATCCACTGTAAAATGGGCATCGGTGCCGACGATTTCACGGATAAAAATCGAAGGGTCAGCCACTTTGACCACATAGGTCCCAAAGGACCTTAATCGTACGGGACCGAATTCGGGGTCCCTGAGCATAATGGGATTTTTTGTGCCCCATTTGAGGTCCGTAAAGTTTTTGGTATTGATAAAATAGACTTCGGCCTTAAACGGGCTGTCAAAACCGTAGTACCACCCTTTCAGGGTCGTGAGTACGGGAAGGTTTTTTGTGGTCAGGCTGTACAGGCCGGGTTGAAACACGTCAGCGATCTTTCCCTGGCTGACAAAGACTGCCACCTGGGACTCCCGGACCGTGAGCTTGGCGCCGTATTTAATCTCATTTTGGTAACGGGGGAAACGATAGACCATGATGTCTCTCGAATCATCGGTCCATTCGATGATATCCACAAGTTCCGCTTTGACTTTATCCCAAAGTGCCATTGCTTCTCCTGTATAACATTGATGAGCTCGTAAAAAGTCGACAAATGGATGGCTATGGAAAAAGGTCCATAGGCAAGGCATAGTGTTGGCCGGGCGTTAAGGCATACCTGATCGTATGTCGAACGTCCGGCCAAACACTATAACGCCGCTTATGGGGCTTTTTACGACGCCATCAACCTTAGTTGATGATAAACTGAATGGTTCTAATAGGTGTCCCGCTGGCCGTGACAATGTCAACTTTCCAGTTCCCTTTGTCCAGGGGCGTGATGGTTTTTGAACTGAAGGTTCTCCATCCCGAAGAGACTCCGATGGAAAGGGGAATTTCGGCCACGGGATTGCCATTGCAATACCAGATATGTTTGATTTCGGTTTGTTCCGGGGATTGGATCCGTGAAAAGCAGAACAGGGAATTTATTTCACTGGAGAATACGTCACCAGGGGCCATGGGTTCACGGTCATTGATGCCTTCGCAAATGCGTGCTTCCACCACGGAAACATCTGAAACCTGAGCGTTTGTTTCGGTTTCGGGGATAGCGGAATAGGTGATTTCACCTTCACTTTCCTCCTGAACGTCCATGGTTTCTTCCGGGACACTTTCAAGGGGCTGGTCAGGGCTTGTTTTTGAAATGGCCGACTCAGCAGAGACATCATTGGAATGGGCCACATCCGGATTGTCCATGGTCACTCCGGGCGTGTCAGAGGCGATGTCCTCGGTAAAACCCTGATGGGTGGATAAGACAAACAAACACAGAAACATGCAGACGCTGATGCTGATCTTTTTCATGGTTTATCTCCTCTTTGATTTATTTTCCGCAGCATTTTTTAAATTTTTTGCCGCTGTTGCAGGGGCAGGGGTCGTTTCTCCCGATTTTGGGATCAGACCGGATCACCTGTTTGGGTGCCACCCCCTCGCCGTCATCAAAATACCAGTCTCCGTCGAGTTTTACAAAGGTTGCAAGCTCATGGTGCCGGGTGCGTTCACCTTTGATTGAGTAATGGGCAATAAACTCCACCGTGCCTATTTCATCGTTTTCTTCACCTTGCTCTTTTTCAATTATTTCCAGTTGTGTCCAGCTGGATTTTTCAGCCCAGCTCCGGGTTTCCTTTAAGTCATGCCCTTCCCGCTTATCCGGATGAAGGGATTCAAAGAGAAAGTCCGTTTCAACCTTCGCATAAGCTGAATAGCGTGCACGCATGAGTTCGACGGCGGTTTTGGCTTTCCGTGTTTTTTTGATTATGGGTTCACAGCAATCGCTATAGCTTATTTCTGATCCGCAGGGGCAGGTGGTCATGAAAACTCCTTACATTGTCATTTAACGTTTGTTAAGATGGTGTTCGTCTCCAGGCGTGGGAATACGTTGGAGAAGTCTAATCTTATCTTTATAAGGAATCCCGGTAATAAAATAAATAAAATTTTATAAAATTATATCAGGCCGGGTGGGCTGAAAAAAGGCTCCTATTCCTCATCCTCTTCGGCAAAGGCCGCCATCAGTGGCGCGATAATGGGTGATAAGTCAGACAGGGGGACGGTATCCACCGTTAATGCATTTTTTTCCGCTTGTTTTCTGAAGATTTGCCCAGCTTTTGAATCGTCCGGAATAATAAGTTTCTTCGGCCATTTCCCCTGGGAATCCAGAGCTTTTCTAAACAGGTTCTCCACATCGGCTTCAAGGGGAGCCTGATCGCTGACCCTGGATAAAACATGGCCGAAAACATTCGCGTCCATGGCGTCCATCAAGATATAGATATCATAGGGCTCATCATTCACATATAAAAACCTGTCATTTATACGAATAGCTATCCAGACCTCATCTTTTTTAAACTGATTGGAATTTATCATTGTGTAACATTATCCTTATTCTCTTTTTTAAGGAATGGCTTTGTTTTCCCGGCCTTTTTTATTTCAACAAACGATCATGACCGGCCTGAATCCCAAACCGTTTCCCGAAGCGTTTTCAGGAAAACTGAACCTGCGTGTGCATCTCAGGCTCCAGGCATCCATCATCCAACTCCCTCCCCGTGCCACATGGTCGGTAATCTGGTGGTCACTTCCCAGCATAGGATTCCGGTGGTCATGATTGTCATAGGCCAGGTCAGAAAAAACATCCCGGCACCATTCCCACACATTTCCACTCATATCATAAAAACCCAGGTCATTGGGTTTCTTTAAAGCCACTTTATGGGGATGGCCATCGCTGTTATCCCCATACCAGGCAACAGGTTCCGGCACGTCAGAACCGGAGTATCGTTGATGTTTACCACCGCTTCTGGCCGCATACTCCCATTGGGCTTCGCTGGCAAGGTTGAAATTGCGGCTGGTTCCATGGTGGTCGTTCAATAAACTGATAAAGTTGGAGATGGCATCATAGTCCACATGGGTCACGGGATGATCCAGGCCCAGGGATGGACTACCCCCTTCTTTGCCAGTCACCTGTTGCCATTGAAGGCGTGTGACAGGGGTCCGTGCCAGATAGAAGTCATCAAGCAGGACCTCATGGAGGGGTCCTTCGTTTTCAAGGCCTTCGTTAAAATTGTCTCCCATCATGAATGATCCGCCAGGTACCTTGAGAAAGACGATGCCGGATTGGGGGTCAGTCCAGGAGTCAGGGTTATTATTCGTTTGGTCCGGTTTATGATTTTTCAGAGTAAGTGCGCCGGATAAACGGGTGTGGCATTCGGGGCAGATGTTCCAATGGGCCAGAATCTCCATGCCGCAACCGGGGCAACGCGCATCCCAACGTGGGGTTTCACAGACCGGACATAGTTTCCAGTGCTGTTTGACCACTTCACCGCAGTGGGGGCATGTGATGTTTTTTTGTTTAGTCAATTCCATATGTTTCCAAAACAAATAGTCCCGAATGATGTGTCCATAAGGTCCATGGTGCTGAACACTCCCGTGGAGCTAAAGGAGCATTGTATAATGATTTTTCAATGGTGTCCATGGGTGCATAAACTAATGAATCCATGCTATCATGTTTATATATTTCATTGAAATGGATTCTTATTAGCGTTTTTTTTCATCAATAACAACATGAAATGAAAGGAAATCGCATAAAAAAACAGTGAGGTCGAAAATTAAGGCTCTTGTGAGTGATTTGATTATATGCCTAAAGCATGGTTAAAATATCACATATTCAGGTATAAGATGAGGATAAAGCGATTATGACCCACAATGTGGATGCTCTGGCACAATATATGACGATGATCAAAAAAGTTGATGCCTTTTGTATGACCGTTAAAGAGGCATACATGGGGGCCATGGCCTGTCAGAAGGGGTGCGACTCCTGCTGTCAGCATCTTTCCCTGTTTCCTGTGGAAGCGGTTCATATTCGTCTGGCTTTGGATGCATCACCAAAGGAAATTCAAAAAATAATTCGAGAAAAGGCCCTTTCATGCATAGATGACCCCCAAGGCTCCTGTCCCCTGTTAAACCAGGGCGTCTGCCTTCTTTACCCGGTGAGGCCCATCATCTGCCGGACCCACGGTTTTCCTATTCTTGTGGACGGGAGTGACGGCAAACGCATGGATCATTGTCCTTTGAATTTTAAAGAGAATCAGGACATAAAAAGGCAGCATATCCTGGATTTGGAAACGCTGAACAGCACACTGACGGTCATTAACCGGCTTTTTATAAATGAGTTCCTGGGAGATGATGCATTTCCGGACAGACTTCTTCTTGCAGAGGCTCTGTTGATGGACATTTTCTCTGATGACCCATCCTGAAATCGCCCAGCTGAGGATCAGGACGAGTATCCCGTCACCACCGGCTCACGCATGATGATGTCTTTGGCTTCCAGGGCTGTTTTTGCTTCCTGGGGAAAATGTTCCGTGAGATTGGCAATGTGGTGAAGATTGTCGCCGGTCCTTAAAATCAGGCGGGATAAATCTCCTTCGGCCAGGCCTGAATTAGCGCAGACATCTTGCCAGTCCCCGCCGGATGCCCAGGTGTAAATGGTGACGGCAGGCTGAAGAAAGAGGGGCGATACGTCAAAGCCGCAGTCCAGCATGGCATGGGCAAAGGGCGTGAGCATACGCTTGACTTTCAAAAAGGACGTGAGTAGCTTTTTGGGGGCATTTTTTCTGTCCGACGCACTTTCGGTGAATTCCCTCTCATTAACAAACGCTGAAATGATGGCTGCCAGAAGGGCAGGGTCATTCTTTGGAAAGAGGTTCAACCTGAATCCTTCGGCCACGAGAAGAGGTGTGTCGATTCTTAATCGTGATGCCCAGATTCCATCGTCCGTGAGTCGGTTGTCTTTGTCCACAAACCCTTCCTGCTTGAGAAAGTCCAGATGGAGAAGAAAATCACCCCAAAGGTAATCGTTGTGACCTTTTAAGCCGAAGACTTTTTTCTGGGGAGAGGGGTTTGTTTTCTGGGCCATGAGATAGGTCGCAAAGGAATTTTGTAGAAGCCCCCGGATCTGTTCGGGGGAATGGGACAAAAGAAGATTCAGAATCATGGAAAAATTGATTTTGATCTGACTAAGTACACTTTCGGGGGGCATGCCCACCAATTTGGCCATTAGTCTCAGGTTCATGAATTTGCCGGGCAGGGCCACTGCGAAACCGATTTTATCCATACCCCGCCTGCCTGAACGTCCGGTCATCTGGCTGAATTCCGTGGGGGTCAGTGAGATGAAATCAGCGCCGTTAAAGCGGTCCGAATTAAGAATTACAACGGTCCGTGCCGGAAAATTCACCCCGGCAGCCACGGTGGACGTGGCGAACATAGCATCCAGAAGTCCTTCGGACATCAGGGTTTCAATGACGATTTTCCAGGTTGGGAGCTGACCGCTGTGATGGGCACCCACGGCGAGGTTTTCCAGATGCCATCGTTGCTTGTGTGTTTTGATGTGTTCATTGGTTGAAAGTAGTTCCTCAACCCGGCGTTGCAAGGTTTCTTTCCGTACCGGGTCAGCATCGATCCCTTCCGAAGAGCAAAGCTCAATGGCGGTGTTGCAATCGGCCCTGGATTTCATGAAAAATATGGCCGGGAGCAGATCATAGTGGCGAAGCACATTCATAATCGCATCCATGGGCGGCAGTTTCCCAGGGCGTGCAATCTGGGGTGCATTTCTCTGGGATGCATATTCGGCAACGTACTTGTTCAGCCCGCCTTTTCCCATGCGGGAGACCAGTGGGTAGAGGGTTCCGTCAGGATGGAAAAACAAGGGATAAAGGGGCACGGCCCGCTGGGTTTCTTCGATGACCCGGCATGGATTACCGCGGACCTTTGAAAGCCAGTCGGCGATCTGGTGTGGATTGCCGATGGTGGCCGAAAGCATCAGAAGGGGAATCCGTGATGGAAGATAAATCATGATTTCTTCCCAGACAACGCCCCGTTCAACATCTCCCAGGAAATGCGCTTCATCCAGAATCACCAGATCACAGCCCAGGTCTTTTCCGCTGTGCATGCTGTCGTACAGCTGGTTCCTGAGGATCTCGGTGGTTCCGATGATCACCGGTGCATCGGGGTTTTCCTTGATGTCCCCGGTGAGAATTCCCACGGTGTTTTTGCCGAATACGTCAATGAACCTGGCGTAAATGGTATTTGTCAGGGCCTTCAGGGGAGTGCCGTACCAGACCTTCTGATTGTTCTTAAGGGCTTTGTCAATGGCCTGCTCGGCGATCCATGTTTTGCCTGACCCTGTGGGTGCCATGACCAGGCAGTCCGAGTGGCCGATGGCCTCCACGGCCTCTTGCTGATACGGATCCGGGACAAAGGGTGTTTTTTCAGGGATTCCGATGTGGCTGAAGACCTCTTTCAAGACCTTGTCTGCGCCCGGTTTGATGATAATGTCCTGGTGTGGTATTCGTTCTCGTTTTTTTCTTGGATAATATTTTTTCGGGTGTCGTTGTGTCATGGTTTCCGTAGGCTTTTTAAAATGGCTAAAATTTTCAGGATATTAATAAACGTTTCGGGGGGGGAGGTCAAACTTTATTTTTTATTTTTGGTGGACTTGGTGGACTGGAGTGGACTTGGTGTTTTGTGCATTTGAGTGATTATTTTTAGAATTTAAAGGCGAAACCTATATTGTAAATCCAGAAATCGTTTTCCCGGCCTTCGGAGGTGAAATTGTATTTGTTTGAAAAGGTCAGGCGGCTGGAGGGAGATACCCAGATATGAAGGCCGGCTTCGGGATAGATGGTTCCGATGACATTTTCGATGATTTCTTTTTTTTCACCGGATTCATCAATGGTCCCATCATCATCGTTGTCCAGGCCATCGTCTTCTGCCGGTTCTTCTTCTTTGGTATACCCGGCAAAAATTCCCATGCCAATGAAGGGTGATACACGGGCCTTTGGGGCGAAAAGGTTCAGCCGAAACCCGGCACTGGCTCCGCTGAAGACATCGTCAAACCGCTCGGAGGCCAGAAAGGCGATGCCTCCCCGCAGGGATAGATGATCGGAGGTGTATCCGAACATGCCGATTTCACCACCCATGACATCCGGGTCGTTTCCTGCACCCAGTTCAATGTAGATGCCCACGTTTTCAGGGGCGGCTTCGGGCTCCTCCTGGGCATGGACTGATGGGGTTGTGCATAGAAAGAGAATCAAAAAAATCGTGGGCCAATGTTTCATAATGATTTCCTTATTTGCTCGAAAGGGGTGATGGAAAAAACCTTACACAGTGTTTTATTGGGATATGGGCTGGTATTGGCGGGCCAGCCACTGGGCCAGGCCGTCCAGGCCGGGAAAAAGCATCCTCTCGGTGATATTGGCCTGATCAAGTTTGTCTCTGATCTCCCATTTGAGTTTGGCCGGGATGATCACACGGCGGTAAACCTCCGGGTGTTTGACCAGCCAGTCGTCCAGGACCGAGACAGGGCCGGACATGATGGAGAAAAACGCGAACTGGTTGATGATCCTGTCGGCAATGGAGGGTGGCTCAAAAAAAAGGACCATGTCTTCGGGGACCAGGTTGTCAAACTGTTTGATATCGGGCACAGCGGTTTCCAGCATCTGGAGTGTGAACACGTGGGCTCCGGCAGCCTTGAGAACGGTTAAAAGCGTGGGGGGCAGCATTTTATTGACCTTGACATAATCCACATGCCAGATCACCCCATCTTTATCAAATTTGTCGGTTTTGTCCGTGGCAAAATGCATGGCCACAAAGGGAGAATAGGTCCAGTCCATAAGCCGGGTTGGAAGGCCGTGGTGCTGGGCAATGGTCAACCAGTTCCAGTCTGAATGGGAATGGCCGTTGTCCTTCAGTTGGGCGTATTTTCTGAAATTCCGCAGGAGATGGTATTCAAGCTGCTCGTTGTTTCCGCAGTTTCTCATGAAACTGTTGGCCATCCGGTAGCTTTTGTCCGAAACGCCTCTGAATGCGTAATTGGAACGAAACCGTCCGATATCATCCTGCCAGGAATTGTCGTAAAGAGTTTCGCACAACTCACTCCACGAATGGATGATGATGTCGTTCTGGTCGATGGGCATGGGGTTGGTGGTCCTCCGGAGGTTGATATGGAACCTATGAGTTTCCCCTGATTCGGGACAGCCCCACGCTGGAATCTTACACCGATCAGGGGGAAATGATTTTAATACTGTGCCACGGCGGGTTAAAAAAGTCCATATCTCCGTGGTTTTTTCCTGGAAAACAACGCATGGGCAGGGGTGTATTTTTTAAATCGTTGAAAATTTCAATGGATCCTGTAAAATAGGTTACACTGTCTTTTCTCCTCACCGGCCTGATTGGGGCCGTCACAATTATCTTCTTTTCATCCTCTGAACAAAGGTAAAGCAGGTTTTTATGAGAAAAAACGTTTTTTTGATGGTTATGGTATTTTTCATGGGTGTATCATGGCCTGCCATGGCATTGACGGATTATTCAAACCAGCTTGGTTATGATGGCCTTCAAATGGCACGGCGTGCGGGTTTGATCAGCCGGGAGGATTATGTGATTTCACGTTTGAAATCACGGTTTCGGCCCCAGGGAGAGGATTTTGGATCCAAATCATCTGACGGGGGCAGGGGGGGGCGTGAGATCACCCTTCTTTTAAAAGAAGCCGTGGACTATTACAGTACCTTCAGTGCCCAGGGCCGGGAATATGTGGATAGACTGCTGTTAAGACCCGTTAGTACGTCAAATGAATGGCCCTGGGCCGACTACTTCGTCTTTTATCTGCCGGAAACGGTTTTAACATTTGAACCCGGGGTTTCGGAGTATCCCCATATCGGCGGCAAATATAAATTCTGGTATGTGACCCATGCAACCCCAGATGGTGAGGGAACGGTTCACACGGTTGATCCTGCGTTTCTCTATGACGTGGTCGAGGCCTTTGAAGCATCCTACGCCACGGAAGTATCTGAAATGGGGTACACAGCGCCCCTTTTTGATGCGGATCTTCCGGATAACGGAGGGGATGAGAAAATTGATGTCTATCTGATGAATTGCGGGGAATTCGGAGTTTATGGATATACGGTGCCCCTAAATATTGGCTCAAGTTCAACCAGGGCATCGTACATGGTTGTTGATAATGATTTTTCGGAATTTGTCACCTCCACCAAAACAGCTGAAGAGGCCATGCAGGTGACCGTGGCCCATGAACTTCACCATGCCATCCAGTTCGCCATCAACAGCAATACCCAGGACTGGATCATGGAGGCCACATCCACCTGGATGGAAAGCCAGGTCTATCCGGATATTGACGATAATCTCCAGTATCTGAACGGCAACGATGGTTTTTTTTACAACACCGATGTGCCGCTGGATGATGATTATCAGTGGTATAATTCCTGGATTTGGATGGAGTATATGACCATCAAATGGGGCCGGGACAGTGTGCACGATGTCTGGGGTTTTCTTGAAACCCAGAGCAATTCAGGGCTTGCGATTTCCAATGTAATCAGCCAGAATGGGTCAACCGTGAAGTCGGCCTTTACGGAATTTGTCCTGAAAAATTACAGCCAGGTCGGTTTTTATGATGATGCTGCTGTCTACGATGATGTGACCATGGAAAACGCTCCGGGCCAGACTCTTGACTATAGTGGTTTTCAAACCCATCTGGTCACCACAACCCAGGTTTATGTGGACCATCTGGCAACGGCATATTATAAGTTCAAGCCCGGTGACCGTATTACGGGTGAGAATGATGACTCCCTGTTGATCCAGGTGTATGGTGAGTCAGGATACCCCCTGAACGCCGCTGTGTCCGTAAAATACACGGATAACAGTTTTAGTGAATATCCCCTGTCTTTTGATGTTTCAAACAATGGCTATGTTCATGTCAATGATTTTAACAAGACAGAGGTAAACGAAGTGGTTCTGGCCCTGGTCAATTATTCCACCTCACCAACGGCGGATGACGCTTCGTTCTGGGTCCAGGGCGGACTGGGACTTTCGATTTCGAACAGTGAAAACAGCAGCAGTGGCGGCTGTTTTATCGAATCAATCTTTGGATACAGCAACTAAGCAATGCAACTCGAATAGGAATGGATATGTTAAACACACTGGGTGATTTGTTCCAAAAAGACAGACCGTCTCCGTCCTACCCCCAGCTTCCCGAACTTCTGGCCCATGGGGAATCCACCATTTCAGGCCTTTTTCTGGCCGGGGATGTGGCGGGACGATCCTTGATCAAGGTGGGTTTGAATGATGGATTTGATCTTGGAGAACACCTTTCTGAAAAACTGTTGCCCCAAAAGAAGGGGCCTGGTGAGTATGACGTGATCGTTGTGGGGACCGGAGTGGCCGGCGCTGCAACAGGTCTGCGTCTGCACGAAAAGGGGCACCGCGTCCTCTGCCTGGATTCGGGACGGATTTTCCAGACCCTTCGAACCTTTACCAAAGGCAAACGGATGCTGGCAGAGCCCGAAGATCTTCCCCTGAAAGGCTCCTTGCCTTTTCAGGAAAGCAGCATCGAAGAAACCCTTGGGGCTCTGGACAATGCCTGGGCCAATGCCGGGGTCCCCACCAGCGAATTTACCCGGGTCACCGACATCAGGAAGACGGACACGGGGTTTCAGGTGATCTCTGAACGCGGTGAATTTACGGCATCTTATGTGGTATTAAGTATTGGGAAAGCAGGTAATCCGAGAAAGGCAGGGGTTCCGGGAGAGTTGGAATACCCGGAAAAAATCAGTCATTTTCTCAAAGACCCGGACGAATTTAAGGATCGGAAAATTCTTATTTACGGGGGCGGGGATGTGGCTGCCGAAGCAGCCCTGGCACTGTGTGATCGCAATGATGTGGTCCTTGCCGCCATTGACGAGACTCTTGTGTTTCCCAAAAAAAAGAATGTGGATGCCTTGAACGAAAAGGCAAAACAGGGCCGACTGACCATGGCCCTGAATACCCGACTTAAGACGGTGGAGCAGGACCATGTGGTTCTGGAGACGCTTAAAGCCGGGACGGAAAACCGGCTTGCCAATGATGTGGTCTTTGAGATGATCGGGGCCGAGGCCCCCACAGGTTTTTTTAAAACCGTGGGCATTCGTCTTGAAAAAGCATGGACCTTGCGTAAAAGTCTGATTCTTCTTTTTACTTCCATACTGTGCCTGGTCATCTATACGTGGAAAAAGGGCTATTTCCCATTTCATTATTACGGGGAAGGCCTTTCCCGATTCCATGGCATTTTCAAAAATCCTTCGTTCTGGTATTCGTGGATTTACACCCTTCTGATGATTGTTTTTGGTCTTAAGGCCATGAAACGATGGAGCAGGAATTGGACCGATACCTACCAGATCGCCCGTTTTTCCAGTCTGATCCTGTTTCAGGTGTTTTCATTTGTTCTGATCGAATGCCTTTTTGCCATCTATCTTCCCGGTGATACATGGTGGAGGGTCTATGCCGTGACCAATCCCTTTCCCTTGCTGTTTGACTCGTTTTACAACCTGTCAGGCGTCACTGCCTTTGAACTCAAATGGATCATTGCGGTTCTGGCCCTTGTGGTGACCTTTGTGGTGATCCCCCTTGCCGTGAGAAACCATGGCAAACGCTTTTGCTCCTGGATTTGCGGGTGCGGGGGCCTGGCCGAAACACTGGGGGACCGGTGGCGGCATCTGTCTCCCAAGGGGGAAAAAAGCCGTCGCTGGGAATTCATGGGGGATCTGGTGTTGTTTTGGGCCGCCATAAGTGCCCTGGTCATTCTGGTTGTCTATGGGGGGAATATTGAGGCATCGGGTCTCTGGCACTCAGCCTATGCCGTTATTGCGGATTTCTGGCTGATCGCGGTGATCCCTGTGGCCCTTTATCCCATCATGGGGGGGAAAATCTGGTGCAGGTACTGGTGCCCCCTGGCCAAGTACATGGAACTTTTAAGCAGGCGCTACGGCAGACTTACCATCACTGCCAATGATAAATGCATCCAGTGCACCCAGTGCTCGGTCCAGTGCCAGGTGGGAGTGGATGTGATGGCCTTTGCAAAAAATGCCCAGGCGTTTTCAAACAAGGAAACAAGCTGCATTCATTGCGGGATCTGTATTACGGTTTGCCCCATGGATGTGTTGAGTTTTACACTCAAATAAGATGGCGTCGTAAAAAGACCCATAGCCATCTGTCAGCTTTTTAAGCGTTCGCAAGATAAATGAGGTGAGACCCATGATGGACCTGGAAAACAGGTATGTGGATTTTTTTTATGAAAAGTACCAGGGCAGGGTGGCCATCGGGGTGGGGTATGACCAGGATTTATCGGAAATTTATCCCTTTGTTTTTAGTGACACTGGCGGTGCCTCCCTGGGTGGGATTGCCCTTTCACCCCTTAGCCAGGACGCGGGCCCGGTTGTTTATATTTTTCATTTCAGTTCGTTTAATACCCATCAAGGAGATGGAAACATCATGCTTGGGGAGTTATGCCGGAAGGCCGATGATTATATCATCACCTTGAGCTTGAGCCCCATAGCACTGGCCAACGGGAATCCTGACCTCATGTCGTCCCGCCAGCTGGAAATATGGTATTCGAAATTCGGGTTTGAAGGGGACATCTGTTTCCGAAGAGAACCCCTGGGGCAAGATCATCGATAAAGGGGCTTTATAAATTAAGATGGAAACGTGTTTAACAGCGAAGGTGCAACCGGAAAATAAGCCCCACCCCCCCCCATCCGATTATGCTGTGTCAGGTGCTGCCACCTTGTTTGTGGTCAGTGCCGTTCAGTTTTTGACACCCTTTATGCTATCTGCCGTGGGGGTTGCCCTGCCATCCATCGCACAGGAGTTTTCAGCCAGTGCGGTGCAGCTTGGACTGGTGGAAACGGTCTATATTCTGGCCTTTTCACTATTTCTTCTTCCTGCCGGTCGCTTGGGGGATATCTATGGCAGGAAAAAAATATTTATCATCGGTATTCTGGTGTTCACACTGGGTACCTTGCTGGTGTCCCAGGCCTTTACCATTGAAAGCTTTATCGTTTTTCGATTTCTCCAGGGCAGCGGCGGGGCCATGATCACCGGGACCAGTGTCGCCATCCTTTCGTCTGTTTTTCCGCCGGCCAAACGGGGACGGGCCATGGGGATCATTGTGGGCTGTATCTACCTGGGATTGTCCGCAGGACCAGTGCTTTCAGGGTTTATGATCACCCACTTGGGCTGGCGTTGTATCTTTTATTTTGGTGTGCTGGTGGAATGCCTGGCCCTTGTGCTGACCCTGTGGAAACTTAAGGGGGAATGGGCAGAAGCGCGGGGCGAGAGGTTTGATTTCCTGGGAACGTTTCTGTATTGTACCTCTCTGTTCTGCCTTATTTACGGGGCACTCCACCAGAAGCAGGGAGGGGTTTACTATCTGCTGATGGGTGTGGGTGTGACAGGGCTTCTTGGGTTTGTTGTCTTTGAATATCGGAGCGACTCTCCGATCCTTGATGTGGGCCTGATCATTCACAACCGGGTGTTTGCCTTCAGCAATCTGGCCACCCTGATCAATTATGCCGCATCCTTTGGTATCAGTTTTTTCTTTAGTTTATACCTTCAGGTGGTCAGGGGGTTTTCACCCCAGGCTGCCGGCATGGTTTTGATTATCCAGCCTGTGCTGCAGGCTATTTTGTCGCCTTTGTTTGGGCGATTGGCTGACCGGGTGTCTCCCCCTGGCCTTGCGACCTTGGGTATGGCCGTGTGTGCAATGGGTCTGGCCGTGGCCTCCCAGGTAACGGCCACAACGTCCATGCACGTGATCATGGGAATGCTGGGACTGATGGGGGTGGGTTTCGGTATTTTTGCATCGCCGAACATGACCACGGTCATGGGAAGTGTTTCCCCTAAACATTATGGAATCGCCTCCAGTTTTGTGGCCACCATGAGAACCCTGGGCATGCTTTGCTGTATGACTATCATCACGCTGATTTTCAATCATTTTATGGGAGATCATCCGGTGAGCCCGGAAACGCGATCTGCGTTTCTCGCCAGCATGCATATGAGCCTGAGGATCTTCAGTGGGCTTTGTGTGGTGGGGATAATTTTTTCACTGGGGCGGTTGAAACCGGTCTCTTTAAAAAGAAATGAGTAATAGGACATATTGGACCTATAGGACTGATGGTGCCTATAGGTCCTTATTTTTAATGTTCAGTGAGGCAGGACTCGACCAGCGTCATTTCATTGGGACGGACCGGTCTCCAGGATGTCCCGTAAACGGGTGTTTTGCCCATATGGCTGACAGGCTTGACCACAGCGGCTCCCTGCTCGGGGTTCCGGGGTGAACCTTCGATCCACAGGACCTTTTCCACATCAATGTTGAAATGCTCACACACGGACAAGGCGAATTTTTCAAAGGTGTTTTTTATGCTGAAACCATCTCCTGTTTCAGTCAAGATGCACACATAGGGTTTGATGATGGCCACTCCCGGCATTCTGTCCTGGAGATTAACAAGCTTGATCTGATACGATCCGGGCCACCAGCTTATGGGCATGCCTGCGCCTCTTTTTTTTCCATCCCATTCGTATTTTCCTTCAAAAATTACCATATGCCGCTCCTTTTTTTCCGGTGGACCACAACGTAATGGGACCTGTCTTTTCCCATATACCATGGGAAAAGACAGGGTTCCCTTAACCAACATAAAACGTTAAACCAATGGTTTCAAGGTTTAGATTTGAATCTCCCTTCGGTCGGACATATCCAACAGGACTCGTTCCTTGGATTTGTCTATACCCAGAGCCGCTCTTTTTTTGTCGATATGTGCAATCATCATGTGCGCCATTTCAATGGGGTCCACCGCATGGCCCCATTTACCAAAGCCCTGTTTCTCAAGCCCGTCGAACAGTAGATCATGGAATTTGGTGCCTTTGACAATAGGGAAACCCACACCGAATACCGTGTATACGCCGGATGCCACAAAATACTGGCCTATGGCAATGGCTTTTTCACTCATCCATTCAGGTGCTGCACCGGCAGCCGGAAGGTCGGCAATGGAATGACCCAGTCCGCCGGCCTTGACCATGGCTGTGGCGGCAATGAGAATTCGGGTATTGTCCACGCAGGATCCCAGACCCAGGATGGGGGGCATGCCCACGGCTTCACAGACTTCCCGCAGGCCAGGGCCAGCCAGATGGGCTGCTTCGGGTATCAGCATACCTTCCTTGGCCAATGCAATCTGAGAACATCCTGTCTGGAGAACCAGAACATCGTTTTTAATCAGTTCCCTGACCAGAGCGATGTGGGCGGAATCCTGTTTAACCCTGGGGTTCACGCAGCCCACAACACCGGCCACACCACGGATTCGCCCGTTGATGATGTTGTCATTCAAGGGCGTGTACCCACCCCTGAAGCTACCGCCCAGCATGTAGTTGATGTATTCGTATGTGAAACCGTGTACCCCCTTGGTGGCTTTCTTGGGAATGACCACGGGTTTGGAACGGGTGGCGAATCGTGCAATGGCCTTGGTCACAATCTCATCGGTACAGTCCCTGGCTTTGTGTTCATCAAATTCAATGTGTAGGGCCCCTTCAATCATGCATCTGGGGTTGGTGGTGATCAACGGCGTGTCATAACACTCGGCTACGGCAGTCAACCCTTGCTTGATGCACTGAATATCCACGGCCATGGCATCAACTGCGCCAGTGACCATGATCGCTTCGGTGGAGCCGAAATTTCCTGCATGGGGTATGCCGTGACGGGACATCATTTCCGCACCGGAGCAGCACATGCCCACAAGATTGAGGCCGGCCGCACCTTTTTCCTTGGCAATTTTAATAAAGAATGGATCATTCACGGTCTGGAGCATGGACTCGAACAAATTGGGCTCGTGGCCATGGATGATGATATTCACCATGTTTTCTTTGAGAACACCCATGTCAACTTCGGCCAGGACCGGTGACGGGGTTCCGAACATGATATCGGACAGATCCGTTGCAATCATGGAGCCCCCCCAGCCATCGGCCAGGGCAGTCCGACTGATCTGGCGGGTGATGTTTTCGTAATGCTGGTCGCAGCCCATGTGGGTCCGGCTCATAATTTCCATGACTTCCTTGGGAGCGCTTCGGGGGACAATGCCGTGTTTTCGCCAGAGTTCCACTGTTTTTGCCGGGGCACGCTTGATAAAAGGAATTTCCCCGTGGAGCTGGGTGTAGGTTTTAAGCAACTCTTCGTAGAGAGCCTGGGCCATTTCTGGGATAGACTTGTCCTTGACGTCCAGCTCCAGAGACAGGCAGAGATCTTCAAGCTTCACAGGGTCCTTAATGGTATAATCGCTTATTTTTCCGTTGGCCACATCCCGGAATAATTCAAGAATGGCCAGGCCGTGATCGCTGTGGGCGGCTGTTCCTGCCGCCACCATCCGGGCAAAATTACGTGCCATGATGGTGTCGATGGTGGCTCCGCAGACCCCCACTTTTCCGTATGGTGTTTTAGAATTCAGGCGACAGGGGCCCATATAACACATTTTGCAGCAGGCCGATTCCGCTCCGATTGGGCAGGGTTTCATATCCACAGCCCTGTCCCATGCTGTTTTGACTCCGTCTTTTCTGGCTTTTTCGAGCATTGTCCGGGTGGACTCGCAGCTGGTAAGGTCAGAAATCATTGGGAGTATTTTATCATCATTTTTTAACATGTTTATCTCCTTGGGATATGGGGGGTGAAAACAAAAATTCAAACCCGTTATGATTGAAAGCGGGCTTAAAAGGTTTACTCTTGTGGTAGAGCAAGATATATGCCAGCAGAATGAATCAGCCAGCCATCATGCGTCCACAAGTGACTCATGAATCCTATGGCGAGAATTAAAAAATAATCCGGCGATACAACGTAAGAGATAATCGGTTGAGACGAAGAGAATGAAAAATGTGAGCACGAGAGATAGTAATGTCTTTCTAATCTACCATGCCCGATTGAAAATAAAAAGAATAAATGTAAGAATAATCTGTGAAGAAGGTTTTATTAGGAAGAGAAATTTGATAGTATGATAAGTATTTTAAAGCTGAATTATCAGGGGAGTGCTCCATTAAATAATAAGGAACAACAATGACTATTTCAGCATCAGAACGGCTCCGGAAATTTTACGGCGTATTTAAAAACGATGATCAGGTTCTGGTTGCCATTAATGCGGATCCTGACGCCATCGGAGCGGCCCTTGCTGTGAAACGGCTGTTGTGGCGGAGGGTGGCTTCGGTGTCCATCTGCAGTGTCAATACAGTGAAACGGCCGGATAATGTGGCCATGGTCGAGCTTCTTGGCGTGAATCTCCTTAAGGCGGTTGATGTTTCAAAAACGAATTATTCCCGTTTTGTGATTGTGGATTCCCAGAAGGACCATCATGAGCTTTTCAAGAAATATGAATTTGATGTGATCATTGACCATCACCCCCCGGGCAAACATAAAGCGGCTTTTACAGATATCCGGCCTGAGTACGGAGCCACCTCAAGCATGATGACCGAATATATAAAGGCTGCGAAAATCAGACCGTCCATGAAGCTTGCCACAGCCCTTTTCCTGGGCATAAAGACAGATACCAATGATTTCCAACGAAGGGCCTTTGGGGAGGATGTCAAAGCCTTTCAGTTTCTTTTCAAACATATCAATTTGAATTTGGTCCAGAAAATCGAATATGCGGAAATTAATCCCGGGTTTCTTAAATATTTTCAGATCGCTTTTAATACACGGGTGATGAGGCGAGGAAGGGTCTATGTCCATCTGGGGCACGTGGGGACACCCGATGTCTGCGTTCTGGTGGCTGATTTTTTCATGAAGGTCAAGGGCGTGGGCTGGTCCTTTGTCTCAGGGATTTTTGGGAAAAAGCTGGTGGTGATTTTTAGAAATGACGGCATGCGGACAAATGCCGGCAAGGTGGCGGAAAAAAGTTTTGGGAAACTGGGGTCGGCCGGTGGCCACAAAAGTATGGCCAGGGCCGAAGTGCCCCTGTGCGCCCTTCAGGGACAGGTTGATTTTGATCACGACAAAAAAATGCTTCGATGGTTGATTGAGAGAATCGAGCAGAAAAAATCATGAAACAGAGGCTTGAGGATCTTTATTCCACCTATAACCGCAGGTGTTATGTCCATCCGGACCCCCTTGAGTATGTCTATCATTTTGAAGCGCGATCCGATCGTGAAATTGCAGGCCTCATCGCCTCGGCATTTGCCTTTGGGCGGGTGTCCCAGATTCTTCTGACCCTGGAACGTGTGTTTACGATCATGGGTCCATCCCCATCAACATATCTTGAACACGCCAGTCGCAAAAGTCTGAGTAAGGATTTCAACGGGTTTGTATACCGTTTTGTCAGGGACAGGCATGTGGTAGATTTGCTGATGGGGATAAAAGATCTGGTGGCAGATTTTGGGTCCCTTGAAAACAGCTTTGTTTATAAACTGTCTCACGATGATGAGACAGTTGTCCCTTCCATGTGTTTCTTTGTGAAACAGTTGCTAAAAAATCACCGTGATCCCGGGTACCTTTTAGCCCTTCCGGAAAAGGGAAGCGCCTGTAAACGCATGAATCTTTTTTTGCGCTGGATGGTCAGAAAGGATGATGTGGATACGGGGGCCTGGACATGCCTGTTGCCTGAGCGGCTGATCATTCCCCTGGACACGCATATGCACAAGATCTCCCGGAATTTAGGACTGACCACCCGTAACCAGGCCGATATGAAAACGGCCCTTGATATTACACAGGCCTTTGGACACATCAACCCCGCTGACCCTGTGAAATACGATTTTGCCCTGACACGATTCGGCATCCGGGATGATCTGGATTTGTCTCGGATTCCGGGATTTTTCAAAGGGGGCAGGTAAATTATTCTTGACCGATAATGAGATGGGACTCATAGGACCCATGGGACCCATGGGACTTATGGGACCTATGATTATCCGCCAGAAAACTAATGTTATTTGAGTGAAAAACTATTCGAAGGTAACAAGGATTTCGTCGGCTGTTTTGCGCCATTTGGCGGGCGCACGTTCTTTGCTTTCATCAAAATAACCCACGGCGATCAGGACGGGAATCCAGTACTGGTCCGGAATATGAAATTCCTCGCGGACGCCCTCATGGTCGAATCCGTCCATGGGGTGGGTATCAAGTCCAAGGCTTTTGGCGGCCAGCATCAGAGCCATGGCGAAAAAACCTGTGTTTTTACACGCAAAGGCAAGTTCGCTTTCCTTGCTTTGACCATAAAGCTTTTTCCGTGCCTTTCCAAACCAGTCCCGGCTTTCTTCTTTGGCTGTGCCGGCCTTGATCATTTCCTGGAAATTTCGTTCAACAAAGGGGTTATCGTCTGTCCACCCGCTTCGGTCTGCAAGAACAATAAGGGTTACGGGTGCTTCACTGACCTTGGGCTGTCCCATGGCCAGCTTCTGGAGACGCAGTTTGTCTTCCTTATTTCTTAAAGCCATGAGGCTCCAGGGTTGGAGATTGAAGCTGGACGGGGTTTTGGCTGCCATGTCAATGGCTTGCTTCAACAGGCTGTCCGGAACATCTTTTGTTGTATCAAAGAAGTTCACGGCCCGTCTGCTGGTGATCACCTGTGAGAATTCCATGTTTGATTATCCTTAAATCATAGATTCAAAATAAATACTACGGGAGCAAGGATTCCCGATACGAACGGGGGCTTACTCCCGGATGAGGTCAGTCGTAAAAACGAGGGTCAATTATTCCAAATAAACGCGCTTTATTCTTCTATCACAAACCGAGCAAATGAACTCTTAACCGGTACATATTCGCCAACAGGGACGAGCTTTTTATTGAATTTTGAGCAGTCAACAACCGTGTTCCAAAGTTTCTCAAGACTTGCTTTTTCCTGATCATTTTCAGGTGTGAATTCCACAAGGTTTTTATCCAAATTGATTTTCATCATTCACCTCCATAAACATTAATAGATGGGTTTGGTTGGCTCATTTTTTAGTATTCTTATTTCAAGTATAAACAAAAATCGTGCCGACGGTAAACGAAACATCGTTGTTTAAGTATGGCTTTTACAGAACGTTCTTTTTGTAGGAGAGCAACTGTGTCTTGAATTCGTACACAGGCTGTGAAGATCAGATAATTTCATCATACACAAAAGGCAGGATGAAAACAATCGTCTTTCAATGGGAAAACATCATAATTCTTAGAAGAATGAGCAAGGCTTTTTATAATGCTGCTGAACTCGCAAAAAATATAAAGATGGCTATGGAAAAAGGCCCATAGGCAAGGCATAGAGTTTGGGCGGGGTTACGGCATACGTGAAGCGTATGTCGAACGTCCGGCTAAACACTATAACGCCGCATATGGGACTTTTTACGACGCCATCAGTGTTGGCATGGGTTGTGCATTTGAATATAGTCGACACTATCAAACGTATGAAAGGAGACACCATGACATCTCTAAAACGGAAACGAAACGAAAAGAATACACATACCGTGAAACGCTCTTTGAATCTCTACCAACTGATCGAAGCCGTGGATTCCGAAGTGGAACCCGGAGAAAAAGACATGGTCCCTTTTATTGTCAGCCATATCCTATCCTCCTACAACGCAACACTCAGGACCCATTAAACGTCTCCTCCCAACAGGGAGACGTTTAATGACCACCACCCTGGGCCGGGGGCTTTCAGCCGCCTCCGGCCTTTTCCCATAGCCATCTTTCGATTTTTTACGAGTTAATCAATTTTCATCAGATCCTTGGACATCTGGACAACGGTTTCGGCCGTAAGAAAATCCTTACCAACATACTCATTGACAAAAACCATGGAAAAATACTGGCTGATGAACATGCCGGCAAGCATGCGGGAATTCATCTGGCTTTTGGAAACGCCCTTGGCTTTCATGGTGTCGATGGCGTCTTCGGCGCTCTGTATCATCCCTTCAAGGAACTTGGTTACCAGATCGTCAAATTCAGGGAAAACGCGGTAGCTGAAAATGTGAACGAGAAACATGGACTTGTCCGGGTTGTTGATGACAAAGTCCACATACGAAACGGCAATGGCCTTGATGTATCCGATGTCGTCTTTTTTGTTTTTCTCAAGCTCTTTATGCCAGGTTTCAAGGAGTTTGCCGATGATGGAATACACGCACTCCATAAACAAGTCCTGTTTGTTTTTGAAATGGCCGTAAATAGTCCTTTCAGTGACATGGGCGTTTTTAGCGATCCGGGCTGTGGTGGTTGCAACATAGCCTTTGCTGTTGAACAGCTTGATGG
The DNA here is from genome assembly GCA_018818835.1 of Pseudomonadota bacterium. Taxonomy (GTDB): domain Bacteria; phylum Desulfobacterota; class Desulfobacteria; order Desulfobacterales; family Desulfolunaceae; genus JAHIRD01. The sequence goes on from JAHIRD010000161.1 coordinate 25,195, forward strand.
CGGCATCCAGGATCTCCTGGTGGCGGCGTTGGTATTCCAGATATTTATCCTTGGTCTTGTCGACGATGTTTCCTTTCACCCTTACTCCGTCTCCCTGTGGTCAAAGCGTTTGGCGTTAAACGTTGAATATTGATGAGCTCCTAAAAAGTCGACAGATGGATGGCTATGGAAAAAGGTCCATAGGCAAGGCATAGTGTTTGGGTGGGCGTGAAGACATACTTGGTCGTATGTCGAACGTCCGGCCAAACACTATAACGCCGCATATGGGACTTTTTACGACGCCATCAATATTGACAATGACGGCTTCATGCCATACAGTGCCCACTATAATTCAATACTTGATTACTATACATGACATTGAAACGTTTATCAATAGTGGGCCTTTCCTTTAAGGAGTCGGTGATGAAAACCTGGTTTGAGAATCTGAAATTTACGTTTTTACTCTATGCATTGTATGTGTTGATCCGCTTGACCGCATGGCGATCAAACCGGTTAATGGAAAAGCTGAAGGAAAAAGACATGGTCCTTGTGATGAGATCAAAAGGTGGGGCCATTTCTCGAACGATCCGATGTAACCAGGGACATGTTCGTTCACAAAAAGGCCATGCCGGGGATGCTGTTTCATTTATCACCTGGGCCAGCCCAAGTGCAGGATCACGGGTTATGATAAACATTGCCAAGGGCCATTCCAAAGCCTTGTTCAAAGCCGTGATCGCTGGAGATCTTGTCCCCGAAGGGGATGCCGCAGGTATCAAATGGTTTATGGATGTGGTGGCCCTGTTGAGCCGGGTATACCATAAAAAGAAACCCAAACCGTCTGCTCAATCAAACACTGGGGAGAGGTGCTGAGTCCATGCGCTAAGTTAAAACCATCTATTCCCGTCTCTGTCAAGTTGCGTTATTTATATAATGTAAGTTAACGCTTATGGCGTCTATCGTTTTTCCCTGCTTTGAATGATCTGGGCAATGGTGGCACCGTCATAGTGTTCCAGCAAATCCTCCAGTTGATCATCACTCAATCCTGATAAGACCCTTTGTATACGGTTTATATCCATGGCCTTGACCTCATCAATGATCAGGTCTGTGTACCCCATGACGCTTGTTTTTTTGAATAATTCGATCAGGTAGTCATCACTGTATTCGGACAGGACTTCTGCGATAAGGGCTCTGTTGGTCATATAATATCCCACGCCAATGACATGGTCCATGGTAAGGAGACGGGATACTGAAACAAGTTTGGACCTGGAAAGGCAGTCTGAAAATTGTCCGGTAATCCGGGTTTCACCTGTGCTGATCAAGTATCTGACCACATCTGCAATGAATTCATCGGGGCATAGATCAATTATTTCAGTGCTTTTCAAAGGAGAAAGGTGGCGTGACAGACTGGCCAGGAATACGGTTTTCTGGTGTGGGTCCATGTCGAGTTGTGCGAGAATCCGAATCATACGGGCCGAATCCATTTCCTGAACCACACCGGCAATTAAGGGGTAATGATCACGTCGTATGCATTCGTCCAAAAGGTCAATCAGATAAAGGTCCGTGTTAGCGGCAAGAACCTTGGCGATCAGGTTTTTCCGGGTCATGTGGTAGCCCACCTGAATATTTTCGGGAATACTCAAGTGTTTTGAAAGTGAAATCAGTTTTTCCGGTGGGAGATGGTCGGCCAAACGCCCGGGAACCTCGCCTTCGCCCTGTTTTAAAAGAATCTTCACAACATCCACCACCAGCTCATCCGGACATTGATTGATGATGGGAACGCCCTTGATCGGGTGCAGATGCTTGGTCACTTCAGCCACAAATTCCCGGTCAAGGCCCATGGTAATGGCCACAGCCTTTTTAACGGGAATGGAAACAGCGATATCCGCCACGGTTTGAGGGGCCATCTTTTTCGCAATCCCCACAGCCATAAAGGTCGGCAAAAATCGGGTGCCGGTGGACAGAATGGGCCGGGTTCTGCCGTGATCCGATTCAGGATTTAGGACCTCAGTGGCCACGGGTGATTCCTCCCCAGGTGTATCCGATGTGGTGACCTGTGGAGATATGAGAAGGACCAAAAGGACCAGGCCCACTACTATGGGCCGTGTGACGGAATTTCTTTTCATTTTCATCTCCTTTGGATTTGGAAATAAAACGTCATCGGGTTTCAGGTTTATAGTCATAGCCCCCATGGATGAGCCGGAACATATCCGTGGGGGAACCTGCGGGAAACAATGCCATTCATTGTATATAGTGATGCTTTTAACCATCTGAATAATTTAAATATATTCAAAATCATGTTGGTGTGTATCGTGTAAAAATAAATATTGACAATGGTTACTACGATAATTATAGTGATTACTATACATACTCACAGCGTGTCAATACATATTTTATTCAACAGATGGGTTGAAATGGCCATTAAAACGGGACCATTGATCCCGAAGACATGAGTGTAAGGAGGATACTATGGCAGACCAGATGATTCATTTGGAATTTTCCATGCAGGAGATTTTCAACCTTATTCCCCAGATCGCGGATAACATCATACGGCAGAGTGAGACAGCCGCCCGGCTTTCAGAGGGTTTCAAGGATAATGAAATACGTATGGCCTTTGAGTTTGATGAGCATGCATACAGCCTTATCATCCGGAACGGGCGGGAATTTATTTCAGGAAACGGAAACCTTGAAAATCCCATGGTTCGGGTGTCCATGACCATGGCTGATCTGCAAAACCTGATACGGGTGAAGCATGCCGGTCTTTTTCTTCATTATGAAAAGAATTCAGGACGATTTAATGAAAACAAACCCGTTTCGATTTTCAAGACCATCTCAGGTATGAAGGGCAAGATTGTGTCTGAATTGAAACTGGACGACGGCAGCATCAGTCGGATCAGCTATGTTTTCAACCAGGTTGAAACGCCCATGGCCACCATAACACTCACCATGGATACCCTGGACAGTCTGTTTAAAGGCAAGGACAATCCGGTGAATCTGTTCATGGCGGGCCAGCTCCAGATTGACGGGGATATGACCCTGGCCATGCAGCTTCAGTCGATTTTTTAGCCTTTAAAAATTAAATCAAATCCTGGAATCCATGGCCTTGGGGCAGGAAGATGGACTTGATTGGACCTGTTATGCTTATACGGATGTGGATTCCGGGTCACATAAAGCCGTGCCCGGAATGACACAGCGGCGTAATACCCCATAACCTTACTCTACTGTTACATAGGATTTAAGTTTCCAAGCATGAATTCCTCACGTCTCGTCATGAAAGCCTGTGGCTGTAAGGGAATCCTACTATCCGTCTTCGTGTTCTTCAGTGACCGCAGGGAACGGGTGGTGAAAAAAGAAATAAACTTTACCATGAAGCTTTTGAAGTATCACAGGAGCAATTTCATAATCAGAAGTTTGAAATGTTTCCACCCCAATTATGACCTTACAATGGGTATGATTAGGGTATGCTATCTTTCCGGCTTGATTTTGCATACCACATTGTGGTATATGCCAGGCGTATTTTTAAACGGGTATTCACGGGTTTTTAATTTTAAAGGATAGTTTCTTACGCTATGAGCATACTGGACGCGATCGGAAATACACCCCTTATTGAAATCGAACGGCTTTGGTCAACGGAAAAAACAGGTGTCCGCATCATGGCCAAGCTGGAAGGGTCGAACCCCGGTGGTTCGGTCAAGGACAGACCGGCGTATTATATGATTAAAAAAGCGGTGGATGAGGGCCTTCTCACACCGGATAAGATCATCCTTGAACCCACCTCGGGTAACACAGGCATCGGCATGGCCATGGTGGCCGCTGCCATGGGCTTTCGGATTAAACTGACCATGCCCGCCTGCGTGAGCATTGAACGACGTTCCACCCTGATTGCCATGGGGGCTGAGTTGGAGTTGACACCCGGCAGTGAAAAAACAGATGGGGCCATTGCACGGGCCCACAACATCATGGATCATTACGGTGATGTGTACTACATGCCCAATCAGTTCATTAATGAGGCCAACTGGCGATCACACTACGAAAGCACCGCACCGGAAATTATAAGGGACACAAAGGGTGATGTGGATCTTTTTGTGGCCGGTATGGGTACCACAGGGACACTGATGGGATGCTCACGATTTTTCAGGGAACACCATCCCCGGACCCGTGTGCTTGGAGTGGAACCGTGTCTGGGCCACCGGATCCAGGGCCTTAAAAATATGAATGAAGCCATTGTGCCGGCCATATACAAGCCCGAACTTCTTGATGATAAAATCATGTGTGACGATGCCCAGGCCTTTCATACGGTTCGGGATCTGGCTTTGAATGAAGGTATTTTCTGCGGAATAAGCAGCGGTGCTGCACTCTGGGCGGCCATGGAGGCAGCCAAAGACATGAAACGAGGTTCCACAGTGGTGGTGATTCTACCAGACCGCGGAGACCGGTATCTGTCCACGGAAGTTTTCCGAAGCGTTTGCGCCGATTGCCCCCCCTGAACAGGGCACCCTTAGTCCACTAACGTCCACTAACCTCCACACCAGCCTTCATCCCATAATAATAGTCCAAGGCCACAAGCATTTCCCCACAGGCTCCGGGACTTTTTTCCATGACCGTTGAAAAGGCACAGAGGGCTTTCTCCGCCCGGATGAGGTACGAGGATTCCTGGGTCAGGGTGTAAAGCCTTAAAAGATTAAGTATGGCCACGGAATTCCCCGAGGGCAGGGCGCCATCCATCCAGGGTTTTTCCCTTGCAATCAGTAGTTCATGGTCCGAGGAGGTCATGAAAAAACCACCGGTGTTCATGTCCTCGAAGTAGCCTTCAAGAACCCTGTCCAGCTCCTTTGCTTTGTTCAGCCAGTTGATATGGGAAGTGGCCTTGTAAAGATCCAGGAATGCGGCTGTTACAAAGGCATAATCGTCAAGATAGGCATTGAGTTTGGCTGTCCCCTCGGTATAAGAACGCCTTAACCGCCCCTTATCAAACAGGTTGTCAATGATAAAGCCGGCTGTCGTTTCAGCAAGATCCGTATAATTCTTCTCATTGAGTTCAATGCCTGCCCGTGCCAGGGCCGATATCATCAGGCCGTTCCAGGAACTCAGGATTTTGGTGTCGGTCAAGGGGCGCTTGCGTTTTTCCCTTTCCGTGTAAAGCGTTTCTTTAATATCGAGGATCCCTTGTTGGAGATGAGTGGAAAAAGGACCTGTGCTTTTAGCCTTTTCCATACTTTCCCTGGAAATATGGGGAATATGCCGTCCCTCAAAATCCGGTTGACCGTCCATGGAAAAATAAGCTTTGGCCAGGCAAGCTGTTTCATCTCCAAGGGCTTGTTCCAGTTCATCGGGGGTCCAGGTGAAATAAAATCCTTCTTCCTTTTCACCTGCAGGTGTGATGCTGTCTGCATCAGTGGCTGAATAGAATCCCCCTTCTGGAGAGCGCATCTCCCTTATCAGGTAATCGATGATTTCCCGGGCAATGCGTTTAAATTCTTCCTTTTGGGATGCCTGGTAAGCTTCAACATAAGCCATCACAAGGAGTGCGTTGTCGTAAAGCATCTTTTCAAAATGGGGCACCAGCCAGGCACTGTCCGTTGAATAACGGTGAAACCCTCCGCCGATTTGATCATACATGCCTCCATAGGCCATTTTTTCAAGGCTGTGGAAGACCATGTTCTCGAGGTCCACGTTCCCTGTTCGTTTAGCCGCGCGGATAAGAAAACGCACATGAAAACTGGACGGAAATTTTGGGGATCCTTTCATGCCGCCATGGATCGGGTCATAGACCTGCTTGAAAAATAAGGCGGCTTTTTCGAGAAGATCCTTACCCGGAACGGTTTTTCCTGCCTCGGGCACAAGCATGCCCTGAATATGACGTGTGATTTCATCGCTGGATGTTTCAAGCACAATGGGTTTTTGTTCCCATGCGTCAATGATTTTCTTTAAAAGGGAAAAAAAGCCGTTCATTACCCCACGATCACCGTCCCTTGCCGGAAAATAGGTCCCTCCAAAAAAGGGTTTGAGCGACGGGGTCAAGAACACATTCAGGGGCCAGCCTCCACTACCGGTGAGGGCCTGGACCGCTGCCATGTAAATTGCATCCACGTCCGGTCGCTCTTCCCGGTCCACTTTTACGCAGATGAAATGCTTGTTCAGATAATCTGCAATGTCCTCATCTTCAAAGGATTCCTCTTCCATCACATGGCACCAGTGGCAGGTGGAATAACCGATACTCACAAACAGAGGGCGATTGAGGCGCCGGGCTTCCAAGAACGCGTCCTCTTTCCAGGGATACCAGTTGACCGGATTGTGTGCGTGCTGGAGAAGATAAGGACTGTCCTCAAGAAACAGACGGTTGGTGTAACGGGCAGATCCATCCGAGTTTTTATGGCGTGTACGGGGAATGTAAGCCTTCCCGCGTTTGTGCTTCATGGCGTCGATTTGTGTTAATAGCATGATGATTTCTCCTTCGTATAATTTCAAATAACATTGCAAAGGTTGTGCCTGAACTTTAGAATATGAACTGTCTTTGTTTGAAAGAGTCTTATTTTTCAAAAATGAGCACACGTTTAACTCGAAAAATGAAAGGGGGTTGACCCTGCCTTTCCCGTTGAATATGGGATGGGTTTGTGTTATATATTTAAGTAATTACTTGTCTTAACCGATATGAACGAAAGTGTTGCATGTATTTTCCCATCCATTTTAAACACATTGTGGCCTGAATACCCTCACATGACTCATTTATTTTTTATCATTTTTCGTGATTTTAGCTGGGGATTAATGATACGAAGGTATAGCTGGGTTGCAGTTCGACATGATCAGGAGTCCCAAGGATGAACACGAACTATAGAAATATGTGGATGATGCTGTTTGTTATGGTGGCTTTTCTTGTATCAACAGGGAACGGCTGGGCCGGTACTGACTCTCTTCCTGATTTGACGGAACTAAGCATTGAAGAACTTGCCAACATTGAGGTGATTTCCGTTTCCCGGACACCCCGGAAACAATCCCAATCAGCTGCAGCCATTTTTGTGGTCACGGCTGAGGACATCCGCAGATCCGGGGTCACCAGTCTTCCGGAAGCTTTGCGAATGGTTCCCGGGCTCCAGGTCAGCCGAATCAGTTCCAGTAAATGGGCCGTGTCCTCACGGGGCTTTAACAGTCGCTATTCAAACAAACTTCTTGTGCTGATGGATGGACGGACCCTTTATCTGCCGCTTTTTTCAGGGGTGTTCTGGGAGAATCAGGATTTCTTTCCCGAAGATATTGAGCGCATTGAGGTGATTAGGGGGCCCGGAGCCAGTCTCTGGGGTGCCAATGCGGTAAACGGTGTGATCAATATTATCACCAAACATTCCAAAGACACCAGAGGGTCTCTTTTTTCAGCCGGAGCAGGAAGCTATGAACAGGGTTTCGGCCGGGCCAGATTTGGTGAAACGTTGGGAGGCAAGGGATTTTTCAGGGCCTATGCAAGCTATTTTTCACGGGATGAAATGGTCAATGAGCTGGGAAACGGTCTTGATGACTCCTGGGATAAATACCAGACAGGATTTCGTTCCGATGTGACTCTGACCGATCAAACAGACCTGACTATCCAGGGGGATTATTATACGGGATCTCTGAATGAGCTATCCTCCATGCCAAGCCTCACGCCGCCCACATACACGGATTCCTTTGATTCCGAAAACAAAATTTCAGGGTACAACCTTCTGAGTCGGTTAACTCAAAGGATGGATGGCGGGTCAGAGATGGCACTTCAGGTTTATCTGGACAGTACGAACAAGGAAGAGGGCGGCGTGGACATGTCTGATGATATTCTGGATCTTGATTTTCAGTTCAGGATGCCACCACTGGGTGCCCATGATGTCATGTGGGGTCTGGGTTACCGTTTTTACACCGATTCCATCGATTTCCCGAGCATGGGTATCGCTTTCAATACGCCCAAACGGGACGATTCCCTTTACAGTTCCTTTGTTCAGGATACCATCACGGTAAATGACCGTGTCCAGCTTATCCTGGGAACCCGGATTGAGCATAATGAGTATTCGGGGTTTGAATTCCAACCCAACGCCAGGGTTTCCTGGGAAGCCTCGGAAAATAACCTGCTTTGGGGGGCTGTTTCACGTGCAGTAAGAACCCCAAGCCGTGGGGATACGGACATCCGCTATACTCAGCAGGTGATTCCGCCGGTTGCTCCCAACCCCTTTCCTGTTGCCGTAACCGTATGGGGTCTTGATAGCTATGATTCTGAAAATCTGACCGCCTTTGAACTTGGGCATCGGATCAAGGCTTTGGATAATTTCTCTCTGGATTCAACGGCCTTCTATTATATGTATGATCATCTGTCAACCTATACCATGGATACCCCTGAACAACGATTGACAGAGACTCCCCCTTATATTCTTCAAAGACTTTCCGTGGGTAATTTGATGGATGCAAAGACCTGGGGGTTTGAAATGTCAGCCAATCTGCAACTGTTTGATTTCTTGCGTTTACAGGGGTCCTATGCCTATATCAATCTGGATTTTGAGCTGAAAGCAGACCCGAATCTGGTTCATTCGGTCTATTCTAAAGAAGATAGCCCGGAGCATCAGGTTTCTCTTCGTACCTTTATTGATCTCCCCTGGAAAACGGAATGTGATATCTGGCTTCGCTATGTGGATGCCATAAAAAGCGGGCAGATCGACAGCTATACAGAAATGGATCTGCGTCTGGGCTGGAAGCCCATAAGAAATCTGGAACTGTCGATTTGCGGACAGAATCTGTTGCATAAGCAGCATGCTGAGTATGAGGAAACATACGTATTGAGCAGGCCGGCAGAGGTTCCCCGCAGTGTTTACGGTAAAGTCACCCTGCGATTTTGATCAAGGTTGGTAGGATGTCTCTGAAATGTCATACATACTCTGTTGTTTCCCTTCTGATTTTCATAGTTTTAGGGATGCCTTTGGCTGCTTTTTCATTGGAAAGCAGTTCGGAGAACGACATCAAGGCAGCCTATCTTTATAATTTTGCGAAATTCGTAGAATGGCCAAAAACAGCCTTCGGCTCAGTACTGTCCCCTGTCAATGTCTGCGTATTCGGTGACGATTCCCTTTCTGACGTGCTTGATTCCCTTGAAAACAAAACCGTAGCAGGTCGCCCCATGGTGATCCGCCATGATGGGAATCTTAGTGCTGTTGAAGGCTGTCACATCCTTTACATTTGTGAATCTGAAAAAAAGAATTTGAAAAAGATCCTTGCTGATTTTGGAAAAAAACCTGTTCTTACCGTGAGCAGTGTGGATAATTTTGCAGAACAGGGGGGTATGATCGGTTTTGTCCGTAAAGGCAATAATATCCGGTTTGAAGTGAATCTTGATGCTGTCCGGCTTACCGGCCTTTCCATAAGCTCACGACTGCTGAAACTTGCCATAATTGTTGATGGGCATACGGACAACTGATAAGGGGTGACATGGTGCTGAAGTATTCGACCATAAGGCAGAAAATTATTTATCTGATCATGATCATCGCTGCCATCATTCTTTTTATTTCCACCTTCCTTCTCATGGCCGCAGAGTTTTACATGTTCAGGAAGGAAATGATCAAGGATCTGTCCATCATGGCCAAGATTACGGCCAGCAACACCGTCGCATCCCTGACCTTCAATGACCCGGCCTTTGCCCGGGAAACCCTGTCCTCCATCAATGTTGAAACCAGCATGGAAACAGCTGTCATCTATTCCAAGACCGGAGAGTTTTTTGCCGGTTATACGAAATGGTCAGGGCCCTCCGGTAAAAGCCTGTGGCTGCCCATGGAGCGGGGTGCATCTCTGGATAATGTCAAAAAAATGAATCCCCCAAAAATCCAGGGCATTCCTTTTTTTCATAGTTATATGGAGGTGTTCGAGGATATTGTTTTTGATGATGAATTGATCGGGACGGTTCACTTGAAAGCCAATATGGACCTCATCCAAAGGCGTTTGTCTTTGTATCTTTTAACCAGCCTGTCGATTTTTTTGATTTCCATTTTAACAGCTTATTCCCTGTCTCGCAAATTTGAAGGCGTGATTTCCAAGCCCATCGAGGACTTGACCCTGATGATGAAGGATGTTTCCGAAGGGCGGAACTATGAGATCAGGGCAGAAAAAAGGGGCTATGATGAAATTGGTCTTCTCATTGACGGATTCAACGAAATGCTTTCCCAGATTCAGGTTCGGGATAAGGAACTCAAAGAGTACCAGGGGGAACTGGAACGAAAGGTCGCTGTGAGAACCTCTGAGCTGGAAAATTCCGTGCGCGAGATTGAGAACGCAAAAATCAGAACGGAAACCATGAATATCCAGCTTAAATATGCCATTGACGACGCCAAACGTCTGGCCAGGGAAGCTGAAAACGCCAATAATGCGAAAAGTGAATTCCTTGCTAATATGAGTCATGAAATCCGAACGCCAATGAACGGCGTGATCGGTATGACACGCCTTCTGATGGAGACCGCCCTGACCCAGGAACAGCGTCATTATTCCAAAACGATTCAGCAGAGTGCCGAATCTCTGCTGATGATTTTGAATGATATCCTGGATTTTTCAAAAATTGAAGCTGGAAAATTGGAGCTGGAACATATCGAATTTAATATTTTTTCAATGATTGAAGATACCAATGACATGCTGGCGATAAGGGCCCAGAGCAAGGGGCTGGAGTTCATCTGCCGCATCGGGCCATCTGTTCCTGTGCATGTTCAGGGTGATCCGGGACGCTTGAGGCAGATCCTGGTGAATCTGGTGGGTAATGCCATCAAATTCACAAATCACGGTGAAATTCTTCTGGAAGTGAACCGATTCAGGGGCAATAAAATTGAAGAGAAAAATAAAATCACCCTGCTAATTTCAGTTACCGATACGGGAACAGGGATTACTTCGAATCATATTAAAACGTTGTTCAGGCCCTTTTCCCAGGCTGATTCCTCCACCACCCGCCAGTTTGGCGGAACAGGTCTGGGCCTTTCCATTTCACGGCAGCTGGTGGAGATGATGGGGGGAACCATCGGCGTTGACAGTGAGCCCGACCGGGGAAGTACGTTCTGGTTCACGGTGAATCTGGACGAGGAACCCGGTGAAAAAGTATCCGTTGAGCCAGCTTTGGATATCAAGGGCGTTCGCATCCTTTTGGTGGATGATAATGCAACCAGCCGCAATGTATTGAAAAATGAACTTTTATCATGGCATTGCCGGGTAGAGGCTGTGTCTGATGCCAAACGTGCCGTTGAGGAATTGCACGATGGACATACGAAAAATGATCCCTTTATCATTGCCATCATTGACAGTGATATGCCCATGGAAGATGGAGAAACCCTTGGCCTTAGGATCAAGAATGATCCCTTACTTAAGGACACCTTGCTGATCATGATGACCTCCATCGGCCAACGGGGGGACGCAACTCGTTTTGATGAAGCCGGTTTTTCAGCCTATTTTAACAAACCCTACAAGCGCTCGTATCTCTATAATTGTTTGGCAACGCTCCTGGGCACACCCCAGGTGGAACAGGATAAATCCCATAAAATAATCACCCGTTATACCATAGCCGAAGAACAACGTCGTCGTTTCAAAATACTTCTGGTTGAGGATTTTCCCATCAATCAGGAAGTGGCACTTGGGATGTTGAAAAATTTTGGGTTCAAAGCGGATCTGGCTGAAAATGGGATGGAAGCCATCCGTATTCTTGAAAAGCGTTCCTATGATCTGATTCTGATGGATGTCCAGATGCCGGTCATGGATGGCTTCCAGGCCACACAGAAGATTCGCGATCCGGAATCAAAGGTTCTCAACCATAATGTGCCTATCATTGCCATGACAGCCAACGCCATGGAGGGGGACAGGGAGAAATGTTTTAAAATCGGGATGAACGGCTATGTGCCCAAACCCATAGAACCGGATGATTTGTACAATACCCTGAAAAAGTTTATTCCAGGAAAGACAACCGAGAATTCAGAGCCAGAGCCTCCCCTTGTAAAAGAAATATCCAGGTCAGATCCGTCAGCCCATGTCAACGCCTTTGACCGTTCCCAGCTCATGGCCAGGATCAATAATAATGAGGAACTGTTTAAAAAACTGATCGCTGTTTTTCTGGACACGGTTCCCGCAGATATGGATGAGCTGGAAAAAATCCTGACCCGGGGGGACATGGACGCGATCAAAGCCCAGGCCCATAAAATGAAAGGCTATTTTGCAAATATATCCGCCAATGTTCTCTGGAAGATCGCCATCGATATGGAACAGGCTTCCATTGAAAACGATCTTGAAAAAAGTCGCTCATTATTTGTCGCCATGAAAGAGGGATTTATGGCATTTGAGCAGGCCGTTTCCCTGGGAAAAATTAAAAAGTAACTCCACTGTTCTCTTGATTATTTAATACGCCGGGAGTATAACTAGACTTGCCTTAAATAAAGTGTGAAACATGCAAAACCACTTCTTTAACGCGATTTCAATAACCTTCTCATACAGGAGTTTCGACTTCAGTGAACGTACCATGTGTAACGTGCGCAATGGCAGGGGGTTCCTGTTGTTTAAACAGGCAGATTATTTTAACAACAGGTGATATTGAGCGGATATCACAATTCGTAGGAACGCGAGAATTCTATACAATGGAGGCCCCGGAGTCCTGGTACCTTGAACCCAGCTACGATCCGGACTGGTTGCCACTTGTTATGAAACCTGGCAATGTCTTACGGGTTCTCAAACGGAACCGGGAAAAAAATTGTGAGATGCTGACTGATAAGGGATGCCGTCTTCCCTTCAGTATCAGGCCGCTTATTTGTCAACTGCATCCGTATATGCATACGGAAAAGGGTATTTTGGGCGTAGACGAGTCATGCCCCATCTCAAAGGAAAAAGAGTCCAATGCCATTTTGGAACAGCTGGACATGCCCCTTGTTAAAGCAAGGGAGTGGCAAAAAAAGCTGTATCTTGAGTTAAACTCAGAAAGAAATGGCATGGCAGCACGGTAAACGTAAGGGTCGTGGTCTTGTATGACACAAGGCCATGACCCACTCATAGGTAAATTTAAGTCGTGGGATAAACCCGGTTCTGCATATTCGCGGAGCTCAGGGTTTTTCTTGTCGTTGGCTCCCAAGGCAGGATAATGAACTCAATGTGAATGAAGGAGAACAGTCATGGCCAAAGCACGAGATACCAAAAAAGATGTCAAAAAAAAACCCACCAAGACAGCCAAGGAAAAAAAGAAGGATAAGCTGGATAAAAAGAAGGGCAGCGGGTCGGTTCATTCCATGACAGGTAATGATTAAATGGGCCAGGGGCCTAACGTTGGCACCATTTAGCGAAAGGTTCGATCCTGCATGAAAATGCATCAGGTAGGGCATGATGCAGGATTTAGTGAAATCAAAAAGATAAAGAGACGCGTGGTCTTAGAGTACATCGTCGGGGCTTTCAAAATCAAAGCCGTAGGCGCGTCTCTCAATATGATTGCGTCTGTCCGGTTCAAAACGACGATCCGCTCCCTTGATGGCAAGGTACTCATGAAGGGCTCGGATTCTCCTTTCGCCTTGAATGCGACGATCCGGGCTTGCACGTCTCATTGACGTGGGAAGAAGTCTGTTTTTCCCAAGAAAAGATCGTATTTTTCGATTACATGCCATGATTCTAAACACCGTCTTCACCCTCCATACCCCATGTCCCATCCCGGATTATCCACAAATGAAAGCGCCATGGGTTCTACGGGGCAGACATGCGTTTGTTATTTCGTTCCCGTTATTCGGCCTTGTCGTGAATGCCTTACGGAACTATTTGTCATATAAATCGGTTGATCTCCACTAAAATGATCCTTATGGAAGAAAGTATAGCGCCATCATCTGAAAAAAACAAGAATTCATAGCAGTCTATTTGATTGACCCCTAATGGCGAATCTCGTATCATTAGTTATCTACTCAAATCAAAACAAGGGAATATCATGGACAGACCTTTTGAAGATATCGTGGATCGTGTCAGCCAGGTGATATATGGGAAGAAAAAACAGATTCGTCTTGCTTTGACCTGTCTGTTTGCCGGAGGTCACCTTTTGATTGAAGACCGTCCGGGGATTGGAAAAACAACCCTGGCCAAAGCCCTGTCACGCTGTCTGGGACTTGAATTTACACGGATCCAGTATACCAGTGATCTCCTGCCTGCCGATGTTCTCGGGGCTGCGGTGTTTGAACAGCATTCATCAAGTTTTGTGTTTCATCCCGGTCCCATCTTTACCCAGGTGCTTCTGGCCGATGAAATCAACCGAGCCACACCCAAGACCCAGAGTGCCCTCCTTGAAGCCATGGAGGAAAAACAGGTGACCACCGAGGGCCAGACCCGGCCTTTGCCCAAACCGTTTTTCGTGATTGCCACCTTAAATCCCATTGAACAGGCGGGAACATACGCCCTCCCTGAATCCCAGCTGGATCGGTTTTTACTTCGGATCAGCATCGGCTATCCGGACCGTGAGGCGGAAAACATGCTTCTTCGGGCAGGGGACACCAAGGACAATCTCAGCGTATTTCCACCTATGATTTCGTCCGAGGAGGTCACCCGTATCAGAGAGAATGTCAAACAGGTGCATATGTCTGATGCACTCCTTGAATATGTGCAGGATATTCTTGATTTTACACGGACATCCCCCCATTTTCATACAGGGCTTTCACCCAGGGCAGGTCTTGCCATATTGAGGACTGCACGTGCATGGGCCTTGCTTGATGGGAGAGCACACGGTCTTCCTGAAGATATCCAGGCCATCCTTCCTTATGTCGTAGGGCATCGACTGCATGCGGCAGACAGTTTCAGGGAATACACCTTTGATAAACTTCTCGGTCTGTTCAGGGAGGTCCCGGTTCCCTGAATGATTCCGGCCAATATTGGTACAGGACAGTGACATGATCAAGGATCTGGTGGATAATCTGACCAAGAAGAATACATCCGACACCTTTCCTTTTCAAATAGCAAGGAAACGTCTGTATATGCTGCCCACTCCCCAGGGCATTCTTTTTATGGTGGTCCTCTTTGTCATGCTGGTGGGATCCATCAACTACAACAACAACCTGGGTTTTCTTTTTACATTTCTTCTTTCGTCAATGGCCTTTGTGTCCTTGCTTCATACCCATAATAACATGTCCGGACTGATTCTTAAGACCGGCATTATCAGCCCTGTTTTTGCAGGTGATCAAGCCCTTCTCCTTTTGACTCTTAAATCGGGAGTCCTTGACAGGACCGGTATCTGCCTTGGATTCAAGGGCGAGGAAACCGTGACAGTGAGTCTGGGGCAGGGTAAAGAACGTCAGGTGGCTGTGCCCATGGCCACGTGGCGGCGGGGGCATTTTCAGATCAAGGCACTGACGCTTTCATCAACCTATCCCTTTGGCTTATTCAAAACCTGGTCAACCCTTTATCCGGATATTGGGTATCTTGTTTACCCCAAACCCTTGGCAGGACCCTTTGAGTTCAGCTCAGGAATTCATGAATCCGATGCCGAAGGCAGAATTGAAATCAAGGGTGTCGATGATTTCAAGGAAATAAGGGCTTATCGCCCGGGAGACGCTCTCAGTCGTCTGTCCTGGAAAATTTTTTCAAAGGGCAGGGGCTTGTACACCAAGGAATTTTCAGCCCAGGCCGGAGTGTCCCTGATGCTGACATGGGACCAGATTCCACAAAAAGACCCGGAAAAGAAACTGTCCCGGCTTTGCCACATGATCCAGCAGGCCCACCGAATGAATCTGAGATATGGGCTGACCATTCCGGGAAAAGAAATCCCCCCGGGTGAACCCAAGGATCCCAGACATTTGTTTTTTTGCCTTAAGGCACTGGCTCTTTTTGATGGGGGTGATCAGGGTGGCCGCATATGAAAACACGCCCGGATAGACATATCAGGCCTCTGGTGGCAGCTCTTTTGATGGGCATGGCTCCCCATATCATGGACTTGCCCTTATGGATCAACCTCTGGTGCCTTGGCATCTGGAGCGGTATTCTTTTGATAGACGTGAAAAAATGGTTTCTTCCCCCCAGGTGGCTTTGGCTCATTCTGGTCGTGATTGCGTTTACAGCCATTATCGCATCAGCCAGGGGCAGGTTTGACAGTGATTCAGGGATCGGCCTTCTTTGTTTGATGGCCAGCTTGAAACCCTTTGAGATCAAGGGGCACCGGGATCGGATGATCACCTTGTTTCTGGCTTATTTTATGGTGATCGCAAGCCTGTTTTTTTCCAGCTCCCTTGGGATGACCGTGTACCTTTTTGTTGCAGTGCTTGTCATAACCGGCCTTTTGATTCGGGTCAACCATCCGGACATGGGACTCTCTCCAGGTCTGAGACTGTCCATCATTATCGTGGCCCAGGCCATTCCCCTGGCCCTGATCCTTTTTACGGTTTTTCCGAGAATTCAGGGAAGTCTCTGGGGTGTCCAGCAGAAAAAAACGGTATTGACAGGCCTTTCAAGCACCCTTTATCCCGGATCAATGACCAACCTTGTTGCCAATAAGGCCGTGGCGTTTCGGGTATCCTTTGACAGTAAAATCCCAGGGTCATCCGAGCTGTACTGGCGGGGCATGGTTTTTCAGATGTTTGACGGGAAAGGATGGCGTCTGGATCCCGACCCTGCCTTGGCGAGCCAGCTTCCTCCCGGGGAGTCACCGGTCCGGTATGAAGTGATTCTTGAACCCCATAATGAACGGTGGATGTTTGTATTGGATCTTCCGGCTACCTTTCCTGTGGGTTATGACCTGATGGCGGATTATACCCTCATGGCCAAAGAGAAGATTATCGCAAAAAAACGCTATGGCTTTGTCTCCAACATGGTTCACACGGCAGGTGACCCGGAGCACTGGGATAATCGGTCCGTGTTGCTTCCCCTTAAGGGGAATCCTCTCGCCCAAGCCCTGGCCCGATCCCTTCAGGGAGAAAAGGCGACGCCCCAGACTATTGTGGATGGGGTCCTTTCAATGATCCATAACCAGGAGTTTTATTATAGTTTGGACCCACCCCTGCTTGGCAAAGATCCTGTGGATGATTTTCTTTTCAACACGCGGTCAGGCTATTGCGAACATTATGCCTCTGCCTTTGTATTTTTGATGAGGGCCGCTGGAGTTCCGGCCCGGATCGTATCAGGTTATCTGGGGGGAGAGGTCAACCCTTATGGAAACTACGTGATTGTTCGCCAGTCCCAGGCCCATGCCTGGGCCGAGGTCTGGATGGAAAACAGGGGGTGGATCCGGGTGGATCCCACCGCGGCCATAGCACGGGAACGCGTGGAGACCGGTACATTGCAACTCGGGCTCGGGAATATGGATCAGAACCTTGTTGATGAAGGGGATGGGGGTTTTTTTAAGGGTCTTGGCAAAAACGTTCAACTGGGTTGGGATGCCCTTAATTTCTTATGGTATTCAAAGGTTGTCGGTTATACGGCCCAGAGCCAGAAACGGTTCCTGGAACGATTCGGATTGTCCCTTTCAACCCTGGGGGACTGGATTAAAATCATGGGCCTTGCAACGCTCCTTATGGGGTGCCTGACCGCTTTATTTTACCTGGGACTTTCTTTGAAACATAGACATAAAATCGATCCGGTTGTAAAAAATTATCTCATTTTTTTAAAAAAAATGGGAAAGATCGGAATACAGCGCCTGCCCCATGAGGGCCCACAGGATTTTGCCGAAACAGCCTCTTGCAAAAGAAAGGATCTCAGGCCGGATATTTCCGGTATAACCCGCTTATATATTCTTCTGAGATATGCCGGGAAAAATATGGATAAGAATCTTCTTCGGGATTTCAAAGATCTTGTTAAACGGTTTAGGCCATGAAAAAATACACGGTTCTTCGAGATTTATTGTTGACAGAAAATAAATTTTCATTATAATACCCATAATAATTATGGATATTAATTGATTTATATAATCATTTCACACAAAACAGGAGGAATCATGGCGTCCATCAAGGGTACAAAGACGGAAAAGAATTTGTTGACTGCATTTGCAGGTGAATCACAGGCACGCAACCGTTACACGTTTTTTGCCGGAAAGGCCAGGAAAGAAGGTTATGTTCAGATTGCTGATGTTTTCGAAGAAACAGCCTACCAGGAAAAAGAACACGCCAAGCGTTTCTTTAGTTTTCTTGAGGGCGGCGTGGTTGAAGTGGTTGCCTCTTTCCCCGCTGGTATCGTGGGAAGCACCCTTGAAAACCTCACCGCAGCAGCGGATGGAGAGCATGAAGAACACAGCCACATGTATCCTGGCTTTGCCAAGGTAGCTCGCGAGGAAGGTTTCGAAGCCGTGGCCATGATTTTTGAAAAAATTTCCATTGCAGAAAAACAGCATGAAAAACGTTACCGCGACCTGGCTGCCAATATCGAAAAAGGCAGGGTGTTCAAACGTGAAAAACCAGTCACATGGCGATGCAGAAACTGCGGGTATCTTCATACATCCGAAGAAGCACCCAAATCCTGTCCGGCCTGTGCCCATCCCCAGGAGCATTTTGAACTTCTTGGTGAGAACTACTAATCTTATCGAGAGTGTTTTGATAGGGGCTTTTGCCTCCGCAGGGTCGTCAAAGGCAGGATGCCTTTCAATCAAGGGTGATTAAAACGGGCAGGCGGGTTATTTTAATTTTCCTGCCCTATTTTTGGAGATTCGTAAATGAGTGACTCTTCGGGTTCTGAAGATATTCTGTTGTCCGCGGGTATTCGGCCCACCCAGGCCCGAATGCGGATCATGAACTATCTGTTAACATCAGAAACCCATCCCAGCACTGAGGAGTTGAGTCTTGCCTTGAGGGGTACCGGCGTACCCATTCCTGCGGCTACTCTTTATCAGAGCCTGGAAAAATTATGCCAGGCCGGGCTCCTGATACGTTTCACCGGAAAAGACGGTCAGGTGCGTTACGATGCCAACCTGTCTGTTCATCACCATATGATTTGCCGTTGTTGCAATCGGGTCTGTGATATCGCCATAAAAAATCCCCTGTCCCGTCTTGGGATCATCAATGAAAAAAGCGGAAAACCCATTGATAACTGGGCTTTGGACCAGGCAGCCATCGAGGTGAAAGGGCTGTGTCCTGATTGTGTGGGTAAATGATGTTTTGTTAATCCATCACGTGTTGAACATGGCATACGTTTTATGGGTCTTATGGGTTCTATAGGTCCTATGGGACGTATGGGACTTATGGGACCTATGAAGATTTTAGGTCCATCGCTCAAGTGATTCATGCTTTTTTATCGGGGTTATTGTTTTATCAAATCTGTACTTTTGATTTTTGTTTGTTCGATTTATAAATTATTGAAAGGGCATTGAAGAATAAAGGTCAAACGAGGTTCTGATCTCCTTTCTACGTCCCCCAAATACTGCATCTTCCCATCCAATCATACACTATTGAGTCTATCTCATAAAGCACCGCCGGTGTCGTCCCATAGGACCTATAAGACCCATAGGCTGCTTGGTCCGGAGACCAATCATCAAGACGTCGGATATCGAGTCCAAGGGGTTTTGATTCCAGCCCGCCGCAATTTAAGCAGATTACTTTTTTACTTCCAGGTATCCATGATCCATGATAATCTTATCAATCATCAGCCAATTGCCCGAGAAATAAACCCTCCAACCTTTTTGATGAAAGGACACTCCCATGGAAAAAAGATCGAATATCATGCGTCCGTTTTTGCCTTATATTGTGAGTTTGTCCTTGGCACTGGTTATGAATTCCGGATCGGTTTCATCCGTACAGGCCGGGGACCAGCAAAGGCAGATCATGTCCCATAGTGTGGCCCTGATGCCTTTTTTTACGGGTAAAAAACCTGCGGAGGCGGAAACGATTCTGGATGTGAGGCAGGAGCAGCTGGGCATGGTGGAGGAGATGATACCCTTTGCGGAAAACATCATGACCAATCTGGTTCAAAGGGATCTTGAGAGGCGTTTCGGAGATGGCGTTTTGTCCCAGGACGAGGTGAAACAGGCCTATGAAAAAATGTTAGCTGAAAAACCTGACCAAACCCCGAGGGAACTGGTTCTCAATCTGGCAAAACAGCTGGGTGTGGATTATGTGGTGGCGGGTAATGTCTGGCGTTTCAGCGAACGAACAGGAAGTGCCTTTGCCATCAGTAAACCGGCTTCCGTAGCCTTCAGGCTTCATCTGATCGATGTCCCCAACAAGGCACGCATCTGGGTGGAGACTTATGATAAGACCCAGCAAGCCCTGTCGGATAATTTGTTCAAGGCCACTGATTTTATCAAACAAAAAGGGCAGTGGCTCAAGGCTGAAGGGCTGGCTGAAATCGGGGTTAGTGATATGATCAAAAAGATGCCTCTTTAAATGGCGTCGTAAAAAGATCCATATGCGGCGTTATAGTGTTTGGCCGGACGCTCGACATACGACCAAGTATGCCTTCACGCCCACCCAAACACTATGCCTTGCCTATGGACCTTTTTCCATAGCCATCCGTCGTTTTTAGGAGTTCATCAACATTGATGGCGTCGTAAAAATGTCCATCTTTAAAACCAATTCTTCCGCTTGAAATAGTACATCAGGCCGCTGCCCATAACAAAAAGAACCCCCAGGAAGATATAATAGCTGTATTTATAATGCAGCTCGGGCACGTACTCGAAATTGGTTCCGTATATGCCTGCAACAAAGGTCAGGGGGATGAACAGGGCCGCGAAAATGGTCAGGACCTTCATGATGTCGTTCATTTTATTGCTGATGGCCGTGTTGTAGAGGTTCATCAGATCCGTGAGAAAATCACGGTAGGCATCAATGGCTTCCGTGGCCTCGGTGAACAGGTCCAGAAGATCCTTTAAAAATGGCCTGGAGGTTTCCTGGATCAGGGGGAAATCTTCGTGGATCAGTTTAAGGACCATTTCTCGGGCAGGGCGGATGGCTTTTCGCAGAAAATTCATTTCCCGCTTGTAGGTGTTTATTTTCTCCATGACTGACGCTGTGGGGTTTTCAAGAACCTCTTCTTCAAGATCCTCGATTTCCTCTCCCAGGTGTTCGATGATGGCGATGTAGTTGTCTACCAGGGTATCCATCAGAGCATAGGCCAGGTAATCCACTCCGGATGATCGTATGCGTCCTTTTTGTTTCCTGATCCTGACCCGGACAGGTTCAAACACGTCTCCCTGTTGCTCTTGAAAGGTCAGGAGGAATTTTTCTCCCAGCACCATGCTGAGTTGTTCCGAGATAATTATGTTTTCTTCCTTGTTGTGGCGGAGCATGCGCAGCACAAAAAAGAGGCAGGTATCGAATTCTTCCATCTTGGGCCGTTGCCCCGTGTTCAGAATATCTTCCATCAGCAAGGGGTGCAGCTCGAAAAGTCTGCCTGCATCCTGGATCACCTCAACATGGTGAAGCCCGTCGATATTGATCCAGCTGTTTGTGTCGGAGGTATAGAATTGCCCTGCGTCATCCAGGGTTTGGAGTTCTTCTTCCCGAAGAGATTCCGCATCATAATCAATCAAACGTATCCGATGATTTTCAACTTTTTGCTTACCGATAAATACCAAAGAGCCTGGTGAAAGGCCTTTGTTTGCGTCTCTGTTTTTTAAAAATCTGGCCATGGGATGTTTTTCCCCTTTTTGTGTGTGATATCAAGACCGTGGACGTTATGGTCCAGGGACGTTATTGGAATGGAGCGTCTGATGGCAGAATCCTATGAATATACATGGAATATGCTGTTTGTATGTATTTATAAAATTGACATTAAATCATGCCATTGTCAAGTTTGAACCGTGAAAAGACAAGAGGTCTTTTTATGGCCATAACATCCAAAGATACACACCGTATCCCAAAAGTAGAAATCCACCTTCCCATCTCTGGAGTTTTAATCCGGTATACATAAGCGGCATCAAGGCAATGGAAAAGGCAACCATGACCCACAGGTCAAGGTGAGTGATTCCCTTTGGTGCAAGGGGGCTGGCCATGGATGCTGCACCCAGGATGCCGAAGATATTGAAAATATTGGAACCGACAACGTTTCCAACGGCAATATCAGGCTGATGGCGTATTGCCGCAACTATGGATGTGGCAAGCTCGGGCATGCTTGTCCCGGCCGCAATGATGGTCAGGCCGATTATGGCTTCGCTGAGTCCGAAATGACGTGCAATGGCCACGGCAGACACAACCAGGAATCTGGATCCGGCCACAAGGAGAAGCAGGCCGACGATGATGAATGCCAAATCCAGAAGCGGCGATTTGGATAGAGAGGGAATTCCGTCCTGGAGGCTTTGCCCCATGTCGGATGAGGCTTCTTTTTTAGCCATCCGAATGGTGAATCCTATATAGGCGATGAGGCACCCAAAGAGCAGGAACCCAACCGGCCGTGACAGTGGCCCATGCATGATGAGAAACACTAAAAGAATCGATGCGGCAACCATAATCGGTCCATCCAGCTTGATGACCTGAAAACTTATTCTGATTGGACAGAGCAGGGCTGTTATCCCAAGGATGATACCGATATTAAAAATATTGGACCCCACCACGTTCCCAATGGCGATATCGGATTGATTCCCGAGGGATGCGGTCAGACTCACCACGAGTTCCGGAGCGCTTGTGCCAAAGGCCACAATGGTCAATCCGATGATAAGGGGGGTGAGCCCTATCCGGATGGCTAACGAAGAGCTGCCACGAACAAGACCTTCGGCACCCAGTGTCAGCGTGGCAAGACCTATAAGCAAAAGAAACGTATTCCAGATCATGGTAGACTCCTATCATTTATGCGGGTTTATGTGTCATCCGGATAATCGAAAACGAAATCGGGAACTAAAGTCCA
Source organism: Pseudomonadota bacterium (assembly GCA_018818835.1). Classification (GTDB taxonomy): domain Bacteria; phylum Desulfobacterota; class Desulfobacteria; order Desulfobacterales; family Desulfolunaceae; genus JAHIRD01. The sequence goes on from JAHIRD010000161.1 coordinate 47,905, forward strand.
GCAAACGGATGCACTGGACGCTCATTTTTCGCGCCAGTGATCCTTGGCGCTGGGATGAAAAACAACCCGGTGCATTGCTGCACCGGGTTGTTGGCATGTTAATGGGCTTCTTTGTCTTTATAAAGAGCGTAATAGGTGACGGGTATGATCACCAGGGTGAAGAGTGTTGAGGCCATAAGGCCGAATATCAGGGCCCAGGCCAGGCCTGAGAATACCGGGTCCAGGGTGATGGGCACGGCACCGATGGCTGTGGTCAGGGCTGTGAGCAGAATGGGCCTGAGCCTCATGGTGCCGCTCTGGAAAATGGCTTCCTTGAATTCCAGGCCCTGCTTGACCGAATCCTGAATGAATTCGATGAGGATCAGGGAGTTTCGTATGACAATGCCACCCAGGGCGATCATGCCGATCATACTGGTTGCCGTGAAGAAAATGGGATTTTGAAATCCGTTGATGGTTTCTCCGGCCACCAGGTTCAGGAAAAAGAACCCGGGCATGATGCCCAGAAGGGTCAGGGGAATGGCCACCATGATAAGGATGGGCAGGGTCAGGGAGCCGGACTGGATGATCAGGATCAGGTAAAGACCCACCAGGGCAGCGGCAAAGGCAAGGCCCATGTCCCGGAACACCCGGAGGGTGATCTTCCATTCACCCTCGCCAGCCCAATTGACCCGGATATCCTTATCCAGGGGATTTTTCTTAAGTTTGGATTGCAAGGACAAAATGGCTTCGGCCGGGGCACGTCCCGCCATTTCCGCATACACAAACACCACCTTATCCAGATTTTTATGGTAGATGGGCTGGTCATCGGGGACTGTCCGGATGGTCACGATCTCCGCCAGGGGAACCATGCTGCCGTCCATGCCTTTGACCGGAATCTGGGACAGGGGCACGATGCCCGATCGCTGGCTGATGGGCAGAATGATTTTGATGTTCAGGGGTTTCCTCTCTCCAGGCAGATGGACCTGGGCCGGGACAAGACCTCCCACGGCACCTTTGATGGTGCTGATGATATCCTGGACCCGGACACCGTGAAGGGCTGCTTTTTCCCGGTCCACAGTGATTTCCACACGCTCCCGGTCAGCCAGGTCCGAGCTGTCGATATCCGATACAAAGGCCTCTTCCTTGAGCAGGGTTTGAACTTTCTTGCCGGCTTCAATGAGGTCTTGGTAACTGCTGGAGGGACTGCCATAGACTTCCGCCACGATGGTGGATAGAACAGGCGGGCCAGGGGGCACTTCCACGATTTTAAGGGTGGCCTTTTCCTGGGCGGCAATGGCTTCAAGATCGGACCTGAGACGAAGGACAATGGCATGGCTCTGCATTTTACGTTCGCTTTTGTCCAGGAGGTTGACCCGGATGTCCGCCAGATTGCTTTGGGATCTTAAATAATAATGTCTGACCATGCCGTTGAAATCCATGGGAGAGGCCGTGCCGGTGTAAGTGACAAAAGAGGTGACTTCCGGAACCTTCCGGAGGTATTCCTCAAAACGGGTGACCACAGCTTCGGTATGCTCCAGGGTACTGCCTTCGGGCATGTCGATGACCAGCTGGAATTCGTTTTTATTATCAAAGGGAAGAAGCTTGAGGGGGACCAGCCCCACAGCCCCCAGCATGCAGGACAAAAGTAAGAGAACGACAACGGCGATTCCAAGGCCCTTTCTACGTTTTGAAGAAAACAGGAAAAAACCCAGAATTTTTCTGTAGACTCTGGCCACAACTGTTTTCTGAAGGTCTTCGGCCTGTTTATCGCTGTCCTGGTTTTTGTCTGATTTGATATTTTTGAGAAGCATATGGGACAACCAGGGCACCACGGTCAGGGCCGCAACCATGGAAAAGAAAATGGTCAGGGGCACATTGATGGCCATGGGGGCCATGTAGGGCCCCATCATTCCCGTGATAAAGAACAGGGGGACAAAACAGACAATAATGGCAATGGTGGACATGACCACCGGGGTCAGAATTTCCTTGACCGCGTAGAGGGTTGCATCAAAGGGGTTGAGCACACCTTTGATGATATTCCTCTGGATGTTGTCCACGTTCATGATGGGATCATCCACCACAAGGCCCAAAGACAGAATCAGGGCAAAGAGAGTGACCCGGTTGATGGTATAGCCAAAGAAATAATTGCAGAACAGGGCCAGGGCAAAACTGATGGGAACAGCCATGGCCACCACCAGGGATTCCTTCCACCCCAGGGTGAACATCAGGAGGATGACCACGGATATGATGGCAAAGCCCAGGGAACTCAAAAGTTCGTTGACCTTTTCACGGGCTGTTTCACCGTAATTCCGTGTCACGATGTACTTTATGCCGTCGGGAATGATGGTTTTCGAAAGGGTCTCCATTTTTTTCATGATATCTTCGGACACCGAAACCGCATTGGTGCCTTTTTTCTTGGACAGGGCCAGGGTCACGGCAGGGCAGGACAGGGGTTCGTCAGTCATGTCATGTTTTTGCCTGTAGGCACTGGAAAATCCTATTTTTGAATAGGATGTGGCTTCTTCAGGACCGTCGGTGATGTCTGCAATGTCCCTCAGGTATACGGGCCGTCCGTCCGTGACTCCCACGACCAGGGATGCTGTTTCTTCGGCCGATGAAATAAAGGCATTTCCCACCACGGTAAATTCCGTGTTGAACCGGGAAAAGGTCCCGGCGGTCAAGGAGGCATCCGAGGCAGCCAGGGATTGGTAGACCTCCAGGAGGGATATGCCCATTCCGGTCATTTTTTCCGGGGACAGCGACACCTGGATTTCACGTTTTCGTCCACCGATCACCGAGGTCCCGGAGATATCCTCCACCTCGGAAAGCCGGGCCAGAACTTCTTCGCCCACACGCTTGAGTTCGTGGTCGTTATAAATTGCCGAATAAAGGGCGATGTTTACGATGGGCACATCGTCGATTTCAATGGGTTTGACAACCCAGCCCCGGATCACGGGGGATACTTTGTCGATATTCATATCGATTTTATTACGCAGTTTGACCAGGGAGTTTTCCCGGTCTTCCCCCACATAAAAGCGGACCGTGACAATGGCCATGTCCCTCTGGGACATGGAATACACATATTCCACGCCATCGATCTGCCAGAGAAGTCTCTCCAGGGGGCTTGCCGCCAGTTGTTCCACTTCTTCGGGACTGGCTCCCGGAACCTGGATATAGATGTCTGCCATGGGCACGACAATCTGGGGTTCCTCCTCCCTGGGTGTGATCAGGATAGCCGCAATGCCTAAGCAGAGTGCGGTTATGATCAACATGACCGAAAGTGAGGACTTCAAGAAATTTTTCACAATACCGATGACAAAACCGCCCGGTACGGTTGCTGGCTGGTTCATAATGCCTGTCCTCCCTATATATTAATAACCCACAGTCTCTGTTCCGTTAAGACCCGAAAGCACTTCAACACGGTCACCAATCACCATGCCGGCCTTGATGTAACGTGTGATCCAGGTCTCGCCTTCCCGGACCAGGACCAGCTGGATCTGCCCCACGGTTTTGACGGCCTTGGCAGGAATGGTGATCACCTCGCTTTCCATGACCGGAATGAGAAGTTTGCCGTACATACCCGGGTAGATGCCCGGTATATCCGGAAGCTGGGCCTTGACCATAAAGGTTCGGGTTCGGGGGTCAGCATAGGGCACCACCTCATCCACAATGGCTTTGGTTCGTGTATTAAGGGTTTTAATCTCCACATCCAGCTCGGCTCCGGGACTCACCTTGGTGATCAAACCTTCACGCACATAGGCTTCGATGCGCAGGGAGCCGCTGGTCCTCATGATGGCCAGGGGCTTGCCGGGCAGGGCCATATCTCCGGGCTCGGCCATGCGCTTGAGAATCTCTCCGTTATCCGGGGCCTTGATCACCGTATATCCCAGGGCAATGGTGGCTTCAATGACACCTTCATTGGCTTGTTTGATGCCGGATTCCGATCCCAAAAGGGCTTCCTGGGCTCGTTTGACCCCGGCTTCGGCGGTGATAAAACTGGCTTTGGCCTGTTCCAGTTGCTGGCTGGTGGCGGCCTGGGTTTCAAAATATTTTTTTACCCGTGTGTATTCCGATTCGGCCTGGGCGAAATTGGCCTTGGCAGCGACCAGGGCCTGGTTGGCCTGTTCACGACCTGCCTGGGCTGCTTTGATGCCTTCCTTGGCGCTTTCAAGTCGGGATGTAAACTGACGGTTATCAAGAATGATAATGGTGTCGCCTTTGTTGACAACGGTCCCCGGCGTGATCAGAATTTTTGTGATCTGGGCAGGGACCTGGGCTTCGATACTGGTTTCGGTCTTGGGCCTGATGGTTCCCACGGCATCATACCACTGGGTGATCATTTCCTTGCGGGCCGTGGCCGTGTTTTTCGCTTCGATCACAGGGCCGTTTTTTTCCGACCCCACCACGGTCTTTGAGTCTGAACCGCAGGCAGGTAAAAACATCAAGGCAAGCAGGCAGAACATCAACAGGTTCGGGGTGGTCTTATTTTTTTTCATGGTCATTCTCCTTGCTTGCGTCTGAGATAAGGGCTTCGGGGCTGGATAAAAGGCCTGTGGATCGGGCGATGTCCGCCAGGGCTTTTTCATGGTCGTAATAGGCGGATGTGGCTCTGATTTTGGCGGTGTTCCGGTCAAGTTCCGCTTCCAGATAGCGGGTGATGGTGGCCGAGCCTCCCTCGTACTGTTTTTTTACAAGGTCCAGGGACTCCTGGGACATGAGTACACTTCGACGGGCCACGTCAATACGGGCCGTGGCCTCATCACATCGGATATAGGCATTTTTTACGTCAAAACTGATGGAAAGAAGGGCCTTTCGGTCAGATGACAAGGCTTCCCTGAGATTTGAATCGGATAATGCGCTGCCCGCCATGTCGGAAAAACCCGAAAAAAGATTCCAGTTGAGCATCACTCCCACAGCCCAGTTTTCCCTGTCGGTCGAGTAATCCATGTGCCGGTCGTCCAGATAGTATTTACCCATGAGACTGGCCGTGGGAAGAAACGCACTTTTGGACATATCCGTGGCCATGCGTGACTTTCTGACCGCCGCCCGGACTTTGTTCAGTTCGGGACGGTGTTCCAGGGCCACGGCCATGCCTTGTTCATATTTTTCCGGGATGTTGGCCAGTGAAAATGGCGCCGTGTCAATGGATATGTCCCGGGTGGGGTAAACACCAAGAATGGTGGCCAGTGCTGCTGTGGCCAGCTTAAATCTGTTTTTGCTTTTCAAAAGGTCTTCTTCGGCCTGGGCCAACCGGACATTGAGAGACAGAATATCCGATTTCAGCGCGCTGCCACCCTGGAATCGGACAGTCATGATGTCAAGCTGACTTTTCACCGTAGCCACCGATTCTTCGGCGATTTTGATAAATTCACCGGCCGAAAGGCTGTCATACCATGCATTGACCAACTGGGCCGCCACATTGTTCCTGGCGGCCATGCTGTCCCAGGTATTCATGGTCAGGTCCTCCTTGGCCATGGCCCGGCCCAGGACATTTCTGCCTCCGCTGAACAGGCTCATCTGGGCTGACACACCGGATTCGAAGTTTTTGATGGTGCCCGGATCATTGAAGTTGGTAGTTGGATCGAACGTTCGCTGGTCAATGGTTTTGAAAAGAAACCCAGAGGGGAAATCACCCTGGGTGTATTCGGTGTACACATTGATGGAAGGCATAAACGCCGCAGAGGATTTTTTTAGCATGGCTCTGCTCTGGTCGATTCTAGCCGCGGCAATCTGGGTGTCCGGATTGTTTTTAAGGGCCATATTAAGGGCGGCCTTCAGGGTCAGGGTCTTATCCAGGAGGCAGGGGGCCGTATTTTCCGAAGCCCCTTCTGCCTTGGGCATGGGGCAGTAATAGTCACTGAATTCATCTTTGATCCGGTCATAGTCGTAACGCTCAAATGAAAGGGCTTCATTTGAAAATAAAACAGGAACGACGACCAGGCATAAAATGGCTTTGATCAACATGTGTCGTTTGCTCATGGCATCACCCTTGGGAAATTGGTTTTTTAATTATCACAGTACAAAAAGGGGTCACGAACAGGATGTCGGTGACCCGGATGCCCTTACTCTTTGGTGATTCCGAATTTGGTTAAAATGTTTTCAAGGGGACAGAATCCTGTAAATGCAGATTGCAGGAGGTTGACGCCCACAAAGACGGTGAGTAAAAGCCACCAGTGAGAAAACAGTGACAGTAACAGTGAAATTAAAATAAATGATCCGGCAAAGGCCCTGATGTATTGTTCCATTTTCATGATGTTTCTCCTTATATATGGGTTGTTTTTAACTTAGGGTATACGTCATTTATTACTATTGAGCCTTGTGGCCCAAATTGGTTACAAACTTTTTTATAATGTGTGAGAATAGCTATCAACAATTCCCAAAGGAGATCATGGCGTCGGCCACTTTGATGAAACCGGCGATATTGGCGCCTTTGCGGTAGTTGATGACATTCCCGTTCTGCCCATGCTCAACGCATTGATCGTGAATATGTTTCATAATATTTTTGAGCCTTGAATCAATTTGCTTCCGGGTCCAGGACAGGCGCATGCTGTTCTGGGTCATTTCAAGACCGGACACGGCAACACCTCCGGCATTGGCGGCTTTTGCAGGAGCAAAGAGAATGCCTGCCTTTTCAAAGATATCAATGCCTTCATTGCTCACAGGCATATTGGCCCCCTCGGCCACAGCCAGACAGCCGTTGTCGGCCAGGGCTTTTGCGTCCAGTTCCAGAATTTCGTTCTGGGTTGCGCAGGGAAAGGCCAGCTGGCTGGGGACCTTCCAGGGCTTCTGCCCCTCGTGGTATTCAGCCTTGAATGTTTTTGTATACTCTGAAATTCGTTTGCGTTCGACGTTTTTCAACTGTTTGATAAGGGCCAGCTTTTCTTTGTCGATGCCATCCTTGTCATAAACAAAGCCCGAACTGTCCGAGGCAGTGAGGACCTTGACCCCGGAATCGATCAGTTTTTCAATGGTATACTGGGCCACGTTGCCCGACCCGGACACCAGGGCGGTTTTGCCTTCGAGACCGTTTTTATGCTGTTTGAGGATGTTGTCTGCCAGGTAGACCAGACCATAGCCCGTGGCTTCGGTGCGGATCATGCTTCCTCCGAAGGCCAGGCCTTTGCCGGTTATGGTTCCGGTCACCGTGTTGGTCAGGCGTTTGTATTGGCCGAACATGTAGCTGACTTCCCGTGCTCCCACGCCGATGTCGCCGGCAGGAATGTCCGTGTTGGGGCCGATATGCCGGAAGAGCTCATTCATGAACGACTGGCAGAACCGCATGATTTCATGCTCGGATTTGCCCTTGGGATTGAAGTCGGCACCCCCTTTGGCTCCCCCCAGGGGAAGTCCGGTCAGGGAGTTTTTAAAGGTCTGCTCAAAGCCCAGAAATTTAAGGATACTCAGGGTCAGGCCCTTGTCAAAGCGGAGACCTCCCTTGTAAGGTCCGATGGAATTGTTGAACTGGACCCTGTACCCCCGGTTGGCCCGTATGTTTCCGTCGTCATCCTCCCAGCTGACCCTGAAGATAATGATGCGATCCGGCTCGGTCATCCGTTCCAGGATTCTGTTCTCGCAGTAGATGGGCCGACTTTCCACAAAGGGAAGAACATCCTTGGCCACCTCATACACCGCCTGGTGAAATTCCGTTTCACCGGGGTTCCGGCGCACCAGGCCGGCCATGAATTCATCGAGTCTTATTTTGCAGGTCATTTTCATGGAATATTTCCTTTTTCGGAACATTGGGTAGACAGATCAAGAACCCTTGAATGTGTATTTTTTTTACTCACCACCCGTTCGCTGTGCTCACTGAAGGACACGAAGAGCACGAAGAAGAGTAATCAACGGGCTTCTGGCGGTACTGCCTGAGGCATGTTATTCTTCATGAACTTCATGCCCCTCATGGTTAAACTGCTTTTTTTTGTTTTTTCATGTTCCAATATGTGATGGCCCTGTAAAAAGTCAGAAGTAGTATTAAATACAAAATTGTAATAAACGAACATTTCGAAACATATTTGCAATCTTAAATTTATCTTTTTTTTGACTTTGCTCTTTGAAAATCAAAATCAGATGGAATATTTGA
>JAHIRD010000162.1 GCA_018818835.1 Pseudomonadota bacterium
GTGACTTTCCTGTGACCATCGGGGATGATGTTTCCCTTGCCGGGTCAGATGATTACATCTATTTTTCCCAAAGTGGCCCATCCTATTCAGGGGAGGATTTCACCCTTTCCCGTTCGGGCTTGGTCATCACCCTGACAAAAATTACCAATGACTATCAGCACCGTATTGATATCACATTTGCTGACGATCTTACATCTGCAACCCTTTCAGGCAGTATCGAAGACAGTGATACCGAAGAATGTTCCGGCGCTGTTTCCGGCACGGCCACTCTGGTCACCCGGACCCCGGCTCAAATCAGCTTTGAATACCTTCAGTACAGATATTATCCCGAATCCAATGATAACAGGCAGGATGCCTGGCTGGAACTGACCAAAGACGGTTTGCCCCTCCCTGGGGCAAATATCCTAAGCGCCAGTCTTTACAAAGGCGATGTGGCTGATGCCAACAAGGTGGGTGAGGGCTCAAGCCCCCAGGCTTTTTCCACCGGTGAATACCTGTCTGGGGTATTCAATCCCGAAAGCTCGGCCGTTCACTTTGAGGAAGTCCCTGTGGCCTATGCAGGGATAGGCCTTGGCTTGCAGCTGGGACTTACCGCGGATGATTATATTTTTGTAGCCCAGGTAAGGGAAAACGAGCAGACATACTCTGTGAGCAAACGGATTTCTTATCCAGGAGACACAGGGTCACCTGTTTTAGAAAACATCATCATCACCCAAACCCCGGATAACGCTCTTGTGATTTCCTGGGATCCTCTGACCGCCGAGACAAGGGACCAGAGCCTTCGCATCGCCATCCTGAAGACAGATTTTGCGTCTTTAAATAAAGAGCTTATGGTTGTGACGGTGGCCTCGGATGATCAGACATCCACAATCACCATCCCTAAGGCCTGGATGACCACCCTCAAAGAAAAGGTAAGGGCCATCGAAGAATACGGTGTCCTGGCTGTCCAAATCCAGACCCGTCAATACACCGAAGACGGTATGAATTTTGCCAGGGGTTATTCCGAACTCGTTGAAATCCCGGATTCAAGCACAGGCACCCTGGTGGACAACACCCCCTTTTACGGAGCCTATGACATGGCCCTCAACTCCGCCGCATGCCAGGTGGTCTTTTCTTCCATCACCATTGGAAACGACATCACCAGGGCCTGCATCGACGATTATCTGTATCTTCCCCCTGACCGGTTAAGTGCGACCCTACCCTGCGGAACCATCACCCGAAACGGTGACACCCTGGACCTTACCAGCGCCGATGAATCCGAAACCTTTGTCTTTGATTTTGACCGGGACAAAGACAATGCAGTCCTTTCCGGCACCAAAACATATGGCCCCTGCTCTGGCGAGTTTACTGGGGATGCGTCCATTATCACCCGCAATCCTCTGGAGGTTCAGTTCAGTTATATTAAATCAATCTATAAATCCACTGGCTATGTTAGTGTTGAACCCTTCATTGCATTAACAAAGGACAATGTGCCCATTACGCAGGATGACATAGCAGGTATTCGTATCCTCAATAGTAGTCTTGAAACAGTTGCTTTAGATTCACTTGACAGACTCCGAGTTTTTCAGACCCAGTCAGTCCTCTTCGGCTCTTACAATTCCGAAACACTATCCATTGAAAATACGTTTGAGCTGAATTGGGCTGGACTGACCATTTCGAGTTTTGCCTTTATAGGAACTCTTCCGTCTGATGTTTACACTATTTATGCCCTCGCAAGTGAAGGATACACCGTAAGCAGCAGAGTGTCCTTTCCAGGCGTTGAAGAGATTCCTGTTCTTTCCGGGCTACGGTCATTTCAACTTAACGGAAATGTTATGGAGCTGTCATGGACTCTCCCCGAAGGTAATTTTGATGAACTCTATGTAAGTATTATCAAAACACAACAGGGAAGCACCTGGAAAGAATACCTCCTTACAATAAAGGTAAATCCAGATGATAATGTTGAGCATATCACAGTTCCTGAAGACATGGCTGACTCCATAAACCAAATGGCAGGCAGTCTTTCTTTTGATGAAGAATTGCTCATGGAGCTTCAAACTCGAAACTATACAGATACAGGAATGAACAATACAAGTGGATATTCTTCGATGTACATGACCGTTGTTCCATCTCTTGCGGATTGATAATCCTTTAAGGACTAAAACACATATTACCCAATCATCCGGCCCCTATTTTTTAAAAAAAAGCCGGGCAGGATGACTTATCAATTAAGGAGTCTAAAAAATGCGTAGGTCGGGATTTAACCGTTTTCATTCCAAGAGAATGTTGTCTTATCTTTTGGCCCTCTGCCTCCTTTTGTTTATCGGAATCGGCTGCGGTGGGAGCGGTAAGGTCATGGATTCGGATCGGGACGGGGTGACGGATACCTGGGATAAATGCCCTGGCACGACATCGGGTCTGGCTGTTGATAAAAATGGATGTTCCGATTTGCAGCTGGATCCTGACTCCGATGGTGTGGCAGACCACCTGGACGTATGCCCTGGCACATCACCCGGTGACGCTGTTGATCAAGACGGGTGCTCTGATGTACAGAGAGATTTGGATTCCGACGGCGTGGCAGACAATCTGGACCTATGCCCTGGCACACCATCCAATGACGCTGTTGATCAGGACGGGTGCTCTGATTTACAGAAGGATTCGGACTCCGATGGCGTGGCAGACAATCTGGATTTCTGCCTTGGAACGCCTGTCGGAGACCTTGTTGACACAGAAGGGTGTTCCGATTCCCAGAAAAATACGAACTGGGCCTCTGTCTCTGCCGGATATGATCACACCGTTGCCATAAAAAAAGACGGCTCCTTATTCGCCTGGGGCGATAATTCCTTTGGGCAACTCGGAAACGGAACAAACAAAGCCGAGACCACCCCGGTCCGGATAGGTACAGATCAGGACTGGGCTTTGGTTTCTGCAGGGGGTTATTGCACCCTTGCCATAAAAACAGACGGATCTCTTTATGCCTGGGGAAGCAACGAAGACGGCCAGATCGGGGACGGGACAAACAGCAACCGACTTTCTCCGGTCAGAGTCGGCACTGATCAGGACTGGGCTTCGGTTTCTGCAGGGTTCAATCACACCCTGGCCCTTAAATCTGACGGTTCCCTCTATGGCTGGGGCTGGAACTCCTATGGACAGCTTGGGGACGGCACAACCCTGGATCAAAAAATTCCTGTTCGGATTGGTTCCGAATCCGACTGGGTCTGTGTCGGTGCCGGTTCCGATCACACCCTGGCCTTAAAATCAAATGGCGCCCTCTATGCCTGGGGCTTTAATGTTTCAGGTCAAATCGGGGACGGAACAACCCTGGATAAATCTTCTCCGATCCGCATTGGCTCTGATGATGACTGGTCCTTTGTTGTTGCAGGTTACAATCACAGCCTGGCCATAAAATCAAACGGATCTCTTTTTGCCTGGGGAAGTAACGCCAACGGGCAACTGGGCGACGGAACAACCCTGGATAAGTCCGAGCCTGTCCGTATTGGCTCTGATCAGGACTGGGCATCTGCGGCATCTGGACACAGTTACACCCTGGCCACTAAAACAAACGGATCTCTTTTTGCCTGGGGAAGTAACGCCAACGGACAACTGGGCGACGGAACAAGCCTGGACAAACATGCACCCACCCCTGTCGGCTCTGCCCAGGACTGGGCTTTTCTGTCAGCCGGCTCCGGCCATGCCATGGCCATCAAAAACGATGAGTCTCTCTATGCCTGGGGACTGAACTATTCCGGCCAGATTGGCGATGGGACAAGGGGAAACAAACAGTCCCCCAACCGGATCGACGCCATTCTAAGCTGGGCCTCGGTGACGGCTGATGCTGAACACACCGTGGCCATTAGATCAAATGGTTCTCTTTTTGCCTGGGGACGAAACAATTACGGGCAACTCGGCCTGGGATCAACGGAAAACAAAAACAGCCCCGCCCGTGTCGGAACTGATGTGGACTGGATGGCTGTTGATGTCGGTTTGTCTCATACCCTGGCCCTTAAGTCGGACGGCTCTCTTTATGCGTGTGGTGCAAACAATCGCGGTCAGCTCGGTGTGGGAACAACTGAAAACAAGACCGTTCTGACCCGGATCGGATCGGATCGGGACTGGGTGCTTGTGGATGCGGGATTGTATCATACCCTGGCCCTTAAATCAGACGGATCGCTTTATGCCTGGGGCTGGAACAATTATGGTCAACTCGGTGATGGAACAAGCGAAACCAGAACCTCTCCCGTTCAAATCGGCGGGGACCTTGACTGGGTTTTTGTCCATGCCGGCCATTATCACTCCCTGGCCATCACACGGGACGGGTCACTTTATACCTGGGGCCACAACACAAACGGTCAACTGGGTGACGGAACGACCATTGATCAACCTGTGCCAACCCGAATCGGTTCAGACACGAACTGGTCCTTTGTCGATGCCGCCTCAAATCATACCATCGCCCTGAAAACGGATGGAACGCTCTACGGATGGGGCCTGAACAGTTCCGGCCAGATCGGCGACGGAACAACCGAAACCAGAACCGTCCCGACCCTTATAGGCTCCGACCATGACTGGTTATCCCTTGAGACCGGATACAACCACACCCTGGCCCTGAAAACAAACGGATCTCTCTACGCGTGGGGGAACAACTGCTATGGCCAGCTTGGAGATGGTACAACCACCCATAGAACATCCCCGACCCTTATCAGATCTGACCTTGCATGGTCCTCTATTTCAGCAGGTGGCAATCACAGCCTGTCCATAAAAACAGATGGATCACTTTATGCCTGGGGCTGGAATTATTACGGGCAGCTCGGGGATGGCAGTCCCTGGAAATCAAAACCTGTTCTTATCAATGTCGATGAGTAAGGCAACTTTCTGTGGGAAAGGTTCTTTTGATTCATGGCGTGGATCAATTTTCACGACGTCATCACCTTTACTGTCGTAAAAAGTCCCATAGCAGTCCCTATGGCACCATCCATAGGATTTTTCGTTTTCATTAATCTTAGGCCCTTTCTTTTTAAAATGGGCTATATCTTGAAAATCCTTGAAATTTAATTTATACATGATGCTTACCCTTATTTCAAAAGCAACAAAAACCATGGTCCGGAGTCCTTTAATGGAAGAGCATAATCCAGAAATTTTTGAAAAGTATTTCAATGCCCTGATGGAAATCAGCAGGGCCATCACCTCGGACCGCTACCTTGAAGACATCCTCAAACTGATTGTCATGGTCACGGCCAAAGTGACCGAAGCTGAAGTCTGCTCCCTCTGGCTGATTGAGGAAAACAAAAACGGTAAGACCCTCCGGCTCAAAACCACCCAGGCCATTGAATATGAGTATGTCAAAGACCGGACCCTCAATATGGATGAGGGTGTTGTGGGCTATGTGGCCACCCATAACAAACCCCTGATTGTCAAACATGTTCTGGAAGAACCCCGTTTCAAAGAAAAGGAAATGGCAAAAAAACTGGGTCTTGTTTCCATGGTGGGCGTGCCCATGCAGGTCCAGGATGGCAAGGTCATCGGGGTCATCAACTGCTTCACCACCTCAGCCCATGATTTTACGGAAGCTGAAATCAACCTGATCACTGCGGTGGCGAACCAGTCGGCGGTTGCCATTTTCAACACCAAGCTTATGTTTGACGCCCAGGTGATCCGTGAAGAACTGGAAACCCGGAAACTTGTGGAAAAGGCCAAAGAAATTTTAATGATGCGCAGAAAAATATCCGGTGAAGATGCCTTCAAATGGATGAGAAAACGCAGCATGGATACCCGAAAATCCATGCGTAACATTGCAGAAGCACTCATATTGTCTGAAGAGCTCAATGAATAACGGACCATCCTTGCCAGCTTGGCTATACAATAACGCCGCATATGGGACGTTTTACGACGCCATCATCCGTACCAGCTTGGCTTGCCCATCACTTTCCAGTTGAATTTCAAGACAATTATTAGTATCATCCCCGGACTTCAACACGATACGATGGTAAACGGGTGATACTTCTTTCAACGAAAGATTTAACTTAGTTTCATAAACCATGACTGTAAAACTACGAGGAACACGACACGGCTTTGCTCTGACCCTTGATCCCACGGTATCATACGAGGTGATCGAGAAAGAGGCCGGAGATCTTTTTTTAAATCTCAGGCAACTCGCAAAGGGGGCTAACGTTTCATTGGATACCGGGCTTGCAGATATTCCACCGGATCTGTTCATGAAACTTGGGGAATTTTTGAAAAACCGGTTTGGTGTTCAGGATGTTTTTAATAAAATTAAAGCAGAGAATAAACCTGCCCCTGAACCCCACTTGGATATTCAGGAAGCACCGGGAGGGTGTGACATGGGAGAGATGAAAATGATGGCCGGGAGGGTCCGTTCCGGACAGAGGGTTTCGGCGGAAAATCACCTGGTCATTCTGGGTGACGTGAACCCGGGCGGAGAAGTCTTTGCAGGCGGGGATATCCTTGTGTTGGGAAGCCTCCTCGGAACAGCCATCGCCGGTCAGTCAGACAGGGAATCGGCCATCATCCTTGCCCTGGATTTCCGACCCACACAGGTCCAGATTGCCGGCGTTGTGGCGGCAGGCATGGCCTCCTCCACCGGCAAAAAAATCGAATTTGCCTATGTGGAAAACGGTGCTATTGTGGTGGACAATTATGTGACGGCAAACCCTTTTGGTAAACTGCCCATGCTTGAAGAACGTTAAACAACTGTAAAATGAGGTGCATATTGGACGGAAAAGTCATTGTCATTACATCAGGAAAAGGCGGCGTAGGAAAAACAACGGCCACTGCATCCATCGGAGCCGCTCTGGCAAAGGATGGCAAAAAAGTCGTGGTTGTGGACATGGACATCGGCCTCAGGAACCTGGATGTGGTCATGGGCCTTGAAAACAGAGTTGTTTTTAATATTGTGGATGTTGTTCGGGGGAAATGCCGGGTCAGCCAGGCGGCCATCAAAGACAGGAAAATTGATAATCTTTTTCTTATCCCGGCATCCCAGAGTGATAACAAGAATTCGGTCACTCCGGAAGAAATGGTTCTCGTCTGTAAAGACCTGAAAAATGAGTTCGATTTTATATTGATGGATTGTCCTGCCGGGATTGAACAGGGATTTGAGAATGCGGTGGCCGGAGCTGATGAAGCAGTGGTTATATGCACCCCGGAAGTGTCTTCCATCCGGGACGCGGACCGGATCATCGGCCTCCTTTATGCTAAAAAAATCACGCCCAAGCTGATCGTCAACCGTATCATTCCGGCCATGGTCGAAAAAGGTGACATGCTCAGCCATGAGGACGTGGTGGATGTTCTTTCCATTGAATTGATCGGACTTGTGGAGATGGATGATCAGGTGATCGTTGCGACCAACACAGGCTCATCCCTTGTTATGAATAAAGAATCCAAAGCAGGTATGGCCTTTACCCGAATCGCCATGAGGTTGAACGGCCAGCCCGGATTGCCCATTGAGATTCCCCGGACCCAGGTGGGATTGTTTAAAAAACTCGGTCGCCGAATCGGCATTAGCAGATAAAGGGGGAGCCATGCTCAACGAATTATTAAAGAAATGGCGGGGCACCAAAACCACCAGCAGCCAGGCAGCTAAAAAACGATTGAAATTTGCCATTGTTTACGACAATCTCGAGGTGTCCGATGATATTCTTGATGCCTTGAAAGGGGATATCATTGAGGTGATTTCACGCTATTTTGAAATCGATACCAAGAGCATCAGTCTGGATATCGACCGTTCCGAGGAATCATCCTCCCTTGTTTTGAACACCCCCATCCTTTCAGCCATTAGACGATAAAAAAATGCCCGGCCTTTTGGGCCGGGCATGTGTAAATCAAACCATGAGGTTGCCGTTACGGTCCCAGGTGACCGTTCTGGCGTTTTTCTTAGTTGGCATCAACAACGTTTCTTTTTTTTCCGAATGAAAAGTTCTCCAGTTTTTTGGCAACGTCTGCGTTTACAAAGGAATCTCCGCCGTTCATGAAAGTATATTCACTTTCAACTGCCTTGACAACCTTAGGTGCAGCATCGTTGGAAAGACCAAATTTGAAATCAGCTAAGGCTTCGACAACGGATGCATTGACAAAAGAATCTCCATTTGCCATAACATCGTTGGCGCTGGGCGCAGCCTTGTCTACAGGTTTTTCCACAGTGGTCATAACCTTGCCAAACTTGAAATCCTTCAATGCGTCAATGACATCGTCGTTCACAAATGAATCGGCAAAACTGACCTGGGCAACGCATGTTACGGCAATAAAAGCGCCTAAAAGTGTGATACATCGTGTTTTCATTGTTGTCTTTTTCATGATATACTCCTTAATTGATGATGATTATTGTTAACACGCTAATCGTTCAAACCGTTCATTGAACTCGCGTTATTTTCCCGTGTTAATTATATGTATAGCTAAAACCGTGCCATATTTCTATCTTACTGATAATACAAGGTATAGATAATTAGGCATAACCGATGTGCGCCATGGGGCAGAAACATAGTGCCCCATGGGATAGTTTGTGGTAAATGTGGACCATAGGGCAGTTTGTAATTCTAAGGAGTCGTCTATGCAACGGGGGGATATAGATTTTTTTTATCAGGCAACATTACGCATATGCGGAAGCCTCGATATAGACACAATGCTGGCAAATTCTTTTGAATACATACGAACGTTTATTCCTGCGAACGCCATCAGCCTAAGTCTGTTCGATATTGATAAAAAAGTCTTGAATGTCATATCACGGATTGTTGATCCGGGACTGAGTAAACCGCCAAAATCTCTGGCACTAACAACGGAAGCCTTCGAATATATAAAACAATACGAATCCCATGACGACCCGAAAGCCCTGGTGAATTATCCGGAAAAGCACCCGGTCTTGAAACTTGTATGGCAGGCCCTTGGGAAACCGGCTTCGTCTTATATTGCATCCCGCCTTGAAGTTGAGGGTCAGCATATCGGCATGGTCACCTTAATGGCGAAAGGAAACAACCGCTATTCACAAACCCACCTTGATATGCTCAACCTCCTTCAGGGGCCCTTTGCCATTGCCATGTCCAACGGCTTACGGCATACGGAATTGTTAAGGCTGAAGGAGATCCTGGCTGATGATAACCGATTTTTGAATCGTCAACTTCATCATAAGGCCGGAGACGAAATTATAGGGGAACATTTAGGTCTCAAAGATGTCATGGGCATGGTCCGTCAGGTAGCCCCCTTATCAAGCCAGGTGCTGCTGTTGGGCGAAACAGGTGTGGGTAAAGAAATCATAGCCAACGCCATCCATTACTCATCTGAAAGAGCCGATGGCCCGTTTATTAAAGTCAATTGCGGTGCCATACCCGAGTCCCTGATCGATAGCGAATTATTCGGCCATGAAAAGGGAGCCTATACCGGTGCCATTGATACAAAACGCGGTCGATTTGAACGGGCTGATAAAGGCACCATTTTTCTTGATGAAATTGGTGAGCTCCCCCCCCAGGCCCAGGTCAGACTCCTTCGTGTGATCCAGTCCAAGGAATTCGAACGTGTGGGCGGAACCAAACCGATTCCTGTAAATATCAGGATCATTGCCGCCACCCACAGGAATCTGGAAGAAATGGTCCGAAATAAAAGTTTCAGAGAAGATCTGTGGTTCAGGCTTAACGTGTTCCCCATTACCATTCCTCCATTACGGCATCGAACCGAGGATATCCCCGATCTTGTCAACTATTTTATCGAACGAAAATCCAAAGAGATGAACCTCCGATTTATTCGCAAACCAGCCCCTGGAAGCATGGAGTTGCTTCAGGACTACTCATGGCCGGGAAATGTCAGGGAACTTGAAAACGTCGTGGAAAGAGCTCTGATCAGGAGTGTTAACCTGCCTCCTGAAAAATGGCTTAACTTCGACATGACAACCTTTGAAATAAATAACCAGGAATTTCCATCTCTTCCCAGACCCATGCCGGGCTCTTTAAAAATTGACGACGTGATGAAGCATCACATCGAATCTGTTCTAAAAATAACAAACGGTAAGATCCAAGGAGAAAATGGCGCGGCGGCCATGCTTGGAATCAATCCCAGTACACTTAGAAAACGAATGATAAAACTGGGTGTTCCCTATGGTCGGAAAGCCGGTGAATATAATGTGTGAATTAAAAAACCCCTGTAAAAGGCCAGGCCGATTACAGGGGTATTTTTTTGTATCTTTACTGCAGGATAAAACGATTACGCGCTGAAACCATCCACAGGCATAGCCATGATGCTGTTTGTCAAAGCTTTGACTGAATCCATCTTGCCAAGGCTGACGGGCAGCATGTGGCTGATGAAGAACTCGGCACCGATCACCTGGGCTTCATAGAAGGCTTTGTCTTTTTTCTTGGCACCTTCAATTTTACCCTTGGCAACCGCAGCTCTCCAGAGATGCATCCAGGCCATGACAACGTCACCGCAGCATTCCTGGAACAGGGTGGCTGAACCAAAGGCATCCAGAACTTTTTCACTCATGGCAGCACCGCCCAGAGTCATGGCACATTCACCGAGTTTTCCAAGGGCAGCCGCCACTTTATCGGCAAGGTCATTCAGACCGGCTTCTTTACCCATGGCGATGGCTTTGTTGATTTCGCCCATCAGATCCATCATGGGTTTACCTTTTTTCATGCCGAGCTTACGACCGAGAAGGTCCATGGCCTGGATACCATTGGTCCCTTCGTAAATGGCTGTGATCTTGCAGTCTCTCATCAGCTGAGCCTGGGGATATTCTTCGATGAAGCCATAACCGCCATAAACCTGGATACCAATGGAGGTTACTTCAAAGCCCTTATCTGTGCAATAGGCCTTTGCAACCGGAGTCATGATTTCAATCAGGCCATTATAATAATCTTTTTCCGCATCGTCTTTGGCTGTGTGGACTTTGTCAAAGCAGAAGCCCATGAAGTAGAGCATGGCTCTCATGCCATCCACGTAGGTTTTCATGATCAGAAGATTTCGTCGAACGTCGGGATGATTGATAATGGCCACTTTGGGTGGATCTGCTTCAAGCATCTGCATCAAGTTGGGACCCTGGAGTCTTTCTTTGGCATAGTTCACAGCGTTGATGTAGGATGTGGTGGCAAAACCAATTCCCTGCATGGCAACACCCTGACGGGCTTCATTCATCATAAGGAACATGGCTTTCATACCCTTGTTCACTTCACCGATAAGGGTTCCCTTGCATTTTCCCTTGCCACCGAAAGCGATGGAGCAGGTTGCATTTCCATGAATACCCATTTTGTGCTCAACACCGGTAATCACAACATCGTTGTCTTCGCCGATGCTTCCGTCATCATTGACCCACAGCTTGGGAACGATGAACAGAGAGATACCACGGGTTCCTGCAGGAGCGCCTTCAATTCGGGCAAGAACAGGATGGATCACGTTGTCAACCATGTCAGAGTCGCCACCGGAGATGAAAATCTTGTTACCTACGATATTGTAAGTTCCGTCTGCATTTGGGGTCGCGATAGACTCAAGGGCTCCTACGTCAGAACCGGCATTGGCTTCGGTGAGGCACATGGTTCCGCCCCATTCACCGGTGTAAACTTTTTTCAGGTAAAGTTCTTTCTGTTTGGGTGTACCCAGGGTAGCGATAATATTGCCACAGCCGTGGGTCAAGCCCGGATACATCATGAATGCGCAGTTGGCACCGGTGAACAATTCGCCGCAAGCAAGGGCAACAGAATGGGGAAGACCCTGTCCACCCACTTCGGGATCATCAGCCATGGCCACCCATTCACCGGCACAGAAAAGCTCATAAGGTCTGTGAAACGATGGGGGAACGCTGACTTTACCGTTTTCAAGCTTTACGCCTTCATCATCACCCGATTTCTGGGTGGGAAGAATTTCTTTTACGGCCAGGTTACGGGCTTCGGTAAGAACCATATCAATGGTTTTTTTGTTAAAATCTGCGTACTTCTCAGTGTTTGTGAGCTGGGAAACATCAAGCATCTCATGCAGTACGTAATCCTGATCCCTGCGGTCTGATATTTGTTGTGCCATAGTAAATCTCTCCTTAAACTTTGTTAAAATAATAATATATCATTTAAAACTGTCGGCCCTCACCGTATCAGTTTCAAAAACGCACATGATGACTTGGAGTACCCCGAAGGACAAGGTCAAAACCCATTGATATCCTTACACATAAACAAATACCCTCAAGAATAACGCAATATTATTGCAAACTTTGAACCCAGGGTCAATATAATACCTGAATTATAATTCATTTTTTTTTGGAGCCGATACAGGCCTTAAGAGATGGGCATTTCTCGCCAAAATCATTAAGGCAAACAAACTTAAGGGTTGATTTTTTAGATCATACATGGACGATGGCCTTAGATGCCACTTTTGTTGAAGGGGTGACTCTCGCTGTTTTCAATCAGGACGCATAAAATTAGCCATTCATTTTTCAAGGGGCCCAAAAAAATGGTTCACGAGCTACAGGGGAGCGCATCCGGGTTCAACCCTCTCTTTGAGCAGGCAGCAGGCGATTCTGTATCTGGGGATACCACCCGGTCCATAGGACAGGTTATCAGGCTGGATTAATTTATTCATCACACAGCCTTCGGGGATGGCCAGTTGAAACAAATCCATCTCATGGATCTTGGGCCTATCGAACAGTTTGTTGTCCTTTATTTCATGTGCGTGCAGGGGATAATCCTCACAAAGGGGACAGCGGTAAACCCTTCCATTTGGAAAAATAAAATAATTGTTGGCCACGAGCCCGGCGCATTCAAAACAGTCGGTCTCATCCAAAAAAACCTTGGGAAAGGTCACTGGGATTCCAAGCCCTGCCACGTGTTCCGCCACGCGAGGTACGACCTTCTGCCAGAGGTCACGGGTGACTTGAAGATGGGCACCCCCCTTTTCTGCGGAATTTCCCCTGATCCCGATGACCTGAATGAAAAATTCCTTGATCCCCAAATCCACAAGCAAGGGCGGCATTTGATCAAGTTCAGTCAGATTTTCCCCACTCACTGTATAGATCAGGCTGGTGCTGAAGCCCATGGACACGGCCTTACGAATCCCCGCAAGGCAAACCTCATAGGACCCTGTCCCGCGAATGGAATCATTGACCCCTTTTGTGGCCCCATCCAGGCTGAAACTGATGAAATCCACATCCAAAGGGCTGACCTGGGATAAAAAATCATGAAACAGATAGCCGTTGGTATCAACAGTGATGGACGTGTACCCGAGTTCTCTGGCCTTTTTTATCCCAAAAGGAAGGTCCGGATGCATGGTCGGCTCTCCGCCTAAAAAAATCACATTGGATTCAGGACTTTTTTCGGCGAAAAGGGAAAGCCAGGATTCCATTTCATCACGGCTGACTGCCCGGGTCCCATGCTGGCCCCTGTTAATATAGCAATGGCGGCAACTGAGATTGCATTGGGTTAATATGTGAAAAAAAACATTGCTGGCACGTTTGGAAAAAGACACGGTTTTTTTCATGGGATGCGTTCCAATAAAAAATGCCCGGTGAGGGGCATTTTATTTATATCTATTGCAATATTATCAAATGGCCGATCTTAAAAAGGCCTATTCCTTATTCTGAATCTTCCGCATGATGATATTCATCTTGCTTTCCCGGATCCGCTCAACTTCCTGTTTTGCTTTGATCAGCTCTTCATTGGTCAGACGTAACCGCAGGGACATGTATTCGGCAAAAATTTTGTACAAAAGAAGGAGAAAATCAAGTTTTTCATCCCTCTCGCCTCCGGAAAGCTTATCACCGGCGCTTGTGTCCACCGCAAGGCAGGTGGTCCGGCCCACGGCATAGACCGAAGCTGACCGACTCATACTGTCCACAATTCGCATTTCACCAAAAATCTCACCGACCTTGTCTATCCTGCCGATTTCTACGTTTTCTTTCTTAATAACAATACTGCCGGCCAGGAGAAAATAAAGCCAAGGATCAATATCACCTTCTTTGATGATAATCTCTCCGCTTTCATACTCCCTGATTTTACTAAGTTTTAACAGTTTCCCAAGATATTTTGTTTCAAAATTCTTCAGAGCCGGAATGCTCATCAGCTTCTGAATATTTTCAATGTTATCTTTTAAATATTTGGTTTCTATCATATACAAAAACTCCCAAGGCAGATTTTTTTCTCATTGGAAAACCAAAAAAGCATCACCGGAAGTATCATGGCAGTTTAATAGTTAACACTATAAGCACTTAACTTTCAAGTATTTTATCAATCCCCCAAGCAATTTCTTGACATATTTTCATCAATTTTAACCGGATAATTCCCGTCAAAACAAGCCTTGCAAAAAAAGTCTTCGGGGTTTTCAACCCCGCTGGCTTCCATCATACCCTCGATACTCAGATAATGTAGGGTATCCAGTCCGAGAAAAACCCGAAGTTCTTCAATGCTTTTTTTGGCTGCAATAAGCTCGCCTTTGGTGGAAAAATCAATCCCGTAAAAACAGGGAAACCGATGGGGCGGGCAACTGATTCTCATGTGCACTTTTTTGGCGCCAAGTTCCCGCAATGCCTTCACACGGGTTTTGGCCGTGGTTCCCCGGATGATGGAGTCTTCAATGATGATGATGTTTTTCCCTGCGATCTGCTCCTTGACCGGATTGAGTTTGATCCTGACGGCAAAATCACGCATGGACTGGGTGGGCTGAATAAACGAACGTCCCACGTAATGATTCCTGATCATGGCCATTTCAAAAGGGATTCCCGATTCTTCGGAATATCCCAGGGCCGCGTAATTGCCGGAATCCGGAAAAGGCATGACAAAATCCGCATCCACCGGAGCTTCCTGGGCCAAACGTTTCCCATGGGCCTTTCTCATCTGGTACACATTATAACCCGAAATGGTGCTGTCCGGCCTTGCAAAATAGATGTATTCGAAAATACAAAGGGACTGCTTGATTTTATTTTCAGGCACCAGGCTTCGGACTCCGGTGTCATCAATAATCACAATTTCACCGGGGTCGAGCTCACGCACAAATTCGGCCTGAACCAGATCCAGGGCACAGGTTTCCGATGCCAGCACATAATGGCCGTTTAGGCGCCCCAGGCAAAGAGGCCTGAACCCGTTGGGGTCCTTCACGCCGATCAGCTCACCCTTTCCCGTAAGGACCACAAAGGAAAAGGCACCTTTTAACCTGGACACGGTATCAACCATGCCCTGAACAAAGCCCTTATGAAGATTGCGAATAAACAGGTGGATGGCAACTTCGCTGTCCATGGTGGTCTGAAAAATCGACCCCAGTTCTTCCAGTTCCTCTTTCAGGGTATGAGCGTTGACAAGGTTACCATTGTGAGCCACAGCATAGGTTTTCTGTTTATGCCTGGCAATAAACGGCTGGGCATTGGTCAAAACCGAACTGCCGGTGGTTGAATATCGGACATGTCCTATGGCGCTTGTACCGGGGAGCTTTTCCAGGTCTTCCATGGTGTAGATTTCCGGAACCAGCCCCATGCCTTTATGGATATTGATCCGCTTATCATTGGCCACAGCAATGCCCGCGCTTTCCTGCCCCCTGTGCTGGAGTGCATACAAACCAAAATAGGCTATCTTCGCTGCTTCCGGATGCCCGTGAATTCCAAACACACCGCACTCGTCGCGCGGCCGTTCATCGTCTATCATGACATGTGCCCCTATTGATGATATTCCTGAATCGTTTTTACCGTATATGCCTTTTGCTTGAGAGCCTCAACAGCCTTACTGATGGCCGATGCTCCGGCCATGGTCGTGGTGTATGGGATCTTATATTTCAAGGCCGCCCGCCTGATCTTATACCCATCCTTGACAGACCCGCTGTCTGAAGGGGTATTCAATACAAGCTGTATTTCATTGTTTTTAATGGCATCCACCACATGGGGACGCCCCACGGATACCTTGTTGATCTTATTGTTTTCAATCCCGTTGTCCTTGAGAAAGACGGACGTTCCGCTGGTGGCAAGGATTTGAAAGCCATTTTTCACAAAACTCCTGGCAATGGGAATCACGGCATCCTTATCCTTATCACGGACACTGATGAACACCGTCCCCTTGAGGGGCAGCTTCTGGCCTGCTGCCAGCTGGGCTTTCGCAAATGCCATACCGAAATCCATATCCACACCCATGACCTCACCGGTGGATTTCATTTCAGGCCCCAGGAGTGTATCCACATTGGGAAAACGATCAAAGGGAAGAACAGCTTCTTTGACGGATTTATGAAGCGGAATCACTTCCTTGGTCATCCCGAGTTCCGCAAGACTTTTTCCAAGAATCACCTTGGTGGCCATTTTGGCCAGCTGAACACCCGTGGCCTTGCTCACAAATGGGACCGTTCTGGATGCCCGGGGATTGACTTCGATGACATAGAGTATTTTGTCTTTGATGGCATACTGAACGTTCATCAGTCCCACCACGTTAAGTTCCTTGGCCATGGCTTTGGTGGCAACGCTGATTTCGTCAAGAAGAGACGTGTCAATGCTTATGGGAGGCAGCACACAGGCCGAATCGCCCGAATGAATCCCGGCCTCTTCGATATGTTCCATGATCCCGCCGATAATGGTCACGTTCCCGTCGGAAATGGCATCCACATCCAGTTCAACAGCATCTTCAAGAAATTTGTCGATCAGAACAGGATGATCCGGTGAGGCTTCAATGGCCAATTTGACGAAGTTTTCCAGGTCATGGGGCCCGTAAACAATCTTCATGGCCCGGCCGCCAAGAACATACGATGGGCGCACCATCACAGGATATCCAATATGTTCTGCCACAACCTGTGCCTCGGCGTAATTGTAAGCAATCCCGTTTTCAGGCTGAACCAGACCCAGTTTTTTGAGCATGGCCTGGAACTGGTCACGATCCTCTGCACGATGAATACTTGACGGCTTTGTGCCCAGGATGGTTACACCTGCTTTTTCGAGACCCACAGCAAGATTCAGAGGCGTCTGACCACCAAACTGGACAATGACCCCCATGGGCTTTTCTTTTTCAACAATGTGGAGGACATCTTCTTTGGTCAGGGGTTCAAAATAAAGTTTGTCTGACGTATCGTAGTCCGTACTCACGGTTTCCGGATTACTGTTCACCATGATGCTTTCCACACCTTCTTCACGCAAGGCGAAACTTGCGTGGACACAACAGTAATCAAACTCGATACCCTGGCCGATCCGATTGGGTCCGCCGCCCAGGATAATCACTTTCTTTTTGTCCGAAACCCGGGCTTCACACTCGGTTTCATAGGTGGAATAATAATAGGGTGTCTGTGCCTTGAACTCGGCCGCACAGGTATCCACCAGTTTGTAAACCGGCTTAATGTCCATGGTTTTCCGCAAGGATCTGACCTGGTCCTCGTTTTCAAAACCGGCAAGATAAGCGATCTGGGTATCTGAAAAACCCCAGGCCTTGGCTTTCCAGAGCAGATCTCTGTCCATGGTGGTGCCGGCCCCCTGGATAAGGTCTTCAAAATCCGCAAGCTGCTTGATCTGGTGCAGGAACCAGGGATCAATTCCAGTCAATTCATGAATCGTTTCAAGGGTCATGCCGCTTTTGATGGCATAACGAAGATAAAACAAACGCTTGGAATTGGGTGTAGCCAGTTTTCGTTCAATCTCGGATGCAGACGGGGGTTTCCCTTCCAGATCTTCAATATCTTTTCCGTCGGCTCCCAGCCCGAAGCGGCCGATCTCCAGGGAACGTACCGCCTTTTGGAGGGCTTCTTTAAAGGTTCGCCCGATGGCCATGGTTTCACCCACGGATTTCATGGCCGTGGTCAGAAAATCTGCCGTTTCAGGAAATTTCTCAAAGGTCCAGCGGGGAATTTTCACCACACAATAGTCGATGGTGGGTTCAAAGGACGCCAGGGTTTCTCCGGTAATGTCGTTTTCAATTTCGTCCAGGGTATAACCCACGGCCAGTTTGGCTGCAATCTTGGCAATGGGATACCCGGTGGCCTTTGATGCCAGGGCTGAACTTCGGGAGACCCTGGGGTTCATTTCCACCACTACCATGTCCCCGTTTGCCGGGTTGATGGCAAACTGGACGTTTGAACCGCCGGTATCCACACCGATTTCACGGATGATGGCAATGGATGCATCACGAAGGACTTGGTATTCCTTGTCAGACAAGGTCTGGGCAGGAGCCACGGTGATGCTGTCCCCGGTATGAACACCCATGGGGTCCATGTTTTCAATGGAACAGATGATCACCACGTTATCGTTCTTGTCACGAACCACTTCAAGCTCGTATTCTTTCCAGTTCAGGACCGATTCTTCGAGCATTACCTGGGTGATCAGACTGGCATCCAGACCGGCCTTGGCCATGTACTCCAGGTCATCGGGGTTGTAGGCAACCCCTCCGCCGGTTCCTCCCAGGGTAAAACTGGGCCGGACGATAATGGGGAACCCGATCTCTTCGGCCACCCTCCGTGCATCATCCATATTTTTGGCAAAACCGCTTCGGGGAATTCTCAAACCGATTTTTTCCATGGCGGCCCGAAACAGTTCCCGGTCCTCGGCTTTCTGGATCACCGGTTCCGAGGCGCCGATCATTTCTACACCGTATTTTTCCAAGGCTCCGGTTCTGAACACTTCGATGGCTGTATTAAGGCCTGTCTGGCCCCCCAATGTCGGAAGAATGGCGTCGGGTCTTTCTTTTTCTATGATCTTGATCACGGTTTCCGCTGTCACAGGTTCAATGTAGGTGGCGTCGGCAAGTTCGGGATCGGTCATGATGGTTGCGGGATTGCTGTTGATCAGAATAACCTTATAGCCCTCTTCTTTCAGGGCTTTACAGGCCTGAGTGCCCGAATAATCAAATTCACAGGCTTGGCTGATGATGATAGGGCCTGCTCCGATGATCAGGATTTTGTTGATATCTGTACGTTTTGGCATGGATTCTCTACTTCCGGGTTATCAATGTGTCCCTATTTATTTTTTTTCATCATGTTTACAAATTCTTCAAAAAGATAGGCTGCATCATGGGGCCCCGGAGATGCTTCCGGATGGTACTGTACCCCGAAGACCGGGAGCGTTTTATGCCTCAGCCCTTCCACGGTATTGTCGTTCAGGTTCATGTGGAACACATCCAGATCCTTGCCACCCAGGCTGGTCATATCTGCAGCAAAACCATGATTCTGTGAAGTAATTTCCACTTTCTTTGTAAACATGTTTTGAACCGGCTGGTTTCCGCCCCTGTGCCCGAATTTCAGTTTATAGGTCCGGCCCCCCAAAGCAAGACTGAGAATCTGATGCCCCAGACAAATGCCAAACAGGGGTTTGTAGTCCAGAAGATTTCTCACGGTGTCAATGGCATAGACCAAGGGTTCCGGATCACCAGGGCCATTGGAAAGAAATACCCCATCCGGTTCCATGGCGCGTACCACTTTGGCCGGGGTGTCAGCCGGGACCACGATCACTTCGCATCCAGCGAGTTCAAGGCAACGGATAATATTGTACTTGATTCCAAAATCATAGGCGATCACCTTGTGGCATCCCGGTGCTTTGATCCACAGGGGTGTGACCGAACCAAGGGGACCCTCAATGGAAACCGGTCCATTTTCGTTCCAGCGATATGCCTTTTCACAGCTCACTGCTTTCACAAGATCACAACCCACCATGGAGGGAAGGGCCTTTGCCTTACGGACAAGAGACTCCGAATCAAGGTCTATTGTTGAAATCATGGCCCTCATGGCCCCCCCGATTCGGATATGACGGGTCAAGGCCCGGGTATCGATTTCTTCCACACCCAGTACCCCTTGTTTTTTCAGGTAATCCCCAAGGGTTTCCGTTGATCTGTAATTGCTTGGAAAGCGTTGGTATTCACGGACAATAAAGGCTTCCACCTGAATCCTGTCAGATTCCACATCCTCCGGGCAGACCCCGTAATTTCCGATCAACGGATAGGTCATGGTCACCATCTGCCCCCTGTAAGAAGGGTCTGTCAGAACTTCCTGGTAACCGGTCATGCTTGTATTGAATACGACTTCACCACCTGTTTCTCCGGGGCCAGTGAAGCTGCGGCAGGGGAATATGCGCCCATCTTCCAGGGCAAGTATTGCTTTCATAAATTCATCTACATTATCTTTAATAGTTTCAGTATATAACGCCAATCCTTCAGTACGCCGAACACAAAATCAATCGTGCACGGTTGATGAACTTGTAAAACGTCAACAGATGGCTATGGAAAAAGGTCCATAGTCCAAACACTATAACGACGCATATGAAACTTTTTACGACGCCATCACGGTTGGTTGTTCATTTAACACATTTAACCTGAGAGTCAAGTGTCCATATCTGCCATTCTCATCTCCGGGCCTTCCTATTATCGGCATCTCCCATGGAAAAAAACAGCCCTACTGGTTTATCACATTGAAATTCAATAATCTATAGATCGATTCTTTTTTTCTGAAAAAGGATGAACGCATAAAAAGTCGACGGATGGCTATGGAAAAAGGTCCATAGGCAAGGCATCGTGTTTGGCTGGGCGTGACGTCCGGCTAAACACCATAACGCCGCATATGGGACTTTTTACGACGCCATCAAGAATGATTCCCCCTTATTGCTTTTTTATGAATGAAAACAAAAAGGGCACACCATGTTTATCCTTTCCAAGCCGGGATGAACCTGATACATACCCCGAAAGGATTTTTATATAAATAAAACACCGGTTAAGTACCGATCAGCCTGGATATGTCATGAATAAACTCTCCACCATCATCAGCAGTGTCCTCTTTTTCCTGGGAGCTGCATTCTTTGTTTTGATTGTCTATGTTTCCATCCTGGGGGACAATCACAAAATTGATTTTCTTGTCACCCATTTTTTTGAAGACTTAAAAACCCGGAACTACACCATGGTCTGCCAGTCACTCCCCGGGGATAAAAACATCGCTCCGGGCGGGATCGGGGACTGCCAGGACTTCTGTTTCTTTTTAGAGTTGTCTTTTCTTTCAAAATTCAATCTTCTGGATCAAAATGATTATTCCATTGCTATAAAACGTGATCATTTCTGGATTCCATACATCACAGCCGATCAGGTTTGGGTCAGTATCGCTTTTACCAAAAAGAAGAAAAATATCGTTCAAACATTCCTTCATAGGACGGACGATGATGGTTTTATTAAGGATTTCATGCTGGTGGAGCGAAGGATGGGGCAATGGGAAATTAAAGAAATCAGGTTGGACAATTCATCACTTGCCCCTCTTTTCAATGAACTCAAGGCCCAGATGGACCTGGACCGATACATCCTGAAAACCGAACGGGGATTTATCCTCAAGGACAATGAAATCGATCCTTCGAGCCTATCCACCCTGGAGCGTCGTCTTCTCGAATTCAGCCTTTTTAAACTCTCTGGCAAATAATACACGACCCACGGTATGTCTGCATGGGCCAGAAAAAAGACCCGGCCCATGCGTCAATGCAACGGTTAAATCAAATCCGCCCCATCAGGAAAGATATTCCAGGACAATTTTCAAGATGCGTTTGATGGGTTCTGCCGCCCCCCAAAGCAACTGATCACCCACGGTGAACACATTCAGATAGTCAGGTCCCATATTCATCTTCCGGATTCTCCCCACAGGAACCGTCAACGTTCCGGTCACCGCAGCGGGAGAAAGAAATTTCACAGAATCTTCCTTGGTATTGGGCACAACTGACACCCAGTTGTTGGCGCCTTTGATCATGTCTGTAATTTCATCCACAGGGACATCTTTTTTCAACTTGATGGTCAGAGCCTGGCTGTGGCAGCGCATGGTCCCGATCCGGACGCAGGTCCCGTCAATGGGAATGGGGTTTTCGGATCCAAGAATTTTATTGGTTTCCGCAAATCCCTTCCATTCCTCTTTGGACTGCCCGCTTTCCAAAGCAACGTCAATCCAGGGAATCAAACTTCCGGCAAGGGGTGCTCCAAAATTGTCCGTGGGGAAATCATCCCCCTTCATGGTGGCCAGCACAGTCCTGTCCAATTCGGCTATGGAGGCTGCAGGATCATCCAGAATGGCTTTTGAATGGCCGTAAATGGCCCCCATCTGTTTGACCAGCTCCCTCATGTTATTGGCACCGGCACCCGAGGCGGCCTGGTAGGTCATGGACGTCAACCATTCCACCAGATTATGTTCAAAAAGACCGCCCAGACCCATCAACATCAGACTCACGGTGCAGTTTCCACCGATAAAGTCCAGGGTTCCCTGGGCAAGTGCCTGATCAATAACACGACGGTTCACGGGATCCAGAACGATCACACTGTCTTTTTCCATACGAAGGGCCGATGCCGCATCAATCCAATAGCCTTTCCAGCCTTTTTTCCGAATTTCAGGGTAGGCTTTTTTTGTGTAATCGCTGCCCTGGCAGGTGACCACAATATCCATCAGGGACAAGGCATCAATATCCAAGGCATCTTTCAGAAGGGGCGTATCCTTTCCGATATCCGGCCCCTTAAGCCCGGCCTGGGAGGTAGTAAAAAAGACCGGCTCAATGTTTTTAAAATCATTATCCTGCCTCATTCTGTCCATGAGCACAGAACCGACCATGCCACGCCAACCCACAAAGCCAACCTTAAGCATTACCTGCCTCCTTCTATAAAATGTTCAAAATTATCTGCCGCCTGATTAAGGGCGTTATTTATTCGTTTGAATATACTGGAGAAGATCCCGAGCCAGTTTATCATCAAGATTTTTCAGAATCCTGTATTCAGCATAAGCCGCACTCAACTCCATGCACCGTGAATAGCTCACACCCAAACGGTGATGGGCAAGAACATTACCCGGCTCTTTTTCCAGAATTTTTTTATACGTATCAACGGCGTTCTGATGATATTCGAATTTGTTGTACACAAGGCCCAACCTGAAGACAAGATCCATATTGTCCGGAAACTGTTTGATCATGTCCTTGTAGACCTCAATGGCCTTGGTCATTTGACCGCGCTCGCTGAAGCTTTCAGCCAGAAAGACGCATGCCTTGATGTTGCCAGGATCTTCCTTGAGAGCCTTTTCAGCATACTTGGCCGATTTTTTGAAATTACCTTCAGAAAAATACCTGTCCGCCTTCTCAAGATTCCCCTCGGCCAGAACCGGTTGGCAAATGAAAAACAGAATAAAACCGGCGGCCAGAATTTTTTTAATCATCATCAACCTTTCGGGCTTCTTCTTCATCAAGAATACGATCTCCTTCCTCAATGGTTGAAGCCGGACGGGCTCTGTAGCCTAAGGCACGACTGCCCTGCTCCATTCTCATCTGGGAGATTTTGTTTTTCCTTGAAACAACACGAACCACCCGGCTCATCCCAGCATCAATTAACCCGCCCATAATCAATTCCATGGTGTACATCTGCTTTTCCGAATACTTGATATCCATATTTCGAATATCAACAAGGCAGGTGAAACCCGGTTTGAGAGCGGCAGTATTATGGGTAATTTCCTTGATCAACCCGCGGATATCGGTGTCGTCCATCTTACCGAGGGTGATATACAGTCTGTTTTTTTCTACATTTGATTTTATCATATACATAACACATAGTATCCTCATTAAACCTATAAAAACGGTTATAGAATAATGAGAGAACCCGTCTCTTTTCCACGCAGGTGGATTGTTAAAAGATGCAATACGTTTTTTAGGAGTATCTACGAAAGGATGTTACCTTAGTATATTTATCTCCCCCATGTCAATCATCAATCCAATATTTCTCCATAAAATACACCAACCTGGAAAAACTCTTACAATGTCGACGTGATCATACCCCCACATAACGAGAAAAATAATTTTAGTTTTTATAATCATTCCTTAACTTAACCGCTCATCTATCCGATAGAAATTATAATGTGCCGAGCATACGAAACCCATGAGGTTATGCGTGATAGTACCACCATGATGGTCCATCAATGCCGACAGCGTCACGGCGCATATAAGCGCCGTTTATTCTGTTACTCTTTTAGGGGAATTATCAGGTCCGAACCATGCGTAATAAAAAGGCTCTCTTTTTTTTTGTGTTCATCGGCCTCTCCTGTTTGGCCTGTTCCAAACCCCTGCCCCGTCATGAAATCCATGGTGAAATTCTCCTCAAAGACAATGTCTTTCTCACCATCACAAGCGAGTTCATCGTGGAAACCCCCGAGGCATTGCACGAAGTCAGGATCAAAAAAAACCAACTGGAGTTCGCCGTGAGAATTGCCTTAAGGGAGCATGCATCCACTGAACTTATGGGCCGAGGAGAACGTTTAGTTTCAAATGGATTAAAATCAATTGCCCGGCAGGTGCTGAAACACCCTGTCAAAGATATACGGATAACCACCTACACCTTCCATGAAAACCCGATGATAGGAAAAAAGTGATAGACAACATCCGGATGGCATCATTTCATTGTTAGACATTTGCTTCATAATCATATATAGAAAAGCACATGAAACAGGTTGCCAAAAAAACTGCACTTTTCCTATCTTTCTTCTATCTGACCCTTTATATTCCCGTTTCATTCGTCATTTATACCCCATACTGGTACACCTTGAACTGCCAATTTCACGGACGATGCCAGATGGTGGGAGAAACACGTTCCACGCAAGGTATCCGCGAGCTGGTTTCCTTCTACCGACATGGAGCACCTGAGCTCGAATCGGAATTCTGGACATCCAAGGAAAAGAACCATCTTTCAGAAGTCAGGCACATGACAGACACACTCTTTTTCATGGGACTCGTGGCACTGGTTCTTTTTTTTCTGTGTTTTGAAAAAATGCGACTGGGTCGTTTTGCAGGGATCAACATGGCCGTGGTGTGCCTTTTGGTCTTTATATTGCCATTTTTTCCTTATTTCTGGCGCCACATATTCCATCCACTCCTGTTTAACAATCGGAACTGGTTGAACACTCCCAAAGATTTTTCTTTTTATATCCTCCCCCGTGTTTTTTTTAAAAACACGCTGATATATTTAATCATCGCATCATGCACCATTAATTTACTTGTTTTTGCTTTTATCCGGTTTAATTTTTTTCAACATAAAACGACTAAGAACAATAAACCTCTGCAGGTCCGTCATTTATGATTGCGGGCAACCTTATTTTGCTATATATCTCAGAGACATAAAACAATTCAAAATAACGGTTTGACGCCCTATCCATCATGGGAAAACGGTTGGGGCCTGACCTATAATTTCATAATACGATCTGGAGGTCTGTTTGGATCTGTGCATTACAGATAAAACGATTCTTGAAAAAGAAGAGGGATTTTTTCATAAAATCGATACGTTTTCCCACACGGATGACATGGAGACCCTTAAAAATCGAGCATGTCACTTTAAGGAAACCGTCCTTGAGTTCAACCCTGATGCACCCGAGCAGATAGATTTACGGGATAAACACCTCGCATGCACTGAAAACCTGGGCGGCCATGTCCGGAAGATCATCTCAGAACAGTTCAAAATCCAGAGAAAGACCTATGAAGAGTTCGTTGCAATTTATCAGAGTGATCGTCCCTCCTGGTTTGAGAAGCTTTTATCGGGACTCAGCCAGGGAGTCGAGCAGCTGAGCCCTGACTTACATAACTTGAAGCTCAACCGATTCCATTGTGCCCTCGAATATATACCTGGGATTTCAACCCCTCTGCGAACGTATTTCCTGGGCTTCGAACAAAGCAGAACCGATATGGAACAGGTGATAGAGTCCTTGAAACACGGGGTAGAATGGCTTCAACAAAAATCAAGCCTGCTTTTAGAACATATGGAACGTCTCACGGCCCTGTCCCAGTCCCTTGACCGGGCTATCTGCCTGGGCCGCTTGATGGATGGGGCCCTTTCTGACGCCATGACTAACGAAGTCCCCAAAGGGGACCCCAGGAAACGCTTTATCAATGACGAGCTGTTATGCCGACTAAGACTGAGAATGGACATTCTGCGACTCCAGATGGATTCAAACAGGCTCGGTCTCATCACTCTGGAAATCCTTTATCGAAACAATCAGGAACTGATTCGGGGTTTGGAACAAAGCAAGGACGCCATTGTCAATGCCTTCAACCTGGGTGCTGTCTGCTCATATGCCATAACCCACCAGAAAATCATACATGGCGGCCTTGGGCAAAACCTTGGAGAATTGGAATTACCGGATAGAAGCATAAAACCTGCGCAGCACATGGAAAATCTAAAACTGGCCTTTAACAGGGTTCTGTCCTGTGATCATGAGATCAGGGCCTTCATGGCCGGAGTGGGCCCCATTGTGGAAAGGACTTTGTCAGATCTGATCCGGTTACAAAAGAAAACCGACAGTACCTTTTTAAAAATGAAGAAAACAAGCACAGCTGGAATGGGGGATGAACTGTTTGACCCATAACCGGACCGCCCCCTTGAACAAGGCGGTCTGGTCATAGCGATAAGGATTTTCAATCAGGTAAAATCGTAGCCCCGCTCTCCGTGAAGGGACTGGTCCAGGCCGAGGATTTCTGCCTCTTCATTGATTCTGAAGCCCACTGTCTTTTCAACTATAATGCAGATCACCCATGTCATGACCGAGGCAAGAAGAAGGGTGGCACCCATGCCTTTGAGTTGAACCAGAAGCTGGTCCCAGACGGTCCAGGTCCTACCAATGGCTTCCGATGCTGAAGCAAACCAGCTATCACGAATAAAAAAGCAGAGCACAAGAACCCCCATACCGCTTCCCACACCATGAATTCCAAAGCAGTCCAAGGCATCATCGTAACCGAATTTCAATTTTCCCTTGAGGGCATAATAGCAGACCAGGGATGACAGAGCTCCCAAGGTCAACGCGCCCAGGGGCTGAACCACGGCTGCTGCCGGAGTAATAGCCACCAGCCCTGCCAGGATACCCGAAGCAAAACCCAGGGCGGTGGCTTTACGGAAGGCCATGGCTTCAATAATCAACCATGTCAAGGCGCCGCTTGCTGCAGAAATCTGGGTCATGGTCAAAGCCCTTGCTGTATCTAAGCCGCTTTGAAGGGTTGAACCGGCATTGAAACCAAACCATCCCACCCACAAAAGACCTGCTCCCATAAGGGTCATTACCAGATTGTTGGGCTGAACAGCCAGTTTTGGGAAGCCCTTTCTGGGCCCAAGATACACGGCCGCCGCCAGGGCGCTGATTCCTGCGGATACGTGGATGACAAGACCTCCGGCAAGATCGATCACCCCTTTTGCCCCAGCATTATAAAGCCATCCGTCCGGTGCCCAGACCCAATGGCAAAGGGGGCAGTAAACAAACAGAAACCAGAGCGCAATAAATAAGATATATCCTCTGAAATAGACGCGCTCTGCCAGTGCCCCACTGATCAGAGCCGGGGTAATAATGGCAAATTTCCCCTGAAACATGGCGATGATGTATTCGGGAATGCCGTTGGTGACCAGTTCGTCAATGCCTTTAAGGAAAAAATAGTCGCTATTCCAGCCCACAATACCGCCCAGAATTCCTTTGCCGAATGTCAATGAAAAACCGCAGACCACCCAGAGAACCCCGATAATGGCCAGGGCCACATAGCTGTGCATCATGGTGCCCAAAACATTTTTCGTTCGGACAAGGCCGCCGTAAAACATGGCAAGTCCTGGTATCATTAATAGAACCAGGGCCGTCGAGATCAACATCCAACACGTGCTTCCCGTATCAATCACCTGATCCTGTGCGGCAAACAGGGTCTGGGGAGTGATGAGCATCAGTAGGCACACTCCGGCCCGAATCATAGTCACAAACATGTCATGCCTCCATTAAATAATAAACAAATGTGTACAAAAAATATCTTTTGGGAAATTAGCAACTACTGTGCCATATCCGAACAAAGATTATATCTGTATGTTTATATGATGAATACACATCCCTTATCGTGTAATTAGTTTTTTAAAAACACACATATTTGTCAGAAAAAAAAAATTTTATTTCAATTATGTCATGCCATTACGGCCAAATACCGACAGTTTTGTAAGAATCCCTCATGTTGTATTTTTTGCCTTTCACCCCGTTTATCTTTATCCATCACTTGTTTGCGGGGATGGGATCTTATTGATGGGCACGCGTTGCTTGCCCAGCCTACGTGTTATGCGGTCAAGGGCCTGGAAAGGAATGGATGGAACCGTCTCGCAAAATGAAAGCCATCTCACGGGCAACACCCTATCGTAGTCAGCTATAGTATACAAAAAAAAAGGATGACCTTTATTCCAAGAAGAAATAGTTTTTTGTTAAGCCATAACCAAAACCTAAAACTTAAAGGATAAAGGTCATCCAGATGAAAAAAAAGCGTATCGAGCAATAGAAGTCAAGAAAATAAATATTGAACAATTGGTGTCGAATTTTGGTGAAGAGCGAGTGGCGTTTGGAATAGATGTGGCCAAAACAGATTTTTACTGCAGTGTGATGGATGAAACCAGGA
>JAHIRD010000163.1 GCA_018818835.1 Pseudomonadota bacterium
CGGTTCTTCGATATAAGCCGGATAGTTCATTAATATAAGCTCCTGTCAAAACATCATTCTCGGGGCCATAAGTCCCATAAGTCTCATGAGTCCCATTTGCCCCATTAACACCAAAAGAAACTGAATTTTCAATTTAATTTTAATCATCTAAAAATTCAACTTTTAAAAAAAATCCACAAAACCATCACGACAATTCCCCAACGGCATTTAATCATCATGACCAAATATCACATTTTTTCATATCCGGTCATGGTCATTTCCCCATGGAAGAATTTATTGTGCCCCCATTGGTTTTGTTAAAAAATCTGACAATTTCATATTCTTATGTTAGATTTTATACTCTGGCATGATTCATGTTACTAATCAATTAACGGTGCACCCCTTTTCCAGTGCCCAAACAATACGAAGGAGAGACAATGACCCCACTTCAACTTTTAAACATCTGGACGCCCTATGAAGCCGCCAATGTCATTATTTGGCTGTCTTTAATCATTCTTCTTCTGTACCTTGCAAAAAATCCGGCCCACAAAACCATCCGGTCTCTCTGCCATATGATCAGCCAGGGCCTTGAGCACATGGCTGTTTCCGTACTGGCCGCCGAAAAAAAAATCCAGGAAAGAAACAAGGAAGTTCTTCTCACCGAAGGACTTGTTGCCGTTGAAAAGAATATCGAACGGGAATTTCATCGCGTTAACACGGTCGTAGAAAGAGATTTAAGCGGTTTTCCGGTTCTAAAACGCCAGCTTCTGGAGCAAATTGCACGAATCGAAGACGATTACCAGCAGAGTTCAGAAATTCCCCCTTCCCCCCCGGAATGGGTTGAGGCTGTTGAATCCCTGGCAAAATTACCCAATGATTCCAATGAAAATAAAGCTGTGACCAATATTCTCAGGGAAATCCACAAAACAACCTGCTCCCAGCACAAAGGGGCCATGGACGAATACAGAAAAGCCGTAGGAATCCACCATGCGGCCCTGAACAACCTGATGCCTTACTGGCGAAAGCTCACACAGACCCTTGATGACGTGGGTAAAATCATCACCGGTCTCCATGGCCGATCCGTAAAAATCGACCAGCACATGGGCGAATACGAAGCCATCCGTGCAAGATCCAATCGGGCTGAGCGGGCTTTAAGTTCTTCATCCATGACCCAGTTCTTCATTTCAGGGCTGGCCCTGGCCATCGCCATCTGGGGTATCATCATCAACTTCAATCTGATTGCCCTTCCCATGTCTGAAATGGTGGGTGGCAATTCCTACATCGGATCCATGAAGACATCGGATGTGGTTGCCCTTGTAATCATCCTTGTGGAAGTGGCCATCGGCCTTTATCTGATGGAATCCCTGATGATCACCCGTCTTTTCCCGGTCATCCGTCAGATGGATGACAAAATGAGGGTAAGAATGATCTGGCTCACCTTTTTCTTTCTTCTGACCCTTGCCGGTGTGGAAGCATCCCTGGCCCTGATGAGGGAGAGAATCGCACTAAACGATGAGGCTTTGAAACAGATCCTTTCGGGAAACGAGGTTCTTCATCCCACCAGCACCCTGATCCCTACCCTGGGCCAGATGGTCCTGAGCTTCATTCTTCCCTTTGTTTTAACCCTTACGGCTATTCCTCTGGAGACCTTCGTACATGCCAGTCGAACGGTTCTGGGCGTATTAACAGCTTTTTCCATGCGTTTTACAGCCTTTGCCCTGACCCTTTCCGGCAAAATTATATCCAATAGCGGGGAATTTCTCATCAGCGTCTATGATCTTATCATCTTCCCGCCCTTGTGGTTTGAAGATCTTCTGTTCACAAGGTTCAAAAAAAATACATACCCGATGCCACTGTCTGACAATGAGCTCCCGGATGCCATGGTCCCCAACGATGATTCAGACCTTGATGAATCCGATACAGACGATGAAATACCGACCTTTACCCCAAGAGAGGTCACCCAATGAAAATGCCCCGATATGTTCTGTCATTGATTATCCTTTCCGCCCTTACCTGGGGATGTGCGGACACCACCAGCCATTCAAGGGCCGTGTACATGCTGATGGATACCTCGGGGACCTATTCCCAGCAACTGGACCAGGCAAAAACCATTATCAACAAGTTGCTGATCAGCCTCCAGTCCGGAGAGTCTCTGGCTGTGGCTCGTATTGACAGCGGCAGCTTCAGTGAAAAGGATATTGTGGCCAAAGTCACCTTTGACCAACGTCCTTCGGTGGCCAACCAGCAGAAACTTAAATTCAAGGAATCCATTGACATGTTCATCGGCGGAGTCCGGGGGAGTGCCCACACGGATATCAAAGGTGCTATTCTACAGGCCGTGGATTATCTTGATGAAACACAGGCCGCACATAAATACATCATGATATTTTCCGATCTGGAAGAAGACCTGGCCGATGGCCATATCCGGAATCTTGACCGGATCACGTTGGATCTGACAGGCTATCGTGTGGTTGCACTGAACGTGACCAAGCTGGGGCTGGATCAGGTCGATCCCAAGCGTTATTATGACCGGCTTGATGCCTGGGCCCGAATCGTAAAAGACAGGGGGGGGATCTGGATAAAGCTCAACGATATAGCCAGGCTGGACCGTCTGTTAAAACCTGAGACTTAAAAAAACGAATGATACACCCGGTGACAGGAATTTTTCAGGCCGGGTTCTTTATTATAACTTACAGAAATAACTCGCAATGATCGTTCAAGGAGGCAAAGAGATATGGAAAAATACTGCATCAATCACACATTCAGTGATGCCCATTGGTATTGTAAAAAATGCCAAGTGTCATACTGTTTTTCCTGTGTTGAAAAAAAGAACTTCAAATTTTCAAAGGAAGACAATTGTGTCCATATCTGCCCCACCTGCAAACGCATGGTGGAATGGACAGGGATTCTGCATATCAGTGACAATGTGTTTAAAAGCACAGCCAAGGCCATGCTGTACCCCTTTTCATCCTTTTCAATGATCGTCATCGCCGTTCTGTCATGCCTGGGCATGCTTTTTTCAGACAATCTGTATATCAACGAGGCCCTTTTTGTTCTGATCTGGAGCCTTATTGCAAGTTATGCCCAGAATGTTCTTGATCACACGATCAGGGGAAAAAACGAGGCACCCAAATTCACCCATATCCCAATAAATAAGCTGATAAACCATATTTTCATGGTGTTCAAGCAATCCATGATTTACCTTGTAGCAGCAGCATTGTTCATCGGGTCGCTGCAAATGAACAATGCCGTTCTGGCCTATGGATTTCTTGCTATTTTTGCGGTCATTCTTCCCCTGGGCCTGATGAAGAGCATCATCACGAGAAAATTCAAGTCATTTTTTGATCTGGCCCCATTCATAAACGTATTCAAACGCACAGGAGCCCAGTACCTTGTCCTTATGGTTCTTTTTATACCCGTGATCACCATCTTTCATTTGTACATATCGTACCAGCCAAGACTTATCACCCCCCTTATCTGCTATCTGATGATCGTGATATACAGGCTCCTTGGCCAGATGATCCTCAAATGCCACAAGGAACTGAACTATTCTCTCAACTACGAGCATTTCAAGGACAAATACTCCCTTGAAGCCCTTCATGGTTTCAAGGCATAACACCACAAAGGATTTTAAATAAAAAAAGCCGGGATATAACCCGGCTTTTTTTATACTCCCAATCTCAAACTCTTTCCATGATGATTTTGTTGACAGCCTTTCCCTCTTTTCACTATAATTAAAGATTGTCTATAAAACGCGTACGTCATTCGACCTGGCACCACCCATGAAAGGCAGTGTATGTTTTCGGAAAAAACCCGAGTCTCATCAGGGATAAGCGTCCTTGACCGTCTTTTAGGCGGTCTTTTCATCGGAGACAACGTGATCTGGTATGATGATGCAGGAAGCCTGGCCCTTGCCTTCTGCATGAATCTGATCCAGACCTCCCAGTCCCAGAACAAATCGATTATTTATGTGAGTTTTGACCGCTCCCCCAAAAGCCTTCTGGACATGCTGGGCCCTTTGGCCGAAAGCAAGAACCTGACGATCCTGGACTGTTTTACCCAGGGCAAGGGTGATGGCTCTGAAATTTTTGGAAAATTTTATGAAAAAAATGGCGCCCAGTGGCCCTATCAAATCATCAAAGTCAACGAGCCCTGGAAGCCTGAAAAAGTTATGGATGCCATTTACGGCATCCACAAAACCATGGAAGGGGATGTTCGTTTTGTCATTGAAAGCCTGACCGGCATGCAGGACCTCTGGGGGGGTGAAGACACCATCCGGAAGTTTTATTCCCATTCCTGTCCCAGGCTTTATGACCTGAATACCATTGCCTACTGGATCATCGAAAAAGGGGCCCATTCCAACCAGCTCAAGGCCCATATCAACCAGATCGCCCAGGTGGCCATTGACCTGAGCATCCAGGGTGATTCATCCACCTTGACCATCCTCAAGGCAGAAGGTCGGAACCCCGCAACCCAGAACAAGCCCGCCACATTTTCCAAAACAGGAATGACCATTGAATTTGCCGATGATAAATCATCACGAAAGAAGATCAATATCGGCATGCGACTGAAAGAGCTCCGAAAAAAGCAGGGCGTGACCCAGGCTGACCTGGCCAAACTGGTGGGGGTCACCCCCAGCAACATCTCCCAGATTGAAAGCAACCTGATCTCCCCATCGCTCAGTGCCCTACTTAAAATTGCCGAGGCTCTTTTCGTGGATATTTCCTATTTTTTCCAGAGTCATTCAGGCATTGACAGTCGTCTTGTTTTTTCATCTGACGAAGGCATCACAGTCAAATTCACCGACCTGCCGGCGAAAAGCATCACAGGGTCCCTATTAACCCCCATGGACTTTGAGCCCAAGGCCGAGCCCTATCTGATTGAAGTCCCGGCAAAAACCAAACTCCCCTCCCATTTTTTTATTCACAAGGGCGAGGAAATGGGTTACATGCTGTCCGGTAAGCTGAGCCTGACCACAGGCAAGGCCACCTACACCGCCAAAGCGGGTGATGTAATCTATCTGAAGAGTGAAATGCCTTCCCAGTGGGTCAATCCAGGTCCAGGAAACGCCAAGCTCCTGTGGATCAAAATCAAATAAAAATCCTGGCCGCTTTCTGTATTTAATGAACTCATAAAAAGTCGAAAGATGGCTATGGAAAAAGGTCCATAGGCAAGGAATAGTGCTTGGCCGTGGTTACGACTCGAGCGTATGTCGAACGTCCGGCTAAACGCTATAACGCCGCATATGGGACTTTTTACGACACCATCATATATAGTCTATTTTTTCTTTATGGCTATAAACACCGTATGACAATACCCCCCTTTTCCAGGATGTTCAGTGGTCACAGAAAAGCCTCCCCGGGATAGACGCTTGAAGAAACCCTCATCATAGTTCTCCCCCCATACGGCGAAGGTTCCCCCCGGATTGAGAGCCGAGTACGTGAGTTCGATGGCCCGGCTTCCGTAGATCGGATCATTTTGTTTATCGGTATGAGCATGGGGACCTCGATAGAGGTCAAGGATAATCGAATCAAAACCTCTGCCCTTTTTTGCCGTGGCACCTTTGACGATCAGTTGGGCAACGTCCCCCATGACCACCACAACCCGTGAGTCTGAGACCGCCCCTTGGGTGAGATCCGAAAGCGGACCCCGGCACCAATCAACAATTCTGGGGTTGAGTTCGGCTACAACCACCTCTGCCCTTGCAGGGAGAGCGTCAAGAACCGCACGAAGTGTAAACCCCATACCCAGTCCCCCAACCATAATCCGGGGAGCCGGGTGACTTCCAATGGACCGGCACCCGAGCTGCCCCAGGGCTATTTCCGAACGCTGGGCCTTGCTGTTCATCAGCACCTGGGACCCCAGAGTGATAATAAAATCCCTTTCACCCCGCTGGCGCAATTCCAGGGTTTCATTGTCAGACGTAAAACGATCTAAGGTCTTCCAGGGTAGAGCCATGGCGTTGTCCTTCAGGCATACATGGACGCCTGGTTTAAAGATTGTGCACAAAAAGGCCACGACGTGCATTGCAGCACCATGGCATTTCAAGGGAGCATATCAACGCCAAACTGAGGCGCGCAGTTTTATGCGTCGCCTCCAGCTGTTGGTTGGCGACGTAATTCCGAATTGTTCGTACTCGTTCTCGTACGCGTGCTCAATACTCTCGCGAACATGCATCGGTGCCGATGATATCTTTACCAGCATTGAAACGATACGAACAAGAAGACGTTTACCATCATTATTCAGTGGAATCAATTGAGAGCAACATAAACCATTTTTTAAAGACACCAAAGCCCGTAGCCATGACGTGTTTGAAAACAAGTTATTTCGCAACCACTATATATGCTTGATAAACTCGTAAAAAGTCGACAGATGGCTAAGGATGGGGGTTATCGATATGGGGAGAGGATATGGATTCAAACAAACACGCTCTGCGTTGCCTTTCTTTAATGCGTAGAAAAACATACCATACCCCCACCCCATAAGGGATGGGGGTATGGATATCATACAATCCGATTAGGCGTTAAGAATTTTCTTTGCACCTTCATCATTGACTTCAGACACATGGGGAATACCGGTTTCCCGTTCCGTTTCCCTGTTCCCCGAGAAAATATCGCCACGGCTGATCTGGTTCAGTGAAAATTTCCGTGCACCGGCCATGAGCTGCTGAAGACCACAGGCCAGTTTATCGGCCATGGTCCAGAATGCAATGGCACCGTAGGGAATGTTTTTCATTTCATCTTTGCCCAGCTTCTTCTGAACATCAAAGAATGAGGCAAAAATCTGTTCTGCGTTTTCACCCGCAGCTGTCACTGTTTTTGGCAGACTGTCCCAGTTCCCACTGACTTTTTCACGCCGCTCGGGATGAAGAACGCCTTCGATATTGGCACCCAGATAACCCGGAATCATAATGGCCCGACCCATGCAAACCAGCTTGGTATAGGGCGCACCCAGGGCAAGAGCTTTGAAGATGCTGTCTTCCAGAGCAAAACCACCGGCAAAGGACATATCAACCACTTTCTGGCCTTTGGCAGCCAGAATGCTTGCATATTCATGGGCCTTGGAATGGAGATTGATGGACGGTACGCCCCAGCTCTGCATCATGTTCCAGGGACTCATGCCTGTTCCACCGCCTGACCCGTCGATGGTCAGAAGATCCAGTTTGGCATCGGTGGAGAATTTAATGGCCATGGCCAGTTCTTCCATGCCATAGGAACCGGTTTTAAGAGAGATGCGTTTAAAACCGATGCTTCTCAGATAATCCACGCTCTTCATAAAATCTTCACGGACCAGATCCACGGTTTTGATATTGGTGCCGCCCAGTCTGCTGTGACGTGCAAAGGATTTAATGGCACCACACTTGAATGCTTCCTGGACTTCGGGAAGTTCAGGATTGGGGTCAACCACATACCCGCGTTTCTTGAGGAACAGGGCATAATCCAGACTTGTCACCTGGATTTCTCCGCCGATATCCTTGGCACCCTGGCCCCATTTGAGTTCGATGATGCATTTGTTCCCATATTTTTCAGCCACATATTCAGCAACACCGTTTCGCGTATCTTCCACGTTCAGCTGAACGATAATCGCACCATAACCGTCATTGTAGCGGAGATAGGTATCGATCCGGCGATCCAGTTCAGGGGCTTTGCTGATTTTCCCCTTATTGATAACAGACTCACGGTCAACACCCACAACGTTTTCACCGATAACCACCGGAATACCCACAAGGGATCCTCCAATGGCGAAGGAATCCCAGTATTTGGCTGCAATGAAGGTTGATCCCAGAGCGCCTGTCATCAAAGGCATTTTGATTTTTGTTTTCATTTCAGCGCCGAATTCAGTTTCAAGGCTGACATTGGGAAAAATGCAGTCATCCGCATCATTGCTGAGGCTGGCCCCAAGACCGTGGGCCCCGTAAGCATAGCCCTGAATTCGAAGAGAATTGTAGGAGACACCTACATGTGTGGTGTTGTTGGCCCCTGCGGTCACATGACCGAAATCTCTGGGATAAAGAAGTTTTCGCCCCACGATGCTTGACAGCCAGGTTTCGCACTTACCCTGGCAATCCGCGCGGCAAAGAGTACAAAGACTTGATTCTGCGGGATTTCCCCTGTTTACTGTTCCCAATGCATCGTTATTTTTTGAAAATCTCATGTCCATACGGCTCTCCTTAATAAATTTTCATTTAATTAAGTGAATAAACAAATAAGGATGCCTTTAAAATAAAAAAAGGCACCGGTCCCTTTGCAATAAAACCAAAGAAAACAGACGCCTTTGTCAGTTTATAAGTCTATTCATACGTCGTTGTATGAACAATATGCATTAATATTATTTTGATTTTATAAGTGATTATTATCTTAGATGTCAATACTAAATTAATAAAAATGCATTTATTTAGTACTGCTAATAATATGAAGCGACAAAAACACAAGTTGAGAAAAACAAACCCCACACCTCGCCAGCCCAAGCCCACCAAGTCTCACGCCCTATAACACCGTTTCACCCGAGCATTAAGATTGGATACAATTTCATAGTTTATGGTTCCAAGTCGCAAAGCA
Source organism: Pseudomonadota bacterium (assembly GCA_018818835.1). Classification (GTDB taxonomy): domain Bacteria; phylum Desulfobacterota; class Desulfobacteria; order Desulfobacterales; family Desulfolunaceae; genus JAHIRD01. Next base: position 8,538 of record JAHIRD010000163.1, read on the forward strand.
AGTTCATCCACAAAAAGACTGGCACCCGCCTGTCGGCCAAATATCACAACCTCTTCTTCCAGGCTCAAATCCGGGAGATGTCCCACATCAATCATGGTCAGGTCCATGCACACCCGTCCGACAATGGGGGCACGTATACCCCGGACCAGCATCTCACCATTGGAGCTGAACCTGCGGCTGAACCCATCAGCATACCCCACAGGCACAACGGCGATAACCGTTTCCCGGTCAGCAATATAGGTACTGCCGTAACTGACCCTGAATCCCTTGCTCACATGTTTAAGGCTGATGATTTTCGCCTTCAGTTCCATGGCAGGCCTCAGGTCTATGCCTGAACAATCCGTCTGTGCAGATGGAGGTAATCCGTAAAAAGAGATGCCGGGCCGTATCATGTCCAAATGGGATTCAGGCAGACCAATGGCAGCCGCACTGTTGGCTGCATGCCTCAGCTGAAACTCTATCCCAAGGCGCTCAAGCTCGCCCACAAAGGAGGTGAATATATCCAGCTGATCCCTGGCATCTTTTTTATCCCGGCTGTCCGAGCTAGCAAGATGGGTGTAGATGCCTTCAAGGTTAAGCCCCGGCAACCTTGCCATGACAAGAGCCTCATCCAATGCCGTCTGCCCATGGCCCGGGCATCCGGGATGTCCTTTCCCTGTGAGCATACCGATCCGCCCCATACCCGAATCCACCTTCAGATGAGCCCCTATCTTTTTCCCATAATGGCAGGCTTTGTCGGATAAGGCCCGGGCAACATCCGCCTGTGACACGGTCACAGTAAGTTCGTGGTCGATGATATCCAGAGACGCATCCGGACTGGCATAACCAAAAACCAGAATGGGAACACTGATCCCGGCTTTTCTTAATAAAATTCCCTCTTCAATCCTCGAAACCCCAAGGGCCGAAGCACCGTTTGCCAATGCCGTGTTTGAAACACGTATTGCTCCGTGCCCATAGCCATCCGCTTTCACAGCAGGCATAATTTTCACGTGAGGAGGGACAATTCTTGAAAATTCACGTGTGTTATGGGCAATAGCACCAAGATCAATATCTGCCCGAATCAGAGGTTCAGTCATGGGTGTGTCATACCTTATATGATTTATACTTAATTTTGATGGCGTCGTAAAAAGTCCCATATGCGGCGTTATAGTGTTTAGCCGGACGTTCGACATACGCTTCAAGTATGCCTTCATGCCCGGCCAAACACTATGCCTTGCCTATGAACCTTTTTCCATAGCCATCCGTCGACTTTTTACGAGTTCATCAATTTTCGGTCCCAAGCCCACAGGACTATCTTTCATTCCAGGCACTACAATTTTATAAAAGGGTAATCCCTTTGATAGAATTTTTCAAGATCTGAAAATCTGCCCCATCTCACATTGCATGAGCGGCCCTTTTTGTCCAGACTGTTATAAACATTACCCCACTTACCTGAAAGTAAAAAAGCCTTTTACGACACCATCATATTTCTTCTCCAAGGGTTCCTTATCCAAAGACCCCATGACTATTTCTAATCATTGACACAAAGACAATTAAGTACTAATATGAAAAGATAAATACAATCCATTTTTAATTAGTAATATCAGAGATTTACATATATATCTTAAATTCATATCACGACACATTCGACAACACATGTCCTGACCGACCGTTTAAATAAAGGAGCAATAATATGTCTTCGCATATTCTTGGAATTGATATCGGGTCTGTTTCCATGTCTCTTGCAGAATTGGACTGTAACAGGGTTCTGGTTAAAACGGCCTATGCCTTTCACAAGGGGGACATACCGGGATGTCTTTCGGAACAGCTGAAATCATTTGATTTTTCTAATATTGGCCATGTTGCGAAAACATCCTCCACCCCCAGAACCATCTGTGCCCATGCCATTTACGACAACCAGGTCTCGGTGATATCCACAGCCAAGGAACGTCACCTGGACTTCAACGCCATCCTCCATGTGGGTGGAGAAAAATTCGGTCTCCTTTGTTTTGACCATTCAGGGCAATACCTGAGTTACAAAACAAATACATCCTGTGCTGCAGGCACAGGAAGTTTTCTGGATCAGCAGGCAGGACGATTGAATTTAGGCGACATTTTCCACCTGAGCCGCGTGGCCCATGAAAACAAGGGCACCTTTCCCATGATCGCTTCGCGTTGCGCCGTATTTGCCAAAACCGACCTGATCCATGCCCAGCAGGAAGGCTATTCCATCGGAGAAATCAGCGAGGGCCTGTGTTACGGACTTGCAAAGAATATCGTGGACACCCTTTTCAGCGGAGAAATAAATACACAGGGTCCCGTAATCTTCTGTGGGGGTGTTTCCAAAAACCCTGCAGTTAAAATCCATATTGAATCCCTGACCGGGCTTGATCTGATTGTGGATGATGCGTCGAATCTCTACGGAGCCATCGGGGCAGCCCTCTGTCTTGCCGATGATCTGAATTCCGGATTTCTCCATCCCCAGGCCCCCCTTGGCCCCAAGGACCTCATAACAAAGGGTGAGAACACAAAAGAGCTGTATTACCCTCCCCTTACCTTGGAACTTTCCCAATTCCCTGACTTTCAAAGCCTGGAAAAGTACTGCCATACGCCCCAGGTCGTGAACACAGGATCAAATGATGTGGAAACAGATGTCTATCAGGACCTTGGGTTTAGGAAAACACTTAAAGCATGGCTGGGCATGGATATCGGTTCAACCAGCACCAAGGCCGTCCTGACTGACGAGCATGGAGAGGTGATCTCGGGCTTCTACACCCAGACAGCAGGAAACCCCCTTCAAGCCGTTTGTGCCATTTTCGAAACCATGGATGACCTTTTTGCACGGAAAAATATCCGTCTTGATATCCTGGCCTGTGGCACCACAGGTTCCGGTCGAAAATTCATCGGGAAAATCATGGGTTCCGATCTGGTTCTGGATGAAATCACGGCCCATGCACGTGCGGCTGTCATGTTGAATCCGGATGTTGACACCATCATAGAAATCGGTGGCCAGGATGCCAAGTTCACCACACTTAAAAACGGCATGGTCACTTCATCTTTCATGAACAATGTCTGCGCGGCCGGCACCGGAAGTTTCATCGAAGAACAGGCACGAAAGCTCAATTGCACTATCCGGGATTATGCAGAAAGGACCCTGGGCGTCAGGGCCCCCATGGCCAGTGACCGATGCACGGTGTTCATGGAACGCGATCTTAATCATTATCTGACCGAAGGATACAGTGTTGACGAAGTCCTGGCTTCAGTTCTTCATTCGGTCAGGGAAAACTATCTGATCAAGGTGGCCACGGAAAGTCAGATCGGAAACACCATTTTTTTCCAGGGAGCCACGGCCAAAAACAAAGCCCTGGTAGCAGCATTTGAACAACGGCTTAAAAAACCCATACTCGTCTCCCGGTTCTGTCACCTTACCGGTGCCTTGGGAACGGCTCTCACCCTCATTGATGAATACAGAGAAAAAAGCCATTTCCGGGGTCTTGACCTGTTCCGGAAAACCATTCCCATCCGGTCTGAAGTCTGTTCCTTATGTACCAACCACTGCAAAATTTCCATCGCAGATATTGAAGGTGAGCAAGTGGCTTACGGTTTTCTTTGCGGACGGGATTACGAGACAAAATCCTACATATGCCGATCAGGATCATCCTTTGATCTGATCAAAGAACGCAGAAAAATCCAGTCACACCCCATTGCTGAGCCCCTATCCGAATCATCCTGCGATCATGTGATCGGTATTCCTGCTGCTGTTCATCTCTTTGAAGATCTGCCCTACTGGAAACGATTCTTCGACCTTCTGTCCATCAAAACCGTAACAAGTGAAGGTTACAAAGATGCCGTTAAACGCGGGAAAAGCATGTCCGAAACCGAATTCTGCGCTCCGGTCACCGCCATGTATGGTCATGTGGACTATTTAATGGACAGAGCCGATTATATTTTTCTGCCCTATTATCTTGAAAACAAAGAAAAAAATACCCGCCGTCAGTACTGCTATTACACCCAGTACATCCCCACCATCATGGCCAAATATAACCGGGAGAAAATCCTCACGCCCCTTCTCAAATATCTTTACACCAGTTTTCATACCAAAATTGAACTGTATAAGATGCTCAAGAGAATCGGTGTCACGTCGAATTTTTTCGATATCGCTGCCGCCTATGACAAGGCCTTTGAATTCAAAGATCATTGCACAGCGTCTTTCAAGGACATTTATACCCAAAAAATCGCCGAAGACCAAGACATCAGTGTTGTTTTTCTTGGCAGACCCTATACCATTTTATCACCTTCCGTGAATAGCGGAATCCCAGGCATCTTTTCATCCTTAGGTATCAATACGTTTTACCAGGACATGGTCCCCCATTTCGAAGAAGACACACGGCCCATGGATCCATTGCTCAATGATCTGCACTGGAACTACCCGGCAGCCATACTTAAAGCTGCTGAAAAAATCGCAAAAACAAACCATGTATACCCGGTTTTTGTGACCTCGTTTAAATGTTCACCCGATGCCTTTGCCTTGATCTATTTCAAGGAACTGATGGCCCAACATGACAAACCCTACCTGATCCTGGAACTGGATGAACACGATTCAAGCGTGGGCTATGAAACCCGCATTGAAGCTGCCATACGAGCGTTTCGAAACAAAAGCCGTCTGCACAGTGAAAAAAAAGCGGTTCATTACGCATCTCTCTTTTTTAACCCGGTCAAAGACATCGCAGATAAAAACCTGGTGATCCCGAACTGGGACCCCATCACCTGCCGACTTCTTGCAGCCACTCTAAAGCGGGACGGAATAAAAGCCTATCTGATCGATGAAAAGCCATCCACCATCCTGAAAAGTATGAAATTCAACTCAGGTCAATGTATCCCGGCCAATTCCGTTGCCCAGGGATTTATTGAAACCATCGATAAACATGGGCTTGCACCTGAAGAAACCATTTTATGGCTCAGTAAATCCAACATATGCAACCTGAAGCTGTATCCCAATTATATCACGACAATTCTTGAGTCTTATGGCAAGGGCATGGAAAAAGCCGGGATCTATCACGGGCAGCTGACGTATATCGACATCTCCATTCGTGCCTCGATCAATGCTTATTTCGCCCATATGTTTGGCGGCATGATCCGAAAAATGGGATGTAAAATCAGGCCCTATGAACGGGTCAAAGGGACCACGGACAGAGTCATTGAAAAAAGCATTGAAATTCTCGAAGACGCCTTTCTCGGCAACCGGTCCAAAGAAGAGGCCATATCCCAGGTGGTATCCCGTTTCGAATGGATAGAAACCAAAAAAGAAGCACGGCCCAAAGTGGCGATTTTCGGAGATATCTATGTACGCGACAATACGGTGATGAATCAGGATCTTATCCACTTTATCGAAGACAATGGGGGAGAAGTGATCACCACACCCTATACGGAAATGGGTAAGATGGTCGCCTCCATGTATTTTAGAAAATGGTTCAACGAAGGCCTTTTTTTCAGCATTGTTTCAGTCAAAGCCCTGGTGGCCACCATGAAACTCATGGAGAAAAAATACGGCCGATATTTTGAAAGAATTATCCGTGAGCCCGAACATCTTTATGATGATGATCCAAAAGAGATCCTGGCCCGGTTCAACCTCATTGGGGATAACACCGGTGAATCCATGGAAAATATCCTGAAAATCCACTACCTTTCACGCCACTACCCGGACATTTCCCTCTTTGTCCAGGCCAGTCCGGCATTCTGCTGCCCGTCCATCGTCACCGAGGCCATGAAACAGGAAATCGAAAGAATCACCCAAGTCCCTGTGGTGTCCATCACCTATGACGGCACTGGAGGAATCAAAAACCAGAGTGTGATTCCTTATCTGAAATTCCCGAGAAACCAGGCTCGGCACCATTATCAACGGTGGCAACACAAGTAAATTGACATTTGCACCTTAAGTCTTATCCGGTTGAATTGGTGTTAATATAAAAAAAGGCAGAACACACGATGTATCCTGCCTTTTTATTTATTTTTTATGGCGTTTAGCCTTGGAACATAGGGCTTACGAAATCGTCATTTTTTCATTTGTCAGCAGATTGATTTTTTTTCCTTCCCAAGCCGGCAACTCCAACAAGACCCAAGCCAAGGAGCACCATGGTGGCAGGCTCGGGAACAGGAGCCACATCACTGTAAACTGCAGAAAAATGTGAAATTCCAGGTTGTTGTCCCCCCCTGTTCACAAGGTGCTCTGTGGTCCATACGCCATCATAAAGCGCAGGGTCCAGATAATAAAGGGCATACTCAGTACCGCCTTTTACAGAATAAAACTCAACGGGTTCAGACGGATTCCCCCCGGATACGGAAAAGGTGCCTGCATGCCGGTCGCTCTCCCAGGTAACGGTCAAATTGCCGCTGGAAAGAGAGGAACTGGTCGTACTATCAGGCAAATCAACTTTATCATAAGCTGACACCGAATAGGGCTGTCCCAGGTAATAGGTGAAAAGATCCGACAACATACTTGTATCATTATCATTCCCACTGCCTGAAATCGTTCCGATATAATAACCGCTCCAGGTACTTCCGGCATAGCCTCCAAAATCGCTATCGTATGCATTCACGTCAGCTTCCCTGTCAACGATATTATATGTATTGCCGTTGAGGGTCAAAGAGCTTTGCCCTAAAAGGGGCAGTGCCTGAACATGAACGCTCAAGCCGAATATAAAAACGACGCATAATAAATATATATTTTTCATTTATTTAACCTTATTTTTTATTATTACCGCATAATTTCCATGTTACATGTTATGGTTTGTATCAGCAAGTAACAGGCCAAAAATCATCTGGGCCGATCCATAGATAAATAATCAATAAAAATCAGTACATTAATAAATGAAATATCGAAGACATGCCTCTACAAATTTCATAAAGGGTATTTTATGTTATGGAAAACGTAACTCATTATATCCCATTAATTTCCACAATCCATCATTTCAGACCACGGATAATAGTATTTCCATTCCTGCATTGACAAAGGACAAAGATATTGTTATTGGTAGGACCAATTAAAATTTATTACGAAAGATAACCATGAAAAAAAAATTCCAAAATATAGTAGACATCATCGGGGGGATGATTGAATCGGGCGATCTCAAAAGGGGAGAAAGACTTCCCCCGGAGAGGACCCTTGCCCAATCATACAAGGTCTCACGAAACACGGTTCGGGAAGCCATCAAAACCCTGGCGGAAAAAAAAGTACTCATCACCATCCTCGGCTCAGGTAATTTCGTGGCTGAATCAGGAGTCGAACTGCTCCGGGAATCCCTGAACAATACCCTGGAAAAAAAGAAACATCGGTTGAATGATATTTTTGAGTTAAGAAAAATTCTTGAGCCCCAGATCGCCTCACTTGCAGCACAACGAATTCGCCCGGAGACCCTCGACCTCCTTACCGCCACCCTGGCTCAACAGGAAGAGGCCCTCATGCAGGATAAAAGCACACGGAAGCTGGACGAACAATTTCACCGAACCCTGGCCAAGGCCACGGGGAACACCATCCTGTTCCATGTATATGAAAAACTTCAGGATATCTTCTCTGAAAGCCGGGCAGAGGACTTTCAGATTCCCGAGCGGAAACAAGTTTCGCTTTCCATCCACAAGGACATCCTCGGTGCGATTCGGGACGGCGATTCAATCAGAGCTGCACGAAAAATGAAACTCCATATGGATCAGATTCGGAAAATCATGGAAAAACAGATGCCTAAAACTATAAATCCGGGCCGTAAAAAGACTAAAGGGGCGTAAAAAATCATGTGGTTGACATCGTATATGATTTTAGGTGCCGTGGCAGGTCTTCTCGCCGGGATGCTGGGTATAGGCGGGGGACTTGTTATCGTACCCATTCTGACCTTTATGTTCGCAGCCCAGGGCTTTCCCCATGACCATATTGTCCATATGGCTTTGGGCACCTCCCTTGCCAGCATCATCTTCACATCACTATCCAGCGTTCTGGCCCATCATAGGCGTAGCGCTGTTCTCTGGCCGGTTGTCTTTCGTATCACCCCGGGAATTCTGGCCGGCTCGCTCCTCGGAACCTTTATCGCTGCCCGTCTGTCCACCAATGTCTTGAAAGGCTTTTTCAGTATTTTTCTTTATTTCGTGGCAACCCAGATGCTTATCGGCATCAAGCCCAAACCATCAAGATCCACACCCCAAACTCCCGGGATGTTCGCAGCCGGAAGCTTTATCGGCATCTTTTCAAGTCTGGCGGGTATAGGGGGCGGCACCCTTTCCGTACCATTTCTTGTCTGGTGCAATACGGTCATGCAGCAGGCCATTGGAACATCGGCAGCCATTGGCTTTCCCATTGCCATAGCAGGAGCATCGGGTTTTGTCCTTAACGGCCTGAACGTTCCGGACCTCCCGAATCACTGCCTGGGCTTTATCCATCTTGTTTCCCTTGCCTGCATTGTTGCGGCAAGTGTTCTCACAGCCCCCCTGGGTGCAAGACTGGCACATAGGCTGCCCGTGAACAAACTAAAAAAAATATTCGCCTGTCTGCTATACATTCTGGCCACACGCATGGCTTTATCCCTTTTATAAGTCTTTGGACACCTGACGCAGATATCCGGGTTACCTCTCTCGTGTTTAATTCTCACACATTTTCGTGATCATTCAACAGTTACTCACGAATATTCACCATTCATCATAAATTTTATTTGTACCAGGCCCATCACACTGGCACCTCATTATGTTACCGAATACGTAACGTTCTGCTTTTCATATCAATTTTCTTCTTTATGCATTTATAGACTGATACACTTAACATTGGCACGCATCTTGTATTAAAAACATCAACTTTGCTCAACCCGTCGTATTATTTATGTTTGGTATTCGTCAGGGTCATCGTGATCCACATTTAATTTCATTCAATTTTTTTAAATTACTTAAAGTAAAAGGAGCTATATCATGAAACGAATGATTTACACTCTATGCCTGTCAAGTATGCTTTTATGCCTTTTTCTTTCCAGCGCCAATGCATTCTCAACCACATCCGACGAGGAAAAAGCTGTTTCACCTACCCCGTCTATCAGTCAGGATGATGCTGTTGAAAATCCCGTTGATTTGGAATTGACAGAAGAACAAAAAGCAAGTGACGATCTTCACGTAAAAGTCGATTCAACTGAAGAAGGAAATCCTTCAGCCATTGAAGATAACGTTGAAGATGCTGTTGATGAGACACAGGAAGACGTGGAAAAAAATCTTCGATAATTTTTTCTATTTCTTTTTCCTTGGTCCGGGTGTGTAAGGGAGTTTCTGTTCATTTTTGTAACAGATTGCCTGGCAGATCCGGGCCTTCGGGATCGCAGAAAAGCAACCCAGGGTTCAATCGTTTATCACTCCGAACAAAACATGGCACCTGTCCTGAATCATTTGATTCAGACATGACCTGGATTTTTCTGTGATCCCATACACCGGATGCCCTTCAATAAAGACAGATGTGTGGCATCAGCACAATTTCCGTTCATCCCCATGCCTTTTTGTAAACCCCACCGAATCAAGATACTCAAACACCGGCACGGCCATGGTTCGACCATACCCCATGATACTCTGGCTGTCTGCCAGTACAATGGCCCCATGATCACGGATATGTCCTTCAATCCTGGCCTTGATTTTTTCCATGGCATTAAAACCGATGAATCGTTTATTCGTCAGCTTGACCAGCTGGTTCTGATTATGGAGAAAATGCAACATTTTTTTGGCTTTATCTCTATTTTTATAGAGATCCTGTTCGATACAAAAGCGGCTGGCGCTAAATGGGACAAATCCTGATTGTTCCGCAAATTCAAGTATATGTCTGGCCAAATTTTCGTCATCACGGCTCAATGAATGTTTATGGTCCGGGATACTAAAACCCCTTTGGTCTTTATATAATTTCTTTTCGCTGAGAAGCTCCCCCACCAATACCTGAACCAGATCCTCCGAAACAGGGATTCGAAGATAGCCAACAAATTCAGAGACTGTGATATAATTTTTTAAGGGGCCATTTCCCATGGCACGATGCGCGGCGTCCATAAGCTTGTCTTTCATATTCTGGCCGTGCTTTTTCAAAATAAAACCTTTGTTTCCATCAGTCATCAGGTGACCGGCCCGATGTTTTTCTACAAAAACTCTCTCCAGTTGTGCCAAGGGAAGACCGGATCGTCTATGGATCTTATCAGGAAAAATCATTTGGCCAAATGTCACATTTAGTATTGAATCTACATAACGTGAAACATCCCCTTCCCTGAGGGCCAAAAGACCCGGCAGTATTCTTTCTGCCCGTGATCGTGTAAATTTTTCCGCTGTGATCTCAAGGACCTTGCCACCACCCATGATACGGTTCTCATTCAAAAGAGTCACGACAAACCTGTCTTTAGGAGACACGGGAAGAGCTCTGCTTAGCCTAAACTGCACCAGGCCCGATTCACCGGGTCTGATCATGTCTTTATCCATGATCACCATCAGGGCACCCACCACCAGGGTACCGATATAAAGCTTGACCCGAACCCTGGTTTTAAGTGAACCTGCTGTATGAGCAAGCAGTTGAAGGTCTGCATTGAGAAGATAGGTATTTTGACTCTGTCCGGACGCGGTGACAAGCATACCCCGCTGGACATCATGGAAAGGCACTTTATGAAGATTGATTCCGATGCGCTGTCCGGCATGGGCCGTATCGATTCTTTGTCCATGGGATTCCAAAAAACGGGCACGTGTCATCAGGCACGCTGGCATCAATTGAAGGGGCTCTGCCTTTTGGATAGAACCGGAAAGAACCGTTCCGCTGACAATGGTTCCGAATCCCTTGAGTTGCCTGACCTGATCAATCCATAATCTAAAAGGCAGGTCCCTGGAGGTGTTTTCAAGTTGTTCTGTTTCATTAAACAGAACCCGGCGGATGATGTCCGCCCCTTCGGGTCTCTTCGAGGAAAAGGGGATTATTTTTTTCCCCTCAAGAAAATGACCCTGAATAAGCTCACGGACCTCCAGTTCGGCCAACTCAAGGGTTTCATCATCCACCATGTCAGACTTGGTCAAGACCACAAGGCCGCTCCTGGCCTTGAAAAATTCCAGGATTTCAAGATGATCACGGGTCTGTGGCATGACACCATCGTCAGCAGCCACAACCAGAATGGCCATATCGACACAACTGAGTCCCCTCACCGTGTTTTTTAAATAGTCCTTATGGCCCGGAACATCCACAAGGGCCAGATTGATCCCAGGTTGCCCGACCATGGGCGCCACACCTGATTCAATGGACATTCCACGCCTTTTTTCCTCGGGCATCCGGTCTGTGTCAATACCACTAAGCGCCTGAACCAAACTTGTTTTTCCATGATCCACATGTCCGGCCACCCCCACTGTGAAATGCTTTACCATAAGGACCTCATCCAAGAAGACTCACAGCCCAAAAAAGGCTGCTCATCAGCGTCAAACATGTTTTATGGAAGGGGCAAGGGGAATCGAACCTCCTCTCCGTGATTCAGACGAAGCCAACGGTTTTGAAGACCGCGGGGTGCCCAGCACCTTTGCCCCTTTAATAAATAAACAAATTTGAACAACTCATAAAAGTAATTTTAAATCCGGAAAAAATAATCAGAGCTAAACACTGTGATTTAAAAGGAAGCGAACCTCTTTTTTCCGGTATGTCACCTGTTTGCCAGACCTGGCAGTATGCCTGTCTGTGACTCAGTTGAAACCAAAAAAATAGTCCATGGTTGTTCCTTGTTTGATGGGATGGTGGTTTTACTAACCGTATTATTTTCTATTCACATATAAAATAACGGCAATGTTGTCAAATTAATTGTATTATTATTTTGAATTATACCTATATAAAAAATGGATGCGCCCACAGGGTAAAGCCATCGTGTTCCCAATACAGCCTGGGAACACGATGGAATAAAGATGGCGTCGTAAAAAGTCCCATATGCCGCGTTATAGTGCCGTCAATCAATTCCGCGTGTGGCGGCGAATAATGCACCAAATAACTAACAGAATCAGCAGGACAACCAGCCAAAACACCCAAAAGCACCAATTGAATTCAGGGGAGGGTTTGACAACGATGCCATCGTCCGGACTCGACTCGATATCACCGGGATCACCCACGGCCACCGAAACGCGAACCTCCCGGATGAAACGTGGGCTGAGGCGCGTTGCATCAACGCGTTCCTGATCCTGGGACAGCCCCCACTGATCGACATCGGCACGAAGCAAGAATTGGTAGGGCCCCTTCAGGTTGGTCAGGTTGTAAACTCCGGTGTAGATACCGTCAGCCGCCTCATCATCACCGCTCCCTGTGAGACCATGCCCCATGTCGTTCAGTTCAATGATATCACGAGAGCCATCGGGTCGACTCACCGATCCCATAATCCGTTTATCCGGATTGGTAACAGAACCACCGTTGCTGCGAGGATAGGCATAAATATAGATGGGTTCACCCGGCTTGACATGTGCGTAGCGAACACCCGCCCCCAGACTGTGAATCCGGTTCCGGGAGTAGCCACGGGTCACATAGCCGGCCGGCATGTTACCAGACCAGTCAATCACCATATCCCAGTTGCCTTGAACCGGGCTGGCAATGCGGACGAACCTGCCCTGGGGCATGTCCTTGCTCTGATGATGGGTTCCGTTGGGATCCACCATGTACATGCTCGCTTTGGCATTTGCACCGTGCCACTGCAGGACAAAGGTGGCGGATTCAGTGCCTTCTTCAACATAAATCGTTTTTTCCTGGCCAACCAGACCCGGCTTGGTGCCGGACGCCCAGGTTGCAAAAGATGTAATCTGATCCCGACGTGAAATCCGTTCATGGAAGTCGATAAAGGCCTCGGGAAGACGGTTCGGGTCTTCGGAATCAACATAAAACCCGCCGGTCCCCGTTGCGATCTCCGAACACTGAGAGGACAACCCGATGTCACCGCCGGTGCAGGTGACATAGACGGGAACTCCGGCAGTCAACAAGTCACCAATGGCGGTTTGGAGATGGGCATCGGCGGTTGCCTGGGGCGAGGGTCTATTGTTCAGGCCATCGGTCATCAGTACGATGAAGGTGTTGGCTGTCACCCCTCCCGCCGTGGTGATCATGGCCAAGGCCTTTTGCAGACCGTCTCCGATATTGGTCCAGTTGGTGGGCGTCAGGTTATCGACGGCGGTGTTGCAGGCTGCACGATTGTGGGAGAGTGAATCGATGGGAATATTGGCCCGGCCACTCGTTGCCTCGGCGTCATCCGAATAGGATACGATACCGAGTTCGGTGTTGTCCTCGGCCAGAGCCACGAAATCCTTGGCTGCGACCTTCAGTCTCGCCATGCGGCTGGGGGATTCCAAGCCCATGCTGCCCGACTCATCAAGCACCAGCACAACACGGGTGGTATCATTGGGCATCACGAACCGAGTGACGTCAACTGTGGCACCGTTGGCGTCCGGGTCCGGCGCCCCAGCAGGTGCCATAATCGTGTGGGGATAGGCCCATATAGCCTGGGCCCAGCAGGATCGATTATTGCGGCAGCGGGACTGTTCAGTGACATTGGTCGCATCGTGGTTTCCGCCTGTCACATCCGTCAGGTTAGCAGGATTTCCCTGCCCCCAGCAAAGCTCCGAGCGTGGACCATGATCCCTGCTTCCCATGAGGCTGGGAGTCTCCCCCGCCGCAATGGCCGCTGCATTGGGACAATTGGCATCGGCGACCCAGGCCCCGCATCCCACCGCCACTTCCTCGTACTCATCCTTTGCATCAAAGGCAAGATGAAAAAACTCATGCGCCAGACTCTCACCCGGACGATCAACCGCGGGAATATTATCAATGGAGATACTCATGGAGCCACCCACCTGCCAGTTGCCGGTGTTGGCACCCCACCAGGTGGGGGACGTGCTCGGGTAGATTCGGAGATCTGCGTCAGAGCCTGTGCCAAAGGCATTATTATAGATAAACGCCTCACCAAACTCCGCCTGGCCGTCGGTCACATCAAAGAGCCAAGCCGATCCATCACTGATCATATTTTGAATGGTGGTCAGCTCTGCTGCGGTTGCATTAAACTGAACCGCCACCGAAATGTTGAAAACATTACGATCCGGGCAGGTTGAACCCGGGCAATCCCCGTCTTGATTGCACAAGCCGCCTGCGTTGGCACCGCCCTCACACCGTCTAAGGGCAAGGGGTGCCGCTCGGCCTTCCAGCTCCCCTTCGGTGGTCTGTGCATAGGCTATCTCACCGTAAAAAAAAGGACCAAGGCCGCCTATAATGCATAGCAGACAAAAAATGATCATTCGCCATAGTCGGCTCCCCAAATTTAAAAGATCCGATAATAAACATATTACCTTTAAAATGTTTGAAACAGGCATAACGGCACCTCCATTTAAATCAAATTTATAGGTTTCCCTTTCCACAAATCGTAAGCGAATCGGTGTTACATATAATTGACAAAACGCCTTTGGACTAAATCGACTATAAATCAAATAATATTTATAAATACAGATAATTATTAATATTTTGAAACAATGAGCAGCTGTTTACAGTTGAGCTTATGAGGAAACTAAATCATCTCATAGCATATCAGTTGTCAATTTGCATATTTAATTTTCTAATTTGTCATTTTATGATCATAATGGAATTTTAAGGGTAACGTTTGTATTGTTTCGGTGGTTTAATTGAAGGGGGGGGTATTTACGGCAAATCCACAACCAAAAAGCCTCGTCTCTCACGGAGGCACAAAGAGCACGGAGAAGGGCAAAACACTTGGGAATAATAGTTTTTCCCTTTGTGGTCTTTGTGCCTCTGTGAGAAAAATTTATGAGCATGTCCTATATCCGTTCACATATCCAATTGCATAGCATTTTATGAGGAGTCGGGTAATTTGGTGGGCAAAAGCCCACCCTACTAGAGGGTGTTGCCCATGAGGAAGACCTCGTAGGGTTGGGCTGTGAACACCGATAAGGCCCTCATCCGCATAAAATATTCCAATCTCCGCCATATAACAGTAGGCATGCTTTTCTACATGAACTTCATGTCATGGTGAAAAATAAAGTTGAGTTTCCAGGCTTTGCCTGGAAACGAAATAAAAACCGGTTTAACCATGACACGAAGAGCACTATGAGCGGGTGGTTGATACAGTCAGCCTAAGATTATCCATATAAAGAACTTTTGTCTCCGTTGGATTGACCATAAAAAAAGTCAACGCGCGTATGTTGCAGAGGTCCAGAGGCCGACCAAGGGGAGTTTGAAGGCTTTCGAGGGGGATTACCAGGTGATTCATCCCAGGTTGCAGGTCAAACCGGTGGTTGTAGCGGTCATCATAGACCGGATCTTTTTGTTTATCATCAATGCGAAGGGCGATGTGGCTCCCCTGGGATTCAGGGTTGAATATATCCACACGAAAGTCCTTGTAACCCATAAAACGCCTGGGATATCCCCTGAATGATACGCCGGGGTACATGGACGGGAACAACTCCAATTTAAGCCCATAATGCCCATGACCCGGATGTTCGTCTGACAGGGAAAAAAGCGTCCGGCATTTCCAGTGAAGATGATCCAAATCCGAATCCGTCTCAAAATCATTGATAACCCGATCTTCCCTGACAACAGGCTGGCTGCCCGGTCCGCTTAAAAACCAGAAAGCCATGAAAATAATCAGGATGATGCCACGCCTGTCCATATTTGCCTCCCAAAACGTGATTCCAATCAACGATTTGTCAGAATATCAATTTCTTGAATTATTGAATAATTGGCCTGTCCCCCAATTTACCCAATTTCGACTCGCTCCCAGGCTCCCGTCTGGGAGTGTATGCCGCATGGTTCCAGCCATGCTTATGTCCTAAATGTCACGACTAATCTTGCCTCACTTATTTGAGATCCGAAACAAAAATATAGTTGCAGATCATATCCTCAAGTTCTCGGAGAAGCCGCTCCGCCTCAATCTCATCGTTATGAATCATGATCCGATGCATAACCTCATCACTGACTCTAAACAGCAATGTTGCGGCAGCTTCCACATCATCCACACGGAGATACTCCTTATACTGTTGCAATATTTCGATTAAAAAAGAGAGTATCTTGCCATCTTCTTCACGGCTTACGTTCTTTACCTCTTCATCCATAAGGATCAATACAAGGGCGTCCCGTTGGAGCATCGGGCTTATGGCATGGAATTCCTTGAACGATTCTATAATAAACTTCACAGTCATTCTCACTGTTTTTGGGCCAGGGTTTTCAGCCAACATATCTGAAATTTTTTTGATGGTATGTGACAAAACCTTTTCAGTTCCATCTTTATAGAAGCGTCTAATCAGTTCTATACCTACGTCCTTCTTGTTATTGAAATAAGCGTAAAAGGATCCGGTTGCGACACCGGCCTTAGTGGCGATATCTTTTGTGTTGGTTTTAAAATACCCCTTATCAGAAAAAAGTATCCAGGCGGCATTGATTATTTTTTCCTTGGTCTCAATGCCGCGCTTTAGCACGGGCAATCTCGCCATATTTTTTAATTCAGCCACAATTATTCTCCTAAACATACACGATTTGTACAATCTCTTAGCTTAAAATGTTTATAACATAACACTATTATAAGTCAAAACCATAATATGAAACTGGGTTCATATTTATCTTGACAATATGAACTTAATTTCATATCAATATGAACCAAGGTTCACAATCTTTAGATATCACGAAACTCGACGACTAAACCACCGATATTAAGGGGGATGTCATGGAATACACGTATCTGAAAACCCGCAGGGAAAATGCAACGATCTGGATTGAAATACACAATCCGCCGGTCAATTTCTTAACCATGGATATTCTGGAAGAACTGTTTGTCCTGGTCAAAAAAATCAGCAAGGACGAATCCATCCGAGTGCTAATCCTTACCGGCAGCAGGGACGATATTTATATTATGCACTTTTCCATACCTGAACTGTTGCGTTTGCATTCCCACAACAAGCGCCTCCTGATGAACATACTGGTGAAATATCGAATTACCGGTACTCTTCTGACATATTATATGACATTCAACAACTGGCTAATGGACTGCTCCTCGATTTACGAAGGGCTGATGCTGAGGTTTGCTAAACGGATACGAAAATTTTCTTCCGGAATGTTTTTATGGTTTCAGATGACACGGCTCTATTTTGCCGTGGAACGGCTAAACAAAATAAC
>JAHIRD010000300.1 GCA_018818835.1 Pseudomonadota bacterium
CAGACATTCCTAAAAGAACTTTATGTTGAAGTCTTAAATTATGTTTATGAGCAAATCAATGAAGACAGCAGTTCATCTTCTTGGATAAGATTAGCAATGTCAGGTAAAGGAGTTTTGAAAGAGGCTATTGATAAGATTTTAAGAAATCGGTATGGAGATAGATTTGTTGTTGCCAATCCGTTTGATGAAAGAAGTGTTGATGAGGCAATAGCTAATGGTTACCATATTGTTAATGGTAGGGAAATGAGCAAAGAAGAATGGTCAAATGTCAAAGAATATGATTTAATGCCAAGTTCAAGTGATTTATTTGGAACTAATTTTACAAATGCTCCGACAATAGAACCAAATGATAAACAAAGAAAAGTAGCAGAACTTTCCAAGAAAATAGCACAGAGATTAATGAATGTTAGTATAGGGGTGTCTTTTGTCAAAGGTGGTAATAATATGGTTGTTGCTCAGTATGGTAATAGGCACTTAACATTCAATGTTTCAAGATTAAATAATGGGTTCTTTGATATTCCTGTCCATGAAAGAACTATTGATTTGATATTACATGAATTAGGACACGAAGCTGGTCATCATACAGAAGATAGCTATCATAAATTGATTACAGAACTTGGTGCAAAACTAACTATGGTAGCATTAGAAGAACCACAATTTTTTAACTAAACGGGGAGGTAACTAAAATGAGCAACAACAAAATGATTTATCTATTACTTGCAGATTACCCTAAAGTGAGATATTTGCTTTACAGCGAAAAGGTAACTAACCTATACAAGAAATATAAGATGGTAAAGGAATTAAGGGAGGATATATTGAAGTTAAGAGATGATTTGATTGTAAGGGAAGAAAATGATACAAAGGAAGAAATTTATGTTGTGGAAAGCGATTAGGTCTGCAATTATCCTGACATACATAGTATTCAGTTTGGTTGTAATCTACTACCAATACTATACCATTAACGATATGGGGGAAACTTTCAATATGTATTACGCCCTTAATTTTATGGGAAAATACAACAGCAATTTTGAAGCAGTAACAGGACTGCACTATGACGGAACAATGTGCATACTTGTAAGGGACAGAACTTGGTCAACAGTGATGGAAACCTGCAACCACGAATACCTGCATTACTTGGACAGCACTAAAGAATTTAATGAGGATTGCCATTTCAAATCAACGGAGGGTTGTTGAATGAAGCCAAGATACAAGACAGCTTATTTTATATTAATGGAGTATTGGGAATGTCTGCCTGAAGATGAAAGAGTAGATATTGACAAAAGATTAAAGAAGTGTGGGTGTTGAAATGAAAGAACTAACTGCAAACTATAATGTGTTGAATGATTTGTTTTCAACCCCAAAGATTATTGGGTTGGTGGCAAACACTAACGAAGGGAAATCCAATATGATTTATTACTTACTGGAAGAGCTGAACAAGAAGTATAATTTCAAAGTCTATACTTATGGTCTTAGGTGCAATGTGCCTAAAACATTGAAATTCAATAGTGTAGCAGAATTGGAGCAGATAAAGAACTCTGTAATACTAATAGATGAACTTTTTTCTCTATTTGATGTTGAAAATAAACGTGCAAGAAGACAGATAGAAAACACTTTAAGGCTGATATTCCATAATAACAATGTGTTACTGCTTTGCGGTCTTGGAGAAGGGTTCAAAAAATTCATCTCTGCCAAGCTCCATACAATAATCTTCAAGAAAGTAACCTTTGCTGATTTGATAAATGGTAGTATGGTTAAGAATGTTGTTATGGGCTATCAAGGGGAAGAGAAAGGCTCTTCTATATTAAACTTGGATGTTGATGAGAGCATTATATATGACGGACTACATTACCACAAGGTTAAAATTCCCTATATGGAGCAGTATGATTCCAAAAGGAACAATAAGCCGATACTTGTAAAAAAGTGTTAAGAAAGGTACAAAAATGGTTACAAAAAAGGTACAAAAAATAAAATTCAAGTATAAAATGAAAAATAACAGGGGAAGACCACAAAAGAAATGCAAAAAATGTGGATACAACAGATTTAAAATATCTAAACTGGAATATAACTACTACTGCAAGAGGTGTAATACTAAATATGATTAAAACAATAATAGTAATTGGCTTTATTATTTTATTAGTTTCAGGAATGATTTTCAGCCCGAGAAACACATTTACTTTTATAAAAAATGTATCTGTGAAGATAATAGATTTATTTGCTACAATATATAAAGACGGCAAACCTATTGTTCAGGATATACAAGACAAGATTAATAAGACTGATGTAAAGGAGGAGATGTAAAATGGATTGTTATAAAGGATTTATGATTGGAGCTATTTCAATGTTTATTGTTAGTGTGTTTGTAATAATAATAAAATATTATATTTAATGCTAAAACAAAAGGTGAAAAATGAGTGATTTAATGAAAGACTTGGGCAAAATGATAGTTTATTTATCCCCATTAGCTTTTTTTATGGGAATAATCAATATATTTTGGAATCCTTTGGGTTTGCCTATTTGGTTTAATATTGGCGTGATAGTTTTTTATGGGTATTATTATTTTATGTATAAGGGGAGTGTTAAACGTTATACCAATAAGATTAAGGTGGATTTGAAAACTTAAAAAACAAAAGGTGAAAAATGATTGAAGAAGAACCTTATGGAAAAAGTGAATTTGCATTAAAAGTAGCAAAATTGTGGAATCAAGAAATTGAAGAACTTATTGAAGTAACAAAGCAGTTAGGAGAGATTAAACTGAAAGAAGTAGACTTGTATAACAGACAGCAGATATTATTGGTAAAGATGAGGAAGAAATGGAAAAAATAAAATGAGAATAAAAGAAATGGTTACTAAGTTTATTCAAAAAATAGTTTCAATGTTGATTATATCGGTAGCTATTTTAGTGGGAATTACATTGTTATATGGAGTGCTATCATTAATATTATGGCAAGATTTATCTGTTTATACAATGTTTAGAAATAGGTGATGAAAGATGAGAATAAAAAGGTTTAAATGTTTTATAAAAGAATTTAGGGGGAACTATTTTATTGTGCCTAAGAATTTTATATTACGGCTATTTGGAGTTTTTCCAATAAGGACAGCAAAAGGTAGTATTATTAATCCTGCAAGTAATTGGATGGATTATGATAGAGCAAAAGAAGCATACAATAATATGGTGAAAGAAGAATGGTTTGAGATATAATGATTAAAACAATAAAATGGATACTGGTTTACCTGCACAGGTATGTTGGATTATGGTGCATGCTTATGGGCTATTATACCCTGCTGGGATTGATAATTTTTCCTGCTTTTCTTGAATGGGGTATGATGGTCACTGTCGGTTATATCCTGACACTATTGGTTTTGGGAATATCATTCAAGGGCGATGAAAACACAAAAGGCATTTTCAGGTCTTTTGGAGTGTGGTGGTAAAACCAAAGGTTTATATATATGCGTCTTATTATTATCCTATGATTTCAAAACATCACTTGATAGAACTTAATGAATCTATCGGAGAGAACGGGCAGATAATAAATGAAAGCAGTTTATTGTTTATTTTGGATTATGCAAATAACAACATAAAAACGGAATTGAAAAGAACAGCTTATTTAATCAGCAACATAATAAACCAGCATATCTTTTTAGATGGCAATAAGAGGGTATGCTGTTTATTGCTCATTGAATATTTTGAAAGGAATAAGGTCTTATACATCAATAAAAAGATAAGCAGGATATGTATAAGCATATCTAAAAATAATATAAAAGATTTAAGAAAAATAAAGTTTATGATTAAAAATGCGATTAAATGAAAATAAGAAAGAAGCAATAGAGATGCTGAAAAACTATGATAATAGGGTTAGTTTAAGAAAGAAGCAAATAAGCATAACAATAGACAGCAAACTATTAGAGAGAATAAAAGAAAAAGCAAAAGGCAATGTCAGTAAATTTATAGAGGGTGAATTAAAAAGATGATAATTGAATTAATCTCTATGGCTATTATAATATATTGCGTGACTAATTACAGGAAAATATACAACAAGTTTGTAAGCAATAAGAAAGATAATTATATTGAATGGGTAGATAAAGTAGGAACAAAAGTAAAGAACCAATGGGGAAAATAATGAAACAATTAAGAGTAATAGACTATAGCTTCATAAGGGAGTTAAGGAGAGCAGGGCAGTATTACGAAGCGAATAGGCTATTGGAAGCCTTCAGGGAAGATGTAAAGAAAGCTGGAAAAACAGAATTTGGAAATCAACTGAAGATTGACAGGCTCATAAAGAAATCAAAGGGTATTTGTGTAACCCTATACTGCCCAAACAAGGCTATAAAGAATATGACTCAATGCAAACATTGTTTAAGTAGGGCAAGAGAAGCTTACCATAAAAACAAAAAATAGTCTTCATTTTATCTCCAAGAGGGATTTTAATTTTTGCTTTTGTTTAATGTATGAAATTTATCAAAAATTATGGAGTTAAATAAATCCACATTTATGTAGCATACAACACCCATAGCTTATAATGAATGTCCCTACACAAACTGTTATTAATACTTTTGGTTTTGGTATTTTTTCAACAATTTTTTCAAATATATTCATTTTTCACCTCGTAAAATTAAACTCTCCGCATAGGAAAAAAGTTTCCCACGTCTTATTTTGGTAATATTTCTTCTCCATTTGATAATATTAATTTACATTTATGTTCTGTATGTACACTAAAACATACTTTATCTATATTTTTATTAACTCTTTCAAGTTTAGCATCTAAGTCTATCCAATAATTATGAGGACTTATAACACCAAACTCAATATCAGAATATTCTGGATATATTTTACAGTAACCACTACTAATCCAGATACCATCATCGCATATGAGTTTGTAATCACAAGGAATATCATACCATAAATTCTCTTTATCAAAAACATATTTAATCTGGATTTCCTCATTCCAACATTCTTCTTTGGGGTATGTTACTTCTTGTTTATCTCCAATAGGTGAAATATCATCATTACAAGCAGTAATTACAACTAAAATCAATATACACATTCCAACTAAAATCATATTCTTCATTTGTTTTTACCTCATTTCTTTCGTAGGTGGGCGAATTTATTGCGTATAATGTATGAAATTTCTGGAATGGAAAAATCATACATTTAGTTTATAGATTATTTTTCTTTACTGAAATTTCTATTATGCCCAGACTTCTTTGAAGTCGTAGTGGATTTTTGGGTATGAAACTCTTTATCAACATATTCATTAGTTTTCATTGCCCTGCAAAACAACTTATTACATTTAGGGCACAGTCCAGTATCCCTTATATGATATGGTGTTCTAAATTCATTACCACAAGCACAAGCTGGTTGAATCCATATACCTCTAAAATCATATATACTTTTTCTTTGTTTAGTAATCTTCTTCTTAAATTCTTTTTGAAGTTTATCTTGCTTTTTTCTTAACCAAATTACAATATCTTTATTCTTCATCATTACCTCATTACCCAAAAATCCATTGGGCATAATGTATGCGGTTCAAACGAAGACCGCAACTATATTGAATATTATGGATTTTGCGGTTTTTGTTTAACCGCAATTATATCCCTTTTGTTTTCAAAAGTTGAGAGGGATTTCTGTATATCTAATGCTATTTGAATACCATGTTGAATCGCTTTATGTAAGATTATCTTTTGGTCTTTCTTCTCAATCATCCAATCGTTATAATTATCTTCATCTTTAAAAATAGCATTAACCCATTTACTGATTTTATTATGGATATTATTTCCTTTGGATAAAAATTTCATCCTTTCAATATGCTCTTTACAAGCTCCTCTATTTCTTGCCTTTTCTACTTCTTTTTTATAAAATTCATCCATTTGAAATCCCCCTCAAAGTTTTAATTGGATATAATGTTAAGCTAAACGAAGTTGCCAACAATATTAATCGTTATGGATATTGGCAATTTGGGAAATTGGCAGACAATTTCCGTTTAGCGTGAATTAAACTCTCCAGCTTTGCTGGATTGCGTTAGCAAAGTCGGAGGAAATCATTTATTACTTCTTTCTTTTTAATTTGTTGACTTCATCCTCTAATCTCATTATTACAGCCCCTAATTTAGCTATATCCATTAGATTAGGTATAGAGTGTCTCATATTATATGATTCTTTCACAATTTCTTTTTTTGTGTACCTATCATCTGTTATACAAAATCTTTTCATAATTTCATTAAAATCATATTCTTTCATTTTGATTTCCTCCGATTGAGTTTAATGTATGAAACTAAACGAAGTCGGAAACACTCTTTTCGTAAAGGATATTTCCGATTTGGGTGAATGAGGCACGAACTTGGTGAGTGCCGAAATGAACTGTTTAGTTTCTATTATGTTCCTTTCCCATACATAGTGTGGGAAAGTTTCGTCCGAAAAGTAAAAACAAAATCGGACTATTCCTTTTTTCCTTTACCAAATATCTCGTCATAAATCTCTTCATTTAACTTCTTCTTAAAGTCTTTCTCTGATTTGTTAAATAGAGTTCTTTTCATTACTTCAACTCTCAAATCAATTCCTTTTTTCTTTGCTATTCTATCTAAGCCTATCTCTTCCATTAATCCATATTTCTCATCAATATCTATG
>JAHIRD010000170.1 GCA_018818835.1 Pseudomonadota bacterium
AAAGAAGATAGAAAGTGGCTTGATTGGTCGGATTGTGTGATTATGCTAATGCCTTGTGGTAGAAGTTCTCACCTTGAGGCTGGTTACGCCAAAGGTCAAGGGAAATTACTCTACATTTACGGTGTTTTCCCAAGAGGGGAATTTGACGTTATGTACGGCTTTGCTAATGGACTTTACCGGAGTGAACAGATAGATGAAATGGTTAGTGTTCTATTGCAACGTCAAGCAGTTTTAGAACGGTGATACAGGAGACAATATGAAAGCTCTGTTTTTAACGGATAATATCCCTGCTATGGATATGCTCGCACTGGTTGCCAGCCACCTGTCGCATAGCTGGGACGTATCTTTCATTCATTATGGAGGTCTTGCAAAACAGGATACGGCAGCAATCGACGACAGCTACCGTAAACTGCTAGGGGGAAGACCGATGCGGTATATATCACTGAAAAAGCACAGTAAGAAAGAGATCAACAGAGTTCTTAGTCTGGAAAGACCAGACATATTGGTGCTGACTCGCGAAGAAACAACGCCAGTAGAACCACTGTTCTTGGAACTGGGGAAGGAGAAAGGCATCCCGACCCTGCTGGTACCCCACGGGATGAGGGTTCCGAATATGGAACGAGTATGGGAAGCAGAGGGCAAGTTCGCCCGCCTAAAGTCATTGACCAAGCTCGCCAAACAGGGATACAGGAAACTGGTGAGGAACCCCATATCCGCTCCACAGCTACTGCGTACCGGTATCTTTCGGGCTATGAATGATTTTAAGCATGGCGGTCTGTCCAGATACGACAGATTCTCAAAGATAGCCGTTTACGGACCCGCTATGCGTGAAATACTAATCGGCGAAGGGGTAAGCCCTGACAACGTAGTGGTGACAGGAAGTCCCAAGATGGACAGATACCTTACCGATGAAGGTAAAGACAATAGCCTGCCTGTCGGCGACAAGGTGCTGTTACTTACTAATTACTTTGTCGAGTTCGGCCTGTGGAACACTAAACAGAGGGAGAGATTTATTTTAGACGTCTGTTCTGTAGTAGGTGCTTTGTCCTCCCACACTCTGAGAATCAAGATACACCCGGTCAGCGAAGATATACGAGATTATGAGAACATCGTAAGAAAATACGATCTACATACTGAGTTGTATCAACACTGCTCTCTATCCGAACTTATAAGCGAGTGTGACATAGCGATTACGACTACGTCTACCACGGGACTGGAAGCGATGGCAGCTGGAAAACCGATGATAGCGTATAACCCACACCACAATGTTACCGCCTATGGAAACACAAGCGGTGCATTCCTAGCCTACAACGTGACGGAGCTGTTCTTTGCGCTACTGGGCTTACTCAAGGACGGGGTAAGTAAAGATCAAAGGGAAATGGCTGCCGAATTCGTCTATCAGCAGGCATATATCCAAGATGGTAAGGCAGCTGACAGGATTGTGGATTTGATAATCAAGACCGTAGAAGGCAGTGAGAATAATTAGTTGAAACACTACGTAACAAACTGTGTCTTTTGTGGCGCAGTATTCGAATTGCCGATTAGAATACCTAATAATGTCTCCATTGAGGCTGACGGCAATCCTGACAAAGTTAAATTTAGTACGAATTGCCCTACTTGTAACATAAAAGGCACTTATCCATTAAGTGCATTCAAAGTACACATAGATAACACCGGAGTGAATAGTTAAACTGGAGTAGTTATGTTTAGAGCAACTTGGTCGAAACTGAGCAAGCAGAGAGATATGAGTCCTCGCATCGGTGGTATGCTTAACGTGTATTCTACTACCGCTATCCTGTACAGCCCGCTGACGTTCATAGGCGTAGCTACAACCGTCTATGGTCTGTGGGGAGCAGAGGCTATCAAGACCTGGCTGCCGTGGTTCACCTTTGGACACCTGATAGGCATCATGGTCATCTTCGTCCTACTGATGATGGTATTCTTCTACAAGGTGATTATTCCGTCTATTTATGCATTCCAAGTCCAACAGCAGTATAAGCATCGCAACCCATTGGTTTCTGATGTGGGAGAGGTGCTTGAACGACTGGATGAGACCAACAAACAGCTAACGGAGACTAACAAGAGAATAAAAGAATTGGAGGACTCGGTTGAGGAACTCAAGGAGTCCAGGAGTTGAAATACCACTTCATCTACCCCGATGTCGGCACCGGCTACTTCCCTGACGTTCATCATGGATTAGCACATCTGTTCGGCGTCCTGAAGTATGGTGGCCATCAGGTGTCATTGCACCATGTTAAGAAACCGCCCAAAAAGGAAGAAATGCTGGCCATGATATCCAGAGAATCTCCGGACATAATCGGGTTCACCACTATGTCAAACCAGGTTGAGTACGTCAAGCTGTGGAGTCGATGGATCAAGGACGTGTTTGACATCCCGATTATCTGCGGTGGGGTCCATGCTACCCTGAACCCGGAAGAGCTTCTCAGTATGGAAAGTATTGACGCTGTGTGTGTTGGAGAAGGGGAACAGGCGATACTGGATAACAACTTCAGAGAGCCGTATCCGCTAATCGAGAACCTGGACGAATTACCCTTCCCGGACTACAGCCTGTTTGATTGCGACAGAATCCTGAAAGCCAAGAATGGAAACTTCGCAGTGATAGTTAGCCGAGGGTGTCCGTACCAGTGCAGTTATTGCTGTAATCACGCTTTAATGGAGAAGCAGAAAGGGCTAGGTAAATACTTCCGTTGCCGGAGCGTTGGAAGCGTGCTGAGCCAGCTGGAGCAACTTGTGAGCGAGTATCCAATCAGGAGCTTCAGCTTTGCAGACGATATATTCGGGATAAATATGGAATGGGCCATGGAGTTTTGTGAGAGATATCCAGGCAGGATTGGGCTTCCGTTTGAGTGTAACCTGAGAGTGGAAATGGTCAACAGGGAGCTGCTCAGCATGCTGAGAAATGCGGGTTGCGCTATGGTAGAAATG
>JAHIRD010000164.1 GCA_018818835.1 Pseudomonadota bacterium
ATCCGAACCACCAGATTTTCAATGGTGTATGTTTTACCGGTCCCTGCAGATGCTTCAATGAATGCATGCCGATTCAAATCAATCTGGGCACAGTCAGTGACGTATGTGTATGTCATGGGACGGCCCTTTTTGTTTCAGTATGGGAAGAATTGTTTAAATATGCTCTTATATCTGCAAACTGATGCAGAAAGGGGCCAAGGCGTTTTTCTGCTGCGCCAAAGGCGTCATCAAAAAGATCGGGTTTCACGAGTAAGGTCATGGGGTCACGGGATTCCGAATAAGCCTCTTCAAGTCGCAGATTGAATATTTGAATAAAATTCGGGTCGTCGAATTTTGCCATGTTCGTGGGCAGTAAATTTTCAACTGTTTCAAAGGGCAGAAATGGGGGCATTGCCTGTGCGAGATAATCTGACACAAGACATAGGATATAGTCCCGTGAGGCTTCCCCGGTCAGATTGAATACCCATTCCTTGATTTTATCATTGAAAAGCACATGCAGAGTCACCTGTGATATGCCGAACCACTGCGCACTTTTTTCACTGGCCAGGCATAGCATAAAAAACAAAACCGGGGCCAGGGCGTATTTGTTCGGGTTGTTTGTTGCGGTTTTTGATCCGGTAATAACCAGCACATGCCACCCTCCCCCATCCTCTTTCCAGACCCAGGGAAGAACACCGCTGATTTCCACCTGGCAGGCAGATGGCTGTTTACCGGAATCAGGGGCCTGAACCGTGAGGGCAATGGGAGGGAATCGTTTAATGCCGAGATATTCGGTTCCATGAAAAAGGTCCGAACCATGTTCGCCGACAATAAGGGCCCGATAGCGTTCAGGGGCACGAGTCATTCTCTCAACAACCCCTTTCAGGACATCCTGTGATTTAATAACACAATCCTTCAGCGCGGCTCTGTCCGCGATGGAAAACGCCCCTTCAGGGACCTGGCTTTTCCGGGTGAAGTTGTCATAAACATGGTCAAATAGCTGATCCATCTCCCCATCGCCACTCTGTAATCCATTGCATCGGGCCTCCACCCAGAGCTCAACCGGTTCTGTTTTTAGACGATAATCCACGGGGAATTCAGAAATAAAAGGTTCATCTTCCCATAAAACAAGGTCTTCAATGGTTTCTTCTTCATCATAAATTCCAAGGTGATACCGGAGACTCTGGTGTACGGGGTTTTCAAGAAATTTTTTTAATTGTTTGAGTGTTATTTGTCTGACCAGGGCCAGGGACTCGACATTATCCGGCTCTGACAATGACAGATCCGGAGCCAGGCGTTTCACGGCCTTCAAATCTTCTGCCAAGGCATGGCCAGTAAATCTGTCCCAGTGACCCCCGGACCGAAGACAGGATATCCGGTCGGCCAGGCTGTAATTAACCATCACATCGTTCATGGCATTGATTGCCTCGGGTTCAAGGTAACGCTCGCTGCTTCCTTTTAATGGAATCTGCGTAATGACAAAGCTCTTTTCATGGAAAAAAAGATCCTGCTCCACATACCTGCGAAGCTGGTTGACCACCGAACAGGGCTGGATGATCCGATCTTTTTGGAGATCCCGTGACACATAACTGATGTAGAGTTTTTCACGAACCGCCAGTAGAATCTCAAGAAAAAGATATGCATTCCTTTCAGGCATCGTGATATCACCGATTTTTCGTCCTGACAAACGGAGGTCCAGAGAGGATGTCTCTGCCCGGCCCGGAAAGTTGCCCTCTCCCATACCCAGGATATAGACCAGGGAAAAGGGAATGGGACGCATGGGCTGAAGGGCTGAAATGGTGACTCCGCTTGTCAGATAATCCCCGACTCCTCCGGCGATGCTTCCCATATGGGATGTGACGAATTCAGTTAAGAGTTCAAGGTCAAACCATGAGTTCTCTTTATCCCGGGTGAGGCTGTCATAGAGTTCAAGACATTCAAATGCTTGGATCAACGACCGTTTGATCGCCGATTCCCCTTTGAGGCTCTCGGGAATATTAAGGAGTCTGTCACACACATTTAAAAAAACAGCCTTCCACCCGGCGCAATCCATGGGGCCTGACCTAAGGTGAGAAACAGCCTGGTACACCGTTTCTATGACCAGACAAAAGGTGTCAACCAGATCCCTGTCCTGGGTATGGATATCTCCAAATGGCACAAAACCGCTGAAATGATTAAAACGGTCAGACCCGCTTTCAGTATCGGGCAAGGTCATCAACCGTCCCAGACGAAGCCGAATAAGACCTTGCTTCCATGAGTAGTGATCACTTGGCTCATAGCCCTGCCTCGCCTTGTCATCCTGATCAAAGGTATGAAAAATGCCAAGTTTGTCTGCCCAGGAGGCCCAGATTCTCACCTGATCCGTTTCGATTCCCCACCGGTGCATAAAACACGGATTCATCATCAGATCAAACACATCCTTACGTGAAAACCGGCCCTTTGCGAGTGCAAGTATTCCCAAAACCCCCTGGGCGTAAGCACTTTCCACCTGGGC
>JAHIRD010000291.1 GCA_018818835.1 Pseudomonadota bacterium
TTCGACCCATTATCATTTGGGGCAGAGGACTTAAATCATATTATTCGTGTAGCCAATGCCGGCTTTGGTTTTGGACTAATTCCGAAACCATTAGTAAAGCATAGGCTTCATTGGGGTATGCTCAGCACAGAGATTTATAGAACCCCCTCTGAAACTGTTGTTGCTTACCGAAATATGAGAGCAGATAAGTATCCAATAATTCCGTGGGATTGTGAGTATAAAAAGGTTTATGTTACTGTGCAAGCAATGAGAGTAAGGGACAAGTTGTTCCCAGTTCCAGATAATTTCATTCTAGGAGAAAGTGAACCCATGAAGGTTTACTTTAATCTTCCTGTGGGAACTTATGAAGAGCCTTTTTCTATCGACCAAATATCGGAGTGGATGATGCGAAGAGTTTGCCCTTCTGATAAGTTAATATCCTGTCTGCAAGCAATAGATAGAACAGAAGAAGAAGATAAGATGTACAAAACAGCAATACAGATATTCTGTGAGGAATATGGCGGGAGAAGAACTAGAGACAGATTTCCGATGAAAGATATTGTAGAAGCAGTTGGCCCTTACAGGCCATTTGCAAATTGAGCATGGTGCTATGCCATTCAATCCGAACATAAAACATATACCAACTATAATAGACCTAGTTAGGGGTCTTGAGCCTAAAACTATCGTAGACCTTGGAATGGGTATCGGGATGGTTGGTTATCTGATAAGGATTCTGGTTGATGTGGCAAACTCCGTATGGGACGGTAGAACCGTTCATATGGAAGACTGGAGTATGGAAATTGTTGGAGTAGAGGCATACGATAAATATATTACGCCAGTACAAATATACATATATGACAGAATATATACACAGGACATTTATGACTTTCTATTAGAATCTGAACAAGAGAATAGAATGGCTGATTTATGCTTATTTCTAGACACTATTGAACATATGGAAAAGGCTAAAGGAAAGGCTGTGCTAAAACTTACTAAGAAACTATATAGCCATACTATTGTCTCTACTCCAACATCATTTTATGAACCAAAGAAAATTATGGATAACGAATTAGATAGACACGTGTCCCACTGGAGCGCTAAAGAAATTGGCGGTAGCCTAATGTATGAAGATGATAGTACCACAGTGTGTCTAAGATAATGCCCCTGTCAAACCCAAAACAGATTTCTGCCATCACTGACCAAATATGTAGGATGTCTCCTACGTCAGTACTAGACCTGGGGTGTGGCTGTGGCACATTTGGCTTTATGACTAGAGTGTTCTGGGACTTAGACCTTACTAAGCCTTGGGAACAGTCATCTAGGCATACTAAAATAGTGGCAGTAGAGGGTTTTGAGGGCTATATTACGGCAATACATCAAGCCATATACGACGAGATTTATGTGGAAAATGTGCTTGACTTCCTTGAAAGAATACAAGATACTGGCACTAGATACGACTTGGTGTTGCTATTGGACATACTAGAGCATTTTATGAAAGAAGAAGGTCAAAGAGTTTTGCAGCTTATTGATAATATATCCAAGCACAGAATAGTATCAACTCCTGTTAACTTTTATGCTCAGGGAGCAGTAATGGGGAATGAACTAGAGAGGCACCTTTCTCTTTGGAAGCCGAATGAGATTGGCGGAAAAGAGATATATAGGGATGGGATAACCTTTGTTTGT
This sequence comes from Pseudomonadota bacterium, assembly GCA_018818835.1. Lineage (GTDB taxonomy): Bacteria > Desulfobacterota > Desulfobacteria > Desulfobacterales > Desulfolunaceae > JAHIRD01. Next base: position 1,663 of record JAHIRD010000291.1, read on the forward strand.
GCTAAGTAGTAAAGGTTGACTGCGAAGGCGATTTGTGAGATAGTGTAAGTATGCGAAGGAAACTGACAGAAGAACAAGAGCAAGAGATTTGTAGGCTGTATCAGGAGGATGCGGGGAATTCCTCTATTGAGTTGGGGAAGAGGTTTGGAGTTTGTGATGTAACTGTTCTTAATGTGTTGAAGGAGCATAATGTTCCTAGACGAACTGCTGGTAGAGGTAATTGGGCAGGATTGGAAATGCCTAAGTGGGAAGCGGATAAGAGAAGAGTGGCTATGCATACAGTCGCAGTTAGTGATAAAATGTCTCTGGCTGCTTTAAGGCGGCATCATGGAAAAGATGTTGTGGCTCTTGACGACAATATTATTTGTGATGAGTATGCTACCAAGAAAACTTTACAAGCTGTTGGTATTGGTTTTGGTGTGAGTAGAAGTTATATAAAGCGGGTATTACGTAATAATTGTGTCCGTCTAAGGAGTACATCAGAAGCACATCAGTTGCAGTGGGTAGGCAAGGCACGAGTACCATTTGACTGGAGTATTTATCCCTTAACCCCCGAGAAGTACTGGCTACTCGGTTTACTATATGGGGATGGAAACTTAGGCCGCAACAGGAAAACTATAAAGTTATTTAATAGTGGCAAAGATATTATTGATAAA
>JAHIRD010000165.1 GCA_018818835.1 Pseudomonadota bacterium
AAGGCATCGGGCGGTTCCTGCTGTCCCCATCTGAAACCGCTTTTCCATTTTCTCATTTAACTGGATTGATATATTCTTACGCTGGGATTTCTGCGTGGGATTTTCCACTGATTTTCGGGGCGTTTTCGGGGAGATTCAACATTGGGGACGCGATTCCCCTCAAACAAGGGCACGGCGCGCCGTGCCCCTACAATCTGCGAATGATTTTGCTCAATCGATTGACCCTGAATCGATCCTTAGAATCTTCATACGTCCCATAAGTCCCATGCGTCCCATAAGTCCCATAAGACTCGTAAGTCCTTCCTGCTGCTTTAAAATTGGTTCCGATCCGCTATTTAAGAAGAATAAGCCGAAGCGCATCAAGGCGTAAGCTCGTCTTGTTCAAACAGCATCGCACGTCTTCAATTTCTTGTGCCATCATTACAATTTCCTCCTCCCGTATTGAGGGGTTTACCTTTTTCAGGTTTTTTAATCGTTGAAGCTCGGATTGCATGGCTGTTTCCATTTTGTTGACTGACGCGTCTATCATGGCATGGGCCAGGGGTTCTACTGCGGTCTGAGCATGGTGTACAAGGCCGGGAAGAAGCTGTCCTGATAAAACCTGATTTTCGGCCAGCCATGTTCCTGAAAGTGATTCAAGGCAGGTTGAAAAGAGATCAGGAGAATAGTCAGGGGTCAGATCGTGGCCGGAATGATCCACAACAACCCGCACAGGCTTGTCAGGAAGGAAGCGGTCAATATGCAATGATCGTGGCGCCACACATTCAGGGACAAAATACGCTTCAAGGAGAATCCCTGTTTTCCCGGAATCATGCCACACGGCAAGACAACTGTTGCCCGCCCCGGACCCTAACAGGAGCTCAACAGCCCCGGTCACCATGGGATGGTCCTGGCTTAGAAAATCAATGTCTTCGCGGCTAAGTGCCGTTTGCCTGTCAAAGGTAACCATCAGGGTGGTTTGGTTTCCTGCAGGCAGGGGAAACCCCGAGCAATTCATGGCATTAAATCTTAACCGGTAGGTGCGATACCCTGCATCATCCGCTGTGATACCATAATAGTCAAACAGGTTCAGCATAAAATCATCAATGTTCCGGTTTTTGTCCAGGGTTATGATTTCATTTATAAGGGAGACTGCAACACCGGATTTAAACGAGTTCATTTCGAGCAACCGGTCACGGCCCTTTTCTAATTGTTCGGAAAGTGCTTTGCTATAGTTCCGGGTGTCCTCAACAAGTGAATGTAAAGCCGTCTCGTCCGGTGTTTTGTTTGCTGTTTGCTGATGGACAAGATCGATGATACGAGTACAGAATTTTTTATAACTGTGGTGAACCCCCCGGACATTGTTTTCAAACAAGCCAAGGCCTTTGCTGTACCAGTTTACCAGAATCGTAGACGTGCTGTTTTTAAGATAGGGCACATGGATGTGAATGTCTTCGGTTTGGCCTATTCTGTCCAGCCGCCCCATGCGCTGTTCCATAAGTTCAGGGTTTAAGGGGAGGTCAAATAAGACAAGGTGATGGGCAAACTGGAAATTCCGTCCCTCGCTGCCAATTTCAGAACAAATCATGAGTTGAGCCCCGTTTTTCTCAGAAAACCAGGCGGCACTCCTATCCCTTTGGATGAGGGTCATTTTTTCATTGAAAAGACCGGTTTTTATATTGATCTGTTGTTTCAATGCCGACTCGATCCCAAGAGTTTTACGGATGGATCGACAGATAACCAATACTTTTTCACCTTTGAACCTGTGCAGAAGATCCACCAGAAAGGGTATTCTTGGATCATGGGAATAATTGCAGGGTGCCTTGTCATCAAGGCCTTCAATGTCGGCCATGAGCTCCTGATCTGCATTCCGGATACTGTCCGGCGATCCTGTTAAGGGGTATATATGTTCACGTCGTCCGGGAAACCCTTTGATGGTTGCCCTGGTATTTCGGAATATAATCCGTCCCGTACCATGGTGATCAAGCAGTTCATCTATAAGTTGTTTTTTATTCTGTTTGGTGCCGCAAATCAGTTTTCTGAATCTGAGCATCGTCTCGTCACAATTGCCGGAAAGACGAAAAAGTGTTGAGGATAAATCCTTTTTTGCAAGGGGTTTGTCTTGATTTATTCTGTCAATAAATTCAGCAATCACCTGGTAATGGTGTGTACTTTTCAGATAGTCATCAAAACAATAATACCGTGCAGGATCAAGAAGACGAAGATGGGCAAAATGGATTCGTTCACCCAATTGTTCCGGGGTTGCCGTTAACAGCATCATGCCGTTGCTTTTTTGCCCAAGGCGTTCAACAAACAGGTAGTCGGGGCTGTTTTCAACAAGGTGATGGGCCTCATCAATCACAAGCATGTCCCACCCTGCGGCAAGGATTTGTTCTTTTCTGCGCGGGTCCCGGGCAAAGCTTACACTGCAAATCCCAAGCTGATCCTCCAGAAAAGGATTGACGCTCACATCGTTTTGTTCTGCATCCGTGCAGTAGTCTGCATTAAAAATTTTGAATAAAAGACTGAATTTTCGGTATAATTCCACAAACCATTGGTGCACAAGCGAGTCGGGAACAAGAATAAGAACCCGGCCGATGCGCTCACATAAAAGAAGCCTGTGCAGAATCAGGGCTGCTTCGATTGTTTTTCCCAGGCCAACCTCATCGGAAAGCAAAATTCTTGGCACATGCCTGGATGAAACCTCCTCCGCAATATAAAACTGGTGCGGAACAAGATCAACACGTCCACCCACAAAACCCCGTACAGGCGAGGCATTGGCTTTTGACCGAAAATCCCTTGCTGCACACCGGAGATTATAAATGGCATTTGAATCGACCATGCCGTTCATCAGGCGGTCTTTGGGTGTTGAAAAGCTTAGGGTGTCGCTAAGATCCGATTCATGGAGTTCATGACCGTCACCATAATAAATGATAATTCCTTCGATCTCTTTAACGGTTTCCACATTGATTGTCAGGTCATGACGGGATGTGATTTCATCGCCGGGTTTAAACCGGACTCGTTTAACCGGCGCGGCTGCAATGGTATACAGCCGTTCGCACTGACTCCCGTAAAAGCTTACATGGATGCGTCTGGCTTCAATTCCGGTGATTGTCCCAAGCCCCAGTTCCGGCTCTGTTTCACTAATCCAGCGTTGCCCTTCAGTAAATTTTTCCATTCAGATCCGTTTTGTCTATCCTTATCGCCAACCAAACGCATTGCCCAGCATGGTATCGCCATGTTGAGTGCGTGCCCGTTTTTCTATCGGGTTTTTTTAAAGAGAGGAGGTTGTAGCGGACATGTGATTTAATGTCAAGCGGTTATAATATCTATTCTCTGGTTATACACTTTGTTCCTGTGACCAACTTATCGAGCGTTTATTTTATCACCATGAAGGCCAAGATCATGAAGAGGGCATTGTAACGGACTAATAACACGCTCATTCCATGAATCACCCCATCGTAGGTCAGGTTGAGGAACGAAACCTGACAAATTGGCCCCCATCCATATAAAAAAATTCACCGTTCAAAAACCATATGCCCGATCATTATCTGTTCATTGGGTTCCGTTGGCTGGGGGTTGCCATCTTATGCCTCAATTAAAAAAACGTCAAAACGGGTCAATCAAAACAGGTCAAATCCCCGTTTGACTCTTTTAGCTTAAAATCATTGATAATAAAGGGGATATCTTACAGTCCGTATAGAAAAATTTCATATTTTACCAGTTTTTAAAGTTGTAAATTTCAACGTTTAGAAAAAGGCGTCGGGCTTACGTTTGACCCTTACAGAGGTTCTCTTTTTATCATAAGAGCTAAACGTAGATCTGACCCCCAGCTTTTTTTAAACGGTTTGGCTTTATAGTAGAGTGAGACCAGTGCTGTTCCAAGGACTGAATAAATGCCGGGCGAACCAGTTTGGCCCGTTGCATCAGCCATTCATCCTGATCAAAACGGAGATAAATACCTTCTGCGGGTTGGTCACTAATTTGCGAGTGCGACAAAAGCGTCTTAAGACCCGCCAAAGTAAAGCTACCTCGTTTGATGGTCGGTACGCGAATAATTTTCATCTTGTTCAATAGTTCATCTCTACAACAGACAGATAAAAACTGTTCTATCTCTTTGTCAAAGATGTCGAACCCAAGAAACCAATCCGGTAGCCGATCATAAAAAACTGAATGCCGTGCATAGCACCATTCCCCGAAAAGAATGAAATGGTCTGTTAAGCACTCGAACAGGACATCGGTTCGTGGAAACAACCATTCCCCAAGCTTTTTCCATTGTCCTGTGCCTGGAAGATGCAGATACGCCCCTCTGTTCTGGACCCGCATATTCCCATCCGCATCAAACGAAATTCCCAAATTTGCGCCATCCACTTTTTCTTCAACAGATAGTTCATGCAGAAGAAATTCAGTCTGCTCGGATTTCGACATGATCTTATCGCCTCTGATAGCAAGATCAGCAAGATTTGTCAGATGTGGGGTGGAGGGATATTTGAAAAAATCTTCTGTCACTAACCCATTTTCTCCGCATACTTGGCCATAACATATTCAGGACACAAAAAATGAACAGCAATACCAACTTCCGATAAGGCGTCTTTCCATCCCCACCATTTGCTATCTGTTGCTTGCAAAATCATCGGTTTCTCCGGGTGTTCATTTGCAACAGCAACAAACTTACGATCCGAGGTGTCGAAATCTTTCAGGTCGTCATGGACTGGAAATTGATGGTATGAGTCACCATCTTTCGAAATTGTCACCCTGTTAGAATCAGGTAGGCTCCAACGATTATCATGAACCCATTTCATGAACCTATCTCCCGTGCCAGGCTGACCCGTCATAGAAAGCTGTTTCCTGTATTCATCGAATATTTCATCACCGGCATCTATCACCAGACCACGATTCTTGATAACATACTCGACAGCCTCAACGCAGGCCAAAACACAGTGAGCAAGATCTAAGGGAACCTGTTCAGGGTCAATGCTAAGGTTGGCCGTCTTTGGCACATTTGTGTCCACAAGACATTTTCTTGGTAAACTCATTCGCATCCCCCCGCTTTTTCGTTTCTTTGCTGTATTCGCTTTTTCATGGCCGCCTTTGCTTGTCCAGTGATATCACCTATTTCATCACCAAAGAAGTTTTCAGGCCAGTTCAAAATATTTCCAAACAAGTCCAATTGCAAAGATTCCAGCGTTGCAGGGGTTTTCGTGATATTAGCGAAATATGCAGAAACTCTTTCTTGTGAAACTACGTCTTCAGCAATCCGCCTTTGCAGCCTTCGGAGGAAATGTTCCGAGTGGGTTTCAATAACCAACTGGATATTTCTGTCCACACCATTTTCCCTGGAGTTAATCACATCTATCATGACATCCGCCAATGCCGACTGAGCATTAGGATGTAGATGAATTTCTGGCTGTTCCATGAGAATGATAGAACCAGGAGGGGCATAGAAACACTGAACAAGAACAGGGAGTACCTGAGATATACCAAAGCCTACATCCGGAAGATCTACCCAATCGTTTGAACCCTTTGTTTGAACATTGACCTCATATTCCTGCCGAGTTGCAGCAATTTTCTTAACCCTGAAATCTTCAATCAGCCCCATGGATTTAAGACTTGCAGCGATTATCTCCTCGAATGGCTTGGCTACCCTTCTATAACCCAAACTAATTTTTCTGTTTTTACTGGCAAGAAGCGCCGCTATGGTATTTTCACCGGAATAACCAACACTCTCTGGAGTAATGCCGCCCCAAGGGTAGAGTCTCACAGTTTTGGTTCTCAACGGGCCAAGATAACATATGGACTTAAAGAACTTTTCTTGAGCAAGGTTTAGATCCTGAACAAATTCAGAGTTTTTATAGTAGTTAACAACTTCATCAGGGAAACCGTAAAACCGAACGGGTGGACTCGGATACCAGACTCTTCCTGGGTTCCTAACCAAAGAATATTTAGAAGCATTAACTTCATATTGACCGGACTTCTTTGCTGAGGGACTCATTGTAATGGAAAGAACCAATTCATTTTTTTCTTTAAGGTGGTAATCCAATTGTTCTATTACCAACATATCAGATTCTTTGTCGCCTTTAACTATTGCAGAAAATGAGACCGTATCTGCGGAATAATTAGTTTGTGAAACGGTATCCCTGAATTTTAGTTTATAAGGTGAGTCCCACTCGTAGTCAAAGGCGATTTTATTATCGAGCTTTCTTTGATAGATCATTTCGCGAAAGGATCCCAACTGAACCGCACTATTCGGACCCCCTGGATAAAGAATGGCCTTGCGATCCTGCGATTCAGCAGTTTGCTTGAGCATCATAAGAAACTGGCCGATACTGGATTTACCTGAGCTATTGGCACCAAAAAACAAAGTAATGGGGGCCATACGAATAGTTCCAGTATCCTTCCAGCCCTTGAAGCATTGTATTTGAAGTCGTTTTAGCATGTTAGCTCCTATCTATGAGTAGAAAGCTACTCTAAATTTTCCCATGAAACTTCTGTTTTTAAGTCTTTGTTTCTACCAAAAAGCTTAACTCAGATTCTTTTATCAAGGCCAATCCACGGGTTGATAAGATTATCTTTTGCTAATCAAATTATGACAACTTCTGTATCCTGAAACTGATATGATTTCTCGGTAAACAATAAAATCTCTGTCGATCCTTACTTTATATTCCAAGGACAATGTGAATTCAAACGTCACAAATTTCAGAGAATCCATACCAAACTATAGACACAGTCATTTCATTTCGTCTCATATAAAGCTTTATGGATTACAAACAAGCTATGAGAGATTAAATACAAACAAAACGCTATTTTCACAAGTATTTTAAAAATCATGCGTTTCTGAACTCAGAATTCTTGGGACAACAGACGATATCAGGTTTACCTTGCCACCATTTAAAATGGGAGGTTGAGTTGAGGAATGAACTCCAACATCACCGCCCCTAATCTGCGGCAATGATAACCATGATTGATGAACTCGTAATAGTATAAAAGATGGCGTATCAGTTTAGTCCATGCGTAGCACACCCACTGAAGGTAATTGATGAGCCATGTTTTCTGGAATTGACCTTATTCCCCGACCGAGGCTAAGGTGATCAGGCCTTTTGATGTTTCTTATATTGGCTTTGCAATTGTTATTGTCTTGGCATGTTATATTTTTAGTATCGAGTTCGAAGAGATGGCTGCTGTCCGCTCAGGATCAAATTGATTGTTCAGTAAATCGTAAACGTCCACCGATTGTTTGGTCTGAAGCTCAATCCAGACTTATTGCTGATTCAAGCGATCCGGCAGATGAAATGTCAACCCCTCATTCCCGGCTCTTTTTTTTTAATGCGCTATAAAGTGGGCAGGTTTCAATGTCCGTCACCTCTCCAGACCGGTATTTTTCAAGAATGGCACATGAAACAGCCGCAAGGGCTCTTCTTACGTCCCGACGTTTTCCTTTGACTCGTTGGATCTTCATATGGTCATAGGCGGTTGTATGGTGGCGCATCCATGCAATAACCGCAGCCTGTACCCGTTCTTCCAGGGGAATGCGTTCTGTCCGTGCAACGGTCCCGCTGCCAACTGGGGTGGCATGGGTTGTAACCGCTTGGGCAAGTTTTTCCGATAGATCGGCATAGTCCGGGTGGAAGTGCAGAAAAGCAAGGGTTGCTTCATGGAATGAACCGACATAGGCTCCCTGTTTTTTCACACGACGTTTCAGATCCGATTCGCGTTTTTTGGCATATTCAGGCCTTGCTCTTTTTTCTTCAAGCTCTTTTCCGGTTTGAATAAGTGTTGCTTCCGGGGCCCATACGCCGCCGGAAAATAAACGCCTCCCTTTTTTATACCGGACCTGCCAGGATGGCCCTGCTTTTTTAACAGCCCGGGTATGTGCAGCATCTCCGGGTGGGAGCAGTGCCCAGTCAGACGGCGGTTTCAGTATGTTTCCATCTTCAGTCTGAACGGTTCCGGCTTCTTTCCCTTGGAAAACATTTCTATTTTTATCGGTCATCATGATTAACCTTTTAATCTCAGTGGCTTATTTTTTCATTGCCACAATCAATAATCCCTTGACCGGATGTCCCGATTGGTTCCTGATATCGGCTTTGCTTATGTCTGTTATGGTAAATCCATGCCGATCCAGGCACTGTTGAATATAGTGTTGTGAATGGGCAAAGCGGCCGCTGGGATACAGTTGGTAATCTGCGGGATGGTCTTTGAGATGTTCGACTGAAAATGCAAGTTTCCCGCCGCTGACAAGGAAAGATGATGCGGATGTGATAATCGTATCCAAATTCCCAAAATAGACAAAGACATCCGAGCTGTAGATCAGGTCAAATTGTACTGGGAAAACCCAGTCCTGAAGGATGTCAAACACCTCAAGTCGGTTGTAAAGTTTCTTTTCAGAGGCTTTTTCGAGCATCTTTGACGATACATCAACACCTGTAAGGCTCTTGGCAAAGGGCCGATAGTGCTGTGCACCCAGGCCCGTACCGCAGCCAAGGTCCAGCATCGTCATTTGTTCAGTCAAATAGGGGCGCACAAGGTTAAAAAGGAGTTCAGGCGTTTTATAGCCCAGCGTTTCAACCAAAATCGTTTCAAAATTTTCAGCACACTGATCAAAAATAGTGCGTATATGCTCCACCGGTGCGGCATCCGGTGTTTCACCCCGCCCCATGCTTTGGAGCATGAACGTTGCAACATTATGATCCGGGTGTATGTTCAGCACCTTAGTGTAGTGTTTTTCAGCGTCTTCGAACTGTTTGGCCTTTTGAAGTAAAATCCCGAGATTTAAGTGGGGGGATGCATAATCCGGCTGGATCTCAATGGCCTTTGCATATGATTTTAAGGCATTTTCAGTCAGGTTGCGTTCATCTTGGGCCACACCAAGATTGTTCCATGCCTCTGCCATGTCAGGAGCAAATGTGACGGCCGCCCGAAAACTTGCAAACGCATCATCGTGTTTCCCGGTTTCCTGGTACGCGACGCCCAGATTATTCCATACGTGGCCAATCTTGGGCTGCTGATCGAGCATAACCTTGTAAATAGCGATGGCTCCGTGATGGTCATTCTCCAGTTGTTTCAGTCTTCCCAGGCTATAGCATGCTGACAAATCCGGCGGGTTGAGATTGGCGGCCTTTTCAAATAGCGGTTTGGCCTTCTCCGGTAGGTCCTGATCCAGAAACAGGTTACCCAGCGCACTCAGTGCCCGTCCCCAGTCAGGCCTTTTTTTCAATATGTCCCGGTAGCCTTTTTCCGCTTCAGAAAGTTTCCCTTCTCTGTGGGCTGAATAATATGTTTTGAACATGTGTTCGAGATCGTCTTTTGTATCCTTTTCCATCATCATCGAATAGCATATATAGACTGAAATCTACCATATAAAAATTCAGTTTGGTTCTTATGGTGGTTGTTCATTAAGGGTCTCGGGAGGGGTCGGAGGGGGTCAGGTCTCCGTTTGACTCTTTTGGAGAAATATTGGAACAGGAAAATAAAAATAATATATATTTACGAACGGGTGGTGATTAAAAGCAGACACCGTGTGTCCCTGCACCTCATGCCCATGGTCCGGCAGTCGTTTAAATTCTGTACAAAAGCGGGATTATTATGTATCATGATCCCATTATTAAACTGTCTCAATACATATTCTTTCACAAAATACCTGAAATCTTCACACAGAATACTCGATTAAAGCCGCTTTCATATTTTTTTGTCATACGGCATGCATTTTGCTTTTGTTAGTTATCAACAGTTTAGATTAACGACCATATGGGTGGTAAACGCTGAAACGACATAGTCCACAGGAGGCAAACAATGACTGATATTACCATTAAAGGCGCAAGCGTAAAAACAACAGGATTCCTTCCGGCCGTAGGATATATGGCTGATGATTTCCTTTTAACCCGGACCGACCTCACTGATATCGGCTTAAAGGATTTCAAAGGAAAAAACATTGTCCTTAACATTTTTCCCAGTATTGACACAGGCGTCTGTGCCTCATCGGTCCGGCGCTTCAATACCGAGGCGACCAAGCTCAAAGACACCGTGGTCCTTTGCGTGTCACTGGACCTTCCCTTTGCCCATGCCCGCTTTTGCGATGCAGAAGGCATTAAGAATGTGGTGCCTGTGTCCGTGTTTCGCCACAAGGATTTTATGAATACCTATGGCGTGGTGATTGATGAAGGCCCCCTCAAAGGCCTCCTGGCACGATCGGTTGTGGTCATCGACAAAACAGGTGCAGTCATTTACTCGGAAGTGATCCGTGAGCTGGGTGAAGAGCCTGACTACGACGACGTGCTCGGATCACTGACTCGGAGCGGTATTCCGGTGCCCCCAAAAAAAGCAAGTACCCAGGTCCCCCTGGACCGATGCACCTATACGGCGACTGCCGAGAGCTCACGAACATTCAATGATGATGAGCCCTGTGATGACGGAAGAGCCGGCTGATAGCTCCGTAGCTTAAAACAAGAACGCACCCAAGGACAACGGATTATACCAGAGGCGTTATCAGATAGTTTTGACATGCACTCCCGGGCAGTGCCTGGGCGTGAGTCAAAAAAATAGTATAACCATGATGCACATGAAGAAAAAGCCTCTGGCATGGCTGCCAGAGGCTTTTTTTGCCCTTCTTCGTGTTCTTCAGCGACCACCGGGAACGGGTGGTTAATAAAAAAAATTACCCGGGAAACGCGTATCCAGAACCTTGAACCACGTATTCCCTCTCAGCTGATCATTTTATTCATAATAGACAAGCCATGCACTCAAAACCGACTCTTATCAGTGTAAACACTGATTCTTACATGTATATTTGTTTCCGAAAAGGAACCCTGAAATAATTAAAATACATATAAATAAAGGCTGTTACGTACATATCATCCTCACTAATATTTATTTTTCGTATCTCAAAAAAATAGTCATTGACAACCAAAGCAAATCCCGTTTATACAGCCGCCTTCTGCATCACATGTGTTGCAGAAACATTAGACCATCGGTATACAAACAGGTTTGGCTCAACCCATCAGTGATTGATCCGAACCAGATAGCTTAAAAGACCTGATTCAACGCCTCATGGATTGACATGGGACCTTAAGCTAACACCCGATGTGGAGGCTCCGGGCGGGAAACTCACTCCAACCCAACCTCACGAAAAATATTGCAACGTTACAAAAAATATTTTCGTCCGGAGTCCCCCACATCTCCTTTTTTAAAAAAATACAAGCCATCCAAACAAAAACCCGGACGTTTTATAAACGTCCGGGTTTTTGTTTGGATATTCTTCAGCCACAGAGTCAGACCCCAATAATAGGGGCTGACGGCATGGTGTTTATTTTTTCCAGTGCCCATGCAAGTTACAGTATTCTCTTGCAATCACGTGTTTATCATCCAGCTTGAATTCAGCCACGGGCTTATCTCCGGGGTCCAGGTGTTTCCGGTAAATCTTATTCCCTGCGATCACTTCAATCCATTCAATGTAATGGTCTTCATTCATGGGGTGTTCCACTGCACCCACCGTCACACGTACGCCTCCTTCGATGGATTCGACCACCGGCACATGTTTTTCAAGGGCTGCATCCCGTGTATTTTCAGAAAGAAGATCCATGGTTTCACCACAACATTTCAGTTTGGCCCCACCACCATGAAGTACTTCAACAATATTTCCGCATTTTTCACATTTATAGATCTGGTTCCGCTCCATCTTAAAATCCTCCTTGTATTATGAATTTATGTGTTTGTTAATCGTGTCGGTCAATGGATTTTCATCACGACCTGACCCGGATACATCAGGAAATACCACTTTAAAGTCTTAGCAATCATTATGCCAGCAGTATCTTTTCCAAACTCTGAGCAAACGAAACTAACACAGATGGACCGGCAGGAATAGATCCCCTGGTATTATAGCACACGTTCCCAGGACATGAAGACCAAAATTTGAGACAAATATTGAGACAGTCTATGACAGGACTGTCTCAACGTCACATAGGAATGACGAGGTGAAGCACAGCATTCGTATTGACATTCACGCCCGGTCCATTTATTCTATATAAAATTTTCAAACCAACGCGAGTCCAAAACCGGTACATCTGAAGCCTTTATTCAATCAAGAGACGCTGTAAATTTTTTCCATCTCTTCCGACCGGTGGTCTCGCCCCTACGACAGATTAAACCCAATTTATTTTCTCCAAACGGCATCATGGATTTCGTCGTGTTGGACCCTTAAGGAGGCTCCCATGAAAAAACGCATCCAATGGCGGAATGGCTTACCGGCCAAATTGTTTTATCTTCTTGCCATCTGTTTATCTCTGGTCATTACCCAGTGTTCTAACGAAAGCACAGGTCAGGTCTTAATCCAAAATCCTCTTCCCTATCCTGAAAATGCTTTGGAACCCTATATCTCAGCCCGGACCCTTTCATTCCATTATGGCAAGCATTATGCGTCATACGTCAAAAATGCCAATGATCTGATCAAAAACAGCCCATTCAACGGTAAAAATAGTGAGGACGTCATCCGTTTATCCTCAGGCAAAGCCGAGTATGAAGCCCTTTTCAACCAGACGGCCCAGGCCTGGAATCATGCTTTTTTCTGGGACTGCATGAAGCCCCAGGGTGGAGGTGCACCCACGGGTGACCTCCTAAAGGCCATTGAAACCTCCTTTGGAAGTTTTGACCAGTTTAAAAATGAATTTCATTCCGCGTCTAAAAACCTTTTTGGAAGCGGATGGGTCTGGCTGGTTCAGGATAAAGGGAAACTGGCCATCACCACCACGACAAATGCAGACACACCCCTGGCCCATGGGATGAAACCCCTTTTCACGGTGGATGTATGGGAACACGCCTATTATCTTGACTATCAAAACAAACGGGTCGATTTTGTCCAGGCTGTTCTTGAACATACTGCGAACTGGGATCATGCCGCAGCACTTATGGGTAATGGCTCTGGAGCAAACTAAAGGATTAAATCATGACGACGCAAACAAAACGAATCATCATCCTGGTGGAAGATCTGTTTAATATTTTTGAATTCTGGTATCCCTATTACCGGCTCCAGGAAGCCGGCATGGAGGTGACGGTGGTGGGGCCGGAAAAAGGAAAATTCTATACCGGAAAACCAGCCACGGAAATCCAGGCCGATATTGATGCAGCAAGCGTCCGTGTTGAAGATTATCATGGTCTTCTGATTCCGGGGGGCTATGCCCCAGACCGGATGCGCCGCTACCCGGCCATGGTGGATATTGTTCGAAACATGAACATGGATCAAAAACCCGTGGCTGCCATCTGCCATGCTGGCTGGATGCTGATTTCAGCAGACATCCTCAAAGGCCGAAGTGTAACATCTTACGTGGCCATCAAGGACGACATGCTGAACGCCGGAGCCGTATGGAAAGACAGGCCCGTGGTGGTGGACAAAAACCTGATCACCAGCCGGAAACCCGAAGACCTCCCTGTGTTTATGAAAACCTTCCTTATGATGTTTGAAAAAGAAAGGCCTCCGGCGGCCAGCTTTTAGCCTTATCTCCGTGATCTCTGTGCCTCTGTGAGAGACGAGGCTTTTTGCTTTTGGCTTTGCCGCGCTGTGCTACTATCTCGTAAAATTTAGTTTTTTGCTGGAAGTTAGAATCATAGCTCAATAACTTTTTAAAATTATTTGCTTTTCTTCGTGCTTCGTGTCCTTCAGTGAGCTACGCGAACGGGTGGTGGATAAAAAAGAAAACAACGTTTCAATCCAAGGCGTTACCTGGGCTTGAGATAAAAAGCAATTTTGCCATGAAGGTCATGAAAAAAAAACGATTAAATAGTTTAACCACCCACTCCCTTTGGTCGTTCAAGAACACGAAGAGCACGAAGAAGGGCAAAAGATTATCCCTGCCGGGGCCTCCAAACATGAATTTTGGGATGAGTCAAATGGTCGCTGTCGAGATGCAAGCACGGGCACGAAGCATCGTGCTCCTCCTTGAATTTTGCGAACGTGTGGTGAGTAAAAAAGTGCTTCGTCCTCTGGCTTCGAGGAGGGGACTTTTTACGACGCCATCAAGGTTAGGGTTTACAATTTCCCGGGATACTGATAGGCAATTTAATGAGTCATTTGATTTTTTATACGAGTTGCCGGGTATTTGAAATGTTTTTTCATTGTGCCCATACCCAATATATCATTGATGGGAAAGGAATCATACCATGTACGATCTGGTTACCGTTTTAGACGGTTTGACAAAAGAAATTACAAACACGATAAGCGAGATGTCGAAATGCAAGGATATCGATCAAAAGAAGAAGCTTGCCGAAATCATAAAAATGCTCTGTGAATCCATGGGTATTTTCTTTGACAGCATGGGCATGGTCGACCCTGATTTATTGGATGACTTTGATGATGCTGATGATTATTCGGATGATATCGTGGATTTCTCATCCTTGAAAAAAGGGAAAAAGAACAAGAAAAAAAATGATATCCCCTTCTGATGGATGAGTGGGGTCCGTTTTGCATTCAAGACCCTTATCGGCCATGAATGCAAAACAGACTATCCATAAGTCATTGATGCCTCCCTGGGATCGTTCACCCTTATCCCCATCAGCCGCCAATCATATTCAGTTTGTAATAAAGACCTTTAACCTTCATCAATTCATCATGGTTTCCGCATTCGACAATATCCCCCTTGTTTAAAACAAGAATTTTATCCGCGCGCCGGGCTGTTGAGATCCTGTGGGCAATGATCACCGAGGTCCGTGACGTCATCAGATTGTCCAGGGCAGCCTGAATCTTCATTTCGGATTCTGTGTCAATATAGGATGTGGCCTCGTCCAGGATGATCAGATCAGGATCTCGTGAAATGGCACGAGCAATGGAAATCAACTGCCGTTCGCCACTGGACAGGGTCGTCCCACCTTCAAAAAGAAGGGTATCGGCGCCCTGGGGAAGCCTATTCACAAAGGCGGTGCAGTGGGCCGCGTCAAGAATTTCTTGGAAATGTTCATCAGACATGTCCCCCAACTCCCCCAGGATATTTTGTTTCACACTTCCCGAAAACAGAAAAGGATCCTGGGTTACCAACGCGATACGGGAACGGATATCGTTGAGGGCAAAGGATTTCACATCAAGAAAATTAAAACGGATCTGGCCGGACAAGGGGTCATAAAACCGGACCAGGAGATTGATCAAAGACGTTTTTCCAGCCCCGGTGGGTCCCACCACGGCCAGGGTCTGTCCCTGATCCAGGCTAAATGAAATATCATGGAGGACCCTGTCCTTTTTGCTGTAGCCAAAACTCACACCTTCGAATTCAACGTGTCGAATACCCGAAAGCCTGAGGGGTTTAATGACTCGGCGATTGGCCTGACTAAACCCTTGTTCCACGGACGGATTATCCAGAACAAGAAATATCCTCTCGGCCGAGGACATGGAGTTCTGAAGAATATTGTATTTTTCCGCAATATCCCGGATGGGCCTGAAGAACATTTTCATATAGGAAATAAAGGCAACAAGTGTACCGAGACTGATGGACTGGGACACCACCTCATATCCCCCGTAATAAATGATCAGGGCAAGTGAGATCGAACCCAAAAGTTCGACCACAGGCATGAACACGGCGAAAATCTGAAGTTGCTTGATGCCGGCCAGATAATTTTCATGGTTAAGTTTACGAAAGGCCCTGTGGTTTTCCTGCTCATAACAAAACAGCTGAATCACCCGCATGCCCTGAATGCTTTCTGAAAACCGGGTGTTTATCTGGGCCACCTTCACCCGAAGATCCCGAAACACCTCCCGGGCATGGCGGGCAAAATAGGCTGCTGCCAAAAGAACAAGGGGCAGCACGGTAAATGAAACAAGCGCCAGACGAGGAGCGATAAAAAAAAGAAGCCCTGCAATGCCTATAATCAAAAAAAGGTCTTTGAACACAAACACAATGACCGACGAAAACATCTCCTGCATGTTCTGGATATCGTTAGTGACCCGTGTCACCAGGCGTCCCACGGGATTGCGGTTGAAAAATGGCAGGGCAAGGGACTGGATATGATTGAAAATACTCATCCTCAGATCGTGCATGATCATCTGCCCTGAGTATTCCATGATCAGTTTCTGGAAAAACGTCAGAATAAAATGGACACACACGATGGCAAGAATCAGTAAGGACGCCCTGGCAACGCCTACAAGGTCCTTCTGCCGGACAAGGGCCCTGTCTTCTTTACTGAGCTTGTCAAGCTGGCCAAGGGGAATACATAGTCCTGACTCGGTTTGAACAAAAAGTAAGGGGTAGCGCTCAACCAATCGTTTTTCATGCTCCTTGTCCATTGTCACAGGGATTAAGCCCTTTTCATGGCCAGCCTCTTTCATGGATGTGATGGGAACAATATAACGATCAATGGCCTCCTTGGTCACATAGGGAATGGCCAGATCCAGAAGGGTAATCATTCCCAGCATCAGGATCGCAAACAAAAAGATCAGGCCATAGGGTTTCACAAAGGGGAAAAGCCGCTTGATCAGTTTCAGATCATAGGTTTTCCCAAGCTGGTCTTCTTCAAAATTGCCCATGTCAGACCGCATAATTATCCTCTTCCATATCCTGGAGCCCTGATGTCCTGGCATAGTAACCGCCCAGGCCCATCAACGTGTCATGGTTTCCCCGTTCCACAATCCGGCCTTGATCAAGGACGATGATTTCATGGGCCCTTTTCACGGCGGATATCCTGTGTGAACTGATCAGCACATATTTATTTTTTGCAAAAGACGACAGGGAATCAATGATCCCGGCCGCTGTCTGGGTATCCACCTGGCTGATGGGGTCATCAAAAATCATGATATCCCGGTCATGAAGAAGCGCACGGGCAAGGGCAACGCGTTGTTTCTGTCCCCCTGAAAGGATCACGCCCTTTTCCCCCACCAGGGTATCCAGACCATATTTGAACTGTTTGATATCCCCCAGAAGAAAGGCCTTTTTAGCCGCCTCCAACATGCCATATTCCTGGGCGTCCATGTTGCCAATAAGAATATTGTCCCGAATCCTGCCTTCGAAAAGAAAGGGTTCCTGGGGCATAAAGGAGATTCTGTTTCTCAGATGGGCAAGCCCCATATCACGAATGTTTTGTCCATCCAGGGTTACCCGCCCTGAGGTCACATCGAAAATCCGGGACACAAGACTCAAAAGTGTGCTTTTACCGCTGCCCGGTGGCCCCACCACACCCAGAATCTGACCCGGTTCCATTGAAAGGCTTATATCATCAAGAATCCTGCGGCCCCCTGGGCTGAACGAAAAACAAACCGATTCGAAACACAGGCCGGCCTGATGAAAAACCGGTGGATGGCCTGGGTCCTCGAGATCCGGTTTTTCATCCAGAATCACAGCGATTCGGTCAAGGGATGCCCGGCCCCGCTGAATCAAATTGGTCATCCAGCCCAGGGCCATCATGGGCCAGGTAAGAAGCCCAAGATAGCTGATAAACGCCACCAGATCACCGGCGCTGATGTCTCCGAAAATGGTTTGGCGTCCCCCCAGGTAGATGACGATGGTCAGACTTAAATTACTGAACATCATCATCAAGGGGAAAAACGAGCCTGTGATACGGATCAGATCAATATTTTTTTTCACAAAGGTCCGGGATAATTTCTCCACCTGTGCCGAGCTGTCCTCTTCCCGAGTGTAGGCCTTGATGATGCGAATGCCTGAAAAACGTTCCCGGACCCCTTCGGTGAGTTCGGAAAATGTGGCCTGGACATCCCGGTAACGGGCATGCATGATCCTGCTGAACATACGGGCACTGACCACAATCAGCGGCATGGGAATCAAGGCAAACAGGGTCAGCCAGCCATTGATCCAGATCATGAACACGATGGTGCTGCTTCCCAGAAACACGGCGTCGATCATGGCCACCATCCCCATGCCCGTGGCCATTCTCACATTGGTGATGTCATTGGTTGCATGGGCCATCAGGTCACCGGTGCTTGTCCTGGAAAAATACCCGGCGGACAAGGCCTGAATATGGGTGAAAAGCCGGTCCCTCAAGCCCTCTTCAATACGCCTGGACGTTCCGATCAGACACCGCCGCCATCCATAACGGAAGCATGCGATCAACAGGGCAATACAAGAAATGGCCAGGGCATAATGTAAAAGCCAGGTTCCTCCTTGTCGAAACATCGTAAGATCATCAATGGTCCATTTGATGATTCTGGGAATAAAAAGCTGAAGTGCATCGGCAAAAACCAAGAACACCAAGCCTGACAGAATCAGCAGAATATTTTCCCGGAAATAGGGCCTGATCAACGAAAAGGCCGTGGAGGCTCCAGGCTCCTTGATAATGTGGGATTTCTTTTTCATTCTTTCAGAATATCAGGATAAGGACGTGAACGGAAGGGCTTTTGTCATACATGCATGGCATTTGCCAGAAAAAACTATTGACAGAAAAAAGGGTTGATATTAGGAATACAATCATTGCAGGCATGAAGCCCGCGTCATGTTATAGCCGATACACATATCGAAAAAATATTTCCACGAAGGAATGCCAAATGTTTATGCGCTATCCTTGCGTGGTTTTTTTTGCTGTCATGGGGCATGCATAAAAAACCTTAAAAAGTGAAACACCCATTTTAAAGGAGATATGGATTATGCACATGGCTGACGCGTTAATTTCACCTGCAACCGGGGGGCTTATGTGGGCTGCCACAGCCGGACTGATCACCTACTGTTCAACCAAGGCCAAAAACGATCTGGACGATACAAAGGTGCCCCTCATGGGCGTGCTTGGAGCATTTATCTTTGCGGCACAGATGATCAATTTCACCATCCCGGCCACCGGCTCGAGCGGCCACCTGGGAGGGGGGTTGATCCTGGCCATTCTTCTCGGACCGTCTGCGGCATTCCTTACCATGGCCTCGGTCTTGACCATCCAGGCCTTCTTCTTTGCAGATGGCGGCCTCCTGGCCCTAGGCTGCAACATCTTCAACCTGGGTTTTTTCCCCTGTTTTATCGCCTACCCCTTGATTTATAAAAAAATAGTCGGCATGAGGCCCACAAAAGGACGTATCCTTACAGCATCCCTGATCGCCGGTGTGGTGGGTCTTCAACTGGGTGCCTTTTCCGTGGTCCTTGAAACGGTTTTTTCGAGCATTTCCGAACTTCCCTTCAACACCTTTATTCTAATGATGCTTCCCATTCATCTGGGCATCGGCATAGTGGAAGGACTGGCCACGGCGGCCGTGGTTCTCTTTGTTTTCAAAGCCCGGCCTGAAATATTGAACGCAGCCAGTCAGTCCCGGCCCCTTGGGAATCTGTCCATCAACCATGTTCTTGCCAGCCTTCTTGGCGTGGCAATCATCACAGGGGGGGCCCTGAGCTGGTTTGCATCAGCCCATCCTGACGGCCTTGAATGGTCCATGGCCAAAGTCTCGGGCACAGAGGAACTGGAAAATCCTGAGCATGGTATCCATGCATCCCTTTCGGGTATTCAGGAACACACAGCCTTTCTCCCGGATTATGCCTTCAAGACCGCCCATGGGGAAGAAGGTGACATGGAAAGTGAAACAGCCTGGCCTGCCGTTGATGCAGGGACATCCTTGTCCGGTCTGGTTGGTGGGACTCTGACCCTTTTCATTGCAGCCCTGATCGGTTTTTCTGTGAAACGCAGGAAGAATGCCTGATCAGAATTTGTTTAAAAACCCTTAAGGGGCAAACAGCCCCTTGGGGTTGATGTGATGTGCGTGTATGGCAAAATTTGATTCTCAGTTGTTCGATATCGGCTACATGGACACTCTGGCCGTGGGGAAAACCTCCCTGCACACCTTGGATCCCAGGGCCAAGCTGGTGACAACCATGGTGTTTATCGGCACCGTGGTGTCCTTTGGGAAATATGATATTTCAGCCCTGATTCCCTTTGTGATCTTCCCCATTGTCCTGGTTGCATGGGGGGGCTTGCCCACCGCTTACCTGATCAAAAAAATAATGATTGTTTCGCCCTTTGCTTTTTTTATCGGCATATTCAATCCCCTGATAGACCAGACCGTAATCATGCACATGGGTTCCCTTCATATCACCGGGGGCTGGATCTCCTTTGCATCCATCCTGCTTCGCTTTGCACTGACCGTGGGTGCGGCCCTTGTCCTGATCTCTCTGACAGGATTTCATGCGGTGTGCATGGGGCTTGAAAAGCTGGGGGTGCCTCGTCCCTTTGTGGTCCAACTGCTTTTTTTGTACCGCTATATATTTGTATTAATGGACGAAGCCGGACGTATGATCCGGGCCAGAGCCCTGAGGTCCTTCAATTCCAATGGCCGGAGCCTTAAAATATTCGGTTCCATGATCGGCCATCTGCTTTTACGGACCATGGACAGGGCCCAGAGGATTCACCTGGCCATGTGCTGCCGTGGTTTTGATGGCCATATCCGACTGATCCATCCCATGGCCTTTGGGATCAGAGAAGCCGCCTTTGTTCTGGGATGGTCAGCCTTGTTCATCAGCATGCGTTTGTATAATATCCCCCATATCCTTGGGAAACTGGTTACGGAGTTTGTTCTATGAGCCACCACATTGTTGAGGCCCAAAACCTTCATTTCACATACCCTGACGGTACCCTAGGCATCAAGGGCATCAGCTTCCGTATCACCCATGGAGAATCCGTGGCTGTGGTGGGCGCCAACGGTGCAGGCAAATCCACCCTTCTTCAACATCTGAACGGTTATCTGATTCCTTCAAGCGGTGATCTGCGCATTGGAGATTATCCCCTGACCAAAAAAACGATCAATGAGGTCAGGCGGTCGGTGGGCATGGTGTTCCAGGACCCGGATGATCAACTGTTCATGCCCACGGTCTTTGATGACGTGGCCTTTGGCCCCCTTAACCTGGGCTTACCCGAACAGGACGTGATTCAACGGGTGAATCAGGCCCTTGAAACCGTGGGTATGATGCATGTAATCAAACGTCCGCCCTACAAACTTTCAGGAGGCGAAAAGCGCTCTGTGGCCATTGCCACGGTCCTCGCCATGTCTCCGGACATCCTTGTCATGGATGAGCCCTCATCCAACTTGGACCCCCTGGCCCGCCGACGACTGATCGGTCTTTTGAAAAGCTTTCATCATACCAAGATCATCGCCACCCACGATCTGGACATGGCCCTGGAACTCTGCGAGAGAACCATCGTGATCCATGGCGGCCAGATCACCGCGGACAGCGCAACCCTGGATCTGTTCCAAAATGAACAACTGCTCAAAGAAAGCGGGCTTGAAGCCCCGTTGAGCATGCAGGGCTGTCCGGTCTGCTCAAAAACAGCCAAAGGATTCCAGCCACCGACCCAGGATCATAGCCATACCCATTGATGGATTTTTTACGAGTTCATCACTATTGGATGGCCGAAAGGAACTCTTTATAGGCTTCGCCTGTTTTTCTGGGTGCTTCAACCATAGGGATATGGCCCACGCCCTCCAGAATAACCTTCTGGCTTCCCTTTATTCTCTGGTGAAATTCTTCTGCATTGTCAACATGAATGACCCGGTCATGATCGCCCCAGATGATAAGGGTGGGCGTATGAATATCAGAAAGAAAATCGCCGACCTGGGAAACGTCGGTCAGTATGTCCTTAAAAATTTTTTCATCCATGGCTTTCCGGGCAATTTTCTGTTCTGTCATGACAGCGATCATAGAACCGGGCATATAGGGTTTCTTTTCCATGACTAAGTCCATTAATTTTTTGTACTCATCGGGATTCCCAACAACCAGAGGATTGACGCCCTTCTTCAGCAGTTGGATATACTCACTTTCAGTTTTATTCAGACCGGCACTGTCCACCAATGTCATGGATAATACTTTTTCAGAATATAGATGGGTGAATTCGACACAAATCGCCCCGCCCATTGAATTTCCGATCATGTGGGCCTTTTTGATGTGAAGTTTATCCATGAACTCATTGAGCCATTTCGCCTGATTTTCTATGGTGTAACTGATGGATTCGTCGGAAGCACTGTCACCATGACCCGGAAGATCCAGTGCAATCACTCGATATTTTTTGGTCATTTCATCGGCCATAAGCACCCAGTTGTCCTTATTCCCGCCAAAGCCATGGACCATCACGATCACATCCTGGTCTATCCTGGGATGATTGTCAGAGGCATTGTCCAGATAAACAATCTCTCCCATGGAGATCATCACTTTTTTCAGGCTTAAATTTGCAACGCTCCGAGTATTATTTATGGCCATGGTGTAAATTTTATAGTTTGAGCAGCCCGAAAAAAGAACAGCCACCATGACCAGACATACGACAAAAATTTCTTTGAGATGCTTTAACATTCTATATCCTTTGCTTGAGTATGTTCCCATGGGCCTGGGCTTTCAAGAGTCCTTGTCATGGAAAAACCTTTTTAGACCTGCGCCAATGATCATCCATGGTCGTGTTAAAAAAGTCTTTCCAACTCGACCCATAAAATAATCCTTGCCCCTTATTTATCCGGACACATAATGTAACAGAGAAGAAAGGTCAATCTTTTCTTAGAATCCTGACTGTTTGCCGGTCATATGGGAAATTTGAATTTTTATCACGGAGGTTTTTGCCACAGCATGATCGGGGAATTTAAATGTTCCTTTTGAATACTGGTTCATAATAATATCCAGGGCTTTTCTTTTCAGCCCCGGATCATGCGTTCGTATTCCCAGCAGCCTTTTGTCTGAGCATTTAGCTCAGGATTGTTTATAAACATACGTTTAATGATATTGGATTGATGAACTCGTAAAAAGTCGAGGGATGGTTATGGGACTTTTTAGGACGCCATCATGATTAAGTTCTTTCAATTGTTCTCAACAAGGTGTGTATCGCTTTCGGGTGATCAAGGCAGGCCGATGCACCAGAGGCCTCCAGCTCTTCCCGGGTTCCGTATCCCCAAAGGACACCCAATCCTAATAGTCCGTTTGCCTTCGCACCCAGGATATCATGTTTACGGTCTCCAATCATAACCGCCCTTTGACAAGAAATCGATTCACGCTGTATAATGTGAGAAATCAGACTCGCCTTATCGCTCCGGGTCCCATCCAGTTCACTGCCATAGACCTTTTTAAAATATCGTCCCAAGCCGAAATGATCGATAATCCGCTGGGCAAAAACACCCGGCTTCGATGTGGCGACATAGAGAGTATGTCCTATTTCCTGAAGAGTGCTTAGGGTTTCAGGAATGTCTTCGTAGACCTCATTCTCAAAAAGGCCAACCGTACCGAATCGCTCTCGATACATCACCAAGGCCGCATCAACATCCTTGGGATCATCCGACCCAAGCAATGTTGAGAAACTTTCTCTTAAAGGGGGCCCGATACACCAGCCCAGACTCTCCATGGGCGGAGCAGGTTTTCCCAGCTTGACCAAGGCATGGGAAATACTCCGTGTGATACCGTGAAATGGATCTGTCAGTGTGCCATCCAAATCAAACAATAGTTTCATCATGGCACAAGCTCCATGGCCCCGGCGGGAAAATAATCGTTCTGGATATCGATAATCAGAAGTCCTGTTTTCATAAAACCTCCTTGCCCTTTTTTTTTATTCGAATTTGCACCAAAGCAAACAGTTCAATACACGAGGCGATAAAATAGGTGGTCACCGAACCCAGGGCCAGGTACCCCCCGATCAGAATATCGCCGAGAAGGGAAGAAAAAACGTGATGAAAAGGATGATAGACGATACACGTTTGATTATGTTTGATGGATTCATTTTTATACCGACGATGATCACCGGCCCTTGTTCATTTTAGGATTGAGAGAAATAATAACAGCCTATGATTGCGCTGGATTTTGTTTCACCTGCAAAACACATCCCCCCTTTTGGGAAATCATAAATCTTTAAGGGTCACTGATATGAACGTGTATTGATACCATAAGAGCCTGATATTGGGAATTCTTTATTTGACTATACACCTATGATGTGTATAATATTCACAAGGAGATCAAGCCCATGAGAACAAACATTGATTTAAACGACGAATTGGTCAGGGAAGCCTTTTCATTGAGTAAAGAAAAAACAAAAAAAGACCTGATCCATGAAGCCTTGAGAGAATTCATCAAATTAAAAAAACGGAAAGATTTAACAGAACTGGCCGGAAAAATAGAGTTCCTGGATAAGTTCAACCACAAAGACACGAGGAACTTAAGGGGATGATCCTTGTCGACACATCTCTATGGATCGACATCCTGAAAGATTCACGTGGTTCTCTGGTCACATCCTTTCGTGAAAGGGTTAGAAAAGAAATTATCGTATTTTGCAGGTTTACCCAGCTTGAATTGCTTCAGGGTGCAAAAAATGAACATGAATGGCGGCAACTCGATGAATATCTGACAAGTCAGTATTATCTTGAAGCCAATGAAAAAACATGGCCAACCGCCGCACGGATCTTTTTCGAATTAAGAAGAAAGGGTATTACTGTTAGAAGCCCCATAGACTGCTGCATTGCCACAATTGCCCATGAATCAAAAGCCCTTCTACTTCATAAAGACAAGGATTTTACCAGGATCGACTCTATCTTTCCCTTTGAACAGGAGTTTTTTAATCCCAATCCTCCAGATCATCCCTGATCCACACACATAAGAAAATTGAGGACAATTATTCACTCTCGGTGAGGTGCAGAGGACGCAGAGGAAAAATAAAATTACCTCATGGAGAGCACAGCGCTGCAAAGTCACAACCCAAAGCCTCGTCCTCTCACGGAGGCACTAAGAGCACGGAGAATAGCAAAATAAGGCCTCTGGCGACCCTGCCAGGACAAAATCAAAATTGGGGACAGGCCAATAAAATATTGGGGACAGGCCAATTATTCGTTGTGCAGTGTGCAGCGGAGAATTAAAGTGTGACACACATAGCTCCCCACTATCCACGCGAACGGGTGGGGGCTAAAAAGAAAACAACGTTTCAACCCCAGGCGTTGCCTGGAAACGAAACAAAACCGGTTTAACCACGAACACGAAGAAAAGCATGCCTCCTGCGGCCCGCTTCCCCGCCTTCGCGGGGACAAGCTTAAAGAGCTGGGCAAATGTTGGGGTCTTTCTTCTCGTCCATAGGCTATAAATTGAGCACGAGTATGTTTTAACTGTGGGAGAATGCTCTTCGTGTCCTTCAGTGAGCTACGTGAACGGGTGGTTAAAATACGTGTGATTACGGCTTTGCCGCGCTGTGTCCTTCGTGGTAAATGTGTTTTTTTGTGATTCAGGTCCCAGTGATCCTATGGAGTAAAGCCTACCAGCCCTGGGTTTTGCCGCAGCAGCTGCCCGGACCGGCACATCCCTGGGCCTGGCCGGGTGATGAACCGCAGCAGGCTGTGTCGCCGGAACCCGGGAACGACTTGCTCCCGGAATAGGATGAAGGAGCGGACATGCGTTTTTCGATGTTTGCACTGCCGCAAAATGTGCAAGCCAAGTCCTGGTCCGAGGAGGACACCAAAATTTCTGACATTTTCCCACAATCCACACACATAAAATCAAAGATGGGCATAAATTGTAAACTCCTGATTCACATTTTTTGTTTCACCGTAAAAGGCATGCCCCTATATTGCCAGGGACCCGCCGAGTCGTGTCTATTATTAAAGCCATCCATGACGAAGAATCCTTAAAAAAATATAACGATGACTAATGATGATGAACTCGTAAAAAAGTCGGCGGATGGCTATGGAAAAAGCTCCATAGGCAAGGCATAGTGTTTGGCCGGGCGTGAAGGCATACTTAAGCGTATGTCGAACGTCCGGCCAAACACTATAACGCCGCATATGGGACTTTTTACGACGCCATCAATGATAATCGTGTGTCCCCAGAATAACCTTAATTCCGGTTTTCCCCTGAATCATCTCGGCTTTTTCTTCCGGGGTGCTGTAGGGGCAGCCGGGCTTGGCGTTGACCATGCATGAGCTCAGATAAATCTCATCGGGTTTGATTTCGGAAAGTTTGATGGCCATCCCTGTATTGGGGACCATGGATCGACCGGGGCACTGGCATTTTACAAAAGAGACCACGGCCTTGGGTTCTTCAAATGTCCCCTCGCCCATGGCTGCTGCTTTCAGGCACCGCCACTCACCGGGGCATCCGTATCCGCTGTCCATGTATGAGCCACATCCCACAACTGCTACTTTTTTCATTCGTCATTGTCCTTTCATCGCTTATCGGGTCATTCCCGGGAATATGGATAAATTGGGGTTAAAAATAATGGGACGGCATCAAAACGGGTCTTGTCCCTGATCGTTTTATGGTTTTATCCCAACCGTTTTTTTGCCGTCCCAAACCTGTCCGTTCATGGATTACCAGTGGCCATCCACATCGGCATTTTCCGCATAGGAATAACGCCCGTTTTTAAAGTTGGTGACCGCCCCCTCAATGGTTCCCTGCACATCGTTGACCACCTTAACCCCGGCTGCCTCTAAGGTTTTGAAGGCATTGGGCCCGCAATGGCCTGTCAAGAGTGCCTCGGCCCCTTTGTCGCTGATCAGACTGGCGGCCTGAATACCTGCGCCTTTGAAGGCATTGACGTTTTCCGAATTATCAAGAACGTCAACGGCCAGGGTCTCGGTGTCCACCACAAGGATGTATGCAGCCCGGCCGAACCTGGGATCTACCTGGGCCTGAAGATCTTTTCCCCTTGATGTCACAGCTATTTTCATGATGTTGCCTCCCTCATGTCCTCATATGAAAATTAGTGCCCGCCCCCTCCGCCGCAGACCTGATCCTGCCGGATCACCGACAGTTTTCCGGCAATCAGATCTTCCACCACCGGACGGATTTCCGGCCGCTCGGCATCGTGATACACATCAATGCCCACCTGCTGAAAGCCCATCAAAGGTCTCATGCCGATGCCGCCCACGATCAGGGCGTTGACATTGTGGCTGGCCAGAAGGTTCACGGGAACCATGCAGCCCCCCTGAACATGCTCCATGTTATTGATGGTTTTGACTTCGATAATTTCACCGTCTTTTACATCGATGAGGGTAAACACATCACAGTGTCCGAAATGACCGGCTCGCATTCCATCGAGCCCTCCGTTTTCCATGGAGGGCACGGCAATTCTTCCGCTTATCATGTTTGAACATCTCCTTAATAGTTTGATGATAGAAAAAACGATTGCCCATCCTCAATCTTCGGACAGACTCGATATATAAGGACACAAGCAACATATCTCTTGATCCACTCATGCCTTGATAGCCTCTTTCAAATTGATCATCCGCCCTGGGGTCATGGCAGACGAGGTTATGATTTTATCCCAGATTTCTCGAACCCCAAGGGAAAGGGCAGACTCTTTGTCGTATTCCACGATGGTTTTTGCCTGGATCATGGCTTTTGTAAAAACCGGATCAAAGGGAATCCTTCCCAAAAGGGACATGTTTCTTTCCCGTGTAAGATCTTCAATGGCCTTACTCATGTCCAAATTTAAATCAGATTTATTAATGATCACCATGCCCGGGACATTGAAATGGGCAGCAAGCCGGATGACCCGCTCCATATCATGAAGACCGGACACTGTGGGTTCGGTCACGATGCACAAGGCCGTGGCCCCGCTTAAGGATGCGATCACAGGGCACCCCACACCCGGAGGCCCGTCTGTAATAATCAAGGTCTGACCGTTTTCTTCGGCATAGGTCCTGGCCTGTTGGCGGACCAGGCTGACCAAACGTCCTGAATTCTCTTCGGCAATGCCCAACCGGGCATGAACCATGGGCCCGAAACGGGTGCGTGACATATACCACTGGCCACATGTCTTTTCGATAAAATCAATGGCCCCCTCCGGGCAGAAATCCACACAGACCCCGCATCCTTCACAGGAAATGGGATCAATGATAAAATCCTGGGATATGGCATCAAAACGGCAAAGTTCGCGACAACGGCCGCAGGCCGTGCATGCCTGTGGACGAATGACCGCTTCATGCCCCCCCTTGAAATCAGATTGACGTTCAATGACAGGCGCCATGAGCAGATGAAGATCCGCAGCATCCACATCCGCATCACACAAAACCTTATTTTCGCTCAAGGCGGCGAAGGCTGCAGTCAGACTTGTTTTGCCTGTCCCCCCTTTCCCGCTGATCACAACCAGTTCTTTAATTTCCTGCATATTTATACCCATAGGGTCCGGCTAAGCCAGACAGCTTTGTATTTTCTGGAACAATTCCTGGAAGATGTCTGTCCATTCCGGCCACATCTCCGCAATCAGTTTCCCCTTTGAATAACTTTCTGCAATGGCCCGGTCATAGGGGATCTCCATCAGAATGGGAATATTTTCTTTTTGGGCGTAATCCCTGACTTTCTCATCCCCCATATCGGACCTGTTGATCACAAGGCCATGGGGCAGCCCCAGCACCTTGACCGCCTCAACAGCCAGGATCAAATCGTGGAGACCGAATGGGGTCGGCTCAGTGACCATAAGAACAAAATCCGTGCCCTTCATGGCTGCGATCACCGGGCATGATGTTCCGGGCGGTGCATCGATAATATTAATTTTATCAGGCCGCACATGGGCCCGGACCTTCCGTATCAGAGGCGGGCTCATCGCCTCTCCCACACGCAGACAGCCCGTCACACATTCGAGACCATGGCTATGACCTGTTTCAATCTGACCCAGCTCACGTCGGCCTTCATTTAATGCGTTTTCAGGGCAAACCTCAAAACAGCCCCCGCAGCTGTGACATAATTCGGGAAAAACCAGCAGGGATTTTCCTGCAACCACAAGGGCCCTGAAACGGCATATATCCACACATTTCCGGCACAGGGTGCATGCATCCTGATTGACTTCCGGAACCTGGGCCCAGACCTGTTCTGTTGTATCCATATCAGGATGTAAAAAAAGATGGGCGTTGGGTTCTTCCACATCACAATCAAGAATGACAGCCCGGGAGCCCAGGGAATAAGCCAGATTGGTCGCCACCGTTGTTTTTCCCGTCCCACCTTTGCCGCTTGCAACACTGATCAACATAATTTGCGTATCCTTATGCGCCCGGGGTTTGATAAAGGCTAAGCACTTTGACCAAGCGCTCGACCACCCGGGTCACGGTAGTCTTATCCGGGTCCAGGGGAATTCTCATCAGAACGCCTAGACCTTCGGTGTATTCGTGAAAATCCTCATCGGAAAGAGAACTGACCAAGGCCGTATTGACCATGGGGTTCAGGGGCAACATCTGTTCTACCCAGCGGATACCGGGCATGCCTCCCACCATCTGGTCAACCACAGCCAGATCAACCTTGTTGGCTTTATCTTTGACAAGATCAAGGGCATCCTGACCGGATGTAACCTTTTGTAAGCTTATATCGGGAAGACCTTCAAGGCATCGCTCAAACTCATTCAGGGTATCTGACTCATCACATACAAGTAAAAAACTCATCATAACCGTTTTTCGTCCTTCATGTTTATCATAGCTATGGGTCATGGTTTCCCACCGACAATCGGTATTTGACCGACCTAAGGTCGATCAAATACCGACGCGGGTTGGAGGTATATCATGACATACGAACCCCACCGACCTGAAAAGGCCTTAAAGCGAGGCACGTTATGGTAACGCCTCAGACTTTTTCTTTTTTTCCCATATCCTCAAGTTTCCGGTTGATCTGTGTGATCATCTCACCCAGGCTTGAAATCCTGGAGTTCAGATCATCCAGCTCAGATTTCCCCGGGGCGAAAACATCCTGGGCAACGTGTTGGCTAAAGCCCCGACCCATGTTCCGCCGTTTTCCTCCCCCAAAACCAAATGAAAAACCCTGATTTTGTCGATAAAAACCCCTGGGGTTTTGCGGGGAACACCTTCCCCATCCTCTCCCTGTCATAGGGCCTTGTCCCTGGGGACCTGTTTTGTCGTATCCAGGCATTGCTGCCTCCTTTCCCATCCGTATCGATGATCTAAAGATTTACGATCAGGTATAAGGTCAATGCTTTTTTATATCACTGTCACTGTCCAGTCTCCCGGAGTTTCCAGTGTCCAAATTCAAGCCCCTGACCGGGGCCTTTCTTCCACGGTACCGTCGGCATGCCCCTTTCTGCCCGCACGCCGAGCCCTTTCGGTCACAGCCCGGCATCAAAAAAACAGGCGAAAGGGGATCTCCCTTGACAAAGGCATCCAGAATCCGCTCCACATTACCCGAAATAAATGGAATCAATTGAATACCACTTTCCGTAATCATCCTTGCCGGGGCCTCGGATATGGCGCCACAGATAAGGACATCCACCCGGTCATGCTCAAGCATGCTGATCAACGCAGCCACACGATCCGGGTCAAAGGTAAAATAATGTTTTCCCTTGACCCCATGACCTTCAATCATAACAATCATAAGGTCATGGGCGGCATCAAATACCGGTGAAATCCGGCCTCCCCAGATGGTAAACGCGACATTCATCATGGTTGTTCATTTCCGGTCTTGGTTCAGATACCTCCGCCGGCATCTTTCCATGGTTTCCTTATCCAGGCATCCGGCCTCCCGAGCACCCTGGCTGCCCACGTATAAGAGCAAGGCCTGTGCCATCACCTATGGGCAAGACATGTTTACAAATTAATTGCTTTAATTTTAGATTGTTATGAAATTAATGGCCGCCATGGGCCTGGTGAGAAATGGGGCTATCGTTTCATTTTTGCAACACTACACCGGCGTCAACCGTTGCAAAAACGCGACTGATCGATAAATAATAGGGCACACCCTCCGGTGGCTGGAAGAAACCAAGAGCCGAATAATAGGATACGTTCACGGGTTCATTGCATGTGAGTAAATTCGAAAGAGACGCTTGAAATAAAACGATTACCCGTTATAAAAACCCTGTGAACCCATTGAACAGTCTCATCCATGCCTCAGGGCAATTTTTTCAAACATAACCACCAGGCCTGCGCACAGGGTGTAGATGGACTGAATGGCCAGTTTGTCTTCTGCCTTTGCATCAAAAAACAGGTTGAGATCAGACTCCATGTCATCATCGGGCTTCCAGTAGCAGATCAGGATAGGCAGATGGGGAAAGGGCGAAAGCACCAGGGAAATATCCGATTCATAGTGGTTCTCGACTTTTTTCCCGTTGAACAGATGCACCAAATCTTCAAAAAGATCCGTATAGGTGTCGGCGACCTTTTTCATGGGTTTTTCACACCGCTGGCCAAAAAGACGGAACCAGTCTTTCCCGCCCGGAAGCTCCCTGAGTGGCACCCAGGTCCCGGAAAGGGGCGTGTCCTTTGCATGAAGGATATAATTGTACAATGGGATGGCAATCCAATGGTTCACGTGGATATCGGTGATCATTCGCCCTGTTTTATCCAGGCTCACTTCCTTGCCCAGGCAGCGGATGGTCAGACGACCCTGGGCAAAGGTCCCCCCTACCCGACCCGCGGATTGTTCAAAGTCCAAGTCTGCAATGCTCTGTTTCATGCTTTCCAGGGCAGCAAGAAATTCCTCATCCCTTTTTTTGTAAGCCGAAGTGCCTGATCCGTATGCCTCAAGGATCTCCTCGGAAAGGTTCGGGCAATCGCTAAGACTCAACTTTCCTGTAAACACTTCGGCGGCAAAGGCCATGCACGTCTGCTTGTTGCACTTCCGGCAGTTGGATTTGTCCAGGAGCTTGAATACATCCATGAGATTTTTAAACTGGGCCATCGTAAGGGTCTCCTTTTAATTTATACATGTAAGAGATAAGAGACATAATAAAGCATTGTCCTTTATCCAGGTCAAAGAAAAAAACATAAAAAAGAAGCGTGTAAAACAAAAAAATAGTATTATATTATTTCTCAGTTCGCATTCGTGATGCGTGAAATACCTTTTAAAAAAGCATTTCCAAAACCCAGGGAATGTGCTTGAAAGAGAAACGTACTTTTTTAAAAAGAAAAACGGGTAAATTCTGATGTCATCGAAAAAAAAAGCCAATCGCCACCTGGAAACGGAAACCGAGACCATCCTGGAAAGCATATCCGACGGAGTGTTTACTGTTGATCATGAATGGCGCATCATGAGTTTCAACCGTGCGGCCGAAGACATCACGGGTATTTTGAGAGACGAGGCCATTGGCCGTTACTGCTGGGAAGTGTT
Organism: Pseudomonadota bacterium; assembly: GCA_018818835.1. Classification (GTDB taxonomy): domain Bacteria; phylum Desulfobacterota; class Desulfobacteria; order Desulfobacterales; family Desulfolunaceae; genus JAHIRD01. Next base: position 31,920 of record JAHIRD010000165.1, read on the forward strand.
TCGATCCAACATGTGCGAAAGGGATTGCGCCCTTAAAAAAACCATGAAGGAAGGCAAATCCTTTATCAGCACCGCCACATACATCATTAACCGTGATAAAATAAGAATCCCCATCACGGTATCCACATCGGTGCTGAAAGACCTGAACGGCAATATTCTTGGGGGAGTTGAAACGTTCAGAGACCACAGCCTGGTGGAGGAACTCAGAAAGGAGCTTACCTCCCGTTACCAAGTGGGTGACATGGTCAGCAGTTCCGAGGGACTCCGCAAGATTTTCGCCATCCTTCCCCAGGTAGCGGAAAGCTTCAGCACTGTTTTGATCCAGGGTGAAACAGGAACAGGCAAAGAACTCCTGGCCCGGGCCATCCACAATCTGAGCCCCCGAAAAGACAAACCTTTTTTTGCCATCAACTGCGGGGCATTGCCCGATACCCTACTGGAATCCGAGCTTTTCGGCTATAAAAAAGGGGCCTTTACCCATGCAGAAAAAGATAAACCCGGTCATTTTGCACTGGCCCAGGGCGGCACCATCTTCCTGGATGAAATCGGAGATACCAGCCCTGCCTTTCAGGTTAAACTGTTACGGGTCCTGGAAGAACAGGAATATATGCCATTGGGTGGTCTAAAAAAAGAAAAATCCGATACGCGAATCATTGCAGCCACCAACAGGGATCTTGTTGACATGGTTGAAAACGGCGAATTCAGGAGGGATCTTTACTACCGCATTAACGTGGTCCGTTTGTTTCTACCGCCTTTACGCGAACGCATGGAGGATATTCCCCTTCTGGTGGACCGCTTTATCCTGAAGATGAACCGGATCAGGGGAAAATCTGTAAACGGACTGTCGCAGCACGTTCTTGAAATACTGATGGCCCATGATTACCCCGGCAATATCAGGGAACTGGAGAACATCATCGAACATGCTTTTATCCTCTGCTCCGAAGGTGAAATCCAAGCCCGCCATCTTCCCGGAGCCTTTTCCGAATCCACGCAACACATCAAGGAAACACCCACCAACAACCCGGTCAAAGACGCTGAAAAAAATCTCCTTATCACCACCCTCAAAGACCACCGGTTTAACCGAAATGCCGCAGCAAAAGCCCTGGGAATAAACAAAAGCACCCTGTACAGAAAAATGAAGAAACTGGGGATTCCCTTACCGGAAAACGATGGCCGTTCAGTCAGAAATTAAACATATCGTATTTTATCGAAAACACCTGTTCACATGACTCACTGAGAGTGTTAATAGGGGACATGCAAATAATGTAAGAAGCAATCAAAAGATCCGAAAAACAAACTCAAAATATCCTATTGAAGAATAATCCTGCCCCACCCTCAGATGTATTGATGAAAATAAGGAAATTAATCAATATGAATCCTTCCATGAAAAAATATTTAACTCATTTCCATGAAAAGAAAAAACAGTTCTGCGGTTCTTCTTTAAAGATAATACAAAGAGGAAGATCAAGAAGAAATTCTGAAATGTACCGGCTAATGTGAAAGCCGTTTCAAGGAATACAGGCCGTCCAGACCCTTTATCGGCCTTGGTGTCTTTTCATGTCTGGACTGGAACATGTGTTTGAATCGCTGATAATTCTCTGCCACAAAAGCCTGAGTTCCAATTATACCGGAATCGGTAAAATACCTGGTCCTGTTCATGAACCTATCGGATCGTGTGATTTCGAAATTCTTTTCACTCTCAATATTTACAATGTCTTTTCCAATGACCCAGCTGCTTTTACCGTCAGACCGGACAAGGGCTCCAGCTTCATAAACATATCGACGGTATCGACGGAACCGTTCTTTTTCATCGGCATCGCTAAACTCCACAATCCCGAAATCCGTTGAAAGAAAGCCGTCTTTATTTCGGTTCTGACTGTGGTAGCCCAGAGAACACCAGCGGTATTCCTCGGGCCGTTTCACGATTCCCGCCCGAACTGCATTCAGGTCGATGTAGGCCAGACAATGGATCAGGGTATCTCCTTTTTCAACAATGACACTCTTGAAACGCTCACCCCAGAGCGTTCCACGCCTGCCCTTTGCCTTGTTATAATATCGTGAAAACGTCTGTTTGACCTCTTTTACGAATTCCGAAAGACTGGCCCACTTCCTTCTGAAATGGTCGATGCGGCCCACAGGAAACATTAAATCATCCCCATAATACGCCTTGTATCTCTTTTCGATCTCATCATCGGAAAAATTTCGCTCTGGAAGCATCTTAACGAGGATGTGAACGTGATTGCTTAGAACTGCATAACCGAGGATTTCCGTAAAATAGATGCCTGCAAAATGCTTGAGGATTGTTACAAATTTTTCTTTTTCCACCGCCCCGAAAGGGAAACCATCCAGAGCCGTACGTGAGATCACATGATAAACACTCTTTTCATCCCGAATAACCATTCGTGTTGTTCGTGGCATAGGTTACCTCCATAAATAGTGAAAATGGGGTCGTTGTCTTATTTGCAAAAGCAACATAGCAGAGGGAACATTGTTTGGGAAGTGTATTATTGGTATTTCTCCTATTTTCTATTTTTTGGCATGTCCCCTGTTTTTTTTTGGCATGTCCCCTGTTTTTCTGTTTTTCGTGGTAGCCCAGAGAACACCAGCGGTAGTCCTCGGGCCGTTTCACGATTCCTGCCCGAATCGCATTCATGTCGATGTAGGCCAGGCAATGAATCAGTCTATCTCCTTTTTCAACAATGACGCTTTTGAAACGCTCCCCCCCGAGCGTTCCACGCCTGCTTTTTGCTTTTGAAAAATAATATCATTTTTCCTGTTTTTTACGTTATGTCAATATTGACACAACGAATGGAATATAGTAGCTGTTATCCAGGGACCGAGAAGAATTTCCACCTTGAGCCTTATGCAATTCATACTTATATACCCGGATTAACAAGACTCACGCCACATCAGGTAGCCCCTGAAGGCCTTAAGTCATGTTGGTTTCACTGGTGGATGAATCCATTCACCATGGCCCCAAAACTCTTTTCACCAGAACGGTTGTGTCCATGGGGCCACAGGTATTCAACTTCAATCGAAAGGGAGCCCCCATGTATCAGACAGGCGTAATGCCACATGCAGAAAAGACAGAATGTTTAAATCCCGGTAACGGCGAGGTGATCGGACACTCTATGATACACAGCCCCGAAGAAGTTGCTGGTCTTATTGCCCAGGCTCGGGAAGCCCAACCAGAGTGGCAGGCCTTGTCCGTCAAAGAACGGGCAAAAATGATTTCAAAGATACAGCCTTATATGGTGGATCACATGGACCAGCTTGCTGAAACCGTGGCCAGGGATAATGGGAAGACCCGCATTGATGCCCTTGCATCAGAAATTTTCCCGGGCATTGCGGCCTTGTCCTACTATTGCAAAAAGGCTAAATCGTTCCTCAAGGACCGGACCCTTGGTCCCGGCAGCCTTCTTCTCATCAACAAGCGAAGCAAAATCATCCGTGTTCCCCATGGGGTCATTGGAATTATATCACCCTGGAATTATCCCTTTTCCATTCCCTTTTCGGAAGTCATCATGGGGCTTCTGGCCGGTAACTGCGTGATTCTCAAGGCCGCAACAGAAACCCAGTTGGCCGGTCTTGCCCTTAACGAATGCATCCAGACCGCAGGTCTTCCAAGGGGGGTCTTTACCTATATCAACATGAGGGGCTCCCAGGCATCCAAAACCCTGCTTGATAATCATGTCGACAAGCTGTTCTTTACCGGTTCTGTGGGTGTGGGAAAGCAATTATCCCAATTGGCCACCAAAACCCTGACCCCGGTCTGCCTGGAACTGGGTGGCAATGATGCCATGCTGGTCTGCGAAGATGCTGATCTGTACCGTGCCGCATCAGGGGCTATCTGGGCCGGTTTCCAGAATGCCGGGCAATCCTGTGGTGGGGTTGAAAGAATTTACGTACATGAAACTGTCTACCAAAGCTTTCTTTCCATTCTCAAGCAGAAAACCGAAGCCCTGCGTGTGGGCTATGACACGGATTTTTCCATGGACATCGGGTGTATGACCACACTGAGACAGGTGGATACCGTCAAACACCATGTGGATGACGCCCTTGCCAAAGGCGCTGTGATTTATGCCCAGGCCAAAGGCCCCAAAAATACAGACAGCCCCTATTTTGTTGCCCCCATGGTCCTCACCCAGGTCGACCACACCATGCTGGTCATGAGCGACGAAACCTTTGGCCCGGTGATGGGAGTCATGAAAGTCAAAACCATGGACGAGGCCGTTGAACTGGCCAATGATTCCACATTGGGTCTCACCTGCTCAGTTTGGTCCAAAAACAGAAAAAACGCAGAAGGTCTTGCCCGACAAATAAAGACTGGCGTTGCCACCATCAACGACCATTTGATGAGTCACGCACTGGCAGAAACACCCTGGGGAGGCCCCAAGGAAACAGGCGGCGGCCGAACCCATGGCGATATTGGTTTTGCTGAAATGACCTATCCCCAAGTCCTTGTCCATGACTACTACACCCCGCCCGCACGGAAAAACCTCTGGTGGCATCCCTTCAGTCTGCCTGTCTACGAAGGTCTAAAGGGTGCTGTCCAGTTTTTCTACGGTTCAAAACTCGGCTCCCGCATCATGGGGGGCTTGAAATTATTGAGGGTATTACCCCGCATGCTCAAACCCTGATCCATCGTTATTGGAACACGTGCCATGAATAGCTCCGGCCATAGGACCGGAGCTGGTCATGGGCCTTAACCCTGTCCCCAAACCATGCCTGACAGGTTAAGGGGATTCATGGGATATTCGTTGTTAAAGGGACTTCACTTATGTCAAATAGCAAAAAGCCCTTCCATATCCGCTCAAAAATCTGGATCGAAGACGACAAAGGTCTTGTCATCTTTGGACTGGGACGGCTCCGTATCCTTGCAGCCATAGATCGCTGCGGTTCCCTCAATGCCGCTGCCAAAGAACTGAACATGAGCTACCGGGCTCTCTGGGGAAAGATCAAGGCCACGGAACAAGGATTGGGTGCCCCTCTACTTCACCGAACTACGGGCGGGGTGTCAGGGGGTGGTTCCCAACTTACAGATCTTGCACAGACACTGATCCGGGAGTTTAAGAATATGCATGGCCACATCAATCACGAGACCGACTGTGTCTTTGATAATGTATTTCCCAAAACAATCGCTTAGCAGAAAATACATTGAGCCCATATGATATAGAAAAACGCCTTATTTATATGCAATCCTGATTTTACTTGCATCATTTCTCTGACACCGGTTATGATTTCAGTCATCGTGAACGCAGCATAAAGGAAACACACATGGACTATGACATTCTGGATAGTATTTGGGGCCCTTTTCTTCTGGCATCTGACCATGGCAAGCTTTGTATCCTTGATTATCAGCAGGGCCCCAAACCAAGACCGATTCTATCCACCTGGCAGAGAAACCCATCTGCCCTTACCCTTTCAAAAAAATGGCTGATATCCTATCTCGCAGGCAAACGACCTATTCTTGACATCCCCCTCCACCCTCAAGGGACACCCTTTCAAATTGCAATCTGGAATCATTTATTGACCATCCCATACGGAAAAACAGTTTCTTATCACGACATCGCATCTGCCATGGGCAAACCCCAAGCGGTCCGGGCTGTGGGTAACGCCATCGGCCAGAACCCCATCCAGATTCTCATCCCCTGCCACCGTGTCATCGGAAAAAACGGCGAACTCAGAGGTTATGCAGCTGGCCTGGATATGAAAAAACGTCTCCTTGATCTTGAAGGATACCGGCAGGTATCGTCCTTGTGATGGGATTCAGTTGTCACCACAATATTAAAATTTGCCGAACAAAACGTTCATAAATCAAGTGTGTTATTCGATAAATAATCTTATGACTGTCACTAAACGTCAGACGATTTTTCCAAAACTCTTACACCTGTTTAAATAACATTGACAGGGTCCACATAGTATGGAATATTGCATTATCAATTGTCGACAATCGACAATACATAAGTAAAACGTTGGTTGAAATATCTTAGGCCCAAAGGAATGACGGATATTCTTGCATAAATTTATCAACGGGAGGTGGCAGATCAATGGAGTCCTTGCAGAAAAACGATAAACTGCGGAAACAGGCGGACAGGAGTGATCATCATCTGTCTGCTTTGATTACCGGTATTATGAAGACTCGAGAAACGAGACTCATGATGGCTGATCTCGTGCCCGAAATCATCTACGCCTGGGCAGGGTCGAGCCGAATAAAAAAGAAAATTGCCGGTCAGACAGACGTATTTATTAAAAAGATGCTGTTGGGGTCAACAAATGGAAGCCCGGACATCACTCTGAATTCCCTTCTGGAAGACCCGGAGTTCATGTCCATGCTCACCCGGTTTCTGCCAGAAGCCATGGGCGAGATTGTCGACGCATTCAACGCAGTGAGCCGAAATTTTGAATCCGTGTCAGATGAGGACAGAGAGGTATTTTTTTCAAAAATTTTGAAGGGACTCAGCAGCAGCAGACTTGGTGAATCGCTGACCCTTCTGTTAAAAACGGTCAATCAGGGTTACCAGACCAATCCGAATTATTTGAAGGAAAAATGTGGCCCGGCACTGGTGTCATGGCTCGAAGCCCTGGATGTGGGGGAAATCAGGGACTTTCTGGATCATTCCAGGGACGATATACAGGGAATTGTGAGCATGCTCGTGGATACCCTCTATAAATACCCGTCAAAACTGGTCCTGTTTCTCAGTTTCATTGCTGATGCCGTGAATACTCTGGCAGATTCATCCGCCGAATTCATAGCCATGTTGAACAAGATATCACCTGACCTCCTCACGGATGTGGCGTTTTCGGTGTTCAGAACCGTGGATGGAAAATCCGTGGGCAAGCTGATCAATGAAGGCGCTGAAATTATCCGTAAACTCCATGCAGGAAGCGCACTTATCGCAGATCCGGGAACGACGCAGCTCCCCATGGATCTGTCTAAATTTCTTGGGGATGTTCTGAGTGTTCTGGACGGTGACACTCTATGGAAGGCGAAGGTGGCCATTGCCGAAGAGCAGGAAATTATCAGCAAGGTGTTCTACGCGGTCCTGAAAGAGAACCCTGAACGCCTGGAACGGCGCATGATCCGCTATGCAACGGTTAAAAATTCCACACTGCGGTCCTTGACCCATCGACTGTCCTCAGTGGACCAGCTGCCCGATGAAAAGGTCGCTGATGCCGTTGAAAACAGCCTTAAAAATATCGATACCCAGGACGCCGCCGAAGTGATCAATCTGTTTTGTCTTCTCCTCAATAAGGTCCGCTCACTGAAGCCCGCAATCATTGCTGATATTGCATCTCAGTTTATCGAATCCATCGATCTTTTCGAGGTCCAGGACAACCTGAACTGGCTATCGGACGATTTAGCAGAGCCCCTGCTGCCCCTTGGACGAATTCTGGCTCCCAAACTGGTAAAAGGCTTGTGCAGGGCTCTTGCACCCAGGGATGACGAGCATGAAACCGAAGCTGAAGAAGCCCGCCAGATGCTTCGATCGCTTCTAATGACCGAGGAGGTGATCTCATGATGGATGCATTTTACGAAGCGGCCTCAAAAATCGACAGCCAGCCAATCAGGTCATGGAAAGAACGTGGCGGGAAAATCGTGGGATACACGTGTTCATATGTGCCATCGGAAATATTTCATGCAGCGGATATCCTTCCGGTTCGGCTGCGGGGAATTGAAACCGAAAGTATGGAAATCGCCGACGCCTATTTTGGACCTTACATCTGCACCTTTCCCAAATGCATTCTCCAACTTGCAGGTAAAGGGAAATACACATTCATGGACGGTGTGATTATCACACCGGGCTGTGACAGCATGCGCCGCCTGGACGAGTGCTGGAGAAAAGCCGGTGACACCCACCCCGGAATTGTGCCTGATTTTTTCTATTATTTTGATGTGCCCCATAAAACAACGGAACACGGTATACAATGGTTCATGGAAGAAATCAACCATATGATTTCAGCCCTGGAAAACCAGTTCAACGTCAGCATCACCCCGGAAAAACTTCAATCATCAATCCGTGAATTCAACAGGGGCCGTAAATTGTTGCAGGAACTGGAAGATATGAGGGCCAAAACCGATATCGTGATCTCGGGAACCGATGCCTATGCCGTGACCATGGCCGGAACTGTCATGCACAGAAATGAGTTTACGGTCCTGCTGGAAAACCTGGTCAAAGAATTAAAACAAAAGAAAGCCGCTAAAAATGACAAAAGAAAACGGATCATGGTGATCGGCAGCATCAGTGACGATATCAGCCTGATACAGCTTGTTGAAAAAGAAAACGAGGCGGTGGTGGTGGCGGAAAATCTCTGTTTCGGTGTGCGTTATGAAGGGGCAGAAATTAGCGAAAACGATGATGCGGTGTCCGCCCTTGCCCATGCCTATCTGGGAGAATCCAAATGCCCGAGAATGTACGGGAAATACAAGGAGCGACTGGCTTCGTTAAAGCAGATTATTGACAGGACCCACATCGACGGGGTGATCATGCAGAATGTCCGGTTCTGTGATCTGCACGGTTCTGAAAACGGTCTTTTCGAACGGGACCTTGAAAAAGAGGGGATTCCCTGCCTGAGAATCGAGAGGGAATACGGCCCTCTTGTGGAAACCGGGCGGCTCAAAATGCGTATTGATGCGTTTTTTGAGAGGCTTTATAAGTAACCTGATTTTCAAATCAAAAAACCTATTAACGGAGACCTTATGAGACCTGAAATAAAAGAATACAATTTTGACTGGATGATGTGCAGCATCATGATGGCTGCCTCAAAAACAGCCGACGGCTCCTTGAAGGAATACCAGCGGCTTTGTGAATACATTCCCTATTTCCGAGGAATTCTTGATCCCTTTGTCCAGGAAGGCAAACCGGGAATCTCCTTTCTCAAGCTGTTCAGCGATTATATGAATAACATCGTCACGGCCCATGATCAGGGAAAAAAAGTGGGAATGACCACCTTTTGTTTTTCCCCGGCGATTTTATATTCCATTGGGGTGGTTCCGGTCACCCTGGAGATTCTTTCCACCCTCGGTGCCTTGATGTGGAAACGGGGAACGGCGGATTATCTGGACTATTGCGTTGAACAGGGGTTGACGGAAACAGCCTGTTCCGCCCAGAGGGGCGCCATGGGTGCTTATCTGGCAGGACTGGGATCGGAGATTGATTTTGTGGTTTGCGATACACCCGGTGTTTGCGACACCAATGCCAATTCCTTTGCCTTTGCAGCATCCTATCTGGATAAACCCTTTTACCAGTTGAATTATCCCCAGACCCTGAGCGATGATCGCACGGAAAAATACCACATTGCCGATTATCGTGCCATGATCGAGTTTCTTGAGCAACAGACCGGGCGAAAACTGGATATGGATCAGTTGAAAGAGATTCTTGAAGAAATCAAAATCCAGGACCAGCTTGTGGCTGATCTGGAAGAGCTTCACCGGCTGGTGCCCACACCCCTTCCCGTGATCTACAATCTGATGATCTATGGGGGACGCTTCATGTTTGCCGGAGATCACAAATACACACGCCTCCTCACAGAAATGCTACAGGCGGCAGGTGAGAAAGCGAAAAAAGGCTTATCGGGCCTCCGATCAGGCAAGGAAAAAATCAGGGCCTTCCTGTGTTACATCGATCATTACTCCATGAATCTGAAATTTTATGACTGGCTCGATGATCACGGCATTGCCCACATGGGAGGGATTTTATCACGGACCTTTACCGCCGGGTCCTGTTACCTGGATGGCCTGGAAGGCTCGGCCTATGCCATTGACACCTCGTCCATGGAGGCAATTTTAAACAGCATCGCCCAGATGAACGCCCGGATGCCCATGGTCAGAAGCATCCGGGGTCAGTATGACAAGCCCGGCATGTGGTTGGATGAGACCCTGTCTCTGGTAAAAATGTTCAAGGTGGATTGTGTGATTTACAACGGAACCCCCGGTTGCCGTAACACCTGGGGAATGGTGAAACCCTATGCCATGGATCTGGAAAAACACGGTTACCCCACCCATATCATGAATTCCGACGCCTTTGATGATCGGGTGGAATCCTGGGAAGCCACCGTGGAACGATTGGATGAATTTTTTAATGTAAGGGGGCTGCTATGAGTCGTGTTGCTGGATGTGATGTGGGATCGTTAACATCGAAAGCCGTTATTATGGAAAACAATAAAATCCTGGGATGGAGTATCATCAAATCAAAATCAGACCCCGAGGAATCTGCAAATTCTGCCATGCAAACGGCATTGGAAAAAGCGGGATGCACTCTGGATTCCATTCAATACTGTGTGGGAACCGGTTATGGCCGGGACAGGATTTCTTTTATCAATGAAACGAAATCAGAAATCGCCTGTCATGGCATGGGGGCGAAATGGCTTGTGCCATCGGCCCGGACCATCATTGATATCGGAGGTCAGGATTGCAAGGCCATCCGCATCGACAAGGACGGGGTGGTGGAAAAATTCATCACCAACGACAAATGCGCCTCAGGCACCGGGCGATTTCTGGAAGTGATGGCCAAGGTGCTGGATATCGGTCTTGATGAACTGGGCGATATGACCGAAAAAACGGAAACGCCCATCACCTTTGCCTCCATGTGCACGGTCTGGGCCCAGGCCGATATCATTAAATACATCAATTCCGGATATTCAGTGGAAGACATCGGAGCCGGAATCAATGCAGCCATGGCCAAACGCGTGGCCATGCTGGCCAATACCGTGAAGATAGAAAACGATGTGTGCATGACCGGTGGTGTGGCCAAAAACAAAGGCGTGGTATCCACCCTGGAAAAAGTCCTGGGCGTTCGGATCAGACGGGTCAGGAAAGCCGACCCCCAGATCGCCGGAGCCCTTGGCGCAGCCCTGATTTCCCAGTCAAAAATAAACAATGGAGGCTCAAAATGATCGTGGCAGGATGTGATGTGGGATCGTTGACCGCAAAAGCAGTGATATTAAATGACAATGAAATCATCGCGACCGCCGTGATCCGTGCCGGGACCAAACCGGAAGAATCGGCGGACAAGGTGCTCGATAAAGCCCTGGAACGGGCCGGACTTGCCCGGACAGACATCCGTTTCGCCGTAGGAACCGGTTACGGGAAAGAGCGGATCTCCTTTGTAAACAAGAGTGAATCGGAAATTTCCTGCCATGCCAAAGGAGCCTGGTGGTGTATGCCTTCGGTCCGCATGGTCATCGATATCGGAGGCCAGGATGCAAAAGCCATAAAGATTGATGAAAAAGGGAACATCAGCCGCTATATATACAATGACAAATGTGCCTCGGGAACAGGCCGCTTTCTGGAAATCATGGCCGATGCCATGGGTGTCAACCTGGAAGACATGGGGGATCTGGCCGAATTGTCCACGGAACAAATCTCCATATCCAATCAATGCGTGATTTTTGCAGAAACCGAAGTGGTCTCCCTGATCAACGACAGAAAAAAACCCCAGGACATTATCAACGGCCTGCATCACGCCATTGCCAATCGCGTGGCCTCTCTGGCCAAAAGCATCGGTGTGGAGCAGGACATTGTCATGACGGGTGGTGTGGCCAAAAACAGGGGTGTGTTCCAGGCCCTGTCCAAGGGCCTGGGCCTACCGGTCAAAGCCCTTGAAAAAATCGACCCCCAATTGAACGGCGCTCTGGGTGCGGCTCTGCTCGCACTGGAACACGTCTGAATACAAAACGCTGGGGTGATTAAATCACCCCAGCGTTGATGAAACGGGACACAGCCTGTTCAAGGCGAATAAAGTCCTTGTCTTCGGGCAGCTCGAAAAAGCTTCGTCCTTCCAGATCAAAATCACGGATGGCCTGGTTTTCACCCATGAGGTGCACCAGAGGCAGGGAATTTTTTGTCAGGATGGTCTCTTCTTCCCGGTCAATTCTGATCTTGTTGAAAATAACCCCGGCTTTTTCAAACGCACCCAGATTTTCCGACAACTCGTAGATGCTTTCAGCAACGTTCCGTCCTTTGAGGGAGGCATCGGTCACAATTAGAAGATGGGTGACCATATCCATAACCCGTCGGTTGATTTGCTCAAGCCCAGCTTCACCGTCGATCACCACCACATCGAATTGCCCGGCAATTTCCTTAATAAGGTCTCTTAAAAGATGATTGACCTGACAGTAACACCCATCACCTTCGGGACGTCCAATGGCGAGAAAAGCCAGATTCTCTTTTTCTTCAAGGGCTGAAAACATCTCGTAATCAAGCTGTCTGAGCAGGTCGCTTTTATCAATTTTTTCTCCGTTTCCAAGGGTTTTGATCAAATCATTGCGGATATGATCCACGGTTTTTCGGACATGAATGCCCAGGGGATAGGACAGGCCCACAGCGGGGTCGGCGTCGATGGCAAGAACACGCCGGGATCCATCCTGACAAAGCATCCGGGTGATCAGGGCGCTCAGACTGGTTTTGCCCACGCCGCCTTTGCCACACAGGGCGATGATGATGGGTTTTTTTTTCAATGGTCTTGTTTCCTTTCCCGGTTTCGCTTCTCATTCAGGGTTTTCTTCAATGCCTGCATTTCCGAGGCATCACTGCATACATCCTGAAACTCGCAGCTTCCGCAGTCTTCCTCCATTTCCCGGATCATTTTGTTCATGGCGAGGATCAGACGGTTCGCCTTGTGTCCTTGTTCATTCAGGGCATTCACATCCTCGTTTGACCGGGTGATAAAAATGACTTCTGCCTCCTGGACATAGGGCAGCTCTTTCAATGCCTTGATCAGGGCTGACCCAAGGATGGATAGAGAAAAACCGTTCTGTACCGCCTCCCGGCTGATTCGGCTCCATTCCCTCATGTACTGGGATGTGGCTCGAAGCATATATCCTTTCAGGGACAGATCAAACCGTGTCAGATCCATGTCCCGGTATCGGTCATAAATAAATTCTTCGTCGCAGGGGTCTGTTTTCACCAGCACCACTTTCCCAAAGGGAAGACGGGGCTGATGTCCCTCACCCACATCCGGTCCGATCAGAGTGATCCGGTCACTTATCACTTTATTCGTTTCGTTTGTCCACACAAGAAAGGAAAGCGACGCATCATCAGGATGCCCCAGTTCAACGGCCAGATCCGGCAAGAGTACAATGTCCCTGGGACCGGCCAAAGGCCAGTCAACCGGGTTCTGTGCCTGGAACTCCCGGCACAGTCCCTTATTTTTTTTGGACTGCAAAAACGTCCGGATCTCTTCAATGAGGAGATGAAGGGGCATATAATTAATTCTCCTGAACAATAAACGTTTCACCCGAAGCACGGTTGGGCTGCGGATCCATATTCTTAATCATAGCACTGCCCATGACAAGCTCCTCCTATGGAGGCATATGAACGTTGGGAATATTTTTTTGTTTGTAATGATATCTCCCATGTATTTAATTGTATATTGTCGACAATACCAAGGGATGTCAATATCTTTTTAAAAGGACGAACCATGAAAACACGAAACGAGTTATAACGGTTCTTTCACAAAGGTATTTCGGTTCACTACACATTGTGATAGTAATTATGCGACATTGCTTCCCATGGAAGCATTCGGTCGAAAACGTGTTGATTCAGAGTTAGAGATGTTTAAGGATCAAGTATGAAATTCAGTGCATCAAAAAACCTTTCAGATCAAATCGCGGATTATTTAGAGGACCGGATTGTAAATCTTGAAATTATTCCGGGTGAACGGATACTCGAACAAAAACTCGCGAAGGAACTGGGAGTCAGCCGTTCACCTGTCAGAGAAGCATTCAGAATTCTGGAGCAGACAGGTTTGGTTGAGCTTATTCCACGGTGCGGTGCCCATGTGACAGCTGTCACGAAACAAAACATTGAAGCCTATTTCGACATGTTTACCCTTGTCCTGTGCCATGTGGTCCGCCGCTGCATCGAAAACTATACCAACGAGCAACTCAAAGCCATGTCCTCTTACTACTATGAACTGAAAGAGTATGCTGAAAAAGGGGACAAAATAAAGTTTTATGAAATCATTCTGAAATGCGTTAAAATCGGCACCGTAGCCGCAGCAAACCTTCCTCTGGAGCAGGTCGTTAAAAGCATTACGCCTTACCTGAAACGCCTTCAATTCATTGCCATTGCCCTGAAGCCCGAGTCCCTGGATGACAATTTCCGTTATTTCAAATTGGTTCTGGAATCCCTGTATGAAAAAGATGTTGATAAGGGTTCACGGGCCATCGAAGACTATCTGGACCATGAAAAAAAAATCATCCTTGATGCCATCAAAGACGACAAGATGGTCCCTTTTATCGAAACATTGAAAAAATTGGCTGAATCATAACGGCCAACCCCATTTATTATCGAGCATCTCTGAGATTTTTGACGTTATTGGCCACGGTTAAAGATCGCGCTAATTTACCAAATATAAATCCAATATTCCCAACAACTACAGCCTGATTTTTGTCAGCAGATACTCCACATAGCGTGATTTCATCTGGTTGCTGGCCATAATTTTTTTAATGGGGGGCAGGCGAAAAATAACTCCCAGGACGGCTGCAAGTGCTCGATGATTCCAAAGCACGCGATGATCAAAAATCATGTGCTGGAGTGTGTCGCGCTCAATGGCCATCATCACTGATTTATGCACTGAATTGAGAGGCGTAATCACACGCTTTTTACGTGATTGAAGGGCAATGGCCGTGTCCGGGCAGGCACGGACGCACACGCCGCAACCCAGGCAAATATGTTCGTTAATGCGGGCTATTTTCCGTTTTGGTTTATGGGGATCATTGGCCGAGATAAGGACAAGGGCTTCCACCGGACAGGCGGTCACACATTTACCGCATCCGTTGCACCGGGAATCATCCAGAGACGGAATGAAATTTGAGGTATGGACCGGATGCAGCAAGCCGAATTTTCTGGCAGCAATCATGGCCTCGCAACAGCATGCACAGCAATTGCAGATAAAGTTCACATTCTGGCGAACATTTTCTCCGAACTGTACCAATCCTCGTTCATAGGCCTGCTGCAACAGATCAAGACACTCGACCGTATCCACTTGCCGGGCATGCCCATGCTTGATCAATGACCCGGCCGAGGTATTGAATGTCATGCAGATATCCATGGGGGCATCACAATTCCGACCCACATGCTGCATTTTGTGACGGCAGTAGCATATGCTGATTCCCCGGTGTGATGCCGTGAGAATCACCTCGCTGGCTCGTTCATAGTCAAGCACATGCACGCCGTTATCCTCAGGGAGCATGGGCTCCTGGACAAAAACCCGGCCAAGTTGGGTTTCGCCATGGGCAAACAGGCTGAGAACAAATTCCTGCTCCACATTGATGTATTGGTAAAAAAGTTCGGCCAAAGCATGCTGATCAATATCACCTCGGGTCCGCATCAGGGAAAATTCAAAAAAGCCGGCCATGGGAGGCGGAAGTACATAGGTGGTTTGACCGTTACATTCTATGTCCACCAGCATGGCCCGTCCAGCCAAGCTATCCAAAACCTTATGAGCCTGTAGGGGTTTCATTTTCCATGCCCTGGCGGCCTGGTTTGCAGTGAACGGTCTGATGGGAAGCACGGAGATCAGCGTAGCTTCCCGTTCACTGAGAAGAATTTTAAGAATCTTGTAGAGCGAAGCGGATGGAGGAGCACCCTGGGGAAAACAATTCAGGCGGTCGACCAGCTCCGAGTATCCTGACCGATGCGAATTATGCGACATAGTGATACCATATAAATTACTAAAGCACTTGTCAAAGAGAAAAAAATCTTACACAGGGGCACGGCGCGCCGTGACCATGTTTGAAGGGATTAAAAACCGACCAAACAAAAACAGTGTTACCATCAGGTGGATAACTTACTTTTTTATTGTTTGATTTTGTTCATCGATCTGTATAATCTCTCATAAAGATTCCTTGTATAAAAAATAACAGATCATGTTAATCCATAGAAGGAGGCGGCCAAAATGATCCTTTTTGAAGATTTATTAAAAGCCCACGACTTTTCACAGGCGATCAACACCTTTGCAGGAAAGTTCATAAGCGACCTTAACTTACCCAACGTTTATCAGCTTGGCCTGGTGGTCCCGGACGTGGAAAAAGCTGCCAAAAAATTGGAAGACCAGGGAATCGGTCCTTTTTTTATCGCCACCGGCTCTCCGGTGTTCTGGAATGAAAGGGGCGAACACCGGAAGATTTCCGGAAAGATGGGACTGGCGTATTACAACGGAGTTGAACTTGAACTATTGGAACCTGTCATTGGATCGGATTTTTACACCCGGAGCCTGGATCCGGACAAGCGAATTGTGCTGCAGCATGTGGGATTTCTGGTCAAAGATGTGGATGCATGGGCCGACAAAGCTGCAAACGCAGGAATGCCGGTTTATATTCGGGGTCAGCTGAAAGCCTGGCCATCAACAACCGATTTTGCCTATCTCGAACCCTTAAAAGAAAATGGACTGGTCATGGAATTTATCAACTGGCGTATGTTCGGCCTTAACATCAGTCCGCCGCCAAGATTGCTGAAAACCGTGGGGCGATTGGAAAAATGGAGTGGAAAGCGGAGTATCGCACTGTAGATGGTGGGAATCCAGAGAGAATCCGGATCTTAACCGACCAACGTTACCGCCATAGAGTCTTTTTCATAGTGGGCAATAAAAAAATTAATCGTGTCACCACCAACCAAGAGGCTGTTATTTTCTTTGAATGTCTTGAGTTTTTCCTCAAACACATCACGGTTTTTTTGTGTTGCAATGCTGACAGCCACAACACATTCGACGGTCAATCTGTCCGGAACGTCAGTTCCGAAGCCAATGATATCCCGATACCAGATATGACCTGTTTTAGGGGTTCGAAGCATTTTCAGAAGAGTCACAGCATAGATATAAGCCTGTTCAATCGCGTGGCCGGTTGTTTTTGGTCTCTTCAGCTCCCATATTGAAATTTTTGTACCTTTTCCCAGACCCCGCCTCGATAGAATATCAATGTTTCCGTTGCCGGGTTTGGGCCCTCCGGAGTTTCCTGAAATGGGTAAGGGGAACTGAAAAGGGAAGCCTTCAAGCAAAACAGGTTGTATTCCTCGCAAGGTTCCATGGAACTTGTTTCCGGTGGGGTCTTTCATATGGTTAAGAAATACAGATTCAATGTGGTGTTCTTCACTTTTTACCGTGCACGGGTATAAGAAAGATAAACCTTTAATGGAGACCATTTGTGAAACGTTGCTTTTGCCTTGGCTATCATGGGTTTTGCTTTTTGAAGTTCCATCGCCCATTTTGAGGCTTTTTTTTCAGCGCCCTCCGCCCAGACAGTCTCAATGGTGTTCAGCAGATCCATCAATCCACCGCCAGCCTTATAAGTTCATCAAGGTCAAAACTCACTCCGTCACTTTGTGGCAGAACACGCGAATAAATGTTCTGAAATCCGTTGTTATGATCCGTATGCACAGGCACCAGGGCCTTGGGATTCAGAGCCCAGGCAAAACGTTTTAAATCCTCAACTGTTGCATGCCCGCTGGTATGGGCATACACAAAATTAATGCCTGGATCGTTTCGGTAGGCAGCCATGGCTTCAGCACCGTAATAATCCCCATCTAAATATGACAAATAGCCCAGCCACTGGGAGTAGATGACGTTGACCCTCTTTTCACCTTTATACAGGTCAATGATTTTGAAGTGTGACATCTTAGCAAAAAACAGGAAGTCTCGAGGACAGGCCTGAAGTTCTTCCTTTTTAACACGGTGTGTGTATACACGTTTGCGGAAATCTCCAAAAAATTCAGGATGTTCTGTCAATTTTTTATCCTGTCTATGACTGGCATATACCCTTACCAAATCCCATTCCCTGGCAGGTATATGATCGGATATCACTTTAAGCTGTTCAAGAATCCATGCGGTGTAAATATCGATAACAAGTGTCTTTCCTGCCCGCTTGCAGGCACGTAAGGCCGATACAATCCGGTCAATGTTCTGTGAGGAAGAAATAAGAAACGTGATATTGTCCTGATCCTTAATCGTTTCGAATATCCGTTCCTCAACATGCGCTTCCGTGGGGAAATCACTATTCTTACGATGGATCATGGTCCCTTCCATAAAGAGCAGATCAATATCCTTTGGCGGGTGGCTGATGATCTTTTCGAAAAGCGCCGATTTCCGTCCATGGGCCCTGAAATCACCACTGTAGAAAATACGCTTTCCATCTGCTTCGATAAGAAACCCGTATGCATCAACCGCCGAGTGATCCACCAGGTAGGGTGTTATGGTGAAAGCTCCAACCGCAAAGGCTTGCCCACTCTTAAAATACCGAAAATTATTTGAATGGAGCGGTTTCCCGATAAGCATCCGGGTCGCGTCGATCAGGTTCTTTCCCACCTCGCCCATATACACCAGAACATCTGGATCAAGAAGATCGATGAGCCCAAAATGGTCCTGGTGCGGGTGACTGATCAGAACAGCATCCGGCCGGAGATTGCTCACATCGAGTTCCCTGGTTTCCTTGGAAAGCGGCATGCCAAGATCAAGTAAAACAGAGTTCCTCTCCGTAAAGATCTGGATGCACGTTCCCCCAATTTCATGACTGCCTCTGTGAATCACTATCTTCATGGTATCTCTCTTTGTCCCATTACAGTTCGATTCAGACTCATTTATGCCCGGCCCGGCGCAACACATCAAAACCACATCCCTTTACCGGAGCAGCTCTGCCCCCTTGTCATGGATTTGTCTTGACGACCACTAAAGCCATATCACCTTACCCTGAAAAAAGTAACCCATTCTTTGGATGATAAACAATCGTCTCCATATCACCCGAAAAATAGCCATACGGACTGCATAGGGATCAAGATTATCTTGACAATATTATTAGAAACTATTAAATATGGATCATAGAAAGACCATAAAACTATTTTATGGTCTATATAAGAACCAGAGGAAGCAAGATGCCAACGTCTATCACACGCACCTATTCACGCTATAGTCGCGATGCGGCTGCTTTGTTTGGTGCGTTGATTCGCCAAGCGCGTAATGAGCTTAAAATCACTGCACAGGAATTGGCCGATCGTGCCGGTATTTCGAGAGGACTGCTGCAACGCATTGAAAAAGGTAACCTGAAATGTGAAATCGGAGCTGTATTCGAAGTGGCCGCCATTGTTGGCGTCAAGCTGTTTGATGCCAATGACAGTACCATGACGAAACACCTTCATCAAACCAAGGAAAAGCTCACGCTCCTGCCAAAATCAGTTCGCAAGAAATCCAAAGCGGTGCACGATGACTTCTAACGTAGAGAAAGAAGCCTTTGTCTGGATATGGCTGCCAGGTGAAACCGAGCCTGTGGTGGCCGGTCGGCTTGAATCGGATAAGGGCGCTATTTTTTTCAACTATGGAAAAAGCTACCTGGACCGCATCGGTGACAGCAAGCCTGCCATTGCAATCTACGAACCCGAATTACCCTTAAACGCCGGGATACTCCCCTTGCCCGAGGGCTTGACCATGCCCGGCTGTATCAGGGATGCTGCGCCTGATGCCTGGGGCCGGCGTGTGATTATCAATAAAAAATTTGGGCTAAAGGGCGCCAGCACCGATACAGCGGACCTGGATGAATTAAGCTATCTGCTGGAATCTGGTTCGGACCGGATCGGTGCGCTCGATTTTCAACGCTCTCCGAAAAAATACCTGCCGCGTACCGCACATAATGTCAGCTTGGAAGAATTGATTGAATCTGCAGAGCGGGTCGAAAAAGGTGTGCCTCTTACGCCGGAGTTGGATCAGGCCTTGTTTAATGGGAGTTCCGTTGGCGGAGCTCGTCCTAAAGCCTTAATTCAAGACCAAGGCAAAAAATACGTGGCCAAGTTTTCATCCAGCACCGATCTATACAGCGTCGTTAAAGCTGAATTTATCGCCATGCGGTTGGCTGAATTGGCCGGGTTGAATGCGGCACCCGTAAAGCTGGTCAAAGCGGCAAACAAAGACGTTCTCTTGATCAATCGATTTGACCGCGTACCAAAAGGTGACACATGGGCACGAAAAGCCATGGTCTCAGCGCTAACCCTGTTTCGTTTAGATGACATGATGGCGCGGTATGCCAGCTATGAAACCTTATCTGAAATTATCCGCCACCGGTTTACCGAGCCAAAGAATACACTGAAAGAAATGTTCTCTCGTCTTGTCTTCAATATTCTGTGCGGCAATACCGACGACCATGCGCGGAATCATGCCGCGTTTTGGGACGGCCATGCATTGACCCTGACACCGGCTTATGACATTTGTCCACAAGGCCGCACAGGCAATGAAGCTTCTCAGGCCATGCTCATATCCGGTGACAATAACCTGAGCCAGCTCAAAACCTGCCTTGAGACGGCTCACAACTTCCTTCTTTCCAAGGAGGAAGCCCGTGAAACATGTGGTGACCTCATAGGTGCAATCGAACAGCATTGGGACACTGTCTGCGAAGAAGCTGAGCTGAATGACGTGGATAAAAACCGTCTTTGGAGACGACAGTTTCTAAATCCCTACTCGGTTGAGCAATAGACATTACGCTTGAAAAGCTGCGGGTTCATTATTCTTGACATGTTTTGCCGGGACAAAAACATAAATCATAGATAGGTTCAAGGCCATTTATTTGGATCATTTTTTTATTATTTTTTTTAATATATTGGTTCATCATTTTATGCTAAGTTTTTTTTGTGTTTCATCGCCGAAATGAATTCATTCAGGAGGACATCATGTCTTATTTCCATAATATTTTCCGCCATATCCTGGTTTTATGTGTGTTGCCTGCTCTTTTCAGCTGTGCATCGGCAAACCTGACATCCCTGCCCATGATCCCTCCCCAATCGGGCATGCACCCCCAAACCACCATGGATCTTTACGTGGACTCCATGACATTTCAAGGCGTGGTATCGGGCAATGCCACGTCGAGAGCCGAGCCCATCATGATACGATATATTTACAATAAAAACTTTTTTAATAACGTTCTGAGTTCCGACAATAACAACCGAGAAGGCAATCCTGACGCCCTACGCATGAAGGTTGTTGTCCGCCCAAAAGAAAATCACACATTCGATTGGCGCTTCACCTGGCCAGCTGTTTACCCCATGCCGTTCTACTGGCCCGTTCAATACAAAAAAGGTACGGTGGCTGTTGAGTTGCAATGCGAAGTCTTTGATAATAACGGATCCTTAATCACCCAGCTTGATACATCACACAGTGAGGATTATCTGACTAAAATCTATGGTTTTTTCAGAACTGCGGATGCAGAGTCAAAATTAGTAACCTGCTACGAATCCGTCTTTGCCACCCTGGCTGATAAAATCACATCCGATAATAAAGTGACGTCTCTTGGCGGGTCTTCATCAACGACAAAGCCTTCAACATTCACCGCTAAAAAAAGACCTGAAACGACAACCGCAAAATCCAGTCCCAAACCGGTTGTCCCCATGGAGGAGTCTGGCATCCCTGACAATATCGATTTCGGCAACTATTATGCCCTTATCATTGGGATTAATGATTATAAGCATCTGACAAAATTACAAACCGCTGTCAATGATGCCCAGGCAATCGCCGATGTGTTGCAAAAAAATTACAGATTTAACGTCAAACTCCTTATCAACCCCAATCGGACAGAGATTATCTCCTCCCTTTCACATTTGCGCCGGACCATGACCAGCAATGACAATCTACTGATCTATTATGCCGGTCATGGCTGGCTTGACAAACAAGCCCAGGAAGGCTACTGGCTTCCGGTGGACGCCACCCAGGACAATGAAGCCAACTGGCTTTCCAACGCCACGATCACGTCCAACATCAGAGCCCTATCGGCCAAACATATCATGGTCATTGCCGATAGCTGTTATTCGGGAAATCTGACCCGTGGACTTCACATCAAACATAAAACATCCGACTACCTCAGCCGCATGGCCAAAAAAAAGACACGGGTGGTCCTGGCCTCAGGTGGGCTTGAACCCGTGGAAGACAGCGGTGGAGAAAACAACCATTCCGTCTTTGCAGCCGCACTGATCTCAACCCTGCAGGAAAACCGGAGTGTCATGGACGGCACCGACCTCTTCTCAAAAATAAAACGCCCGGTTATGGTGAATACTGATCAAGTACCCGAATACGGTGACATCAGAAAAACAGGCCATGACGGCGGTGATTTTCTTTTTGTCTTCGCACAAAAATAAAGTCATCTGAGTTTTTACTGGACCGATTTTTTTATATATTGGTGAACCGTATTGTTCGGAACCGCTTACCCTCACATTTTCCTTTCCATTGATCACATTCCCAAGCAAAGGGATAGTCGTATATTTTTCATAAACCCGAACATCATATGTAAAGGGTGTTTTTTTGGAATAAAGCATCTCCTGAGCCCAGTCTTTCCGCTCAAACGTATAATTGAATTTGAAATTAATCGGGGGCACACCCGGCCTGGGTGTTTCAAAAAACGCTGCATGGCCAATTACCTTTGACAAATGTGGTATTCCTGGTTTCAAATCAAATTCTGTTCCTTCAACCCCCACAATCAAAATACCGTATACCGGGACTTCTGGATAAAGGGTGACAGAGCGTCTTGTTCCAGCGTCCACTATCCCAGTGGCCACGCTATCACCGCCCTCCCCACAGTTAAGGGAAAACCGTTGTCCCTGTTTTGCCAGGATCTGGGTGACCTTGCCATAGCTTTTAAAAAACTGGCATGGATCTTTTTCTGAAAGATCAAGATTTTTTTTGTCCTTTGAACACAAAAAGCGGTGTGTATTCACGCAGACTGTCGCCAGTATTGAGCATCATGACCGCCATAAGGAGTTTTGGATTCAATGGATCATACTCCATGCTGCCCAGACATTTGAAATCAGACTCTTTCATCACCCGCAGATACTCAATAGTCACCTGGAAATCACCTTTCTGGCCTTTCTGACTGTTTCCAGGAACCGGACGAAGATCGGCAAAAAGATCATTGAGTTGTACCTTTTCCTCTTTTACATCCTACATCACACTAACTCTTAAAAGAGCTTTTCCGGCGCAACCGATAAAAATTCCCGTCATCAAACAAACTAAACAAACCATTAAAACTGACTTCATTATCCTTTTCATATCAACCTCCATACGTTGAGTTAGCTGCGATTCGGTCATCATAATCAAGGTTTTTCCTGACCCAGGCGGGCCAAGGCCTGTATGGGGATCATGGCCAGGGCAAAAGGGAGTCGGAACATTGCTCCCATCAAAAATCCGATGACTATGCTCAGACACCCTGAAGCTGCACCTTCGCCTTTTTTATCCGCGTCATCACCCAGACTACCTCCCAGATCCATGCCAGTCCGGAACACACCTTTGATCTGTGCGCCGATATAGTTTCCTGGAGTCACAAACCAGGCATATCCGCATTCCGGGTGATTCAATTTACCCAGAAAATGCCATTTATAGGCCCCGGCTGTGCCGCACCTCGGACATTCGGCCAGTTTAAAGTCGTTTAAAACATAAATCAGGGTGTGTTCATTTCCCTCGTTTTCCAACCGGGCGCCATAGTCTTCTATGGTTTCTGTCGGAACAAAATCATGATTTCTGAAAAACTCGAATACCTCGTGCTGCGTCTTTGTGATGTCCACCTTGAACCTCCCCGTACATCAATTGATTGTCGTTATTTCAATGAATAGGACTTGCATTTCGGGCATTGTTTCTTACCCGGACCTGCATGGTCATAACAATACCACAGGCCGCATTTGGGACAGTGTTTTACACCCAGATTGCTTGAATCCGTTGTTTTATTGCAAATCGCACACGTAACCTTGGCCATGCTTACCTCCTTATGTCAGATAGATGTTCAAAACAATAGGACTATTCCTATTTAATAAATAAATATATGTCAATAATTCATATAGTTATAGAACATAAAAACGTTTCGTATTTATTTTCGTGAAATGTTTCATTTATTTAAAAATAAACGTGAATAACCAGAGGCTTGTTGAGTTTCAGGTAACATTCCATCGAGCATGATGGGGGATCGGTTTGGCACGTATGTGACCCGCTCCATATAATTTTGCAACACTGGCAGAGCCATTATTTCGATATATATGATCTACAGAACTGCAACGATACCTTTTTTTCCAATCAAAGTTTCCGAATGGACATTGAGGGACTCTTCATGTTTCCACCATATTCAAATCGCAATTCACCCAAGGGGTCTGGAAATGGTTTGCCTTCAAGTTCGTCTAAGGATTGTGCATAAAGCCAAACAAATGCGTAAGAATGACGTGGCAGGTTTTCTTTTGCATCCCAAACGTGCAAAGAACGGACTACTCCGTTAAATTCAAATGTTTCATGAAGAAAATTATCAAAAAATCTTTTTGCACAGGCCATTGTGAAAGGATATAATTCACGCGTTCGAATTATTTCTAATATATAAATATCGCTACTTTTTAAAAAATCAATTATCTGATATTTTGACATAATAACCTCTGCCTCTTAATTAAAAATTAATTTATAAATCAAGCCATTTATTAATACAAAAAATCTGCTTTTTGATTATCAGTTTGAGGCCACACCTACAAAACATCCTTTATCACTTACATATTCTGATTCAACATAGCTGCTGTCATTACTTGCCTGCCCGGGGTTTTCCTCATTTACCACAGTAATTTTCGTGACAGTTGCATATTTGAGTTTTGTGTTTTCATTTTCAGTTTCAAGCCAAACAATCATGTCATTATGGACGTCGGGCGAATGGGCAGTTGGAACTGAACTACCATAATTGGTGACAGGTACATTATTATAAATAATATTGTTTCCTGAAACCCAGACAACCGATCCCTTATCAACAGAAACTGATTTATTTGTGGAATAAACAGCAGGATATTGGCTACCGAAATTTTTAATTCTTTCACCATTCCAAAAGCATACGCCCAGTGTTGAATTGCCAACCCAGGCAATATTTCCATCGTCAATGGATGGATTAAAGCCCGTCGTGTTAGCACTCGTAAGTTTTGTTGTCGTAAAGCCGTCCCAGAAATAAACCTGATAACCAATGTGTCCATTATTTCCAGACCACGTAACGATATCACCGCTCAATTCAGGAAATGTCGAGTACGTATCAATATGGGGTATCTCATTTATTGCTACACCGTCCCATAAATAAATATTCACAAATCCTCTGGAGTTAATATCCCCTTTTTCACTCCAAACGATGGACTTGTCATACAAAGAAAGCCCTGAATCATTGCAGGCATCTTCTATACGAATATTTTCTTTAATCCTTATTATTGAATTCCCATCCCAGTAGTAAAGGCTATACATGTTTTCTGAATCATCATCATGATCATGACCGAACCATGCAATGGTCCTGTTATATAATGAAACTCCGTTGCAGATGTCTTCCTGATCGTTATTTGTTATTTGAAGAATCTCATCATTATTCCACATATAAACATTTGATCCTGACGACCAGGCTATGGTTTCATTATTAACCGAAGGCAACTGACAACGTGATAAAAAAGCGTTTCGAATTTCATTAATTTCAAATGTGTACCTATAATCAAGGTGTTCTTCTTCACCAAAATCATCTTGAATATCAAAGCAGGCATCATTACAACCCGCGGTTGCTTCAGCCCAGCTTTCCTTAAATAAATATCCTTCACTTCCAAATTCGGTTTTTAGAACAATGACATTGTCATTGTAAAGATCGATGGTGTATTCGATGGACGGATAATCATTAAGAAAAAAAGATGGCCCACGATCATTAACTTTTCCGTTGAAATTGCCTCGGATATTCCCACCCCAGTCGCACAGCCTGACATTTCCTTTTTTATCAAAGTACAATGCGGATGATACAATTGCCCCTGGCCCTGACGCATCACTGATGCATCGCCAAGCCCCTTTTAGATAGAAATCCTCATTATCTCCAAGAACAAATAAATCTTTGAAATTTACATAATCCCGAATCTCATAATGTGATCCCAACAGCTCCAATAATATCAGTGAGACATGATAGCTGCCATTTGGAGGAAGGCTCAAGTCAACAGTCTTTTCAATGTCGTAATAATAATAGTTTGATTGAAGTGGATCACTGAATTTGTATTCCCCCATCATTTTACCACTCAGGGCTCCTCCGCTATATTCTCTTGAACTGACCCACAATTGTAATGAGATGTTTGCAGATGTTGTGTTATTTTCATTATTCACTATTCTTTCAACCCAGATTTTTGCGGTAGTCCGGTTTCGCGACCATGAGAGCGCACCCTTCATCATAAGATCAGCGCCATAGCTTGAAGAACTAATGATAAAATAAAGTGTAGTAAGTATCAGAATTTTTTTTAGCATCGCCATACCCCTCATGAATATTCACATACCTCAGAGCTAAATCAATAATATGATCAAAAACTGATAGCAACAGAGGCATAAGGCCCGTAAAACATATCAGTATGCTCAAATATTCCTTTGTCCTCTTGATTATTATTCTGAGAGTGCTCAGAAGACCTTCCAATTAGACCAAAGTACATTCCCCTGAAACCACATCGAATCGCCATACCACCGTATCGGAATTTTTTTGCATATTGGAGTCCTGTTTCAAGATCAAAATCAAATTGCAATCTCAATTCAGAGTCAACCTCCATATCTATATCAAGCGCTTTTAATAGAGTGAACCCCACGGCCACTCCGGTATCAATGAAATACCATTTAGCTTTGTCATAATCTCCAAAATGTGTGCCATCCATTATTTTAAAGAGAAATTGAGCAGATGTAAGTTGGGCATAAAACGTTTCCATATGTGTCCCGGTGACATTACCGTCTACATCTATCGTTTCAATTTCTGTCTCAAGTGGTTTTTCATATCTTGAGAGTCTTAAGCCTCCGGCAACCCAAAATCCACTATTGGTGGCATACAGCATATCAAGGGTGTACCACTTGGTTGTAAAATTCATTATCTGGGATATGTCAGATTCGCCAATACCTGGGACAGATTGGATCTCTGAAATATTACTTTTAGTCAGTCGCCCGTTAAAATAACCATACAACAAACGTGTGTAAAATTGTGTGCCCGCCGAAAGATTTTTATGCAGATAGCCGGTTATAATTTGGCTGGACTCAGAGTGAGCATTTTCAGCATCTGTATTGTCCTCGATTTGATCAGTCAAAAAGGATACTGCAATTCCGGAACGGCCCTCAGTCGTTCCGGTTACAGTAAAGCCTTTCAAACGTGTGGGTTCTATTTCATAATTTTGGTCTTTAATGGTCTTATCCGAGTCGGCCCTCCATTGAGCCTCCCAAACATCGAATTCGACCGTAAGCTCAAAAGGTTTTGATCCCGCACTCAAATCGTGGGGCCATAGAATCAAACAAAGTAAAATCAGGCATTGATAAAATAACTGTCCGCTCGTTGAATTTGCCATTTTAGATCTATTCATTATCAAAATATCCTCAAGGTATTTGTAAAAATCATAATAAATTTATGTCATATTAAAATGATTCTATCCCCGTGGCTGATTGGTGATCTGAGGACTTCTTAACATCACTTATTTAAGCAGTGCCTGGTTAAGTTAACGTTACTCAAAAATTCTGCTTTAATTGCTGATTATCTTCCATTTAATAATATATAGTAAATGAGCAATCGTTCGTATAATTATTTAACCCGTTGATATTTGTCAATCATTCATATAAATATAGAACAAAAAACCATTTTACTGATATTTATTTAGAATATTCTATCTTTTACAAAGGATCGTCGGAATGAGAAAATATAAAGATCAGTTGACTGAAGCTCTGTCCCGGATGTTCCCATCAATAGAATCGTTTAACGACTTTAAAGTTAATAACGCTGATCTTGCCAATATTATAAATCTAAAACTCATGGATCTTGCTTTCTCGCAAAAATACATTGCGGCCAAAACAGAGCATGAGTTGATTAATCTGATTCAAGATATGGCCTTGAACCGTATGTCACCTCCGCATGAGACGATATCTTTTGAAGAAGCCTTAGATAATATTGCTCAAGGGGTATCAATCAATTATATCATTCAGAGGATGAACCGCATTGCTGTGGATCTCGGTTTTCCCAAAGTTCAAGCATCCATGATCACACGGCTAAAAAAAAATGGTTATTTTAAAACATCACGACAACAATTGCTGTTAAGACTCATAGCATTCTGGGTTGGGATTGAAAGGCCCCATTTACCGTATACATACGATTCCATCACCGAGTTATTTGACCGTGTTCCGACCGATGTTCAGGATATTGAGGATGAAGGGGTTCGCGTTGATTTTACGTTTATTCAACAAAACGAAACCATCGATTTTCAAATGATTGAATGGTTAAAAACTGAATTACAGCAATGTATAAAAGACATGAATTTTTTCTGTATTACCGGAAACAGAATTTCCTTTTATTCAACGACAACTGCAACCATGAAAATAAAGAAAGACAAAGGCCCCGCCCTTGAACCGCTTCTCTACTCAAAGGCCATCCGAATCGCCCTTGCCATTGCCCATCAGATAACCGTCAGATGGGCTATTTCACCAATGAATAAAAAACAGAACACAATGATTGTCGGGATAGCTGCAGGAAAATTTTCAAAATTACCCATACAAATCCAGGCATTGATAGATTCACAGCTGAATGAGAATTACATCGTACGAATGACTGATTATGCAAAACTGTGTGTTTGTATTACAGATGCAAAGGTAATATTTCATAAAGTCCCCAGCACTCAGTCACTTAAGAATGGAGAGGTTCTATCTATTTGGGCGATAAAACATTTCTGGTTTCTTTATTATGATTTTATCCCGAAGCTTCTTGATGAGGACATGCTTCCAACAAACACCAGCGCTTATGATAATTTTAAAAATCTCATTTATTTCCCTGGAAATACAGTGATATCTCCAGGCAATAACGGTCTCCATGCCATTCGAAAATTTCCCCAAAATGACCTGCTTATCATTGAAACTGCAAAGGTTTGCTTTTCAAGACGAATGTTTGCTGAGGCAAATAATATCCTGACAATAATTTTCGCATCAGACCCTTATAATCCTGTGGCAAGAACACTCAGGATGGTAATTTTTTTAAATATGGCCATGGAGCAACGAGATTATACTGTATTTGAGCTGTACTATGACCGGGCAAAAAAAGAGGGTGACTTTGTTTTGAAGTATTGCAAAGAAGAAGAAGAGGAAATTTGGTGTGAATATGGCCTTATTTTCTGGACACGGGCTATTTTTATTCTCAAACAGCTCAGAAAAAATATCATACCTGATAAAAATCAACGAAACCGTTTTAAGAATATGCTTCTTTCTGATCTTAAGGAAGCGGAAATCTGTTTTCAAAATGGTATGATTTTCTCTCCAACAGTCAACAGACCCGGTTTCTGGATTGTCCACCTGAAAAGTCTTTATGAAATGATTAAACATGATGAATCAATCACGGAATCAACGACCGAGATAAAGGATACTATGGGAATATACGCAATTGAAAGTATTAAATTTTTTATATCCCTTGGCTGGGTTGACCCAAGCGTATTGGCTCTAAAGGATGACAATGAACGTGTTCGCCAGTTGAATCTATTCACCAATCGAATGTCGCAGGCCATCCATACTTATGCCGGATCAGTTCATCTGAGAATGTACAAGCCCAATGTAGCCTATTCTATTGCAACAGTCCTATGGGATTTTAGTCCGATGATAACGACAGGTATTGTAAGATCTGTTTTGGAATGGCTTGAAAAATCCCGAAGCTATGCACGGCAGCTGGTTATAACAAATACCGGGATTTTTTCGATTGTTTCATGGTATTCACAAATACAGGATCCAAGGCATTTTATTGAATGTGTCACACGTGCAATTTCAAAAATTCATTCCATTGTGCAAAATAACCTTGATCATGATGATAACGTCCTTATTGACAACAACGCAATAAATGGATTTAAATTATTCCCGATGTTTTTTGATGAGGATATCCAACCCAACATCCTGTATTAACCTTGGATACGTGTTGACTTGAAATAACTTTAATCGTTAAACACTGCGCAAGAATGGTCACAACCGGTTTGATTATCTCCACACCAAGGGGCATCGTGAATAAAAAAGTTGAGAATTATATCAGCACAACTTGACACTTATCATCTGGCACCTCACCTGCAATCGAGCATCCATACTGATTCGCTACCAATAAATCAGTTTTGGCTGCCTGTTTATTTTGATATTTTAGACATTGATCCAAAACCTAAATTTTTTCTGAAAAAAAATGAATAACTGTATGCCTGAATATGGACATTCCCCTTAGACAGCCATTCATATCATCCAAATAGCTCTGTGGCGCTCGTCGTCCGGCGGATTGTAATTGTTTATCGACTTCATCGTATTTGGTTTTAAG
Organism: Pseudomonadota bacterium; assembly: GCA_018818835.1. Taxonomy (GTDB): domain Bacteria; phylum Desulfobacterota; class Desulfobacteria; order Desulfobacterales; family Desulfolunaceae; genus JAHIRD01. Next base: position 62,193 of record JAHIRD010000165.1, read on the forward strand.
AAGATCATCCAATTCATTAGCGATTTGCGCAAGTTTTGTTTTAAAATCATTTCTGTTTTCAACCATGTTCGGACCCCATCTTTTGTAATTCATTAAAAATACAAATAAAATACAACAATTAATACCTATAAATCCTTCCATACTTTACGCCGGTAATTGATACGGGCTTCAACATCCCTGGACAGGACTCCGTATTTCAGGCGGGACATGTCCCGAATCTGTGAGGCTCTGGCAGCGCTGACAATGGCTGGGTCCAGGATGGTTTTAAAACTAAAGGGGGGCAGAACCTGATTTGCCGTCTGCATACGCACATATCCTTGATGGTTGGGCAATCCGCAGATATCGCGAGAGGAAAATCCGGGTTCAAAGACTTTCCCTATCTTGCCGGCATCTTCCTGACCCAGGCGGAAGGATGCGATCATCCCCACATTGCCCAGTATGGCATCCAGCAATTTATTCTTCTTTTCACCCCCACTCAACTGAGCCGTGTACTGGGTGGATAAAATCAGGCCCATGCGATACTTGCGCGCTTCTGACAGAAGCTCAGTGAAATTATCCGTGGGCAGAGTATGGCATTCGTCCACATACAGATAAAACTCCCGGCGTTTTTCCTTGGGCATGTCACCCCGCTTCATGGCGGCCATCTTAAAACGGTTCACCATTTGATTGGCTAAAAGCCCACTGATGGTACTTCCGAAACGCCCTCTTCCCAACTTTACGAACAACAGTTTACCTTCGTTCATCACCGTGCTGAAATCAAAGCCGGTGTGCTCCTGGCCCACAATCATCTTGAGGGTCCTATCGTTGATAAAACGGCTGAACTTGGATGTAATGTAAGGAGATACGTTTTCAATGCTCACATCCCGCCCGGCCCGCTCCATTTCCTCCACAAAATCGAGGGTCACAGGATCGGTTGTGTACTTTTTTAGAAACTGCCTGAAGTCCTTATTCAAAAAACACAGGGTGAATTCAAGCAGGGTGGGCTTGAATTCCCGGTGGGGTTCATCCATCATCAACAGCTTAAGAATTCCCCGGAAATACTGCTCAAAAATAGGGCCGCCGGCCTGCTTCATATCGTATATCCGATCCATGGTTTCATACAAGCTGTCGATGATCATGTCCCGTTCTTCTATGGTTGACCATTCTAAAAGATTAAACCCGACGGGCTTTTCTCGATCCAACAGATCGAACAGAATCACGTCCTGTCTCCGGTTGTGGGGCATGCGGGCAATGATATCGTCGACTAGATCCCCGTGGGGATCGATCACCGCAAGCCCTTTGTCCGCACGGATATCCTGAAGCACCATATTCATCATCAGCGTGCTTTTTCCTGTCCCGGTCTGGCCGAGGATAAACATATGGCGCATCCGGTCCTGGGTATTGCAGAACACCGGTTGGGATGTGCCCAGGTGCTCGTTATCAAAGACCCGAATCCCATCGTTAACAGCCGGAGGAAGATTTGCCAAACCGGTTCTAAACCGTTTGATCGGAAGGCCGGTCTGATCATCCATTGGCGGGACCGGCAGACAAAATGCACTGGTTGCTTCCACAATGGTGAAAGGTTCACGTTCCGGAAAGAAATCTGGCTCACAAGCAGACGTTTCATCAACGGTCCTGATGTGAAACCCACCCTGAAACACATCCCCATTGTCACCGGTCGGACCGCCGGTGACCAATCGTCCAACGCTATGAGCTAATGAGGGGCCTATGGAACACGGGGCAAAAATAAACACCCCTACGTCGAGGCATGTATCTGAAAGAAATCCAGCTTGGCGCAAAGCCACATCCCGAATGGCGCTGACTTGACGGTTCAAGGTAATCCGGTAGTCGTGGCATCCCGAAAGGTGAGTTTCACACGTTTCAATTAGGGCTGCAAGACGGTTTCGAGTATCATCTCCCAGTAGACTTGCCCTGATCCTGAATACGAGCTTGACGGGATCGAGATTACGCATCAAGATCTCCAAGAGTGTCCTCCCGTCATTAACCGCAGGAATCCAGGGGCTTAGGTGCATGACTCCGTTCAAAGGTGAAATTGTCTGATCATGGCTCGCGCCGAACCCTCTGATCATAGGTCGTTCCATCATGGTAGCAAGAGAAACGGCTTCAGTTTTACGGACCACAGCCAGAGCTTGTTTGGTAGCAAAGGGAGATAAACAAAGAGTAAGCAGATCTCTGTCCGTTACAGGTTTGAATTCCATATAGGGAAAACAGGCGGCCAGTAAGGGAGAAAGAGAAAGGTATCGAGCCATCATCCGTTCATTGTTTTTCTCCACATTTTCCCCGCAAACTCTGATGATCAACATAACATCAATCGTTCCTTGAAGACGTGCATTAAGATCCGGCACCGCATTGATGTGAAGCTCCAGAGTGACGTCCCTTTCCCATGCTGAAACACCTTGAAGAAAGGACAGGCGCGACCGAAACATAACAGAAGGGTCAAGTTGGTGAAAAAATTCCACATTCGTCTCTTTGTTCTGACCTTCATGGAGCAGAAGGTCGCCTTTCAAGATGGAGTGAAGGGCAACTCCGCACAAGGATTCGAAACCCATCTCTGTCTTACGTGTAATAATTTCTGGGAAATAGCGCGATTCAGTCATGTGATTCCTCCGTGATGGCCGTTTTGGTAAAATCCCTGGCACGCCGGGTGTCAAGTTCGATATTCAGCAACCGTTCAATGGACCGGGGGTGAAGCCCCAGAGTTTTAAGTTCTTCCGCCATGGCCCGTTTTACACTCTGGTTTTTCTCGAAAGAATTCTGTGACCGTTCAGGCATTTCTCTCGGAGTCAACACGACACACTCTTTTTTACCCATAAATCCCCTTTTCAACTGAAAAACCTTTCTGATTCCTTCACGAACAGCCTGGTCCATTGCGTCCAGCTATATTATTTTCTCCTTTTTATTTTCATACAAAAGCAGAAGACGTGCCAGTCCAGAATATTTTATTCAAGTATCTGAATAAATACTATATTTCTTAGTATGTAATTTGTAAAATTGAGCTGGGATTGATAGAATGATAAAGATTTTTATTCAAACATGGAAGTCCTTTTTAAGGTTCAATCTATATTGCGATCATAATATGCCTCCGCCAACCCCCATCGAAATTCAGAGCTGGAATAAGTAAGAACGCAATATTGGAAAGGGCGAATGACAGCCCGCCCTCCCCGGTTTAGAGGCAACACTTATTTATACATTTATATCTCAACAACTTCTTCCCCTCCGAAAGATGCCATAACCATCAAGAGTTCCTTGAAGCTACTGTATGATACCCTTCCTCACACATGACAACATTATCGTACTTGACCTCCGCACGAAAATAGAAAGGGCCGCCAGGATGAAAATCGTTGGAATAAACCCTGGAAAAATCTTCATCATTTCCCGGTTGTTTTATTCAACTGCCTGAATATAGAAACTATATTTTTATGAAGAATATTTTGGAATGAGATGGGAGCGATGGATTGATAAAAATTCTTATTCTTAAAACAACAATCTTTATGGGCTCTGGATCAGATGTAGATAAGAAAACACGGACGTTTCTGTGTGCTCCTCAGGCAACTTTGTACAATTCAGCCGGGCTCATGAATGACAGCCAGTCTTCGGATTCCTCCAGCATGAGTTTTTCCATTTTGCCGATGATTCTTTCAAGCTTTTCAGGTGTCATCACATGGAATTCCTTTTTAAGGTTTATCAAACGTCGTTCCATCTGCTGGCTTCGAATGGCCAAACGCTTATACTCCCGGATGGAACGGATACCTTCCAAGGTGGCCGCCAGAGCAGGAAGAATCAGAGCCGCCAGGGTTAAAATATGATCCACCAGATGATTATGGAAAAAATGAGCGACCAAATGGAAGAATGCCGCCAATAAAGCCATGTAGAAAACCCGTTCGCACCACTTCTCCAGGCGATGATATGATTTATTGCACGATTCGATTTTTTCCCTGTGATAGTTAATCTGCTCGTCGATCCAGGCGGTTTGAATATAGTTGGCGAAAGCATTGATCTTTTGAATATCACCACGTGAAATCTCCGGTGACTGTGAAAGGACTTCATCAAACACAAAGTCCATCCAACGATTTTCAAGCATCTCGCCCTGAACCCTTCGAGGTATGAAGACCGGGAGTCCTTCCATGCTACAAATACAGTTATAAAATGCTGTGCGGATACGTTCCGCTAAAAAACGGCATTCTGTCCAGTTCTTATGAAAATGACCGGTTCTCCTGTCATAAACAACAATGCCGACAATCATAATCATAAATATAAGTTCGAGTCCGAAAGCGGCGAGAAAAAACCACTCATGTTCTCGCAGAAATATGACCGCCAGTGCCACTCCCGCAACAGCCGCAAAGGCTATCCAGAAAATCGAATTGCCCATCCGCTTGTACCATGCCTGGTAATTCTTGGCCAAGCGGGACGCCGTGGTGTAATGGGGAATAAGAAACTGCTTTAAGGTTGTCTCTTTTTGATCGCTCAACAGGGTTTCAGGGTTTGTTCCATCTGGAAACAAAGAGTTGAAGACATTTTCACCATAATCCCCTCTCTTGTCCTCTTTTTTGGCAGGTGTGGCACAGTGACTATTCCATGTGTCAATTTTGGAATACAACGCATCAAAATTCAAATCGATATCAAAGGGTTTAAGCTCTGGTTCATGGGCATTGATGATATAAACAGGGCAGTCAGTCTGACGTGCATATTCAACAATGCGGGCAGTTCCTCCGATGCCTCTGGCTGGCTTTCCATCCCAGACAGCGACGAGTATATCACAATGATCCACAATAAAATGGCCCACATCCTCATACAACTGACGCCGGGCATCGACAAGCATCGCTTCCGGATAATCGTCTTTCAGTGGCCGATTGCGCAATGATGCGGGGTTTCTCGACTTCTGAATGAGACGTTCAAACTGCTCTTTTGATGACTGGGTTTCAAAATCCTCCAAATATTCAGCCTCAACCAAAGGCAGCATCACTTTCAATACGGCATTGGGGTCAGAATTCAAAACTTCGTCAGCAACAATCCGGTCCGCGCCCTCGGCCAAAGCTGAAAGAACGCACAGTTCTATGGAGGTTCTCTCATTCCCTTTGTAAGTTGATTTAATTGTATCCACCAGGGTACAAACGACGTCTTTAATACGTGATTCGTCATCAAGATGCCTGTGGCCTGTGATGCCAATGGTTAATCTTTGTGGAATGGAACGGAGTTTATTCATTTGCACCTATTAAATTACGGGATTTTTCTTTTAAAACTTGTTGAAGGCAACCGATCAACAATCTCTCTGAAACCATCATTAACAATCTCTTCGAAAAGATCGAAATAGTTCTTGAACCATACAATATTCTGAGTGTAAATATTTCTTACGTATCACAGCCACAATCCGTTTGGCTTTTGAAATCTCTTGTGCAAATCGTTCAATGGAGTCGCCACCATTCATCCGGTCTTTATCACGACCTATTTTCAGCTCTATTTTTACCGATATTTGTCTTCATCCCCCCCGATCCCTCATTTTTCGAAGTAGGTCAAGGCTCACTATAGCAGATTACTCTTACAGCAAAGTCTATCCGTCATAACCCACGTCAATGTCGTAAAATGGCAAAACAATGATTACTACAAAAAAAACAATGCCATTAAACATTGCTAAATTCACCGCTTCATTTTGTCAAAAGAAGCCATATTTTAATTCAAATTTAACATTATCTATACTCCATGGCGTAGTAACTATCAAGGCTCCAATGATATTTAAATTGTATGGTGAGAATTCAATTACGACACAATCATAAACCGAATATTTCATGAAACTAAGACAAATTTTCCTTATATTTGGATGTTGATGAAACCAATGATCTCTAATCCATTGTTAAAACGCTCCGACAACACTGATAAACGGGCCATGAAAAACATTCCGCAATGTGGATGTGGTGTTTTGATCATCCGAGCCTTCCCATTCGGCAAGGATTTGACTGTCAAAGAAAATGCGGTAGCCTGCTTTCAGGGCAATCAAGCCATTTTCCCCAAAATTAAGCGTCCCTTTGAGCCCGGCATCTAGCTCACAGTTGAACTGAAATCCGTAAACGTTATCGATAAGCTCTTTGGCATCTGCTTTGGATATTCCAAATGCAAAGTCATAATCGATAAAATACAGCTTATTGTTATCGTATCCCAAGGCTATGGGGTCCATGGATCTCAGCATAAAAGAAACTCCTTTGGTTTCAGTCTGGTAAACAGCATGCCCCAAATCGTCTCCGGTTTCATGATCCACAAAAGCGAATTCCACTGGCAAGTTATAGGTTAGAAAACGAAGGCCAATTCCAATGGAGCGTTTTGGATTCGCTCCGCAGAGCAAAAGGCCCAGTTTTTTAAATTCACTTTCAAAACGGGTTTTACCTACAAGTTCTCCTTGAAAGATGCCGCTCTGATACTGTGAATAAAGTGCTGTATTGTCTGTTATACCAAAGGAGAAGAAGCCCTTCAGGTATTTGACATGGGAATCCATCGCATCCTCATTTTCCTGGCGGATATAGTCTCCGTAGGCGGACAGGGAAAATGTCCAACTGCTCTTTCCCGTGTTTCGTGATGACGTGCTCACAAACACCCCTCGTATCAGCGTAGGATCGATGTTGTAATCGTCACTGGAGTATTCATTTGATTCGATATCGTATGAAAAACCCTCGACCTCCCAATTCACCACCCACTGTTCATACCCCATGGCCATGGAAAACGGCAAAACTCTGTTGATATCTTCAACTGAACCTGCTTGCGCATCCAGACATGTTAAGATGATAAACATAAAGAAAAAGATAGATCCCATAATAAATTCTTTCACATAGATTTTGTTCATATCAAACCCTCTCAATCTTCATTAGCTTCATCAGTTTCATCAAAAAAGGTCTGCATTAAAATGAACTAACATCTCGAAAAATTATCAGTTTGAACAATAGCTCACGCTTTCCACAATGTTCACTCCCAGATTTCTTCGATATCCACGCATAGAACCGTGATGTCATCCGTAGACCCAAGATGCAGTGCTTTCTTAGTAATCGTGCGAACGTTTTCGATCAAATCGGGACTTTCATCATAACTTAATGCAGCGTCAGCAGGATGGATCACCTTGCTCACCCCATCGGACATCAGATAAATCCTGTCTCCCTCTTCAAGAATCATGGATTGAACGTCCATGTGAAACGAACTCCCCTGACCAAAATATCGGGTGACGTATCCTTCGGATGTTTGGTGGGTTGTGGTTAAAAGGCCCTTTTTTCTTCCGACCACATGGACAGCTGCCGTATCTCCAGCATGGAAAATATGAGCTGTATTTCCCATGATCCACAAAACCGTTCCCACACATCCCACGTCCGGGTAATAACCTGTGCTGTCCGTATCGAGACTCGCTATCTCCATGTTTGTATTGAATAGATGAGTGTAGAGACTTTCTCTGTTTTTAAGAATCTTTTCAGGATGCCTGAAACACTCAAGAAGCGATTCCGCCATTTTCTGAGCCGAATGTCTGCCGTGTTTTGTACTTCCTATACCGTCGAAAACAGCAAAAATCTCACCACGTCCCACTGTCTCCACAAGACCAATATCTCTTGATAAAAGCCTGAAACTATCTTCGTAATAAGGATGGGTTTTCCCTTTTATCCAGGCAACAGATGAATATTCCTTTTTCTCAATGGTCACGTTCATATTCCATTCCTTTCAATCGATATCACTAAAGTCTTCCCAGATATCCCTGACATCATCGATCCACATGTTCAATTTTTCCCGGGTAAGCCGGCTCATGGGAATGCGGGTAACACTGAATTTGTATGCTTCCAATTTCTTTACCATGACAGGGCTGAAGTCATGATTTTCAGAATGGACGAGAACAGGAATGTGTTTAGACACACACCTGATGATCTCATCCACCACATGTCTGCCGCAAAGCTTAAGGTCCGCATTGGTAGTTGTCCTCTCCGTCAGATCATGGTCCAGCATAATTCCGGCATAAACATCTCCTTTGTCCCGCCGAAGTATTCCTATGGCCTTCCCTGCGCTATCGACCCAGACAATCCAGATGTCAGAGGGAAACCAAACCTTAAAAATATCTATCCTTTCGATATTGTCCTCAACGATCAAAACCCTGATAGGAGTATTAAGGTTTTTCATAAATTGTACTTTTTGCGTTATTATGTTTTTAAAAAATTTCATTTCCAGTTTGACCTGAATAGTCACAAAAGCACGGGGCGTGCCACAAGTAATAAAACAGTGCAACACACTGATATACTAAAAATTAATCGCAATAAAGAAGTGCCATGAATATCCCAAAACAAATAAAAATTTATATATCCGAATAATTTTTTTTATTTTTGAATTTGAATTTCTATTCTCAGCAGGGTAATGAAGTAGTGTTTAGGCATGAGTTCTTCTAAATACCGATCATTCATTGGGGGGAAGATGAAAAACCATCACAGAATTATAGTTGCTCTGGCCTGGGAAGAAGACAAGTCGGCTTTTTATCGTTCCAAACAAAACCATACCGAAAACAAGGACATGGGTCCTGTGGCAACAGCGTCAAATTCAGAGGCCTACCCATTTGACATACTCTGCATTATCAACCCGAATTCCGGTCTTTTTGATGAGAATGACTCCCAAAAATCATTTTCCGGATATGTGAGGTGGCTTCAGGGCAAAATTGGGTCCACCAGAAAAGTGAAACCCTACCACTTTGAATCCAATGATGAGTATAAGATAAACGACTACACCTTTCTTCATGATCAGTTGCGCCACAAAATCTTCAAGAAAATCAAAAAGGATTTCAAATCCCTTGAGGACAATGTCCAATGGTTCTTCCTGATCAGTTCCGGGCCTTCCGAATCCCAGTTGGTCTGGCCACTGCTTGCAAAATCCATGAAAGCGATACCCCTTAAAATAAATCCGTACGGCCATCTTATGCCCGCCAATATTCCATTTGATGTTTCATACAATGTAAAAACCGAAAAGGCATCGGCACCTGTGGGCAAAACCCACCCTTATCTTATGACGTTTCATTGCGATAAAATGAAAAAAGCCGCTCAATACGCCCAAAGCATTGCCCCCCTTCCCCATTCCGTGCTTATTCTGGGGCCCAACGGAACAGGCAAGGAGATGATGGCGCGACTGATTCACGATGAAAGCGGAAATACTGGAGCATTTATCATCGTTGACTGCACAGGCTTGCCTGAAACCCTTATCGAATCAGAGCTTTTCGGTTCCACAAAAGGGGCATATACGGATGCCGTTGACCAGGCAGGTATGATCGAGCAGGCCCATAACGGCACATTGTTTCTCGATGAAATTGGAGACATGCCTCTTACCCAGCAGGCCAAGCTGCTCAGGGTGCTTCAGACCAAAGAGGTCCGACGGCTTAAAAGCGACCGCACCATTCCCGTCAATTTCAGGCTGATATCGGCGACTAATAAAGATCTGGCCCATGAAGTCGAACAGGGACGGTTCAGGGAGGACCTGTATTACAGGCTCAACGTTCTCAAAATCGACCTCCCTCCATTATACGAACGGGGCCGCCAGGACATTGAAAGTATCGCCTTGCTTCATATGGAGATTGCCGAGAGAGAAATTCGGAATGCGAATAAAAAAGGGGTGAGTTACCCCATCATCATACCCGATGACAAGCATCTGACCTTGAGTGATGAAGTCAAAGAAATCCTTTTCACACACTGCTGGCCGGGGAATGCCAGAGAACTCGCATCCACCATAAAAAGAGCTGCCACACATTGTGTCGTGGTACGGGGATCGCAAAATTTCGTGATCAGGGAAGAAGACATCAATGAAAGCCTGCACGTCATCATTCGCAAAAATTCATCACAGGCAGGTCCCTCCCCAATTATGACCATCGACCCCACAAAGCATGTCAATATAGAAAAAATCCTGAGTGCAGTGGAAGCCAAATACTGCGAAGCTTATTTGAAACAGGTTGGCGGTGTATGGAAAGATGCCTTTGAACTCCTTGGTTACGGAACCTACCAGACCATGCAAAACCGATTCAACAAGGCCCGTAAAGTTCTTGAAGATGATCAGAATTAACAATAATACTAAATATTGCATATGAGACCAGCCAGACGGATGAATTCATACACTGACAATTCCTTCACCAACCGTCTCAAGAGCCCTGTGAATGCTTGACATGATTCGTTTATCAATGTATTGCGACTCTTTTCGAAGCTTGTCCCATTCAACCAGATCGGGATGTATTCTCGCCGAATTATCTCTTACACTGCCGTATGTCCAGCCGGACAGCCAGCGTTCGGCGCACCAACGGGCGTGTTCTATCTTGGACAGGATTTCCACCTGAGTTTCATCAAGCTTGGGGATATTTTCTCTTTCAACGCTATTGTCAAAAGGGCAGGTCTTGAGGCCCAATACTGCGAGTTTAACGGGTATGTGATCCGCAGCAGAACGGTTCGATTCGCGGAATGATTCGTTGAGCCTGTCCCAAGGCAATTGGCTTGGATTTTTCTGGGCGTCGATCCCGTTCTCCTGGCATTCAAAATCATCAAGATAAATTTTGTGTAGAGCCTTTGCCAACTGATCCTGTTTCTCATCTTTTATGGCTTCAAAGGACCATAGTTCGGAGGTCATTCCAAAGGGAATCAGTTGATTTTGGATGTTATGGCCTCCTGCCTTATATCTTAGAAGCTGGCTGAACCCAGAAGCAGACGTCTGGTACACAAGAATGGGAGTTTGGGATTCATGGAGTTCGTTGACAAGACTGAGACTCTGGACAAGATTTTCCGTTTCTTCTTCGTCATCACAGATCACACAGGTCATCAAAGAGCCTTCCTTGTCAGCGTTTTTGTAGATATCGATGACGCGTTTCCGGGCATTCGGATCTTCAAGAACGCCTTCGATTTCCTCCATGTCTGCCACCAGATGAAAATTCGGATAATTGTTTCGTATCTGATCCATACGCTTTTTGGCATGCTCGTCTATCACATGGATCTTCAACTTCCCGCCGCTGGGGAAATGTGCAATTTTTGCTGCCTGGACAGCTATGCTTTGACCCATATTCCCGAAACCGATAATAATAATCTGGGGCTGTTTGCCTGAATCCTTATAAAGAGAAAGATGGTTATAAGGGATACCTGAAAATGCGGTACGCGCACAAAAGGCATACATGTTGAGGCTCCGGATGTTGATACTGAACGCAGGATCATTATGGGGGAAAAAATTCAGCCCCTGTAATGCGGCAAGAAGACTGATGCTTTTCAGAAAAAGGATGCACTCAAGTTTTTCAGCGGATCCCACCGACAAATTCAATGTATTCAGTTGATAAGCAATTTCCGTATTCCAATCATCGTCTTCACAAAGAGCCATAACGGTCTTGGCTCTTGAAGCCTTTGCCTGGGATAGAACCGATTTATCCGATGGATTGCCCACAATAACAGGAATCCCTTTTTTCGCCAGGCTTTTGACTATGGATTCCTCAAATGTATGAACGATCACCACGGGATTTGCCCCTTTTTCACGGGCTTGAAAGGCGATGGGAAGCCCTATATCACCGAGACCACAGATCACCAGATGGTCCTTGATAAAAATCAGACGAAGATTAGTAATTTCCTTGTAAAGCAAAACATAAACAACTTTCGCGGATACAAGAGCGAAGATAATTCCAGAAAGTGATCTTCCGATAACAAAGGGTATGGGCATCTGCTCGCTGAAATTGGGAACATTCAGAAAAAGCATTTGAAGGGCATAATAAAGGGCACTCGGCAATACGAAGGTGTCTGGGTTCTGGGCTTTCAGGAAGGTATACAGTCCCCATACCCCAAGGGAATACGACAGGACCAGCCCTATGACGAGAAGTAAAATTTTCTTTGTCGCCGTCATGAGTATTTTCCTTTCCAATATTTAACCAGGGCTTCATCGTTTCTGAAAGCGATCTCATAATGTGAGAGATTATCTGCCGAGATCCAGGCATAGTGTCTGGATTCTGCGTTGATATTGACCTCACCCTTGACAACACATTTCAGATAAAAATTAATGCAGTGAATACCGCCAGATTTTATGGGGAGACTGTCCTGATAAAAAAGGAAATCGCATGTTGTGCATGTCAGCTGCGTTTCTTCGAAAAGCTCCCTTTCACACGCTTGTTCGATGGTGTCGCCGTAATCAATTTTCCCGCCGGGCAGGGACCATGCGTTGGGGCCGTGTTCGTCACCTTCCGGGCGTTGGAGAATAAGTACACGGCCTTTTTCATCTTCGATTATCATCCTGACCACCGGTAAGGGGTAGGGATACTTTTGGAGAGCGGTTTTATCGTTTGTTTTCATATTCATAAGGCTGTCCACACCCTGGTTAAAGAGTTCTCATCAGATATTTTTTTTCTTTTTTATCGGTTCATGGGACTAAGTTGATATCCGTATTTTTTAAGACGTTCAGGGATGTCACGGACCGGGTCACGGTCCCATTCCCGCACTTCTTCCGGAAGGGAATGCCAGGGAATCAGGTAAGGCGATATTTTTTTGACCACATCACGCTCACCCCGTTTCCAACCGTCTCGGATCCGTTCCATGTTCCAGCGGCCATGTTCGATTTCCGCCATTTTTTCGATCTGCATTTCTGTCAATTCCACAGGCTCGCCCTCCCCGATCTTTGCGATCATCAATCCCACGGCATTCAGTTTCATTTCTATATGAAAAACAAACTCACGATTGGATTTTTTTAGATATTCCGGCAGTGTCTCCCAGTCAGTCAAAGCGGGATCCTGGATGATCAGGCGTTTATTTTGATTCTTTCTGTATTTTTCATGGGTTTCACGGGCCATGCTCTCAACAAAAGAAGCATCAAGTTGTTTTGACGTTGGTGTTCCCTGGATAAAACATTTAACCGTCTGAGGGTCTGACGGTAGATTGAAGAGCCCTGTATTATCTTTCCAGTCCAGATCATCTAAAATCGCCGTTGCAGCCCGGCCGCTCTCTTTGATAATACCGGTTTTCGCACCCATGGAAAGGGCCATGCGGTATTCAAACGCTGATATCGGCCCACCGTTAATTCCAAGAAGACGCACTTCGGAAGGATCGATTCCCGAATGGAGAATGGTAAGCCAAGCGTAAATGGATTCCATGGGTGAAAAACCCTTGCCCTCTGTTTGAACCTGTCTGTAACCCGGATGAATGGCAAGCTGGTTTGAGATCAGTTTCGGCAAAAATGCCAGCCGTTGAAATGACCCGACCCTTGGGCTTTTAAGATCACCCACCAGCCCGCTTATGCCTGACTGGGTACCACCACAGAAAACCGTACCGACAAACTCTTCAAATGCTGTTTCAAAAATGGGTCGATAGTAGCTTAGATCTTCTTCAATATCCTGACGGCACCCCCCGGCCACGATCACCACAGGTCCATTGATTATTAGATCGAACTGTTCGACCAATCCAACCATATCCTTTTTCAACGCAAGTACGAACATGTCCAGTTTTTTCCCGGGTGTTTCTTTTCTGGCTTTCAAGGCCTTTGCGGATACCGCCGATAGAAGATACAAGTAAACCCATTCGAAATGATCTTTTTTTCGGTCTGTCAGTCTTCCATCTAAGGCCGCTTTTAATTGTTTAAACCATAAGAAGACCTCTTCTACCTGGGTCAATGAATCACAAGTAGTCACTGCCTTTGCATATGCTGAAAGACTTTCATAGGGTCTGTCAAGTAGAAGGGAAAAGAACCCGATGGTATAATACGCCTGGGGGATGTAAACACCCACGTCAGCTCTTTTTCTGCATATTTCTATAGCGGATTCCAAGTTATGAAGCAGTGGAACGATGAAATCAAGATTCCTGTCTATTCGGGCTTTGCAGTTTATCAACCCCTCAAGGGCATGGGGTTCATCATGGGCCATGGAATAAATCCCGGCGTAAACATCATAAGCCTTGTCCGGATCATCGTCATTGTAGGTTTCCGCAAGAGCGAGACGGGCGCTCACGTTTTGTTTGTTCAGAAGAATGGCCTCCTCAATGGAGTCTCTGCCCATCTTCTTCATCTTCCATAGACTTCTTCCATATTCCGTCAGAAGAGCTGAAACATCCGCGTCCCGGACCACCTCAGCCTCGCCGTTCTTATCTTTCTTGTTCTTTTGGATCTCTTTAATCTTTTTGCCTTGCGGGGATTTCCCCCAGGCATCCACCACAGGTTTCAGCATGGCCCTGCATTCGTTCCATTCTCCCAAAGATGCGGAAAGCTGTGCCAAGCGATGGATGAGACGCATGTTGTCCGGATCAAATTTCAGAATCGCCCTGATCTCGTTTTGCTTCTGTTCTCTGGCGTCCTTGTTCAGATAAGCACCGTACTGGGTTTCATAACGTTCCGCTGTCCGGATGGCCCTTGAGAATTCCGAATCGGCGTTTTCAAGAAGGGCCGCAATGCGGTTGACATCCCTCTGAAGCCAATGGGGCACGTCAAAGTTGCTTTTGTAAACTCGGTCATGGGAAAACACAGCCCAAGCATGCTGAAGCAAGGTCCTCACCTGGATTTCGGCTTTATATTTCGGGCCAGGAGAAAGGTTTGAATCCTTGCATTCCTCGGATGTACGCCTTTGATACAGAACCATTTCAAGCGCATTGTCACCTTCGGCATATTGTTTTACCCGGTCATCAAATGCCCCCGGCTTGAGTGAAACGATGAAATGTACCGAACGGTATCCGAATTCACCGGTTCCGAGGCGGTCTACCGCATCCAGGCTGTTTTCGATGTCGATCTCAAAATTTTTCCGGATAAAATCGCAGACAGGTCGTATTTCGTCCTGGTGATCCACAATGACCCGGGTACCGCACAGATCCGTAAAGGAATTCACCGGGTCTGAATTCAACGCTTTTTTGCGGATGACTTTTTCGGCAAAGTTGGGTATGCCCTTGGCACGTGCCTGAATCAACGCGGGAAACCCTAGGGTTTTCAATGCATCGCTGAGGATTCCTTCAATCACCCTGGCAAAAAATGCGTAATGGGGCTGAATGGTTTTGTACTGCTCGACAATGCCCTCATAGACCGTAATATTTTCTTTGGTATATCCCATATCCTTTTCCTTTCGGCTCATACAATCAATAACTCATGATTGAAACAACTTCAAACGGGCCTGCGTTTGATTGCCTGTCACTATTATATAGCTTATACTTTTATTCAATAGTGAATCGTCTATAATACATCCCATAATACTTTTTTGCCCTCCAACTACTTATTATGAAATACATTAAGCTTTTTAATTCTTCTTCCATAGATCTAAAGATACTACCGTAGCCGATTCTGTTTTCGGTGGGGTATTAATTTTCAATTCATCAGTTACTAATTGACATATCTCACCATGCTATTTAAGTGCTTTGGCGCCCTTATGGTCTCCTTGATGATCAAGCAGTTCCATCAGGTTTTTGAAGACTTTGGCTGTATCCGGGTGTTCAGGGCCAAGAACTTTTTCGCAAATTGCCAAAGCACGTCGGTAGATGGATTCGGCGCCATCATAATCGCATTTGCTTTTGAGCAGTTTTGCAAGATTGTTGAGACTTATTGCTGTATGCAGATGTTCAAGGCCCAGAACTTTTTCGTAGATGGCTAAGGCACGTCGATAAAGGGGTTCTGCGCTCTCATAGTCGCCTTTGCTGTTAAACAGGAACGCCAGGTTGTTGATGCTTGTGGCTGTATCTGGATGTTCTGGGCCCAGGACCTTTTCACGGATAATCAGAGAACTTTGGCAAAGGAGTTCGGCGCTTTCGTAGTCACCTTTCATTATGAGTAATTCTATTAGGTTGTTTAGACTTATGGCTGTATCCGAGTGTTCGAAGCCCAAGACCTTTTCTCGGATGGATAGGGCACGTCGATAGAGGGGTTCAGCACTTTCATAGTCGCCTTTGTCTTTGAGCAGGTCAGCCAGGTTGTTGAGACTCAAAGCTGTATGCAGGTGTTCGGAGCCCAGCACATTCTCACGGATGGCCAGAGCACGTCGATAGAGGGGTTCAGCACTCTCATAGTCGCCTTTGCTGTAAAGTAGTAATGCCAGATTGTTGAGGTTTGTTGCTGTACTCTGGTGTTCGGGCCCCTGGACTTTTTCATTAATAGCCAGGGCTTGTCGACAGAATTCTTCGGCTCTCTCATACTCGCCCTTGTTATCGAGTAGACACGACAGGTTGTTGAGGCTTGTTGCTGTTCGCGGGTGTTCTGGACCCAGAACCTTTTCACGGATGGCCAGGGCTCGGCGGTAATGGGGTTCGGCGCTTTCATAGTCACCTTTGCTATTGAGCAGAACCGCCAGGTTGTCAAGACTTGAGGCAGTATCCGGGTGTTCGGGGCCCAGGACCTTTTCACGAATGGCCAGAGCACGTCGATAGAGGGATTCAGCGCTCCCATAGTCGCCTTTGTCTTTGAGTAGACCCGCCAGGTTGTCGAGGCCTAATGCCGTATCAGGGTGTTCGAGGCCAAGGGCCTTTTCACGGATGGTCAAAGCACGTCTGTAGAAGGTTTCGGCACTCTCATAGTCGCCCTTGTTGTCAAGTAGTACTGCCAGGTTGTTAAGACTTATGGCTGTTTCCGGGTGTTCGGGGCCAATGATTTTTTCACGTATGGCCAGGGCTCGGCGATAGAGAGGATCGGCGCCATCATAGTCGCCTTTGGCTATGAACAAGCTCGCCAGGTTATTGAGGTTCATGGCTATCTCCAGATGTTCGGGGCCCAGGACCTTTTCACTAATGGACAGGGCTCGGCGGCAGAATGCTTCGGCTCTCTCATAATCGCCCTTGGCATCGAGCAAACACGACAGGTTGTTGAGGCTTCTTGCTGTATCCGGGTGTTCAGGGCCCAAGACTTTTTCACGAATCGCAAGGGCTCGGCGGCATAGAGATTCAGCGCTCTCATAGTCACCTTTGTTAGTTAGTAATCCTGCCAAGTTGTCGAGACTTGAGGCCGTATTCGGGTGTTCAGGGCCCAGGACTTTTTCACGAATCGCAAGGGCTCGGCGGCATAGGGGCTCAGCACCATCATAGTCCCCTTTGCATTCAAGCAGACACGACAGGTTATTGAGACTTGTGATTGTATCCGGGTGTTCGGGGCCCAAGATTTTTTCACGGATGACAAGGCAACGACGGGAAAGGGGCTCGGCACCATCATAGTCACCCTTGCTCTCAACCACTTCCGACAGGTTGCCGAGGCTCGTGGCTGTATCCGGGTGTTCGGGGCCCAGGATTTTTTCTCTGATGACAAGGGCGCGTCGGTAGAGGGCTTCGGCAACTTCGAAAAAAGCTGCTACAGACAAGAAAAAGCTAACATCATTCAAAACATAAGCCATATCAGTGTCAGACAATTTGTCCTCAGGAATTTTTTTCACAGATTGTGTATATATTTCGCCCATGTCATATAGTTTTGACATGGCATTCCAGTATCCCAGAAGTTCATATGTCTTAATTCCTGAATTCAATTCCAAAAAAACATCGATGTCCCCAATATAGTCTTTGAGCTGCTCCCATTCCTGTGCATGCATCCACTGCCAGGGCAGCTCATCAATGCTCCGTTCACTGAGTCTGTCATTTTGAAAATAATCGACCAGTTGTAACCGGGCCCATTTTTTTTTCTGTTCATCCGGCAGATAACGATCCTCAACGGCTTTTCGTAAAAAGTCATGAAAAAAATCCAGGAGGCCGGATCGGCTTACCAAATGGTTTTCAAGAGCGTTAAACAGGGAGGTCCAATAGAGAGCTGGAATACCCGAGATTTCGAGCAACTCTCTTTCTGACATCCCCCTTCGGGAGACCCAGATGAGAGACAGCATCTCCCCCACCATACCA
>JAHIRD010000166.1 GCA_018818835.1 Pseudomonadota bacterium
GACTCCCATGGGTCCCATAAGGTCTGATATTAATGTCGGATGCCTATTTGTATAATTGGCCTGTCCCAGATTTTACCAGATTTTGATAGTTTATGTTAAGGCTTTACCTTAACAGTGACTCAGCTATAAGGGATTTTCACCCAATTAGCTTATGCCCATGCCGGGCGTACACAAATTGCTAACCGGAGTACAAAAAAGCAGCGCCCTGTGGCATGGCGTTACCAACATCATATCAATATCTTCAGCAAAAATTCCCAACTACATATATGATAAAACTATTCCCACAATAAAAAACAAGCCAATGTACAGATATACAAAATATATCACACGTTTTATTGAAACGGTTAATCCACACCAGGCTCAGGTTGGAGTCCATAGGTTAAGGCCACGAAACCCAATATCACCGCTCAACCGGGCGAAACCATTGAATCATGATGACGTGCACCCCTCCCTATGCTGGGGCCTGATGATGAGATGGTAAATACATACGATGATACCATCAATAGTGAATCTCCGTTTGTTGAGATAATATATTGATTATACAATTTTTTTATTATAATAGTGTTATTATTAGGATTATATAATAGTTGTATATTATGGAAAAAGAAGAGTTTAACCAAACACCATTAAATAAAGAGTCACATATAAATAAAATGCATGGGTTATATAATGAAAAAATAGACACTACTGTTAATTCGTTTTTTGCTAAAGCTGATGAATTAAACAACCAAATTATTAGTTTAAAGGATAAAAACACTGATCTTTGGAATACGATATTAAAGAAGCTTAAAATTGACTGGACTTACAATTCAAACAGTATTGAGGGTAGTACCCTTACCAGGGGAGAAACACATTTTTTCTTAACAGAGGGGTTGACTGTAGAGGGTAAGCCATTTAAAGACTTTGTTGATACGAAAAATCATGCAAATGCAATTGATTGGTTACAGGATATTATATCCAATACAAGAGATATAAGTGAGGGATTGATAAAAGAATTAAATGCTCTTTTGCTTTTCGGTATTGATTTTACTCCAGCTATAAACCCTTTAGGCCAAAAGGTTAATAAAAAAGCGAATCCAGGACAGTATAAAACGCAACCAAACCATGTCCTTTTACCGAATGGAGATATTCACTATTACGTCGATCCTCTGCACGTGCAAACACAAATGCAGGAGTTGGTAGAGTGGATAAATGCTAATATAGATCAAATACACCCAATAGCCTTGGCTGCAATTTTTCATTATAATTTAGTTAGAATTCATGCCTTTGATGACGGAAACGGAAGGGGGGCAAGGATTTTAATGAATCTTATTTTAATGAAAAAAGGTTTTTTCCCGGCTGTTATCAAAACAGAAAAGAAAAGAAAATATCTTACGGCTATTCAAGAAGCGGATAAGGGGGATATTAACCCTTTCGTTATATTTATTACGGGTGAGCTTATAGAAACACAAGAGAAGGTGTTAAGTGATCTGATTGCCAGGTGACAATTAGGTTTCAAAGTGGGGCGGGTCTTCCCCTCGCCAGGTTATTTTTTTAATTTATCAAAAGCGCATAAAAAATCTTCATAAGTCCTATGACTCCCATGGGTCCCATGAGACCTATAGGACTTATGCCATTTTATATTCGGAATGTGTTTAGGTATTGTTTCAGGCAAGTTTAAAATGAAGCGTAATGGTTGTGCCGTGGTCATCGGGGTGCAGGGCTTCATCCTTGGAAACGACATCCATGGAGGCTCCGTATTCGGAGATGAATTTTTTTACTAGGGGCATGCCAAAGCCGGTTCCTTTTTCGCTCATGGTGCCAAAACGGATGGCGCGTCGATCAATATCAAATAATTTGTCCATGACGTTTTCAGGAATACCGATGCCATTGTCTTTAATGCAGACCACAGCCAGGGCTCCGTTTTTGTATGCTGAAATACTAATGGTGGATTCAGGGTAGGAAAATTTGATAGCATTGGTCAACAGGTTGTTGAGAACTGAATTTACCAGGGACACTTTTTCCGCAATGATATGGATTTGTCCATCTATGGATAGTTCCGGCCGGATTTTTTTTTCAAGGAATTTGAAATGAAGGGTTTCGAGGGAATCGCAGAAGGCCTTATTCAAATTAACGGTTTTGAGATTAAAGGTGCTTCTATTTTCAGCTACGGCCCTTAAATCCCTGACCATGCCGATGATTTCATACTGTTTTTTAATGTAGGACAAAATCAGGTTCTTGTTCTGATTCAAATAATCGGGGTCGTATTCGGCCAATTCAAAACTTGACATGACTGCCCCAAGGGGATTGGCTAGATCATGGCAAAGGATCTGTACCATTTCGCTGAGTTCATTTCGTTGTTTGATCACTGTGTCCTGGCTGAATTTTAATTTTAGTTGGATTTCAACCCGGGCCATCAATTCGTTGGTGCTGAATGGTTTGGTGATGTAATCCACGGCACCCAGTTCAAATCCCTTCATGATGTCATCAATATGGCTTTTGGCTGTGAGGAAAATAATGGGTATAGTCCGGGTTGCCGGATTTTCCTTGAGTCTTTGGCAGGCCTCAAATCCATCCATTTCAGGCATCATGATGTCGAGAATGATCAGGTCAGGCAGGACGGCTTTGACGGATTCCAGGGCCTGGACTCCGTTTTTTGCGATGATCAGCTGATAGCCACGAAGCGAGAGAATGGCTTTCAACAGTTGAATGTTGTGAGGATTGTCGTCAACAATAAGCAGTGTGGCCTGCTTGGTTCGAACATCCATGAGAGTTTGACTGTCCAATTTCGTTTTTGACCATAAAATGAGGTGACTATTGATTTAACATGTCTATGCTCATTACAATCTCTTGTGTGTTTTATTGTAGATAGCCTGTATGTATTTAACTATCTTATTTTAAAGACAAATACGCCGTTCACACGATGCGCCATGGTTCTGTTCAGAGGATTGTTTTAATGGTGAATAGACGTTAAAATAACTTACTTACCCAATAATTCGCTAATATTAACATATGTGAAGACATGCAGCAAGGAGATATCTTCAGCATGCTTTATTAAAAAATGATGTAGCCTTGACATAATGGGTATGATTCTTATTCTTTTGTACATTTGAATGTCAACTTAGGAGATATGATATGAAAGTGGCTTTTCCCACACAGGTAAATCAGGGTATGGACAGCATTGTGTTTGAACATTTTGGTTCCGCAAATTTTTTTATACTTGTTGACAGCGAAACCCAGGACATGGACGTGGTTTTAAATCAGGACCTCAATCATCAGCACGGGCAATGTCAGCCGCTGAAAGCCTTAGGGGGCAGACAGGTCGATGCCGTGGTTGTCGGAGGGATCGGGGGGACTGCCATGGGCAAGTTGACGAAAAATGGCAAAAAAGTCTATCGGGCTGTTGAAGGCAGTGTGAAAGAAAACCTGGGTCGGTTGAAATCAGGGACACTGAACGAATTCATGCCCTTTGAGGTCTGCGGTGGTCATGACCATGATGGGGAATGCGGTCACCACTGATCCTAACAATGGCCGGTGTGCATGCTATTGATTGCGGATCATGTCTCCGGCCTCGGTGATGACGAGCTTCGTTTCAGGGAAATCCATGCTTGTCAGCTCAATTAACTCGAATATGGCCCGTCCTTCGGGGTCTATCCGGGGACCTTTTTTGTAATCCTGGATAACAGGAAGAATCTTTCCTTCCTGAAAAACACCTTTTTTATTGACCGTCAGGACAATGATGGGGGCCACACCATTGTGGTCAAGAAGATTGAATCGTCCATAGGTACAGAAATTTCCCAGGCTGTATGCAATGAATCGATCATTGTACAGTTCGACAGCCCGGGTCACATGGGGTCCGTGACCAAATATGACATCGGCCCCGGCGTCGATCATTCCATGGGCAAAGGCGTAAACATTCCCCCTGTCCTCTCCGTAGAATATCTCATTTCCACACGTGATATGTCTGTTTTCCGCACCTTCCGCGCCTCCATGAAAGGAAACAATTACGATATCACAACGCTCATCCAGGCGCTTTACGAGTTCTGATGCAGAGGCGATGTCTCTGATATCCGGAGTACCCACATTGGGGGCAAATGCGCAGAACCCGTAAGTAACACCATTTTTTTTAAATATGGCATAGGGATGTGAGTCAAGCCCGGCAAACTGAATGTTCGCGTGTTTTAGAAGTCTGAATGTGCTGTCCCGGCCCGGAAGCCCAAAATCTCCGATGTGGTTGTTGGCAATTCCCAGCAGGTTGAATCCGGCATGAACCAAGTGGTTGACGTACCGTTCAGGCATTTTGAATGCGTAACATTTTTCGGGATCCTTGCACGCTTTGATACATTCCCCCTCATCGAGCAGGGGGCCTTCAAGATTTCCGAACGTGATGTCAGAGGCCTTGAGGTATTCTTTGACATCATCAAACAGGCTGATGCCGTCATCCAGGGGAAGGTACTCCGTTGACGGGAAATGGGTCCCCATCATGATATCACCAACGCCTGAGATGGTGATGAATTTGTCCCCGGCCATGCACAGGGGGTTGAATTGGAAAAATATGAAGAAGCAGGCCAGGGGCACAAACAGGATTGGCCGGCAACGTTTTTTTAACAACACCATGATGTATCCTTAATCTAAGACTCGATATTCAAGCGCGTCTCATTAGGATACAGAAATAGAGAACCGTTAACAAGACGATTTTTCTTTTTCATAGAGTTTAAAATAGTTCTCGTCGTTTTTGAGAAGTGTAAGATAGTCCTGGTTTTTCATGGCTTCCTGAAACGTACGCGCCGTGATGTTTACAATATGATACAAAATTTCCCTCTGGGATGCATTTCCGGCATGTGAATAATTCCTGAATGTGATCACATTGCCGAAAAGTGCCGTGAAAAAGGCCCTTGAATAAAACCAGAAGTTTACTTTTGGGACGGATTTCGCAAGGGATTGCTCCAACATTCCGAGAAAAATGTCCTGGATTTCGTTAAATTTTTCAAGGGAATCAGGTTTCTTTTCACCCCGGACCATAAAATGGCTCATCATAAGAAATATATCCTCGTTGTCGATTAAAAAATCCACAATGTTGATGGATATGTCTTCAAGGGATTGACGGTCTTTCCAAAGCTGGGATTTGATTTCATCCAGATCTGTTTTTAAAATAGCGACAAATAGATCGTCCTGGCTTGGGAAGTACTGGTAAAGGGATGCCACGGAAATCCCGGCTTCACCTGAAATATCCCGCATGCCGATGCTGTGAAATGATTTTTTTTTGTATAATGTTTTGGCAGCAGTGATGATCAATTTTCGACGGACTTCCCTCTCATCGTCTTTGAGCTGTTTGAGTATGGACTTTGCCATTTGTGTTTTCTCCATGCTTCAACATTAACGTTTATAAAGTCAGGTGTATGCAGTCTTTGGTCATGGGCTGACTTAAATTTACCGTATGTAAAATAACTTATGCCAATCTACAATGGGAATGACTTCTTGTCAACCTTGGAATTATGCCAGATCGCATTACCAAACAAAGTTTTTTTAATTAAGCGTACAAAAATCGTGCCGAGACTGGCATTACGGGGTTTTTAATGACATAAACCTTTTTAAATGATGTTCTTTGTACCTGTTTGAATTTTTGGTATAATTAAAAGTATATATTGATTAAACAAATAGTGCAAGGGGATGTTCAAATCATGCAGGTGCCTTGTGCATTTTTTAGCCGGTCATTTTTGATGTACTCGTTCTCGCAGGCGTACGACTATTTTGGATCGCCAACGCCGCATATGGGACTTTTTACGACGCCATCAAATTTTTTTTGACAGGAACACCTGACCATGGCTATTGACATACCTGGTTTAGTTGATTATTTTCATTTCACTTTAATTATAACCATTCAACACCCGATTTTAGGGTTCTGCATGTTTTTTACTTGTTCACCAAAAAAAAGAGAGGGGCATACGTCATGGAGGAATTGAAACGCCGGGTTGAGGAAAAACATATGCTGGTGAACAGCATCAGAAACGAAGTTGGAAAAATTCTTGTGGGGCAACGGGACCTTGTTGACGGTCTTCTCATGGGATTGTTCGCCAAAGGGCATATTCTTATCGAAGGTGTGCCCGGACTTGCGAAAACAAGTGCAGTCAAAGCCCTTGCAGATACCATTGATGCGGATTTCAAGCGCATCCAGTTCACACCGGACCTTCTTCCGGCGGATTTGATCGGAACCGAAGTCTACCGGCCTAAAACAGGCGATTTTGTCATGAAAAAAGGGCCTGTGTTCCATAATATCATTCTTGCCGATGAGATCAACAGAGCCCCATCCAAAGTCCAGTCTGCATTGCTTGAAGCCATGCAGGAAGGGCAGGTGACCATTGGTGACAATACCTTTATCCTGCCTGACCCTTTTCTGGTTTTAGCCACGCAAAACCCCATTGAACAGGAAGGAACCTACCCCCTTCCCGAGGCCCAGGTTGATCGGTTCATGCTTAAATTGAATGTGAATTACCCGGATAAATCCGAGGAAAAAGAGATTTTGAAACGGGTGGGTTTCCAGGAAAAGATCCAGGTGAAACCGGTGATCAAAACATCGGATCTGGCTGATATCTCCAAGCTGATTATGGATATTTACGTGGATGACAAACTCAAGGACTATATGGTGGATCTGGTTTTTGCAACCCGGAATCCAAAAGATTACAATATTGATATTTCACAGTATATTCAGTTCGGTGGCTCCCCCAGGGCCACGATTTTTTTGAGTCTGGCTTCCCGTGTAAGGGCTTTTTTAAACGGCCGGGCCTATGTCACGCCCCAGGATATCAAGACGGTGGCCCCGGATGTATTGAGGCACAGGATCATACTGACCTATGAAGCCGAGGCCGAGGATATCACCACGGACCAGATCATAGCCCAGATATTTGAATCGGTTGAGGTTCCTTAAACCCTATCGATTTCGGCAAGGGCCTGTGTTTGAATTGACCATTTAAACAAAAAATCGAAAATCCATGCTTTCTCCAGAGATCATAAAAAAAATCAAAAAAATTCATATCCGGAGCCGCCGCCAGGTGGATACCATGATGGCGGGGCAATATAAATCCGTGTTCCGGGGTACCGGGATGGAATTTGAGGAAGTTCGTGAATACACCCCCGGCGATGAAGTGAAAAACATTGACTGGAAAGTTTCAGCACGTATGGGGCGTCCCTTTATCAAGCTCTACAAGGAAGAACGTGAAGTGGTTGTCATGCTCCTTGTCGATATGAGCGCCTCGGGAAATTTCGGAACAGCCAGCCGGATGAAACGTGAAACAGCCGCGGAAATTGCATCGATTCTTGCCTTTAATGCCATCAGGAACAATGACAAGGTGGGCGTGATTCTGTTCACGGACCGTGTGGAAAAATACATTCCTCCCAAAAAAGGTTCGGCCCACATCTGGCGGGTGATCAAGGAAGTATTCACCTTCAAGCCCGAACATGCGGGAACGGACATTGAAGACGCCATTCAGTTTCTGGGTCGGGTCAGCAGGAAAAAAACGGTTTCCTTTGTTGTGTCGGATTTCCTTGCCGAGGGTTATGAAAAAAAAATGAAAGTCGCTTCCAAACGCCATGAGCTTATAGCGGTTCTTTTATCAGATCCCCATGATTTCATTCTTCCCGGAAAAGGACTGGTGCTGGCCCAGGATTTTGAAACAGGTGATTCGGTTATCATGGATGCATCGGATAGGAGAACACGGGAAAATTACGGGCGGCTGAAACAAAATGAGTACAGGCTATCCCTTGAAACCATAAGAAAAACAGGCGTGGATTGCATTGAGCTGGATACGCGTGCCTCGGTGGCCGATGTGCTGATTAAATATTTCAGGTACCGGGAAAGGCTGGTTCGGTGATGAAACGATTCCTGGTCATCATATCCTGTGTGATGGTAAGCCTTTTTATGCCAGGGGCTTCTCTGTATGGTGAAACGACGGTGCCGGATGCGGTCACTTCGGGGCCTGATCCAGGCCCCCTGCCTTCGACGGTCCAACCTGACAAGGCCCTGGAACGTATGACAGATATCCTGGATGTCAAAGCCCCTGAATCCATTGGATTTGATCACCGGATCATCTATGGGATTCTGGCAGTGATCGGGATCATCCTTCTGATTGTCCTGATCTTTTTTCTCGTGGATCTTTTTCTCAAAAAACGGAAAAAGGGAACCGATCCCCAAGAACATCCCCGACCACCTGATCTTGATGCCTATCAATGCCTTGAACAACTTGAAAAAGACGGCATTTCAGATTCCAGGGAATTTTATTTCAGGCTCACGGCCATCCTTAAAACCTATATAGGTGGGCGTTTTGGCATTGACGCCCCGGAAATGACAACCGAAGAACTTTTTCCACGTATCAATGATATTTCCATGGAAAAAAAATTGGCCGCAGATTTGAAAGATCTTCTGAAACGAAGTGATCCTGTTAAATTTGCAGGAGTTCCCGAAGAACGGGAACGAATGCTGGGAGATTTCAGATTTGCACATTCTTTTGTAAAACAGACGAGTCCGGAAGATCCTGAGCAGGATCATGCCGTGACCTGATAGGCCTTGAACCCCATGTTCAGATTTGCATCACCCCTATATTTTGTATGCCTGGCCATTTTTCCTGTATTGATCATAGCGAGGAAACGGCTGATGATACATCCAGCCATGAAGCTGTCACGGATCAAAGGGGCCACGAAAATTCAGCCTTCGTTTTTTCTGGTCACTCGCCACCTGGTCAGTGTTTTGAAATTTCTTGCCCTTGCACTGATGATAACGGCCATGGCACGTCCCCAATGGGGCACCCGTCACGTGAACGTGATGACCGAAGGAATCAACCTGATTCTCGCCGTGGATGTTTCCGGGAGTATGGCTGCCCTGGATTTTAAAAAAGAGGGAAAAATCATTGACCGCCTTGAAGCAGTCAAAGATGTTGTCCGGGATTTTATTTCCAAACGTGAAGGGGACAGGATCGGGTTGGTGGTTTTCGGGACCTATGCGTTTACCCAGCTGCCCCTGACCCGTGATTACAACACCATTTCCTTTGTTCTGGACAAGCTGAAGATTGGGTCGGCAGGCGAAAGCACCGCCATTGGTGATGCCATTGGCATATCAATCAAACGCCTGGAAGATATTCCAAGCAAATCCAATGTGATCATTCTCTTGACTGACGGAGACAGCAACGCCGGAGAACTCAGCCCGGACATCGCAGCATCCATTGCCTCTGAAAAGAAGGTGAAGATCTATACCATCGGTGTGGGGACCCGTGGCAAGGCACCCTTTAGAGTGCGAGATCCCATTTTTGGTGAACGTCTGATTTACCAGCAAGTGACCATGGATGAAGAAACCTTGAAACGCATGGCTGACAAAACCGGTGGCCAGTATTTTCGTGCGGAAAACCTGAAAGGCTTGGACGATATCTACGCCACCATCAACAGGCTTGAAAAAACCGAAGTGAAGGTCAAGGACTTTACCGAATACAAGGAATTTTACCTGTATTTTTTGATACCTTCATTCTTTTTGCTGATTTCGGGACTTGTTCTTGAAAATACGCGCTATCTGAGGATCCCATGACCTTTGCACACATTCATAATCTTTTTTACATCTGGGCCATTCCTCTTGTGTTTCTGATCTGTGCCCATGGTATGCGGAGAAGACGGAAGATTCTTGCGGCTTTTTGCAATGGGGACAACCTGTCTGTTCTCAGCCCCACCTTTTCCCTGAAACGACGATGGGTCAAATATGCGCTGATTCTCCTGTCCCTTTTGTTCACAAGCCTTGCTCTTTCCGGACCTCAGTATGGCTTTACATGGCAGGAGATCCAAAGAAAAGGGGTGGACCTTTTTATTGCCATTGACTGCTCTAAAAGCATGCTGGCTTCGGACATCAAACCCAATCGATTGGAGAGGGCCAAACGGGAGGTCTTTGATCTTCTTTCCATGCTGGAAGGTGATCGTGCAGGGCTGGTGGCATTTGCAGGAACCGCTTTTGTTCAATGTCCGCTGACCTTGGATTATAATGCCTTTCATTTATTCATGAGTGAGCTTGGGCCAGATTATTTGCCCCTGGGCGGCACGGATATCGCCGGAGCCATTCACGAAGCCTTAAATGGATTTCCTGAAAATGAGGATACGGAAAAAGCCCTGATCATCATCACTGATGGTGAAAGCACAGGCGGAGATCCCCTTGACGCGGCAAAGGAGGCTGCAAAAAAAGGAGTTAAGATTTTCTGCATCGGGGTTGGAAACGACGATGGTATCCCCGTACCGGATGCAGATGGGGGCTTTAAAAAAGACAATCAGGGGAAAATTATCCTCACCCGCATCGATGAAAAAACACTCAAGGACATTGCCGATCTCACCGGAGGAAGCTATGTCCGGTCTGTGGCAGGGGATATGGATCTCGAAGAGATTTACACCCGGCATATCCGAGGGGCCATGGAACAGAAAACCGTATCAAGCGGTAAAAAAAAGATCTGGGAAGACCGCTTTCAGTGGTTTCTGGGGCCTGCCATTATCTTTCTGATGATCGGTATTGGGCTTCCGTCGGCCATCAAACCACCCAAGGAGATTTAGATAGCCATGGTCAAAGATTTTTGGATTCATAGTGTCTGTCTGCTCGTTCTCATGGGATTTTCATCTGCCATGTTTTCTTCTGTGTCCGGCGCCGAGAGCTTGTATTCGGCAAGTAAGAAAGGAAAGGAGGCCTATGAGAAGGGGGATTACCCCAAAGCCCTGGATTATTACATTAAGGCCCAGCTTGAAGCACCGGACAAACCGGAGGTTTTTTATAACCTGGGCGATGCCCAATATAAAAACAAGGATTATGATTCGGCCCTGGATCATTACAAAGAAGCCTTGAAAAGTGACAATACAGTCCTGAAGCAGAAGACCCATTTTAATATGGGAAATACTTATTTCAGGAAAAACGATTTTGAAAAATCTATTTCAGAATACGAAGAGAGTCTGAAACTTGACCCCAATGACGAGGATGCCAAAAAAAATATCGCTTATGTCAAAAAGGTCATGGAAGAAAAGAAAAAGCAGGACCAGGACAAGCAGAATCAGGATAAGCAAGACAAAGACAAGCAAAACCAAGACCAGAACAAGGATGGCTCTGACAAGGACAAAAATCAGAACAAGGACCAGAACCAAGACCAGAATAAGGATCAGAACAAAGACAAGAAACCGGATAATCAATCACAAGATAAAAAGAATCCGGAAAAAGAGACGGGTAATAAAGAGGCCCCGGAACCACAAGAGGGGAAGCCCCAGGATGCCCAATCAGGCAAGGGGGAAGAGAAAAAACCTGATGAACAGGCCATGAAGCAGGCGGAACGCATGTTGAATCGGTTGAAGGATAATCCGGGCAAAGCCCTTATGCCTGCATACGAACCCAGACAGGTTGACAAGGACTGGTAATTCATTATGAAAAAACTCATTGTGTTCATGCTGGGGTTTTTGTTGATTCCGGCCTCGGCATTTGCTGTTTCCGTCAAGGCCAGGGTAGACAAAACGCAGATGACCCCGGACGACATCCTGACCCTCACCGTGTCAATCAGCGATGCGGATGCTGAAGTGGATACCTCGGGAATCAAGGACTTCAGGATATTATCCCACAGTACTGGATCGAGTTTTCAGTGGATTAACGGGAAGAGTTCCCATGAATACACACATAATTACAGCCTTTCTCCCTTGAAAAAGGGACATCTTATCATTCCGGCACTAACGCTTGATGATAAGGGCAGCAGCTATCATACCGAACCCATTACGATTCTTGTTCAGGATTCACCGGTCAGTGATAAGGACAGCCGTGATATTTTTGTCCAGGCCAGGGTGAATGATGATTTGCCTTATGTGGGCCAGCAGATTGTTTATGTCTTTTCATTGTATTATGGCATCCAGATCACCAATCCATCGCTTCAGGTCCCTGATTTTAAAGATTTTATGGTTAAAGAGACGGACAAGGACACCAATGTCACTAAACTGATAGGCGGTCGTGAGTACAATGTGATCGAACGCAGGATCGTTCTTGTTCCGTTGAAGGACGGAACGGTTGAAATACCTCCCTCGGTGTTGACCTGCGACAAGGTGGTCAAACAAGGCACCCAACGTCGTGACCCCATGGATTCATTTTTTGGGAATTCCTTTTTCGGGCGAAGCAGGCTTGAGAGGAAAGTATTGAGGACAAATCCAATTCCCATCCGGATCAACCCCCTGCCAGCCAATCCCCATGATGTCGAATTTTCAGGACTTGTGGGTCAGATGACCCTGTCGGCAGCCATGGAAAATCATGACATCAAGGTGGGTGATTCCACAACGTTGACCCTGACCCTTGACGGGATCGGCAATATTATGGATGTCGAAGAGCCCAAGATCAATGTGCCTGATGGACTTAAAATGTACCGGGATAATCCCCAGGAAGATGTCACGATCGGTCGAAAAGGGTATGCGGGGAAGAAAATATTCCGTTTAGCACTGGTGGCGATCAAGGATGGCACGTTCACAATCCCACCCATCACGGTCAATTATTTTGATGTGGAAAAGGGTCAGTATCAGATTCTCGTAACCCCGGCCTTTGAACTTGACGTGGCACCCTCGGATCAGTCAGGAGAAAGGCAAGTGGCCCCGTTGATTAACGAAGAAGGAACACAGGATAAGGATAGGCCCCTTCGGATCAAGAAAAAGGTGGAATATACAGGCCATGACATTCTTCCCCTCAAAGAATCCCTGGATGGTGTGGAAAACAGGCCGGGCATGTCGCTGGCCATGTTTATCCTTCTTTTAATTCTGCCGGCCCTGGGTGCAGGGGGACTCAAAGCCATTCTGCTTTATACAGGAAGAGGGAAAAGCCAGGCGTCCCTTATGGTAAGGCGCGCAGAAAAAGCCTTGAAGTCCGCTGGGAAATCGGGCACACCGGAAGATGAGTTTCTATCGGCTCTTTATCGTGCCTTTATCAGCATGGTGCTTTCCAGGGGGGGCATGGTCGGGGAGACGTTGACCACAGCGGAGGTCAGGAATATTCTGACCAAGGCGAATCTGAAACAGGAAGACATCCACGAGGCAGAAGATCTGTTGAATCGCATCGAATCCATACGATTCAGCGGGGGAGCCTTGAATGATGCGACCCGGAAAGAATTGATGGATAAAACCAGGCAAACCATTCGGAGGATCCGATGATGATAGGTATGAGGCGATTGACTGTTCTGGGGATGATGTCCCTGATGATTTTCGTTCATGCAGGGGCACAGGCATCCGAGGCAGCCAGGGAATATCTGGAAGGTATCCAGCTTTACAACCAGGGACACTACGAAAAGGCGGCAACTCTGTTTGAAACCGTGGCCGAAAAGGGTGTGATCAACGGGAAGCTATACTATAATGCGGGTAATGCATGGTTTAAAGAGGGCAACATCGGTCGGGCCATGCTTTGGTATGAACGGGCATTGAATATCATGCCCCATGACCCGGATCTTCGGTATAACCATGACTATGTCACGGGGCTTTTGAAAGACAAATCCGAAGACAAGACCTCGCCGGTATTCAAGGTTTTGTTTTTCTGGAAAGAGATGTTGAACAAGAATATCATCCGATGGCTGGCCCTTGGTTTTTTTCTTATTTTCTGGGTCCGTGTGGTGATAGGCATGCTCAATTCCGGACGGAGCATGAAGCTGATAGACTGGCTCTTTTTAAGCCTTGCCCTGGTTTTTACATTCACATCATTTAATGATTTTTATAATGCCCGTTTCAACGAACATGCCATTGTTCTTGTGGAGAGCGTATCTGTAAGATCAGGCCTCACCGAAGAGTCCACGGAATTATTTGTTCTTCATTCGGGAACCCGCGTGGGGGTTGATGATGAGCTGCGGGGTTACGTGAAAATACGTTTTTCCGATGATAAAATAGGTTGGATAAAACGAGAAGATATTGAAATAATTTGATTTCGTAATATATCACCCCCCATTCGTACGTTTCTTGCCAGATGGTTTAAAGATCCTGGGTTTTTTGCGTAAATGCCCGGATGCATTATTATTTTTTTATGAATTCCCCTGTTGACGATTGACATGCTTTTTTTAAATGTGTATGCTTATTACATCGTGTTCATCAATGCAAACATTGGTGAACAACGGTTTCTAATCGATGGGTTTAATAATACAACGATAACATGATATCGTTCCATTCTTTTCGTATGACTCTGATCTTAATTTCTGTGTTTAACCCAAACTCTGTTTCGGTATAAAATCGATTATCGTGTCCGTATCATGGACCCCATTTTTACTTACTCGCGAATTGGATCGAATTTTCCCATGACCCTAGACGTCGATTATTTTAGAATATATAATCTCACCAGGGATCCTTTTTCAAATGCCCCTGACCCTGATTTTTTTTACCAGTCAAGGCAACATTTCGGAGTCCTTCAACAGCTTGAAAACACGATCAGAAATTTCACCGGTGTTAACCTTATAGCAGGTGCCCCCGGAACGGGGAAGACAACACTTCTGCGGCATCTTTACCGGAAATTGTGCTATGAAAAAAACATGGATGTCCTTCTGCTCAATGCCGAATACTGCGAATCAAAAGCGGAATTTGAACAGCAGATTCTCAACGTGTTCGGACATTTTGAGTATGATCCCTTTATGCGTACCCTTCATCCGGACATGCATATGGACCGCCTGATTGAAACGATCCGGGAAAATGACAAAAAAGTGGTGATACTCATTGACGATGGCCATGTGATTCCCGAAGAAGGGCTCCAGGTCTTAAACCGGCTTGCTGATCTCGAGGGTAACCTGCAACTGGTTGTTTTTGCAAATCGCGGGTTTATGGACAATGTTAATCACTATCCGGAATTCAAGGTGAAAATAAGTCATTATCATGTCCTGGGTCCCTTGAGCTTTACCGATACTCGCCATATGATCAGTCATCGATTGAAAATCGCGGGTAACACCATCAAACAAATCTCCATGTTCACGTATCCGGCTCTGTTGGCAATATACCTGGCCACGGGAGGGTGTCCTAAAAAAATCGTCAAGCTCTGTCATCGATTGGTTTTATCCATGAGCATCAGGAAATCCATGAAAGCCGGCTGGTTCCAGGTTCGATTCTGTGCCCGCAGAGTGCTTTCAAAAGGCAGTGTTTTTCCTGATATGATCATCAGTTCATCTGTGTTTATACTGGTCATTGGGCTTGCCTTTATTTTTTTCAGTTCATTCGGAGAGATGGACATCCAGCCTGTCAGGAAACCTGCTCAGGTGGTTCCGGCAACCATCCGGACAAATCCTGATGCGCCAGTTGCTCCGGACGTCAAGGAGATTGGGGACAGTTATGAAAAGACGCCCGAACGTGTGGACCCTGTCAAGGAATCACCTGTACAAGAGGCAATTCCCCTGGTGGAAAGCCCTGTTGGACCTGTCAATGGTGATCAGTCTGTGCTGAACGAACCGGCTCACATCATGTCCGAAGATCTGGGGCAGGTCGAGGTCAAGCGTTCTGACACACTCCTGGTCATGCTTGAAAAAGTCTACGGCCATTCCCAGCCATTGTATCGGGACGCAGTCTCAAAGGCCAATCCTCATATTGCAAATATCAACAACCTCAATATCGGAGATCGCATTATTTTCCCCATTATTCCGGTGGATGTCACACCGCTTTTCCCTGAAACCTACTGGGTCCGGGTGGCATCCTTTTCTTCCTTGGGAGATGCCTTTGGCTTTGTCAGGTCATGGCCTTCGGATGCCCCGAGTATCAAGATGATCCCATTTTTTCGCGGAGATACTGGGTTTAGGGTTGATGTGGTGTTGAAAAAAACGTTTACATCCATGAGTCAGGCTCAGGATTCCCTTGAAACCGTGGTGTTTGTACCTTCCTCTGAAAAAAAATTGATTCAATTTAAATTAAAGGATTCCTTGTTTTTTGCCGATCCTTTCTTCAACTAGGGTTTTTATTTTAGATTTAGAATGTATTTATTCAGTGAAACGCGTTGACCCTTCCCCCCACCAATCCACATGGTCTTTTTCGGTTTCCATTGCAAAAACGGGAATTGACGGATGAGTTGAGATGACGAACAAGAGAAGCACCTACATGGGGAAATTACGAAATCACCTTGCCTTTGGGGCCGGTATCAATGCCGGTATTGTTCTGGGTTACACAAGCCTGATTATTGTTACAGCCAGATCCATTTCAGGGAATAATTACGAGATCCTGAATTGGGGCAAGGAATTCTACGGCGAGGGTATAACACGGAACAGTCCGGATTTCCAGGAGGTTCTCAAGGCCATTCTTGCCAGATATCTGAAAGGAGTTCCCAGGGTCAGGATCTGGTGCACCATTCAGTCCAAAGGTGTTGAAACCCGTTTTATGGTTCTGCCGGATATGCCGGCCAAACATCTTTCCAAGGCCGTGTTCTGGTCGTTTAAAAAAGAGGTGGAACTGGGCCACGGTGAGGTTGTTTTTGATTTTGACGTTACCGGGACACGTCTGCTGCAGGATAAAAAAGAAATTGAAGTGCTGGCCTGCTCAGCACCTGTTAAGGACCTGTCTGACATAAAGGAGCTATTCAGGCGGACAGGATGGCCGTTAACGGGTATCACCGTGACATCCTTTGCCTTTCAGAATCTTTTCCGCACAGGGTTTTCCGGTGAGGGCAGCCAGAACATAGGGACGCTGTTTATCGGAACAGACTGGTCACGTATTGATATTTTTTCAAAGGGGAGCCTGATCCTGTCCCGGGACATCAAAACCGGGACCCGGAGCATGACCGAGGTTCTTGACGAGCACGTCATGGCCGAGCCGGAGCCGGATGACGGCATCTCCATGGACAGCTACCTTGAATCTGAAGAGGGGCAGGTATCAGATCAGGAAAAGGATACAGAGGGTCAGGGTAACGTCAGTAAGGGCCCTGTGATAATATCTGACAATTTAATCGAAGGGATCCACGAAGGAAGCCCAGAACAGATTGAGCAGATGTTTAACCTGGTCCTTCCCGCTGTTGATCGACTGATCAGGCAGATTGAACGGACCTTTGAACATTTTTCCATGACAATGAAGGGGCAGAAAGTGGAACGTCTTTATTTCACAGGTCCCTTGTGTGCTTTTGTGCCCCTTATGACCTACACCCGGGGACAGCTGGGGATTCCGGTGATGACCATCAATCCCTTTGAGAAAATAGAAACACTGTCCCCAAAGAGTGCCAGGGAAACAAGCGCACAAGATGAGTTTGTCCCTGCAACAGGACTTGCACTTTCCGAGACAGAGCATACGCTTAATTTTAATTTTACGTATAAGGATAAGGAAAAAAAACATAAGAACCGCCTTTTGACACAGGTTCTTGGTGTTGCCATAATCCTTGTAAGTGTGTTGGGATTTGTCTCACATGAGCGACTGCTTCACAAACAGAACATCATTGATGGCGAAATTCTGGTGATGTCACATGAGCTAAGCCTACGTGATGCTCAGTATGGGCAAGCAGGAATTATCGATTTTTCAGACCACATCCGATTAAACAAAAAACAGGAGCGAATCCAGGGCCAGACACATACAGGCGCTGCGGTTCTTGCCGAAGTATCTCTCCTTACTCCCCAGGATATAAAGCTGAGCTCGTTTTTGTATGAAGAAACAAACGGTGATTTAAAACATCGTTCCCTTTTTATCCAGGGCATTGTCCTCAACGTGAACAGAAAAATTCTTGATGATTATTCTGAAAGTCTTAGGACCTCCCGCTTGGTCCATTCACTGGTTCTCACCCATGTGGGGGAAAAGGAACTGGACGGGAAAAAGGTCATTTATTTTGAGTCGACCATGGAGCTTTATGACTGAGACCGACATCGGTAAACAGATATTTTACATCACGCCCATGAACAAGCTCCTGATTCTTGTTCTTGTGATCCTGATCTCCGTGATTCTTTACGATTCAGGATTCAGGAACCGTATTTTGAATGCACATCGTGAAGAGAAACAGGCCCTTGATCATCAAAAGAGCCAAAGTATGCTTATGGAAAGTCTCTATCGATCCCTTGAAATCCAGGAAAAAAACGTGAAAGATGAGCTTGCCTTTCTGGCGGGTGAACACCTGGAAAAAAGCAAGGGGCTGTCATTTATGGACAGCGTATCAATACTGGCTGAACAAAACCATATGGGTTTGGAATGGGTGGAAGAGATCCGCCCCATGACCGAAGAACATCCGGGTCTGTGGGCCATTTCAATGAAGGGTGATTTGGGCGATGTCCGCAGAATTCTTCTGGACCTTCTGGCCTTGCCCCGTTTGTCCGGCATTCCAATGATCCAGATTTTTTCCTGGAAAGGGTCTCTGGATGTCATGCTCAATGTGGAGGTTTTTAAAGAACAGGGGCCGGAACACGGGGAGGGGAAACCATGAGCAAACGGGAAAAAATCCTGGTGGTTGCAAGTGTGGTGGCCTTTATCTGGGGAGGCATGATGGTGATGGATAATATGGGAAAGAAACAGAACAAGATGCTGACCCCCAAAGAGGACGTCACCCAGTTTATTTTAAAGATTAACGACGCCATTGCCGAAGACCCCTCAAAGGGATTGGGTGCGTTTACACTTTCCCGTGCCAGGGGGCCCTGGGGCAAAAGTCCCTTTCTGGCATCGAATACACTGAACTTCGGACCGAATGATGATTTGAGATATCATGGTTATGTCAGGTCAGGTAATCTGATTTATGCCTTGATCAACAACAGAGAATACAGTCCGGGTGAGGATATTGACGGACGTGGACTGCGTGTTAAAACCATCAGTCCGGATCGGGTGGTCATTGTGGAAAACGGAAAAAAGAAACGAATTCTTCCTCTGGAAGGAGGCTTGTAAATGAAAAAGGACGCCAAGGGATTGACCCTTATCATCCTGCTTTTGTTTTTGACATCCTGTGCCTCCATGGCTCCTGATAAAAAAAATGAGGTGAAATGGGATGAATGGAAAGACAAAGCTGAAAAATCCCAAGGATATTCGCCATCTGTAAAGAAAAAATCCTATGCCTTCAATCGCAACATGAAACAATACAAGGTCGAAAACCTGAAAGCACTTCCTAAAAAAAGAATATCCCTGAAAATGAGTGATGCAGACGTGGCTGTTGTTCTGAGATCACTTGCCCTTCTGGTGGATGTCAATGTTTTGATCAGTGAAAAAGTGACAGGTAAAATCAATGTGGCCGTAGAGGACGTTCCCTGGGACGAGGTATTTGATAATATCCTTAAAACACATGGTCTTTCTTATGTGAATGATAAGCATCTTATTCGAATCATGACCGATGAAGATCTTGTTTCGGAATTGAATCGGGAAAAACTGAAACAGTCCCTGGTAAAAATGGAGCCCATTGAAACCCGTATTGTCAAAGTTGATTTTTCAGATTCAAAAGCACTGAAAGAAAGTCTCATGGCCTTTTTGGATCAATCGGCCAAGGAAGGGGCAGGAGAAAAATCAGCCTTTGAAACCGAATCAAGCACCATCGCCGTGGACACCCACACCAACTCCCTGGTGATCCGTGCAACCAGGTCTGAAATGGCCCGAATTCTTCCGGTGATCCAACGTCTGGACAAGCCCACCCGTCAGATTCTGATCCTTGCCAATATCGTTGAAACAAACCAGGCCACGGCACGAGAACTGGGAGCCAGGTGGGGCAGTGAGGGCGGAGATTTTACCGCAGGCATGGATCTGGGAGTGACCGGCGGAGGTTTTTTGGGATATGCTTCAACCCATGGCCGTTCCACCCTTTCGCTCCAATTGTCAGCCCTTCAGAGTGATGGAAAGCTGAAAATTTTATCAAGCCCGTCCATCACCACCATTGATAACAAGAAAGCCATGATTGAAAGTGGCAAGGAAATCCCTTATCAGAGCATTGAAAACGGTGAAATTAGCGTGGCTTACAAAAAAGCTGTCATCCATCTGGAGGTCACGCCCCATGTGATTGATAACATGATGGTGAAACTTGAGATTACCACCAGTAAGGACGAGATTGACAACAGTGTGGAAGTGAACGGAAATCCCGGAATTATCACCAAAAAAGCGGAAACCCAAGTGGTCCTTTTTAACGGGAACACCACCATGATCGGGGGGCTCAACAAAGACAGAGCAGAAAATAATAAAAAAGGGATACCCTGGCTGATGAATCTCCCGGTGATCGGCCATCTTTTTAAATGGATCAGTGACAGTAATGAGATGGAAGAACTTCTGATTTTTATCACGCCCCGAATTCTTGAAGAACGGATGACAGACACTGTGCCAAGCGAGGAGGGTGACAGCGAGGAGGGTGACAGCCTATGAAAAAGAAACTCGGCGAAATGCTTGTTGAGGCCGGATATATCAATTCCGACACCTTGTCCGATTGTATTAAACGACAAGGTAAAAGCGGGCTGAAGCTGGGCCAGTTTCTGGTGAGGCAAGGGTTGGTCACGGAAAAGCAGATCGTTGAACTTGTCTCTGCCCAGCTGAAAATCGAGACCTATGATCCCACAAAATACCCTCTGGATGTCTCCTTAAGTGAGCTGATTCCCCAGGATATCGCCAAAAAATACAGGGCTGTGCCCATATTGCGCAAGGGAAACCTTTTGACCATCGCCATGGATGATCCCATGGATATATCGGCGGTCGACGCCATTGAAATCTATGCCAATATCGAAGTCGAGGTGGTGATCTGCCCTGAAAAGGAACTGGACCACCTGACCGCTATTTTGTACAGCGCCCATTCGGATATTGATGAGGTCATGGATCAGATGGGCCTTGAAATCGGTATCAGTAGTGAAAATCAGTCAGATATTACAGATTTCCAGGTCAATTCCCTTAAGGATATGGCCGAAGAGGTGCCCGTCATTCGTCTGGTTAATTCCATTTTGGCCCAGGCGGTTCAGGACAGGGCAAGCGATATCCATCTTAGCCCTGAAAAGAATCATGTCCAGGTTCGTTTCAGGGTGGACGGCAAGCTCCAGGATGTGCCATCCCCTCCGAAAAATATGTTTTTATCCATGATTTCAAGGCTTAAAATCCAGGCGGCTCTGGATATATCCGTATCGCGCATCCCCCAGGACGGACGGTTTACCATGCGTGTGCAGAACAGGGAGATCAATGTCAGGGTGTCCACCATGCCCACCATCTATGGTGAGAATATGGTCATGAGGCTTCTGGACACCAGCACTGAAATATTTTCATTGGACCAGATGGGGATGAGTGAGGCAGATCAAATCAAAATCAGGGAGATGCTCAACAAACCCTACGGAATGATATTAAGTTCCGGCCCCACGGGAAGTGGGAAAAGCACCACCATGTATTCCTTGTTGAAAATGATGAATCACCCGGATGTCAATATTATCACCGTGGAAGATCCGGTGGAATTCCGCATGGCAGGCATTCGTCAGGTTCAGTTGAACAGGAAGGC
The DNA here is from genome assembly GCA_018818835.1 of Pseudomonadota bacterium. Lineage (GTDB taxonomy): Bacteria > Desulfobacterota > Desulfobacteria > Desulfobacterales > Desulfolunaceae > JAHIRD01. Next base: position 21,356 of record JAHIRD010000166.1, read on the forward strand.
CGGAATGACGTTTGCCACGGGCTTAAGAGCCATTTTAAGGCAGGATCCTGATGTGATCATGGTGGGGGAAATCAGGGATTCGGAAACGGCAAAAATCTCTGTCCAGGCGGCCATGACCGGCCACAGGGTCCTTTCCACGGTTCATACCAATGATGCGGCCGGAGCTGTTACCCGTTTTATTGACATGGATATTGAACCCTTTCTGGTTTCGTCGGTCATGCTGGCATCCATTGGTCAGCGCTTGATCCGGAAAGTCTGTCAGCACTGTAAGACTCCTTTTACCCCGCCGGATTCTGTTATAGGGCATTGGGACATGGACAAGACCGGTGATTTTGTTCAAGCCAAAGGGTGTTACAATTGCAGACAGACCGGCTATGCAGGTCGTGTGGGCCTTTTTGAGGTCCTTGTGATCAATGAGGCAATTCAGGAAATGATTTTGAGTCGGAAATCAGCCCAGGAAATCAGTCGTGCGGCTGTTTCGCAGGGGAATTTCCTAACGTTAAAACAGGCCGCTGCCGATAAGATAAGAAAAGGAATCACAACCTTTGAAGAGGCAGCCTCTGCTGTCATGGTGTGACACGGGTTTTAAAAGGCAATCATGGACTATATTTACAAAGCGATCACCCCATCGGGTCAAGAAATTTCAGGTGTGATCATCGCCCAGACGCGCATGGACGCCGAAGACCAGATCAACGGGCTGGGCTATATTCCCCTAAAGGTGAAGGAAAAACCCCCGGGGAAAACCCAGATGAGTTTTTCAGGGCTCAGTGAAATGATGACGCCGGTCAGTACCGAGGACCTGATTCTTTTTACCAAGCAGTTCAGAACCATGCTCAAGTCCGGAGTCAATATTATTCAGATTCTCGATATCCTGTTTGAGCAATCGGAAAATGTGAAACTGAAAAAAACCATCGGGATGATCCGTAAGGATCTGAACGAGGGCAAAACAATTCATCAAGCATTCTCAAAACATCAGAATGTGTTTCCACCCCTTTACTGCAGTATGCTTGAGGCTGGGGAGGTCAGTGGGTCTCTTCCGGATATTCTGGAGAGGTTGATTTACATCATAGATCATGAGAACAAGATCAAATCCGATATCAAATCCGCATTGAGGTATCCGGCCATTGTTGTGGTGACACTGTTTGCGGCCTTTCTTATCCTGTTGACCTTTGTGATTCCTAAATTTGTGACCATTTTCAATAAAGCCGGACTGGCTCTGCCCCTGCCCACCAAAATCTGTCTATGGCTTTACAACGGTCTTCACGATTACTGGTATGTGATTCTCGCCGGAATCATTTTTTGCGTCATGGGCTTTGTGATGTCCATGAAAACACCCAAGGGGCGTTTTGTGAGGGACACGGCAATTCTATCCATTCCCATTATCGGGCCTTTGCTTATAAAATCCGTGATGGCACGATTTGCAAGTGTTTTTTCGATTCTTCTGACCAGTGGCGTGGCCATTTTAAGTTCCCTGGATGTTTTATCCAAAACCCTGGGGAATGCCGCCATTACCCGTCAGTTCAACGAGATTTCCGAAAAGCTTGAAGAAGGTCAGGGCATTGCCAAACCATTGAGATCCGCACGGTACTTTCCGCCCATGGTGATCAATATGGTGGCCATTGGAGAGGAAGCCGGAACTCTGGATGAGATGCTCAAGGAGGTGGCCATCCATTATGACGATGAAGTGGAATATGCGGTCAAAGGTCTTTCCGAAGCCATTGGACCGATTCTGACCATCGGCCTTGCCGCCGTGGTGGGTTTTTTTGCATTAGCTATTTTTTTACCCATGTGGGACCTGACCAAAATGGTCAAATAATACATAAAATCATGTTAAAACGAAGCATGACAGGAGGAAGACAATGAGACAGAGGTTGAATGATCAACGTGGTTTTACGCTGGTTGAAATTATCGCAGTTTTGATTCTAATCGGGATTCTTGCGGCGGTGGCTGTGCCCAAATATATCGATCTTACGGCGAATGCCAAGGTCCGGGCAATCCAGGCCGGGGTAGCCGAACTGAACGGAAGGGAAAGCCTGACCTGGGCAAATGTGAAGTTGTCGACCGCAGGCTGGACAACGGATGCGGCATTGTTCTTAACCATGGATACAGTCCTGGGAACGGATAACTACACATGGAGTGCTGCCCCTACGGTAACAGGAGGGACATTGATTTTTCAAACAGACACGTCCCAGGTCTTGGTCCGAACCGCATCGACGCTCACAAGCCCTGGTAGCTGGAGATGATAAATTGTTAAGGCCTGCCTGATGTTCCAGCGAAAAACCCATGTGCAGGTCCATGATCCGGTCCAGGGAGAAATCGCTTTCGGATTGTCCCTGGCCGGACCATGCCTTTTCACCTGGGGAAGAGAGGACCTATGAGCCATCGTCGGAGTGTTTTTGCTTTGGATGAAAAGGCCTTTACCCTCCTTGAAATCCTTTTTGTTCTGCTGATCGTGGGTTTCCTTGCGGCCGCGTCCCTGAAACGCTTTGGGGAATTGACGGATAAACATGTGAAAATGGGGCTCATTGCAGGTAGGGCAGAATTGAATGCCCGGGAGTCTTTGATCTGGGCCAATGGCAAATTATCCAAAACCGGCTGGCAGGATGATGCAACACTTTTTTCATTCATGGATACGGATCTTGGAAAGGACTATGCATGGACAATGGATCCCTCTGCAAAGGGCGGGCGACTGGTTTTTCTGGGTCGATACTCCCGTGATCTGGATCGGGAAGCTTCAACCAAAGCTCATCCCGGAAGGTGGCGTGTCCATGGGCAATGACAAAGGATTTACCCTCATTGAAATCGTGGCGGTGCTTGTGGTTCTTGGTGTGGTTTCGGCCATACTTGTCGCCGGGAATCTGGGCAGTGATACCGAACGCAGGGCTTCGGCAGACATGCTCAAAGTCCATTTGAGGTATGCCCAGAGCCGGTCCATGAATGGTGACCTTCCCTGGGGAGTCCGGTTTGACGGGAGTAGTTACACCCTGGTCAGGGATATCTCGGGCACGCCGTCGGATGTTTTGTTTCCGGGTGAAAACAGTTTGAGTATGGACCTACCGGATCTTGTTGCAGGGACGGTGGGCTTTGATACCTGGGGCCGCCCCTCTGGTCTTTCGACCATCAGTTTAGGGAGTCAGGTCGTGACCATTACACCGGACACAGGATTTATTCCATGAACAGACATACAGATCAGAGGGGTATGACCCTGGTTGAAATTCTGGCCGGTTTGATCATTCTTTCGATTCTTTCTCTGGTTGTATTGAAATATCTGGGTACAAGTCTGACGGCCAGCGGAAAGGCCGTTCAGGAGGTCCGGGACTCCGAGGCCGTGGTCTCGGTGATCGAACGCATCACCGTGGATTACAAACGACGTCTTGGAAATGACCCAAGCCCCCTTTTAAGTCTTCAAACCGCCATTGGAGCCCAAGGGACCAGCCAGAATAACAGTTATGGCAGTTACCTCGTGGTTCAGAACGCCTACATTGATTTTAACGGTGCAGGTCAGGAGATTCCGGATTCGACTTTGTTGAATACCCTGAAAGTAAAAATCCAAGTGGGAGATCGGCGGCTTGTAAGCCTATTTACTAACTAGTGTCCCTTTTACGATTATGAACGCACGTTGGAATAAAAAGGACCTCATGGCGGCAAACACCCCCAGAAATTCATTGGGCTTTACCCTGGTGGAAATCATAGTCGTTCTTCTGCTTGTCAGTATTCTTGCTGCCACAACAGGCCTTTTGCTGACAACCTTTGTGCGGAGCTATACCCTGGTCAGACAGAGTGCCGATGTTTCACAAAAAGCCCAGTTGGCCCTCAAACGCATGCGTCTGGAACTGGAGAGTCTCAGCGATGTGCATACCGCCGGAATCACCACTCTGTATTATCGCATAAAACCCGAGAATTTTCCCCAAAGTGACCGGGTTCTTGGGCTGGACGGGGATCTGGTAAAACTGGGCGGGGCACTTCCGGTGAGCGCCGGAAATATCCTTGTTGACGAGGTTGTTTCCCTTTCATTGTCATACTTCGATCAGAACGGCAATCTTTCAGGAACATCCAACTGGAGTTCCACCGGAAGCTGGAACAGCCCCAGCGTGACGAATCTTTACGCCATACGGATTGATTTGACCCTTTCCCATGATTCAGGGAATATCGTTTTTTCCAGTATCGTTTATCCCAGTTTCAGGACAGGACGGGATTCAGGTCCTCTGAACTGGAACAGTCAATAATTGATGGCGTCGTAAAAAGTCCCATATGCGGCTTTATAGTGTTTGGCCGGACGTTCGACATACGCACCAAGTATGCCGTAACCACGGCCAAACACTATGCCTTGCCTATGGACCTTTTTCCATAGCCATCGTAGTTCATCAATGTTCGATAATTAAGCTATGGACCTTTTCCCATAGCCATCCGTCGACTTTTTACGAGTTCATCACTATGTGATGATTAAGGCCAAGCGTATTAATGTTTAATAGTTGTTAACGCCCAATAAACCTAAGTGAAAGGCAAGGGCAGGGATGGGAGACAGCTTGACGTCAAGAGACTCAGAACAGCACATCTGCAATGAAGGGGGCAGCATTCTCCTCCACTTGGTGGTTGTCATGATCATCGTCGGGCTGATTGGTGTGGCCATGGTGTCCTTGATGTCAACGTCTCTGGTCCAGCAGGTGTTCAGCGATCAGTCTCAGCAGGCGGATCTTCTCTCAGAATCCGGGTTCCGTTATCTGACGACCCGCTACAAAACAGCCCCCAATGAGATTGCCAAGAATATCAGCTTAAAAAACATCCATGGCCAAACCTATATTCTAACTGGGAATGACGGCCGTTTCGATCTGACGGTGGCGCCTTATTTTTATATGGTCCGTTCCGATCATCCGGCCGGAGCCACCCGCCTTTCCGGGGAATTCCCCGGAGTCAAGCCTGACAGTTTCAGTATTCCCACCTCGGGAATTCTGGGCGTCTTATCCGGGACCCGTTATACCCTGTACAGTTATTCGGCACTGTCAGGCAATGATCAGGCCTTTCAATTCCAAAATATCATTGATACATCCGATTTATCCCCTGGCCTCAATACAGCGCTTGCAACGGGCCGTACCGTGAATCCGGTTCTCACCTGCGAAACCCGGGTCCTTTCAAGCGGAACCGGAAACCGTCTGAGAGTCACGGGGGCAACCTCTATCATGCCGTCTGCGGACGGGGTGTTTGATATCATCACCCATGGAGGGGAATTCAAAGATTCAAACGGGACCCGTACAGGGATTTATGTCTACAAGACCCGGGTGGGTGACATCCTTTACGATATATCCGTTTACAAGAATCCGGCCGCTGTCTTTTCCCTGAGCTTGACACCGGCCACCCGCATTGCGGTGCATCGGTCCGCTTTGATCGAATCCACCGGAACCGTCAATGCCGGAACAGAACTTGAGACAAACCGCAGGTTTTCGGCAATGACCGCCCTGGGAGACACCGTGGTTACGGTATCTGCCACAGACCTGATCTACGATAATCCGAACAATGTTTTGGTGGACCTCATTGATGGCGCGGATGTGCTTGGGGACAGCGATACGGTCACACCGGGGAAAGTTGGAGCTGCCATGAGTTTTGACGGAGATATGGATTATATTCGTCTGGCTGATGATCCCACCCTTGATCTAACAAGTGCAGGCAGCATCGGGGCATGGATCAAGGTTACGGCCTTTGATAATAATTTCGCCGGAATCATTCGTAAGGGCGGTCTTGCCAATGATTCGGACCTGGCCTATTCTTTGGAATTCAGGGCGGGCCGAAGGCTCAGGCTGACGATCCACAGTACCACGTCCAGTCTTTCCCTGGACTCCAGTGCCACATTGACGGCGGGAATCTGGTATCATGTGGCCGGAACCTGGGGGCCGGCTGGAATGTTCATCTACATTGACGGCCAGGAAGATAATCACAGGCCAGATACCCTGGTGGTCAGAAACACAACAGGCACAGTCCAGATCGGTGCCCAGCTGGATGAATTGTTCAATCCGGCCCAGAAGAATTACGGGTTTCACGGAATTCTGGATGAGGTCTTTATTTATGCCACCCAGGAAGACCTCTGCGGCATCCGGGATATCTTTTCCAACCCCTGCAATACCGGCTGTGATGCCCTGGCCTATTATCCCTTTAATGGAAATTTTCAGGATAATGCCGGGGAGGATAAACTAGGCGACCGCGCCAAAGATGCGTCGGGCACAGGCCCCTCACTATCATCCGATCGTTTTGCTTGTTCAAATCAGGCAGTGCAGTTTCAATGGTGGCAGATATTGGAGATCGGTTCCGAATCCCCCTTTGATTTCACCGGTTCCTTTACCGTATCTGCCTGGGTCCAGGTCGGAGCCTGGTCCTGGCTTCTGGGGGATGATTCCTTTGTGGCCAAGGGAACCGATTCATTCAGACTTCAGCGGTACAACAATACGAACAACGGCAATTTTGGGACCACGGGTTTTTCACGGGTGGACACCCGGGGAAGTGATAACCTGAATGATGGAAACTGGCATCATCTGGTGGGGGTCTATGACGGATCACGAAAGACACTCTATGTGGATGGGGTAAGGGACGCCTTTGATAATGTCAGCGGAAATCTTCACCTGAACAACAGCAGGGTCCGAATGGGAACACTTTCCTTTTTAAGCATATACACCTTCCAGATCGATGATGTGGGGTTCTGGGACAGGGATCTTAGCTCTGACGAAGTGACCCATATTTTTAATGGACTTCGAACGGATCCGTCTTTGCCTTGAGGTTGGGTAGGATTATTAAATGGGACTTATGGGACCCATGGGACTTATGGGACTTATAAACAAAAGGCAAAAGGGGTAGGACAGTAACATGCTGTGTTTAAAAAATCAGCTCTGACAAGGATCGCTCCTCCAAAATGAGAACTTTCCATGATTTCACCCTGAACCCGTGAATCCGTTAAATCCGAATCCATAAAATTGGTGTCATTGATGACAATTTCTGTCATGGATCCTTCTCGGATGCCGCATCCCTGGACTTCAGATTTGTAAAAGTAACCTTTATTGAAGATTGTCTTATTTAAATTGGACTGTCCAATATTGATCTTGTAGAATTCACATTCGTTGAAAACGGATTCATGCATGTCCGATTCTTTGATTGAAGAAATCCTGAAATGAGCCTTGTTTAATTCTGTTTTGATGATTTTGATTCTTTCCATTGTGGAAAGTTCAAACCGTGTTTTGTTGAGATGTGTATTGGAAAGATTCGCTCCGGTCAGATCACATCGGATGAATTGTGTTTTTGTCAGGTCAGCACCCGTCATATTTGCATTAACAAGAACCGCTTTTTTGATTTTCATACCGCTCATGTCGGTAAAGGATAAATCGATGGGTTTGTCCTTATAATGCTCATTGAATCTGGATTCGCTTTTTTTTAGCAGTTTTAATGCTTCATTTTGGTCCATGACATGTCCTTGTATGCACGATGTTAAAAAAATTAAAAACAATAGGGCTGAAATTATATGTTTAATACCCACAGATCTTCATCCTTTTTTCTAAGTCTGGTTTGCGGACAAAACTGACAACAAGCCCTTCGAACGGATCAATTTGTTTTGAATTGAACCTTGTCGATTTCTCGTTATTAATGGTTGAAATCTCTTTAAACATTTTTATCTCTCTATCCCATTCTTCCTGTGGAGAGGAAAAATAGATGTATCGAGTAAAGGCGAAATCAATCTCTCTCCGTGCCGCCCCAAACAAGGCATCAAAATCATCTTTCTCCACTTCCTGCTTAAAAACAATCTTATTATCCCCCATTTCAATTTTCCCAACGGTTTTCGGGTTTTGACCCCTGAGCCCTTTATACTCTTCATTCCCCTTCAAAAAGGTCACATACTGGACTTTATCCGGCAACTTCATATACCCGAAAAACTTGAACGGTTTTCTGCTGATAATGTTGATGGGGATTTCATCCTCCCAATAATTGTAATCTATAAGACTATCAATATCCTGCAACCGCATACTCTGAGTAAAAATCTTATGTTCATCATTCATGGAACCCAGTCTGGGGGAGCAGCCTTTTACATCCGAGGGGACAGATTCGATGGTAAGCATCATTTTGTTGGTTTTTTTCCCTTTGCTGAACTTGAGCAGGCTGCCTCCGGGTTTATGTCGTTTCCCTTTTTTAGCCGTCATTTTTTTTGCGGGCATTTGGCATGTTGTGCATAGATGCTTTTCAGGGTTTGTGATTTCTTTTTTGCGGTTATATTTGTAATGGGAAAATTCATTGGATTTTAAGGCGTGTGAATGAAAATCCCATCCATGTTCGTATTGTTCGGGGCAAGCGCATATTTTTGGCCCCCCTGGTATATATTTGGGCAAGGGGCCACCGCTTGATGTGACCATGACTATGTTTTTTGCCTGACGTTTGATTGTGCCGTAGGTTTCTCCGGCCCCAAGGACCTTTGCCCGATTCTCATGGCGGCTGTCAACTTCCATAACAATGTTTCTGTGGCTGTGGCCGCTTATGATGATATCCAGGTTGCCTTTTTCAATATCCTTGATGATATCGTTTCTTCGGTTGTCAAATGTCCCGTAACGTAATCGATTGTCTGTCCATTCAAGGTCATGATTGATTTGACCTTCGGAGATATCGTCCCTGGGGCAGATTGCAGTTGCATGCATAAAGAGAATTTTTGTTTTTCTGACTGACCCAGGCTTTATAAATTGAATAATTTTTTATGGGAAAGGGCTGATATGATTCGCTTGTTTCTGTTATCCCTGATTCATTTGTTGTTGAGCTCTGAAAATCCGATTTTTCTTTGAACAGATGCC
>JAHIRD010000327.1 GCA_018818835.1 Pseudomonadota bacterium
CTGATTTTGATGATAATTGCTGGATATATCTTTAAAAAGAAGGGCCTTGGAAAGAAGGTTTTCTAATGTACGCGATAATAGATACCAAAAAAGCTGGGGTAAGATCAAAGAATCAATATGATGTTATCCCTATGATTTCGGCAACACCGAGACAGAAAAAAGCCGTAGTAGATAAAGTAGCAACATATATCGAAGCAAAAACCATTGTAAATGAACTCAATAAGACGAGGCGCAATCCAATAGTAACAAGAACGGGATATACCGCAAAAAGGAAGGGCAAAAATGTTAGGGTGCCCCCAACAAAGATTCTTGATATGGGAAAAAGAGGCAAAACTAAGAAATCGAAGCAATGGGCGCATTTTGAGAAGAATGCCCTTGCCGGTTGGTCAAAAACTAGACCGGTAGGCAAAAGAATCTTGGCATTGAAAAAACTTGTTAAGAAATTTGATTATGCTACTATTATTAGGAGACTAAATCAACTTGCTAATGTTAATACCGATATCCCTACGATATCAGCAGCAAGACACGATATGCTCAAAATGATGAAATTGTATCGTCCAGATTCTTATGATAAGAATCGTGCTGATTTTCTCGCGAAAACAAAGCAACTTCTTGCGGCCAGAGGCAGGGAAGTTACTGGAAAGAAGAATCCTAAGTCATGCAAGAAGGTTAAAATAAGTATTCCCTCTAGTATAACTACTGTAACAGGTTTAACTGAATATATCGCAGACAAAACTAATTGGCCGGTAGCTCATTGCAAAAGACAGGCTATTATTATATTCGAACACAAGAAGCCTAAAAAAAAAAGTTAGTTAGAGAGAATCCATTGCAACTGATGATCATAAATCCTGCTGATGATGTTTCTAACACGGCAGTTAGAAAGTATAAAGAATTTTATCATGGGAAGAAGCCCAAGCAGGTACAAAATGTTAAGACTCCTGAATGGAAAGAAGCTATTGATGGTGGTGAATTGATAGATCTTAGCTATATTGTTGAAGGAAAACAGGCTAAGGGAACCCCAAAAGCAGGTAAGGTTCCTTTCAGGCATAAAGTGAAAGGTGCGGTAGGTAAAGGTGAACGGCCAAGGATTTTGATTCATCCAAGTGGAAAGGCACTACAAATAGTTACTCCTAAAAAGAGTAAATTCAAAATAAATGATTGGTATAGAAACTGAAAGGAGAACATATGCCCTGGACTGTACTGTTAAATCCTCCTGCTAGTCGTAAGAGGAGGAGGAAATCTGTTTCTAGTAGGAAAAGGAGGAAGAACATGGCCACAAGGACAAAGAAGCGGCGCTCCTCCCCTCGCCGCAGGAGGAGTGTTGCCCGGAAATCAACTCATCGCCGGAAGCGCAATCCTGCCCGCCGTAAGGCTACTCGCCGGCGTGCCCCTCGGAGAAAGGCTACTCGTCGCCGCAGGCGCAATCCTGATGTCGCGGGCATGGGGAAGAAGCTTCCCTTCATCGGCGATCTATTCAAGCCCGTAATTCTGCAGACAGTGCTTTCTGCTGGTGCAAGTGCTGCACTCGCCCCTGTTGTTACCGGAATGATCCAGAAGTACCTCTGGCCCACCATGCCAGTAGCATGGAAGCCGCTATTCAACGTTCTTTCCGGTGGATTGCTTGGTTTTGCCAGCAGCAAGATCAATTTCACAAAGAAATACGCAGTTGGGATCATGATGGGACCCGCAATTGCAGAAATAGCATCTGCAGTTAAGACTTATCTGCTTCCGATGATCGGGCTATCAGGATATGGTGATTATGTCGCTCTTCCTCCGGGTTACGGGGATTACATGGCGCTCCCTCCCGGTTATGGTAATCAGGCGATGATCGAAGCAGGTGTTCTTGGGAACCAGGCGATGATCGAAGCAGGAGTTCTCGGTCAGGACCCTGCAAGTTACTTTGAAGCAAACAGAACTTTTTAAGTAGAAACGGTCCTCTGTTAACTGTGTGTGATAGTTAACAGTAGAGCCTGGAATAATGGCTATGGATCGTGAATGATATAGGAGGCTAAAATGCCAGGTCGTTTTCCTACTCCGTTCGATTACAACAGTAAGGCCGTAATCGAAGCAGTTGTGCAGCCGATTTACCACATGATGACGTTCAATGCGACAACCCCGGCTACACTCCGATTCTTTCAGGCTACTGGTGGTGCAAACGAAATAGTTGCATATCCTGGTCTTCTTAACGGTGGACAGCTTGCGAATCCCAAGATTTTCGTAGTTTACGGATATCGCATGCATGAGACGGAAGATGTTCCGAATGATGCTCTGGTTGCTGACCTTAAAGCTCTCCGCTACAACTCCTGGTGCAAGTTCTTTGTTGGCGTGAAGGAATATCTAACTTGCCCCATGTTTATGGTCCCTTCAGGCTTCGGGATCTTCTCCAGTGGCGCAGATGCAAGTGGTGTAACAACCAATACGACGGGTGCTGCAGGTTGGCCTACTTTCTTCAATCGTATGTCCATTGAGAAGCGGAAGATTACACTTCCTCCTCAGCAGGGCTTCTATTGGGATCTTACGCCAATTGGTATCACGGCAGGTCAGCTGCATCAGAATCGTAATATCTGGACGATTCTTGATGGCGAGTTCGGGCGCGAAGTAATGTAATAATATGGGGGAACGTAGCATGGCTAAGGTTAAAAGAAAAAAGCCGAAGCAAAGGTTTCGATCAACAGAGATTTTGGAAGTGGCGAAGCCGTCGCGAGTTCACGATGACACCGACCACCTAAACCGACCCTTTGAGGAAGGAAAAGTCTTAGACGTAGATGTAACGGGGCTTGATGGCGAGCAAGTAGGTGAACCCTACTATGATCCCAAGATAGAGGATTACCGATACGTGATTAAAGATCGAAATACAGGCGGTGTAGTCGCTGTCCCGCAAGACCGACTCCGCAATGCGAACGGTCGTAACCGTAAAACGTACGGTTATTCTCCATCTTATAGTCGAGCCTTTGAACGCATCTTCTGTCAACGAAGGAGGATAGAAAATGGCGAACATCGTTAATCAATATGGGATTGATGCAGCTGGTAACGTGGCGAGAACGAATATTGTCGGGACCAACTACACCGTCCCCGCTAGCCGTAGGCTTCTTATCACTGATTTTGGGATGGATAGCGAACCAGTCGGTACTGCCCGTGTATTCTTTCAGGATGTCACAGGCGGTGTAGATCTCGATGATCTATATCTTCCCGCTGCTGGTACGATCCATCGTACATATGGTACTCCAATTGAAGTAGCCGCAGCTCATGTTCTGAATCTCGATTATATTCAGGGCGTGGCTGGACAGATTTCCCTATTCTTCCATGGCATACTTGAAACGTAATAGTTGATAAAAAGGAAACACGAACGGTACTGGAGGAATTGACATGGGAACAGAAGTTCTTAGGCAGATCGTTACTGCCGATATTCCGGTAAATGCGATAACGCAACCCAGGCTATATGCGAAGGCAGTTGTTGCGTTAGGTGCTATTGGTGCTGGGTATACTCCGACAGCAGCGCAGATCTTGCAAAGTAGCATCTTCGCGTGTTCTCCTGCTGCTCTCGGTACTTTTACGCTGCCTACTGCTGCTCTGTTGGTAGCTGGGTTGGCTCAGCCGCAAGTAGGTACGTTCTTTGAGTTCACAATCGTATCTCTTGATGCCAACAATATTACCGTTACTCTAGGCGTTGGTATTACCCTAACTGGTATTGCAGCAACATTTATTGTAAACAATGTCTCTGAGCATTACATCGGCTACTTCACTAATGTAACAGCCGGAGCAGAAGCCGCAACAGTGGTTAGGGCTTGAGGAGGTATCGGATGCCTACAAAACAGATCTTTGGCCCTGTGGGCGGTTGGATTCAAGATGGTGCAATAATTCCGGCTGAGTTGAAGCATCTAACGTTAGTTGGATTGGCCGATGCCGATGCAAATCCGACCGCTGCACAACTAGTCAACAGTAGCTATTTCACCATGACTGCCGGTGCTGCGAGAGCGTTTAATACCCCTACTGCTGCCAATATAGTAGCTGCATTCGTAAACCCTACAATTGGCACATGGTTCAAGTTCTATATCGTCAACTTGGCAGTGGGTGCATTTGCTATCACAGTGACCGATCCTGGTGGAATTGGGATCACTTTAATGGGACAAATGGCTGTCGCTCAGAATGAAAATCAGACTTTCTTGGGTTTGATAACCAACGTAGCTGTTCCGGCAGTTACAATCGTTATGGCATAGGAGGATAAGAAATGGCGAACATCGTTAATCAATATGGGATTGATGCAGCTGGTAATGCGGCAAGGACAAATATTCCCGGGACCAACTACACCGTCCCCGCTAGCCGTAGGCTTCTTGTTACTGATCTCGAAATGCAGCATACTGGTACGGGCAATGCTCGTATGTTCCTTGAAGATACCACCGCAGTTGCGGATCTTCATTCGATGTTCATTGCTGCTGCCGGGACTCTTCATAGGCAGTTCAGAACGCCTATCGAAGTAGCTGCTGCACACGTACTGAATTGTGATTACATTCAGACAGCAGTTATCGGTTCGATTAGTCTTCGTATGGGCGGGAAGCTTGAGACGTAAGTAGAAAGTGAGCCCCCCCTATGAAAGTAGGGGGGGCTCAGGAACATGTGAGGAGAGAATTAATGACTCAACCAGTATTCGTACCGGCAAAGGCCGTCATTGACGGTATCCATTCGGGTGTATCCCGAATTGCCGACACCTTGAAAAACCTTTATGGTATCAAGTTGGGCCGGAACGAACAACCTGGATGGCTAGGTTTGGATGCTCCAGGTTTTGTTGTTTTGAATTCGGGAACGCAGAATCAGCAAGGGATCATGACCCTGGATTCCACATATGATTTCGTTGCAGCTGGTGTTTATCAGACTGCTCATACAATTGGAGACGTAAGGGATAATGATATCCCCTTCCAGTGGGATCTTCAGTTTGGGGCAAGCGACAGGCACCTTAATAATGTCCCTATGCATTCCGATTTCTTGGGTGGTAGGCATATGGATGGATATCTTTGGTTTCCAAAACTAGCCTATCTCGCAAGAAATTCTCGGGCAATCTGGTTCTTAACTTCGCTTAGTGCTAGGGATATTTGGTCAAGAATAGGGTTCGTTGGCTATAGAATCTACGACGAGTCGATGTTGGATCTAACCTAATGAATATGCCACGACAATTTCAGGTTGGCTTGGCGAATTCGCGGGCTTCTAGTGTTGGCCCGCCACAATTCGTTCCTGGATTAACATCATCGCAAGAAGCTGTTAAAAATCGCGAAGAAATTGCGACGAGAAAGAAGTATCATGTCCCTGATCTTTCGAATCTTGCTATCCCTAATTGGATAAAAAGACTCGTTGATTATGGGATAGAAGTAGTTTCACAGAAAATAGCTCATTATGTAATTGAAAATGCCAGATCTACCGAAATATTTGTTAGAGAATCTGCTTTATTCCAGCCATCAGTAGATGGATCTATATTTGACAATATCGCTGGCATACAAGCAGGAGCTCCTGTTGTTCTAACAGGAGTAGGAGGACCGTGGACAACTGTTGCTAGTTATCAGATACCGACCAGTAACCAAGGTGCCTTACATTGGATCGGGCATGATCTTTCTAATGTTGCTGCCTGGCCTAATATCCAATGGCGTATCCTGAAGAATGGTGATCCAGTAGGGAGCTACGATGGATGGTATGGGCAAATTGGTACTATTCTTGCTCCATTTAGGCAGTATTTAACCGTTATCGAACAGAGTGCAATAGTAGCATTGCAAGCTAGAAATACCGGCTTCGGAGGTGCTATTAATGCAACAGGACGTATAGGTGGATGGTACTGGTTAAGTAACAAGATTTCTGATCGCAAATGGGAAACAGCATTGAAGGATTGATCTATGAATAAGGTTATCATGGGAATCCCGATGTGGATGATTGCGGCTGGTGTCGCAGCTTACTTCATAATACAGAAGAAGAGGGCTGCAACAGCAATAGCAACATCCATGCCATACCCGTCAAGTGCATGGGAGATGTATACGGTTCAAAATGGTAGTGGGTATGTCGCACCTCAGAACATAATGGAACCGGGTTATACTCCACCAGTTACTCAATGGTAAGGAGATAAAGATGAAGATACTAGGCATTCCAGCATGGATGATTGCAGCTGGTGTGGTTGCCTATATTGTCCTGAAAAAGAGATCTACTGCAACACAACAGCCCTTTCTTCCTGGTGCTGTAGCAATGATGCCAGATGCTCAACCACTTGATTATACAACGGCATATGTTGGGTCTGCTACAGGATCTCCGGGCATAACGCAAGAAGGATTGATTAGTCCTGGTTTCGCGATATAAAGTGAGTGAATAATGCCGCAGAATAGCCAAGTTAATGCAGCAATACATGAGCCTAATATACTGCTCAATTTAGATGCTGGTATATTGGCTAATGGAGCTTATTATCCACAGAACGTTTTTGCGAACTTGGGTATAACGGTTCCATATAATACTTATGGATGGTCAAGACTATTCTTCACTATCGGTGCCGATCAGGCGCTAACACTTCGGGCATTTAGCGGTAGGGAATATATTC
>JAHIRD010000218.1 GCA_018818835.1 Pseudomonadota bacterium
ATCTCCAACCGAGACATACAACCCATTCACTCCCGAACTGATACGCCAGCCTCCGCCAGCTACTGAGCGATGCAGAAACAGGTCGGCATCCTCGGCACCTTTTATCCAAATTGGTGTGCCTTCTACTTCTTGGAATTGACTTTCACCTTTAGTATCCCAACCAGATACTTGGACATAGAATAGTTGCTTATCTAACTTTTTAACCATTACCATTCTCCTCGTTATCTCACGTAAACCCGATATCCCCACTTATTCAGTCGTGTATTGTAGGCTTTAGCAACCCGGGCAGAATGACCTGCCTTGCGGAACATAAGAGCATCTTTATCAGCTACAGCCTTGCTGGTATGCCAGTTGGCGGGTTCATACACTTTCCCGCTGAATGTGCGGGCTCCTCGGCGTTTCGTCGCAGCGGGTGATTTACTTTTGCCTTTGCCGAACAAATCAGTAGTGGCTTTGCTTACGACAGCCATCCCAACAATTGCTGGTAAGGTTGTGTTCATTAGTGGCATTACCATTGTCTATTTTCCTCCTCTAGCACTCTACCAGTCTATCAATATTTAATACCTGGTACTGGCTCACACATTCCTGGAACCGCTGCTCCCAAACCACTGGATGATCGCGTGGATGCTCTCGTGGATGATCGCTTGGTCGCTCTCGACTTACTCGTCTTGCTTTTCTGCTTCTTTGTTCGCTTCTTTCCAGATTTCTTGGTTGTCATATCTGTCTACCTCCCCGACAGGAAACGCCGGATAGCCTGCATAGTTTTTGGGTACAGATTGCCATAAAAATACCCTACTTCCCCGGCATCTTTCCTGTTTATCTTGGTTCGTATTTTACTAAATACATATGAGCGCTCATTACGGCTCATTCCATTCCACTGCTGTCGTGCATCATCCACTGAGATTAACCTCGGTTTTAGCATATCTATCTACCTCCGTCCCAGCATTGGTGTTCGTCTCATTCCAAGAGCATACTTTCCATCAGGGAGCTTCTTGTATTGGGCAAATCCCCCATAATGCTTGCGACTATACATCTCGGCTTCTTTCGCTGTTGAAAAACCCTTTCGGACTATCTCGTACCTGTGTCCAGCAAACATAAAATAAGATTGTGTCATATCTATCTACCTCCAATTCCGTTTCTCTGCGACCCAAACGATATAGAAACCTTCTCGACCAGTTACTTTCGCCGATATTCCAGGTTCCCTGTTCCACCTACTGGCTTCGGCAATAGCATCTCGTTTTGCTTCATAGGCTCGCAGATATTTATAGCGGTGATGATTGATTATCTTGTATACGGGATGCTTTTCTTGTCTAATGTAAGACGACATATTTGCCTATCTCCTTACGATGCCTTTTTCCTATGACTTCGCTTCGCGAACTGCACTTTCGGACTCTGTTCTTTCTTGGCATCTCCCACATAGAAGCTGCGACCACACTCCTGGCACTTGCAGCGCTCTTTCTTGCCCTTGCGGGTAACAGTTAGACCGGTAGACCATAGCTTGGTGCTGCCGCACTCGATGCATTTAAGACCTTGTATTTTTCCCACTTTGGCTATCCTCCTTACATTGTACTTAAACCTTATTTACAAATACAGTATACACCCTAACAAACAATCTGTCAAGCCCCCGCAAGAACCATCCAACAAAAACTACCACTAAAACAGTCCACTAATATAGGCATCAATTACTATGAAAGCTATAAGTCCCAACACTGACGACAGCAATAATCCTAACCCTGATCCCCTAATCCCAACAATGAGGACAGTAATCAGTATACTGGCGGCTACAATAAAACGCAGTAGTGCTTTTATCAGAAATCCACCAGCAGCACCAGGAACACTGACTTCTGAGGCTACACCATAAGTAGAGACGCTACCAACTGTTGTCACAGAGCGGTAATAGATAGTAGTGTCTGACATCGGGGAGGACACTGAGTCCGTAAAGTCACCCGTTCCCGCTAGTGTTTGAGCAGCAGTGAAACTTCCCATACCTGCTGTTGTTCCATACTCAAAGCGACTGTATACATCAGAGGCTACACCCATTGTTGCTAGACTTCCGTTAAGCACGACTGTGGATGCGGCGATAGTGGCTGTTCCGGTCGTCACAGTCGGCATAGTGAATGTGAAAGTATCATCAGCCCCAACAAAGGTCCCTGCTCCAGTACTAACTGATGACCTGAAGTGATATGTCGCTCCCGGGGTCAAATTAGTCGGTAGTGTAGCAGAGTATGCTCCATAACTATACTTATTTACAGCGGCAGTGGTGCTACCGTATGCTCCTGTAAGACCGTAGTCGAACCAAGTGGAGATATACGGTGTTCCTGCTAGTGTTGTAATAGTACCATTAAGAACACTGCCTGTAACTCCATCCTTGTCCATTGTGATACCCGTAGCAGCATTTGTGGTAGTGGTCAGACTGCCATCAGCAAATACCCATCCTGCGTTGCCTCCATTATCTGTAGAATGGACTCCAGCATACCAGGTAGTGGCAGGATTTGCTGTTGAGTTGGTTATATGCAAGTAGTCAAGCAGGATATCAGTAGCATCTGACTTAGTCCAAGTATTTCCAGCACCATTGATTGTAATTATATTAGTGCCACCTTCATCTCTAGTAAAGTCATCTACTGTCTGAGTAGATACAGTAGTTATCGTCTTTGCAGCAGAAGAAGCATCAACATCAAAGGTAGCAAAGGTATTAGCTGCAGTTATAGTTAGAGCATAATTACCAGCACCAGCTACAGTGACATCATTATAGGTTAACCCCCCTCCAGCAAAGTTCTGAGCAGCTACTCCTGCATTAGTAAGAATAATAGTTGAACCCTCAGCAGCAAATGTAAGATTTGTAGGATCTGTTATTACCCATTTATCCGCTGCTGTGTTGTATAAAGTAATAGTTCCATTACCCAAATGTAGTTCTCTGGTTGTAGTATATGAACAGTAAAGTATCTGAACTTGAGCATCCTGGTCATTGAAATCCCAAGAGCCATACTCAACTCTAAGCCACCCTGTTATTGTTGCCTCGTCTTGCAGAGTGTATAAACCTCCAGGAGCATAAACATAAACTCTGTAGAGGTCATTACCTGCTGTAGTAACTGTATAGGCTCCCCTACCTCTTAGATACTGAGAGTTTCCAGCATAAGTCCAGGCTGCTCCTCCACTTACCAAAGTAAGAGAACCATAATTATTAACATCATTGCTTAAAGTTACTGCTGGAGTTCCAGTAAAGGTAACGCTCTTCCCTATCCTCGGCATATCTACTGTAATAGTATTTCCTGCTCCCCCAGCACTTACATCATCTTGTGGTAGGGGCACTCGGCTCGTCCACTTGGTATTATCTGACCAAGAACCAGTAGTTCCATCCCAAGTCTGAGCAGCAGCAGCAGTGAAGGTTATTCCTGTGTTTCCCCCACAATCACCCGTATAAGCAGCAGCGCCAGATAAATCAACAGCATTGGTAGCAATTATATCCATAATGTCACAGGTATCTGTACCTGTCCAATTAGTTGCCGTGATAGTAGCTGGTGTTCCAAGAATAGATGATTGTACCAACAGACGATTTGTGGCTGAATTACCTATCATGGCAAAAGTAGTACAAGTTACTGTATCACCAGAAGTAAAAGTTACTGTATCTGTCTTAGTAGCAGTTCCATTCCTAGTCAAAACAGCACAAGTAAAGGAACCAGATACTGCATGAGCAGTACTATTAAGATTGAAGTCTGCACCATTATAATCTGCATTTCCTCCTGCCAATGTTCCCGTACCTGAAATGTTGATTGTAGCAGTGTTGGCAGTAACAGTGAGGTTAGTGCTGTTCGTCATTGTGAAAGAAGTACAGTTGATAACTGATGTACCAAATGTTAGGGTGACAATGTTTTCGTCGGCTGCTAACCTCTTGAAAGTAGTACAAGTAACAGTCTGCCCATTGGTATCAAGTTCGCCTTTTCTGTATGTAATCGTTCCCGTAATAGTGAATCCATCTTGTAATGTTAAAGTACCATCACCTGCTACGTAAAGATTCTGGAATGATAATGCGACACCATTAGTAGTAATTGATGCTGCACCCGCATTTCTAAAGTCCAACACTCCCGTAGCAGTGATATTCATAGCTGCAATAAAGGTAACGTCGCCTCTTACTATTAAGTCAAAAGGTTCGCCACCAGCAAGTGTAGGAGTATTAGTAGCCCCTGTCCATATCATGTCAAGACAAGTAGCAGCAGCATCTAAAGTTACTACCTGACCAGCACCTGTAAAGGAATTAGCATCAAACCATACAGGGCTTCCAGCACCAGGTAGATTTCCA
>JAHIRD010000169.1 GCA_018818835.1 Pseudomonadota bacterium
ACATTGTCATTCAAACGGTCCATATAGCTATTCGTAGCTAGTGTTAATCTTAATACAACACCGTTTCCCACAAAAGTAAAATAATTTCCTATAAACAAAGAAGCAACGCAAACAACAATAAGTAGCATTTTCTTTCTAACTATTAAACTTGAAATACCCCACCACAATAATAATGCAACTCCCACAAGATAATGACAGGTGGCAGAAAGTATTATTAAACCCGCTCCGACTATGCCACGAACTTGTATTTTAAGATTGTAATTCAACAGTACTAAAAATGAGGCTACAGCCAAAGGTTGGGCGACCATACTCTTTCCTATATTTGGCACTTCTTGATAGCTAGGAGGAAGAATAATAAAGAAAAGTGCTGCAAATATTGCTTGCTCAGGCTTCATAACTCTTTTGAAAACAAAGTACAATAACACTGGCGTGAATGCAAATATAAGTAAAAGCACATTGCGATGAACATATAGTGGCTTTAAGTTAAGCAATTTAGAGAGGAAGGGAGCCAACACTGTTAATACTGTAGAAGTGTTGTTATGAGCCATTATATTAATGTCCCAGCCATTCTTTAGAGATTCGCTTATAGATGCAACTTCCGCAGTAGCATCACTGCCTTCAAATGGGCGAATTCCAGTTAACAAAATAGTTAACGAAAGTAGATATATGCAAATTGGCACTATAATAATCCACACAAACTTTCTGCTAGGCATTAAAAACTACCTCTTGCACTTTCCTAAAACTCCACTTCTTTCTCTTTACAATCAACATATATCCAATCCAGACAGGCACTGCGCCAATCGTTCCAAGCATTGTAAATAACAATACCGAGTAGTTACTAAACACCAACCAAGTCCAATCCTCAACCTCAATAGCGCCAGTAATAATATCATAAGGATTGTGTGGCTTCCATCGCCAAATCATGTCCATCTCACCGCCAGTAATACTCTTTGGCACTTGCGCTAGCTCACTCTCCTGCCCAATAGCATGAACAATTTTTGCTCCGTAAGTTCTTGGAGTTGTAGGTTGCGTAGTCCAAACATTCTCATTGCTATGTACAATAGACATTGCTATCGCATTCTGAATCTCTCCCAATGTCATTTTCTTCCAGTTCGCAGGCATTGTAAATTTCACACCTAACTCATTAAGCACGTCTCTGTAACCAGGACTTGCTAGAGTCCCGACACAAACAGGCACAATTTTTCTTCCTTCATCTTTATTGTAAGGAAAAACAATAGCCCATTCCCAACCCTGTTGTGCCATTAGAATCTCGCCGTCTGGAACCTTACTTAACTCTTCATCGTAAAACTTTCTTGCGCTTAACTCTGGGTCAAGTGTTCTGCCCACGTCAAAGTAAACAGCATTAAATCCAAGCATTAATATTGCTGCTCCAATCACAGCCCAAGTCCAGTTAAGCTTCATTCTAGCTAATCCTATTCCAACTAACACTGCTCCAGCAGCAATACTTGGCATTATATAGACGTAAGTCTGCGGTGAAAGGTCTGATATAAAGTAAATAATGGGCAGCACAAATAACCAGAACAGTGGTTTCTTCCATTGCTTAAGTGCAATAGCAAGTGGCACAAGAGCTAGAGTAAAACTCACTCCAAGTATTCCTAGTGCGTCAAAGATTCTCTTTGGTAAGTCCCAAATACTTAGTCCGCCAATTAACATTAGTGCTGTTGTAAGATTGTCAGTAAAGAATGATTGTAAACCCATATTGCCCCACATATTTGGTGGATTAAGAAAGTACTTACTTAAAGGAATGTAAGCATAGAACAATAGAAAGCAAGCCATTATTCCAAGATATCTCCATTGCCTTAGTTCTTTATTTACTATTAGTAACACAACTATTGGTATTCCTATTAAGTGATGGACTGCTCCACCTGCTCCAAGCATTAATGCAGTCAATACCCATTTCTTCTTAATACTAAAATAGTAAGCTGCTGCTCCAAACATTGTAGTCAATGCGTAACTTTCTACAATAGTACTTTGGCTTATTAAAAGAGCAGAACTTCCAAATGTCAAAACTCCAGCAAGTGAGTACCATTTATTACTTGTGTGTTGTTTGATAGCCAGGTAAATAAATGTGCAAGTTCCCATTGTCGCCAACACCGAAAGTAATGAGATTCTCCAAGCTTCGGTTGCAAAAGGCAATCTCAAGAATAGATTACCAAGTAGTAAGAACAATGGAGCACTTGTCTTGTGAGCAGGATACAAGTATTTGGCACTGTAGATGTAGTGCGGTCCATCACAATCAGTATTAATCCACGTAATGTCTGGAATGCAACACATTAGCAATACTCCAAAGATTGCTCCAAACGCAAGTAGTTCTACCCAGTATTTTCTAAACCACTTATTCATTCAATTTCCTTATCTTTATAAACCATGAAGTATATTCCTCTTTTTTCTACTTTTATTTTTTGTCCTGCATCTTTTAGTTTCTTTGCATATCTGTTGGCTTCTTCTTTTGTCTTAAATGTTTCTCCTGCTGTCTTTACAAATGAGCTAAAAAGCAGTGTATTGTTATCAAATTCTATTCTGTTTAGACCATGCTTTTTTGCTATTTTTGCTATACTTTCTTTCTGTGATTCTGTTGGAGTGTGACTTAAATTTATAAATCCTTTCTTTCCTGGAAGGTTAACATGTCCAGCGCAACTACCTATTGTTGTGAATCCTCTTTTACCTAAATCAATGACAGTTTTTCTTATCTCTTTGTCTATGTCATAAGGTATTCCATATAAATCCATAGTCCTTCTTGTTTCCTTTTGCGGAAGTCCATCTAATTGAGCTAGTTGATATTTTAATGCTTTATCTGTTAAAGATTCAATTCCTCCAGTGTTAGCCCCTTCAAAATGCCAGTTAGAAGTTCTATCTCTTTCTCT
>JAHIRD010000238.1 GCA_018818835.1 Pseudomonadota bacterium
ATACAACCATTCATAGTTTTGACCAAGGTGGCACTCATCCATAATCACGGTATATTTTACATTCTTGTCAGTAGGTACCTCAGCCGCTTGCCAGTGTGGTGAGTGGTAATAAAATACTTGGTTTATATATCTGTTGTGTGTTATACCACATGCAGATAGGATACGCGCCAAATCAGTTTTACCATATCCATAATGACCTCTTAGTAGAATACTCCAATTATCCATGGTTATAATTCCTAATGCTTGTTTCAATAGGTTACTCTGACCTATAAACTCCTTCAAATCCGGGTGGTAACTCATACCTGACCTCCTCTAACTGGGCCAGGTATACCGCAATTCGTTCTGCGTAATACCGTAATGATACAGTATTTAGCGAGGGTCCCGTATTTACCTCAAACACAACATATCTTTTTGATTCTCTATTCCAACCTATGTCAACTCCACCAAACATCAATCCCAAACTTCTAACCGCACTTACAGAAACCTCTTGGCCTCTGGTATAATTGCTTAATGAAACTCTTTGGTACCCCCAACCTCGTTTGCTGGTTCTTATTATGTTGTGCGCTTCGGTATCTCTGGGGACTTTCTTGAACATCCTTATAACATCATCACCAAAAACATGTACTCTAAATTCTATATCAATAGGTGTATACCTGGTAAAATAATGTCTATCCGATAAATCCGCTTCCCGTGGTGTATTACACCATACAATATCCGAACCTGCTCTATGATATAAAGTGCGCCCAAGAATCGGGTACACCGTCTCATCCAATGGTACATCTCTGTAAAAATCCAGTGTAGGAACCTCGGCGGTATGCATGGCCATGAGTGATTGTATACTATTAGCGGCGGTTCTTATAGCTGCTGGTGTATTTATAGCATACTCCATATCGGCGTGGGCAGAGCTCCCCCACCTAACAACCACTACATCCCCACTGTGGTAGGTACGCCTTGGACGTAACCCTAACATTCCGGCCAGGGCTCTACCTGTTACTGATGTACTTCTATGGTACATTAGAGTCAGCAATATCATGACCTCCCACCACCATAATACTCTTACTACTTTTCAGGTCTTTCATTATATCCCGTATGAAACCACGTAGTTCTTCGGCTGAATTTAGCACATATGGAAAGGCAATATTGGTGTAAGCAGCTATCGCAGCGTAAGCATTTTGGTTGGTCATGCTCATCAATGCCTCCCAAAGTTCCTTCTTCAGTGGTGTACCAAAATCATCATTTATCTTCGATAAGGTTGCGTGCATCACCTCTAAACAATCTACCTCTGCCTTCCACCATTCCTTCTCTAGTAGAATGAAGCACCCCAGTGTTAGTTCTACCTGACCCATATATTCTAGGTTAACAATACTGGACGCCAACCTAGCTCTGGTATGGGCATCTTCTGATGATACCACTTTATTGACTGAGGTGTAAACTGTTCCAGTACCACCACGAAACTGAGTATATGTAACTGTGGGCTTTTGCTTATCAAGGTCTTCTACCTTGACTAAGCCGATACCAGTTAGCAGGTTTATAGTATACTCCTCGATTCGTTCCGCCTCATCAGCTTTCCAAGTCTTACCATACAACAGGTTTGCTACCCCGTCAATACTATAAACGATATTATCTAGGTTGATCTTAGAGGTATTTACCAACCACAATGGCCCAGATCGTTGTATGTATAGTGGGTTGGAGCCTGTAACCACCCATAAATTATTATTTGTAGCATCTGTTATCAGCAGAGCAAAACTACCTTTAACCGATTCTAATGTTGTTTTTATATGGTGTTGATTCAACTCTCCTGAGCCAACCTCTTTAGCTAACATGTGTACAATAACATGGCTATCTACTGGGTTGTTGTCGTTTATTAACTCCTTGAATTCATTCAGGTGCTTTCTGTAATCGGTAAATGTACCATTGTGCGCCAACAACAGGTTACCAGCTTTAAATGGGTGGGCACCCTCTTTCGCTCCGACCCCGGTACTAATAGCTCTGACATGCGCTATTAGTGGGGAAGCGATTAGTTGAAGTACCTCCGTATTATATTCTGGTGTAAACACTACGTCGCCCGCGCTAACCTCCCACTTTATGTAGGTACCGTGTGTTGTTCCAAACCCAGTGCCATCTTTATTACCACTGCTTGAGTTGGCCAGTAATAACTCACTAACCAACAATGAACCTATCTTCTTTTCCCATGCTTGTAGTGTTCTAGTTGGGTACGACGCTGTAAGCATACACATATATATTATCTCCCTATGTTATACCAGCCCGGTATTATGGACTGTGGGGCATTTCCTAATGAAAATTCACGAAATGGTTTTATGCCACTCTCTATTATATCTGGTACCAGAAACTTGGGGGTTCTGCGCCAATCTACCGAATGACCTAAATGCCCCATCTGGTCTCCCATTACTGCACGTTGGTAGCCCGCTGCGTTCCACAAATTCTCAAGGGTATAAATTGTTTTCTGATTATTTATACCAAGAGTTTTAATAATATCCTCCAACTGTAGGTCTGTTGACCCGAGTGGATTTTCTGGTAAGTGTTGTGGTAATGTAAAACTAGCGCGTATGATATTTTGGCATAGGTCAACCCAAGCCAGAACATTGCGGTAGGAATATGTGGAGTTGAATAAGCGAAACTCTATACTACCTAGTTGATACAGTGATACTAGATTTAGCCATACATATCTGGCTTCATGGTATTTACCCCCACCACTACGGTCAAACCTTCCTAGACCTTGGCGTATATGAGATATATCGGTTGATTGTATCAATCGCTCTACATCAAATATAGGTCTATATAAGTCATCCGAACATCTGACTACCGGTGGACCATGCTTGCTAATGGGGCGACAATACCCATAGTCTAGGTGTAATGCTCCTCTGTGTACACCTATTTCAGCGCATGAAAGTCTGAACATACCCGCCTCAAGGAATAGACCAAGCCTTAGTACATTTTGTAGCGCAAATAGAGGCAGGTTAACCGCATTTACATGCACATGAATAGATGTTAGTACATCCAGACCCTCTCCAGCCTCACCCAACCATTCCAATATTTTTGATACCTCCCTTTTCCAGTTCTTATTGTTAGAGGTATCTATTATTGGTGATATAAACTCTCCACCAAATAGAGCGGTGTCTGAGGTACCGGTGACTTCTATTGGTAAGCCTGGAATGACCCCCCTGCGTGTCCTACAGGAGCCATCCTCTACCATTCTCCATGACAATTCCTGTTTGAACATATCAGCGTGGCTCTTTTGAATACCAGAAAACTCTATTTCTATACCAATGGAGTCTATCAGGGTTGCTGTCATGACTCTCTCCAAGAATGTTTTGCCAAACTAATATAGCAATTGTAGCACACCAGAAGCTCCTCGCCATTACCACCGGGTACATTGTATAACACACCAGAGGAGGGTGCTTCGCATAGATCACACTTGTCACTTGGAATAAAAACATCATGTGACCGCAGCCAGGTATCCATATCTTCTTCGTATATTGCTTCCAGTTGGGTGGTATCTAACATACGGTGATCTCTATTTTACTATGCGTGATTTGCGAGATTTTGAACTTTTCACAGTTTATCACATTTTTCTCACCAAACAAGGGCAGATGACCACGCAGATTTTTTACAACCAAGTCTTTGGTGCGGCTCTCTTGACGCGGTGACTTAAATGATGTAGAATGGGAGCAAGTTCGGATTCCGTTATGGTACATAGGAGGTAGGAAATGATGAATAGAAAAGAACGTAGAGACGCACGGGTGGCTTACCAAATGCAGGGACGTGATCTACCCAAGGCGAAGATGTACTATGCCTGGGTGTGGCCTATAGTCAACTGGATGCGTGGGGTACTCTTTCACTTCGAGATGTGGGCTACCGATCCTTACGTTCCATCCGATCATTATCACCAGTTCAACTACAACTACAATGGGCTAACCCAGCAACAGGAGAACACCTTG
>JAHIRD010000017.1 GCA_018818835.1 Pseudomonadota bacterium
AAAAGTTCAAAGATATGCTGAAACGATTTCCTCTACCGAAACCCTGTATCAAGGTCAGTATGTTTGGATTCTCCGCGAATTGACTATGTGAGGAGCCGTGTGCGTAAATAGCGCAAGCACGGTTCTGAGAGGGGCCGGTACTAACGGTAATGGCAAAACATAAAACGACTGTCACGTAGTAGCCGCGTGCGGCAAGGCGTCAGTAAAGCATGTTGTTAATAAGCTGCCATTATTGGAGAAACCGGTCTACTCGACTACTGATAAAGATATGGCACATCTACAGCAGAAGAATGGGAACTGTTGAGCCGTTTTTCGCGAACATCCGCAATGCCATAGGTCTGGATCGATTCACCCTCCGAGGTAAAAAGAAGGTGGTCATTCAATGGAAACTCTTCTGCATGGTTCACAACATCGGGTAAATTGCAAAATTCGGAACAATCGGAGTATAAAAAAATGAAACCCAAAGGAAAAAATGCATACACGTGTCAAAAAGATATGCTAAGGAACCATAGTCATTCAATTTTTATAAACGAAACAATCCCCTCTCCGCTGGATGATTGAAAAGGAGGCATAGTGATTAAAAAGTACAAGATAACTAATTACATGCAATTAGCAGTCGTTGCTATTATTGTCGGAGTAGTATTTATTGCCGGTTGTGCAAAATACGACTGGTGGGCAGCTAAAGGGAGAGCCGAACGGGATGGTACTTATGTCAAAGAGTATGAATGGTATTTAAGGCATTACCCAAACAGCCATTATTCTGAGGAAGCAAGAGCTGCATTGGAAGTTGCTAAATCCGGTAAAAATTATGTTTTACTCCCTAAAGAAAAATTTTGTTTAGGTAAGACACAACTCACTTGGTCAGATTTTGGCAATGTAATATATATAGTGCCATACGAGCAAATTGAATTC
This sequence comes from Pseudomonadota bacterium, assembly GCA_018818835.1. Classification (GTDB taxonomy): domain Bacteria; phylum Desulfobacterota; class Desulfobacteria; order Desulfobacterales; family Desulfolunaceae; genus JAHIRD01. The sequence continues at coordinate 913 of JAHIRD010000017.1, forward strand.
AAAATACTTGAAAATCGGTTCATAGGTGTTCGTAAAATCCAAAGTGATAATAATGCACAATACTCAAAAGAAATCATATGTTATTGTGATTTGATTAAAGACTCAAACATAAAAGGGTCTCCTGATGAATATATAATCCAAAACGAACGGTGTAGAATTTCCATTGTTAATGGTGCGATTACGATAGATAAACTAATATCCCCGCAATAACAGAAGGCCCTCTATAATAAATACAGATAAATCCAAAGAATATTTGTATAAAGCAATGTGCTACTATCGAAAATTGCAGATACTAATAAAGAACAAACAATGTGTGCAGATTCCTTTATTGTTACTGAATGGGAATATAGGGACAACGAAAAAAATGAAAAGGGGTCTGCTCTTGACACTTATGTTTGACCTTTAGGACTATTCCCATAGCAAAAAAATGAAATTCATGGGACACCAACAGAAATAAAATTATGACCATCGTCACCCCATCGGGTGTATATTTTTACAGGGTAATTACCCCACCTCCTGCCGTCTGATAAATGTCCCCTTCGTTCGAAACCCCACAACCCGTGAGGTTAATCCCCCTGTGGTTGCCTTTGTTCGAATAACAATGGTGTTGGTCGTTTTTCGAAGGGATTGCTGTTCGGACAGGGCAGGCACAGGGGCCCTGCCCCTAAAGCATGTCGATGGTTCGAGGGACGTTTGAATTTGGGACCTTTGTTTCTTCATAGTCACCCTGTCGGGTGATTTTTATTTTGCTCTTTCGGAAGAATGAAGATAAGTACAAAGCAGAAGATCTTTCAGGGTGGCTCTCAGGTTTGATGGCGTCTTAGAAAGTCCCATATGCGGTGTTATAGTGTTTAGCCAGACGTTCGACATACGTTCATGTATAGCCTTCGCGCCCGGCCAAACACTATTCCTTGCCTATGGACCTTTTTCCATAGCCATCCGTCGATTTTTTACGAGTTCATCACGTTTTGGACCCGCTCAACATGAAACGAAATACCATTGAGGGTGTCTTGCCCGTCCGGTCTATGTCTTTGCTTCTGAAATCCATGGAAGCAGGAGGTTTTCATCTAATCAATTGATGCGATGATGAGAACAAGACGCTGCACCTGACCGGGCTACAGTGACGCAAATTGACCGTTGTAGCATTTAAAATCACTTTCGTTCAGCTGGCTTTGTCGCTGTTTGCCGCCCGTCAGGTGAACTTATCGTATATGGTAACTTATCGTGTAATATGCTTGGTTAATATGTTAAAATTTTACAATGGAGAATACGAATGAATAAGAAATTCCCTATTCTGTCCATCATTTCCATCATTTTCCGAATTTTTGGTTGGATAACTGTTTTTGTTGGACTTTACTATTTTATTTATCAAGGAGTTATTGAGCCAAATTTAGAAGGCCATTCTTTTAGTCCACAAGATACAATAGAGATTTTTAGCGGAATTGGTTCGATATTTGGCGGTTTATTATCAGTGGCTTTTGGTGAAGCAATACACGTACTGTTTGCTATAGAAGAAAACACACGGAAAGCTGCTAATGCATAAGATTGAGGAATGAACCATGAGAATAAAATTATTTGTTTTAGCTATCTTTCTGCTTTTAGTTCCAGACCTGGTTTTTTGTGCAGTTGATGCATCAAAATCTTATTTGGTCGGTGTTGAAGCCTATGAAGGTTGTGATTATAAAAAAGCAGTTCGTTTTTTAGAAAATTCTATTGAGGCTGGGTTATCTGGTAATAAATTAGTTGAATCTTATTGCAAATTATATTTTTGTGCGTTTGAACTAAAGGACCAGAAAAGATTGTCAAAATATGAATCATTATGTTCATATAAAAATTTGACTTTACATCTAACATTTGAAGAACTTAAATCTGTAGAGGAAGAAAATGCGCTTATAATTAAAGATATCCTTAAAAAAAGACTTGAAAAAAGTACATTCAAAAAACATTCAATTGAAGTTATAAAGAAAGGTAATAGGATTGTATATATAGTATCAATATTTAAAGTTAATAATCCTGAAAAAGCTATTGATTTAATTTCTAAATCAGGGCAATTGCAATTGTCATTACTTGATGATGAAAGTAATTTAATGAATGCGCTAAAAGGTAATATTCCAAAGGATTGTAAAATATTATATCAGATACAAGAGAGAAATAATCAGATATTAAAAATACCGTTTTTAGTCAAAGGTGACATTTGGAATATAAACAATATGATAAATAATACCAAGATACATATTGATAAAAGTTACAATACGCCAAATATTATTATAAAACTTAATAGTGATGGTACCGAACTTCTGGGAAATATTACTGCAAATAACATAAAAAAGAGACTTGCTATTATATTAGACAATCAGATTCTTAGTGCTCCTGTTATACAGGGGCAAATTAATACAGGAACGTTTTTGATTAATGGAGACGGCATAGAGGAAGTAAAAGATATGGCATTATTACTTAGTACAAAATCATACCCAATTCCTTCGACAATACTGGCAATTTTTAATGAATAATTAAGTATGGTGTCTTGTTCGTTCGGTCTTTGTCCTTGCTTCTGAAATCCTTGGAAGCAGGGGGCTTTCATCTGAGCAACTGATGAGATGATGAGAACAAAACGCTGCACCTGACCGGGTACAGCTGCGCAAATTGACCGTTGTATCATTGACAATCACGTTTATTAATCTGGCTTTATCGCTGTTTGCCGCCCGTCAGGTGAGCTTATTATATTGGAGTCAGGCCACACTAAGTGGCTGAAAAAAAATATTTCAATTTAAAAATTAGGACATATTTTTCTCTTAGCCGCTTGTTATTGGATATGAAATTGGATTTTTAAAGGTAAAGAGGCGTTATGTTGTCACCTAATCTTGGGCAATTATGGCTTTCCACATGTGTTGAGCTTGGCATCAGCGTGGTGGCCTACTCGCCCTTAGGCAGGGGGATGTTGACCGGCCGCTACACCTCAAAAAGCGATCTGCCCACCCGCGAGATCGATTACCGGGCCCAGATGCAGCCTCGGTTTCAGCCGGGAAATATTGAGTCTAACCTCAAACTGGTTGAGGCGATCAAGGAGATTGCTGCCCAAAGGGGATGTGTGGCAGCGCAGGTTGCTTTGGCCTGGGTTTTGGACCAAGGAGATCATGTTGTCGCCATTCCAGGTACGACCAAACTCGCCAATCTCCAGGCCAACCTGGGGGCCCTTGGCTGTCGTCTCACAAAGGAGAATCGAGCTATTCTCAATGATTTGGCAGATCAGGTGCTCGGGGATCGATACTCGCCGGAAGAGATGGCGGCGGTCAACCAGTAACTCTTGCGGGCACTGACTCTCAACCTGGGGCAACATCAATACCCTGGCCTTCAGAAAATAACTTCAGGTTTTCTGAGAACCCATTTCCGCTGGGTGCAGGTGGCCCCCTATTGGGTGAGGAGTTGAACATACATGTCCAACGCTTCATTCCATGTCTGGGTCCTGTCCAACTGCATCGCCATTATGTTGCACAGGGGTTGATTAAGTAAAACCGGTATCCTGTTTTACTCTGGTTGCTGCCCCTGGCAGGGTCGTAATATATTCGTCCCTCAAATTGGATCATCCGCCTGACTGGACGGGTAAATCGTTCCGGGCTGCCCATTCGGTCCAGCCTCCGTCGTACCAATACACCTGTTGATAGCCCAGCAGGTGTTTCAGGACAAAAAAGGTCTGGCTGGCCTGGTGGCCTGTTCGGCAATGAACAATAACTGTTTCTTTTTTATTTGGAATCAGTTGATGGTAGGCGGCTTCCAGTTCCTGGACCGATTTGAGTCCGGTGGGGATCAAGTCTTCTTTATATGATCTGTTGATGGCTCCGGGGATATGTCCGGCCCTTGCTTCGTCTGATTTTTCGCCCAGGTAATACTCCCGAGGCCGTGTATCGAGAACTGTAACATGGGCTTTTTTCAATTGGGTCAAAAGCTCATCGGCAGAGACCGTGAAGTGATCCCGAGCCGATGGTAAGGGATAGGCTGTCCGGCTCATGTCTGGAAAAGCCGTGGTCATGGGGCGTTTATCCGCCAGCCAGGCTTCATAGCCCACATTAAGAATCGCATAATCCCTGTGACCGATTCGTTCCAAGGCCATGGCCATCAGAGTCGCGTCCCTGACCCGATCGCCTCCGTAGATAATAACGATTCTATCTGACGGGGCAATCCCTGCCAGGGATACATGGGACACTAGAATTTCACCGGTTAAAAGAATTGAGGGTACGCCTTCGAGGGCGCTTCGGACACTTTCCACGTTCAGAGCGACCGAGCCGGGAATATGATTCCGGTTGTAGTCCGACTGCTCACGGGTATCAATTATTCGAAGGCCGTCTCGTCCAATTCGACTTTCCAGCCAGACAGAATCAACCAGGCCCGGTACGCCAACCGGGATCGACGGAGATTCTGCCCCAACCTGTTCAGGGGTCTTAGTCGAAGCAAGAAAATAATTCCGCCAGGATCGGATTTGTTCCATTGACGCCGGTGTCAGGGGATAAGGCCGCAAGGATGGCGGTTTTAAACATTCCTCAATAAAACCAGTCAGGCCGTCCGTCATGATATACACATGCCCATAGCCCAATCGTGACAGGGAATCCCTTGCCTGCACAGGGTGTGTCATACCGTTTGAGTACAAAACGACGGTCTGTGATGGATCGATACTGGACATGTACGCCGGAAGTTCGGGAAGGGTCACATTCTCGGCTCCGCGAATATGAAAATCCAGAAATTCGGACGCAGGCCTGACGTCAACCAGTCGGAGGGACGGGTCTTTTTGGAAAAGTCTCTCGGCCACTACCTCAGGAGCCATGTGGTCTTCGGCCTCTTCAACCTGGGCAAGCAGATGGGTTTCCGAATCGGTCGTGACGCGAGTGGCTGACAAAACACCGGTTTTTGAATCACTAAAAACAGACAAGGACAGGGCAATAAGCAGAAAGCACAGGCTGAACGATTTGAAAAACGGGGTGATAAAGGGTTTTAACCCGGTCGCTTCAGGCCGTTTCCCTTCTATGTATTCAGCCCCCCAGAAACACCCGATGGCCATCAGGGTAAATCCTTTGATGAACCCGGCTTTGGAGACCCCTAAGCTGGTATAAATAAAGGCAAGGCCAGGTTGGCCGAAGCTGTTTTGATCACTTTGGCCCCATGTGTACAGGGGTTTGATCACCGGGAAGAGTTCATTGAACAGAATGCTTCCGACAATGGCACCTCCAAAGAAAACCAGGGCGTCCACTTTCCCCGAGGCAATTCCCACCGCGGACGTTCCCGGACACCAGCCGCTCATTACAAACCCTACACCGAAGATCAGGCCGGCAACGATATAGGCTCCATAATATGTGGGCATGAAATAAATCTGTGTTGCCGGATCGATCAGGCCCAGGCCGATGATCATATTCAGGCCGAACATGGCGGTTAAGAGTGCGGTGAACATGACTTTCAAAACAGCCATGTCTCTGAAATAAAAAATACCGGACAATCGTTTTGAACTTCCGAAACCCGCCCGTTCCAGAGAAAGTCCGAAGAAAAATCCGATCATCAGCGCGAGAAACAGTGCGCCGGGGGAATGAAGTTCTGCAAGGCCGTAATATGTTTTAATCATCCCATTGCCTCCTTACCCAATATGCGGCAGCATAGCCCCCGGCGAAAACACAGCACAGAAACACCAGGCTGCCTGTCAGTAACAATGCTCCGCCTGTCAGGGCCTGACCGGATGTGCATCCCGCCGCAAGCCTGCTGGAAAAACCGACCAGAACACCCCCGACTCCTGCCATGATTAACCGCTGTTTGACAGTGCTTTTCTTTCCTTTTTCAACCTGTATGCTGATCCGTGCGTGATACAGTGCGGAAAAAAGACCCCCAAGAAAAGCGCCCACCAACATGTGCACAAGATAGTAGTTCATGGGGGATGTTCCCCATTTGCCAAAATACTCACTTGCTGCTGTATGAGCCGGAAAAACAAATCCTTCGATGGATGCTCCGATACGCGCCAGACCGGAAGACGCCCCCAGGCCTGCCCCGAGAATCAAAAATGAGGCAAGCAGGGTCAGGCCCAGAAAAATTCCGGATATGTATGGATTACTGTAGGGTTTGGGTGATGTGGTGTTCATACTCATGATGATCGCCTCCTTCTGCGTGGGCGTCAGCACCCTGCGCTCTTTTTGGGCGTTTTAGGTTTGTCCGATGCCGGGATCGGTGCGGGTGACGGGGCGCTTCGTTTCATGGGTTCGGAAAGAGGCACCGTTTCCTTCACGTTCATGCCGCTTCCCATGGTTTTATACGTGGCCCAATACGCTTCAAGACCCCCATGCAGGACTTTGATGGGTCGTTGGGTTTTCTGTGACAAAATCCCTCCGATGGCCATGGCGATGCTGCCGTCCCTGTCAACCAGAACCAGAGGAACCGAGCCTCCCAGATAGGAAGGATTGTTCATGACCTCTGCCGGATCAGCATTCAGGGATCCGGGAAGCTGATAATCCTGAAACATATCCGCAGGCCGGATATCCACCAGTTCAAAGGAGTTGGGCAAATCCATCATCATTCTGTTCAAGGCGTCCGATGACAGACGTTCCGGGAGATTGATCCTGATTTTGGGCGCGGCCTCTGCCATACCGGCTTTGGCCGATTCATAAACAGGGTATCCCGCATTGATCCATGCTTCGCTGCCGCCTTCGAGATTTCTGGCCATCATGAATCCGGCCCGTTCAAGAACGCCCACAGCCATACTGGATCGGTAGGCTGAATTGCATACCACGACAAGAGGTTCTTGGGGATCCAGTTTTGGGGACTGGATTGCGAGCATATTCAGGGGCATGTTGAGAATGGTTCCTATGCGCATGGCAATCCACTCCGAGGGAAGTCGGACATCCACGATGATCGGTGCATCACCTCTCTGCATGGACGCGTATAGATCATCGGCTTTGATCGGGGAACTGATCGTGAGAGGAAGGGCGGCCTTTTTCCATGAGTCCATTCCGACATACCCCGCGTGGTAGCCCACCCGGTTGAGTCGGTACATGGATTCTTTAATTTCATCGTCCGATCCGGTGAGAATCAGTTTTGAATCCCAGGGCACCATAATTCCCACCCATGTTTCCAGGCGTCCCCTGGCTGCGATATTCACCGAATTGGGGATATGACCGCTGGCAAATGATCCGGCGTCTCTCAGATCCACGACATAATATCGTGTGATATCGGTCAGTGCTTTGGACGGTTGTGTTTCAGGGGGAAGGGATGCGTTCCATTGCACGATTTCCGGGCCATTTTTATTCATGGATGCGTTGTGTTTGAAATATTGCGGAGCATCCGGAAGCCCTTCGAGCAGAGCCATGATGAATTCATTCTTGTTTGTGTTTTTCAGGTAAGGATTTGAGGTGCGTTCTCTCCCGATGCTTGAGTTCGGGTCACTGCTCAGATGAGCGCCGCACAAAGACCCTGCGCCATGGGCTGGAAAGACGAGAACCCGGTCATCGAGCCTGGAGAGTTTTTCCGTCCAGGAACGATACATGGCCGCGGCAAGCCAGGCCGCAGATGTGGTTCCTTCCATGAGATCCGGACGCCCGACGCTTCCCACGAAAAGAACATCCCCGGTAAAAATAAGCTCCGGAACGTTGGGATTTTCTTTGCTGTAGACGGCAGCGCACATGCCGTCAGGCGTATGCCCCGGCGTATCCATGAATTTCAAGGTGGCGTCCCCGATAGTGATGATTGATGATTCATCCATCGCCGTAAATTCATATTCGGCCCCACAGTTATGACTTTGATAGATGGGGCAGTTTAGCTTTTTTTTTAATTCCATGTGACCGGCAACAAAATCAGCATGGGAATGGCTAAGATAGACGCCTTTGATGGTGGCCCCCGCCGTTTTTGCCGTGTCAGTGTATATGGCCGTATCCCGCACAGGATCTATGACCAGAGCGTCCCCCTTGCTGACAAGCAGGTAAGAGTAGACGGATAAGACTGGCAGATCAATCTGTATCACGCTAAAGCCCGGAAAGGTGTAGGTCTCAACGATACTGTACTGGCTGGCATCGGCTCCATGGGTGGTGGATTCGGAATCTTTGATACGCGATGCAAAGAGACCGGCAGGCATAAGAAGCAGCAGAACTGCCGCCAGACTGCACATGCGTTTGGCTGTAAATTTCATGGTTATCCTCCTTACACTGTGTTGGGTGGGGAACATTAGGATGTCGTAATGTGACAGTGATACCCGTATATCTGCGGAATCGTTCCAAAGGGGTCATCACATGGTGTGTCAGAATAGGGGGGAATAAATAGGGGTTGTTCAGAAAAGGTTCTCGATTTAAAGGTATATTCGCCCCTAATGATGTAGGCCGAGCAATTCCGGTCAGATTTGTTTCTTCTGCTGAGAATCGTGATTCGCTTGGGTGACTTCGTGTATTCATTCCCGGCACCTTTTACTTATGACACCTAGGACGAGGGAATCAAACAGTATATTAACTTAATTTAAACCATTTCTACGGCCAGGTCGGTTCAGCACAAGGCTTAAACCATTCATTTAGGATCGTTTTTGGATATACAATTGCTGAGAGTAAGGCGTGTATCACATTGTTATAAATATAGGCTCATCCGGTTTTTTTGTAAATGACAAATTCAAATACGATGGAAACGCTTTTGTCTATGGATAGTGACGATCAAGGCGCAATAATTCCCGTCACGGCTCCTTGATAATCCATTTGATGTGACACAGGCGTTGCCAGAACGTTGGGCTCTTAGGAATGATCGCATAGAGCAAAAAATAACGGCCGTTCCCTGAAAAATTTGGTGAACGGCCGTTGAAAGGCTTCTACTACTTATATCTGTGGAATCGTATTAATGAGATGACTTTAAAAATGCCTCGAATACCGGCAGGGCAGGTTTGCCATCAAAGGTTTTCACATCCTTTAGCCATGCTTTGTAAATGTCCGGATGTGTTTTGATCCATGCAAGGGCGGCCTGGTCCGGCTGTAGACTGGAGTCCCTTATGAGCGTAAGTGAATAGAAGCTAACTCAAAAAAGTCTTTTGTCCCAAACTCTGCGTTGGTCTGAAATGAAAAGCCTCGACATACTGAATACTCCTTTTCTTAACACATGACATCCTGAATCCATTGTGATAAATTAAACAATTATTCTCATGAACACATCTTCTGAATGGATCTCATTTTTAAATTATTTTTCAAAAAAATTCTATTCTTGATCTAAGTCAAGGAATAAGCCCTTTCTTTTTCGTATAGTGTAATCAAAGACAAGGTAAGCACACAATACGATTGAATATACATTCTAATCATTCAAACTAAGGAGAAAAAATATGTTCTGTTTCCAATGCGAGCAAACGTCAAAAGGTACGGGCTGTGATAAAATCGGTGTCTGCGGTAAACAACCGGATGTTGCGTCACTTCAGGACCTTCTGATTCATAGTGTCAAAGGACTTTCAACCCTTGCAATCGAAGCGGCGAAAAAAGGCATTAGGGATGAGAAAATGGATCATTTTGTCTGCGAAGCTGTTTTTTCAACCTTGACCAATGTTGATTTTGATCCGGATCGTTTTGTTAAACTGATTCAGACCTGTTCCAACTACACGGACAGTTTGTCTGCAAAAGCGGGTATCACAGTCAAAAAGGGCGCACACTGTGATGCGACCGGAAAAAGCAAAGACCAGTTGGTGGCCATGGGTGAAAAGGTGGGCGTTAAAGCAGATCCTACGCTCAATGAGGATATCCGCTCATTGCGCGAGTTGCTGGTGTATGGCGTGAAAGGTCTTGCAGCTTACGCGGATCATGCAGCTATCCTCGGCAAGGAAGACAACCTGATTTATGATTTTATTTATGAAGCCATGGCCGCCACACTGGATGAAAGCCTGGGCGTCAATGAGTTGGTGGGCCTTTGCCTGAAATGCGGCGAAGTGAATATCAGGGCCATGGAACTTCTGGATGCGGGAAATACCGGAACCTATGGGCATCCGGTCCCCACCTCGGTTCCCCTGGGTGCCAAAAAAGGAAAGGCCATTCTGGTTTCAGGCCATGACCTGAAAGATTTGGCCATGTTGCTTGAGCAAACCAAAGGCAAGGGCATTAATGTTTATACCCATGGAGAGATGCTGCCCTGCCATGGTTACCCTGAATTGAAAAAGTACAGCCACTTTTACGGGCATTATGGTACAGCGTGGCAGAATCAGGCCAAGGAATTCGACGAATTCCCGGGAGCCATTCTGATGACAACCAACTGTATCCAGAAACCGCGTGAAACATATAAGGATCACATTTTCACCACGGGTCTGGTGGGCTGGCCCGGATTAACCCATATTGCTAACAAGGATTTCACGCTTGTGATCAACAAGGCTCTTTCGCTTCCTGGTTTTGCTCAAGATACAGTAGGGAAAAGCGTGATGGTGGGCTTTGCTCGAAATGCGGTTCTCGGTGTGGCTGACAAGGTCATCGAGGCTGTGAAATCCAAGGCCATTCGCCACTTTTTTCTGGTGGGCGGCTGCGACGGTGCCAAGCCCGGACGAAACTATTACACGGATTTTGTGGAACAAGCTCCCAAGGATTGTATGATTTTGACCCTGGCCTGCGGGAAATTTCGCTTCTTTGACAAGGATCTGGGCAACATCGGTGGTATCCCGAGGCTTCTGGATATCGGACAGTGCAATGACGCTTATTCGGCGGTTCAGATTGCCGTGGCTTTGGCCGGTGCCTTTGAATGCGGCGTGAATGATCTGCCCTTGTCCTTTATTCTTAGTTGGTATGAGCAGAAAGCCTGCGTGATTCTGCTTAGTCTGCTGCACTTGGGGATTAAGAACATCAAGCTGGGACCGTCACTGCCGGCCTTTATTTCACCCAATGTGCTGAATGTTCTGGTGGAGAATTTCAACATTGCTCCGATTAGCACAGTCGAAGAAGATATGGCTGCGTGTTTGGGATAATGTGATGAACCTGGGGCACGGCGCGCCGTGCCCCTACAATCGGTCCAAACGACCTTGATAGACGTACACATGAACCAAGATGAAAGATCTCGAAGAAAACCATAGAGGAGGTGCCGACCATGAAATGCCCCGGACAAGAAACCCAATACTGGACTGAAGGCGCCATTTACGATGCCAAATGCCCTAAATGCGGCACCATTGTGGAATTTTTCAAAGACGATACTGCTCGAAAATGTGGCTCATGTGGCCACCGTTTTGCCAATCCCCGGCTTGATTTTGGTTGCGCATCCTACTGCAAGTATGCGGAACAATGCCTGGGGACCCTGCCGCCCGAGCTTCTTGCGGAGAGGGGCGATTTGCTGAAAGACCGGGTGGCCATCGAGATGAAACGATATTTTAAAAGCGATTTCAAACGCATTGGTCACGCCACCCGTGTGGCCCGTTATGCCGAACGCATCGGCAAGGAAGAGGGTGGCAACCTGTCCGTGATTATTTCTGCGGCCTTTCTTCACGATATCGGCATCCATGATGCCGAAAAAAAATACAACAGCACAGCAGCACGGTACCAGGAAGAACTGGGTCCTGCCATTGCCGACGGCATACTGAAAAAATTAGGTGCTGCACCGGCCATGATTGAGGAGGTTTGCGATATGGTGGGTCATCATCACCACCCCAGAGAAGAGGAAACCGTGAATTTCAAGGCCCTTTACGATGCTGATTTGATCGCCAATCTTGAAGACAACAAGGCTGACGAGCCCATTACCGAGGAACGGTTGAATCGGATCATTGAAAAATCGTTTCTTACCCCAAGCGGAGGTGACCTTGCCAGGAAAACCCTGCTTTAGAACAAGGAAAGCAACGGTCAGGATGTTTTGATCGAATGGATATGCCTCCGGCGGCCCTGCCGGGGGCCAAACTTTAGAAAAGTTTGACAAACAGGTTTTGCAGGGACACGACATGGAATCGGGTTCCGATTATTAAAAAAAACCATTTGTCCAGATTTTTAAATCTGGCCCCCGGAGGGCCGCCGGAGGCAGGAATGCCAGGAGAAAACCATATGAAAGTCATGAGAAAAATAATAGAAATTGATGAAGAAAAATGCACGGGTTGCGGTCAATGTGTGGTGGCCTGCGCCGAAGGTGCTATAGAAATAAGGGATGGGAAAGCAAAAATCATCCGGGATCTTTTATGCGACGGTCTGGGGGCCTGTATTGGAGAATGTCCCGAAGATGCATTGAAAATCATTGAGCGGGAAGCGGATGATTTTGATGAAAAAGCGGTCCATGACCATTTGAAAAAAATGGAAAAACAAACAGCACAAGAACCCTGTGCCTGCGGATGCCCTTCGTCCCAGATCCAGAGCTTTGCTCCCAAGGCATCCTGCCAGGTCGTCAATGAACCTAAGGCCTTTACCGGAGAAGAATCAGCCCTTACCCAGTGGCCGGTTCAGATCAAACTTGTTCCACCCACAGCGCCATTTTTGAAAGGCGCGGACCTTTTGGTTGTGGCGGACTGTGTTCCCGTGGCTTATCCCAGTCTGCACAAAGATCTGCTTCAAGGTCGTGCCGTGATGATGGGCTGCCCCAAATTTGACAATGCCGAGGAATACGTTGAAAAATTCGCCCAGGTGTTCGCTCAGTCCGGTATCACGAGTGTTACCGTGGCCCTTATGGAAGTTCCATGCTGCTCCGGCCTTTCCATGATCATTAAAAAAGCCATGGATCAGTCCGGCATGTCCATTCCTGTGAATGAGGTGGTGGTGGGTGTCCGGGGGAAGATTCTTTAACAACACGGATAAATCAAAAAAATTATAAGCCGGAATTCCACAGAGGGGTGGGATTCCGGCTTTGTTGTGACTGAATATAAGAAATATTTTACTTTAACGGTTCATGGGACCTATAAGACCCATGGGACTTATGAAAATTTTAACATCCAACGTTCTACCCTTCATTTGATGGTGATCGTTTTGCAAGTGTCCAAGGTCGGGTAAAATAAACCTCCCGGACCTTGCCTGCCTTGGTTTCAGCCCAGGCCTCCAGCCCCATTTTATTGATCAAGCACAGGTTAAAGACCTTCATGTTGTAATTATAGCTCTTTAGGTATTATTATTGACGTTTAATGTGAGTATATATATTATTATAAAATCCTGTAAAGCCTTACCCCAATTGGCCTAAATTTATATATTGATCCATATCTGCCCATGGGTAAGAGATAAAGTTTCACTCCATAATAACCGATAAAACAACATGTATTCCCATTCTTTTAGACTGAGGCCCAAGGCAAAACAGAAATGAAAAATCCGGAGGTATCATGAGTCTGTTCAGTAGTTTTAAAATCAGTGTCATCCTGCTCATGTCCATAGGACTTACGTGTTGTAGCTCATCAAATGCACCAAAGCCCGAAACTTCGAAAGAATTACTGATCTATTGCGGTATTACCATGATCAAACCCATGGCGGAGATCGCAGAACATATCGAATCCCAGGAGAAATGCAAGGTTATCATTACCAAGGGCGGCTCCGGCAATTTATTGAAATCCATCCATATAAATCAAGTTGGAGACCTTTACCTACCAGGATCGGACACGTATATCAACACATGTCTTAAGGACGGATTGGTCACTGAAACGGCCCATGTTGGATTTAATAAGGCGGCAATGATGGTTCCCAAAGGGAACCCAAAGAGCATCACTTCGGATCTGGCCAATCTCATGAGAAAGGACTTGTATATCGTTATCGGCGATGCGAACAGTGGGAGTATAGGAAAAGAAACAAAAAAAATTCTTGAAAAAAAGGGCATTTTTGAACAGGTTCAGGCTAATGCACGTCGTTTGACTACGGATTCGAAAGATTTGATCAACGTCTTGAAAAATAAAGAAGCGGATCTTGTCATCAACTGGTATGCAACCGCCACCTGGCCTGAAAACAAGGACTATGTCGACGTCCTGCCCATTGATGAAAAATATGCTGAGTCAAAAAAATTAGTTTTGGGTTTACTGAAAACATCCCATCAGCCGGATATTGCCCGAAAATTTATTGAGTACGCCGCTTCGGAAAAGGGACGGGCAATATTTGTAAAATATGGACTATACGATGTTCTCTAAAAAGTACTTTAACCTATGGGGATTGAAGGAACCCATTGAGCGAAAGGTTCTATTTCTTGTTTTCATGCTGATTTTGCTGGTGGGGACCTTTATCGGCATTGATATGATCCGCCAAAAGGTCACACACAAAATGAGGGTGGATCTGGAGAATCAGTCGGCAAGACGTAACCTTGGGAAAATAGTACTTGAAAAACTGCTTATTATTGAAAAAGATTTTATTTTGCTGGTCTCGGCAGAAGATGAACGCGACATTGAAATAATCCATGGGCATATCCAAGATGCAACAAACGAAATCAAAAAAATATTAACTATTCTTCAAAACGGAGGCAGATACACCAATGTCCTGCCCATGAATTTTGAAAATATGGATGAGGCCCTTGAAACGATAAATTTTCAGTCCCATGGCACATCTTCTTATGTGATGGAAGTCATTGATCTTACGCCTAAGATTATCGATATTGAGCAGCATGCCAACGATTTGAAATCAGCCTCTTTTGAAAGACTGAACGATCGGAAGAAAATGTCTTCCGTGAAACACTATTCTGCCATTGGACTACTTCGAAAGAAGATGGACGCCACGATTACAAGATCCAGGGAAACCGCCAATAAGATTAATTATGATACAAGTCTAAAAATTAACGGGCTTGAGACGTCCATCGCAGAGGTTGTCCATGCCTATGAAATTATCCGCGATACAGTTGCCGTGGTTGTTTTTATTATTGGTGTAATTCTTTGCCTGAATACCTTACGGCAGATCAGATACATCATTTCCGAGAGAGCCAATTATGCAAAAAAACTGAAAGAAGCCAATGCATCCATTTACCAGTTGGTTGAATCGTTACCTGTGGGTATCGCAGTGATCAATACGGATTGTACCCTCCGCCAGGTCAATCAGTCGGCTTTGGATATGCTGGGAGTTGAAAAAGCAGATCAGATCATAGGCAAGAACTGCCACGACATATTTTGCTCAGCTACAAAGGAAAATTGTCCGCTTTCATCCAACCTGCTGATGCCCTACGGAAATGAAGCAGAGCTGATCACCCAATCGGGTTTAAGAATGCCTGTCATAAAACGAGCTGTTACTCTGAGGTTGGATAATACCGAGGTTGTCCTTGAGGCATTTGTGGATATTTCCGATCGAGTAAAAGCCGAACAGGATCTCATAGAAAAGCAGAATTATATCAATACGATTCTGGCGTCGGCCACTGTGGGAATCATTGTTGTGGATGCAAAGGATCATATTATTGTCGAAGCCAATCCGACCGCATTGTCCATCATTGGAGCACCCAAAGACTTGGTGATTGGTTCCGAATGCCAAAAATGGGTGTGTGCTTCCCAAAAAGGTTACTGTCCCATTACAGACGGGGGCAAAGAGGTTCACAATCATGAGTGTATTCTCCAAAATTACGAGGGTCAGGATACTCCCATCGTGAAAAATGTGTCCAAAACCCTTCTCAATGGAAGGCCATACCTGGTAGAGAGTTTTCTAAATATTGCCCCCCTGAAAGAAGCAGAAGCGCATGTGCGTCGTTTGAATGAGGAACTGGAACTACGTGTGATTGAACGGACAAACCAGCTCCAGGCCCGCAATGATGAACTCAAGAACGCCTTGACAGAACTCAAGCACGCCCAGGATCGACTGCTTCAATCTGAAAAAATGGCCTCCATCGGTCAACTGGCTGCAGGGGTTGCCCATGAAATCAACAATCCGGTAGGCTTTGTAAAGAGTAACCTGAATTCCATGGACGGGTATCGTATGGATTTGATGCGGCTGATCAAGGCTTATGAGGCCTTGTGTGAAGATGCCGTACACGTTCAAACATCAAAAATCGACATAAGCCATCATATCCGAACAATTGAGGATATTCGCGAGGATATAGACATGGTCTTTATCCAGCAGGATTTTGGTGAGGTATTAAAAGAATCCATGGAAGGCATCAATCGGGTCGCCAATATTGTGGCCGATTTGAAAAATTTTGCCCATATGGACAACGATAAGCTGGAGTGGGCCAGTCTCAATGATGTGATTGAAAGTGCACTGAATATCGTTTGGAATGAGTTGAAGTATAAGGCGGAAGTGTCCAAGGATCTGGGTATATTGCCCGAAATTAAATGCTACCCCCAACGCCTGGGCCAAGTGTTTATGAATCTTTTCGTCAATGCCAGCCAGGCCATTATTGGTAAACAACAAGGTCGTATTGAAGTAAAAACGAGTGTGGAGCACGACCATGTTATGGTACGTATATCTGATACGGGCTGCGGTATACCCCAGGAAAACCTGAATAAAATTTACGATCCTTTTTTTACAACCAAAAAGGTGGGGGAGGGTACAGGTTTGGGTTTGAACGTGGTGTACAATATTATAAAAAGCCACCAGGGCCATGTGGATGTTAAAAGTGAACTGGGTAAAGGCACTGTTTTTTTAATTCAGCTTCCCATTGAGCTTGATGATGAATAAAGATGGCAACGTAAAATTTTTCATATGCGGCGTTATAGTGTTTAGGGACGTTCTATCCCGTGGGATACGTTTTTTGAATTCAAAGGGGAATTCCAGTTCCAATCTCGTGTGGGAAAGATGCGTCATCTACTTCGTGTAGGCAGGCCTCAACCCTTTTATCATGGGGTAATTTTTGATATTCAGGGTTTTTAATTCTGCCCGTTCAGCTTTTGCTGTGGCAGCTAAAATGGCATCTTTAAGGCCGACGCCATGGGATTTACCGTAATTCCGTTTGTAGAGTCCACCTGTCATAGCAATCTCAGTGCTCACAGGGATGACCCGAAAGAGCAGGACAAAATTTTCTATGGCCGTCTGTTCGGCTTTACCAGTCACCCCGGCATACAATTCGGCAACGACCATGGATGACAGAATGATCCGTGCAGCATAATCGTTTACAAAATGAACAGCTTTGCTGTGGCCACGAAAAAAATCAACAAGAATATCTGTATCTGGCAAAATGGGACTATTCATGAGTGGTCCCTGTCCCATTTATTCCGTTTGCCGCCTAAATCATGAAGATCCTTACGATTTTTCCATATTCCGGCAGCTTCCCTCAGAACAACCTCGCGTCGTCCGTGGCTTGCCCTATCAATAAAGCTGTCAATAGCCTCCCTGATAAGTTCACTCTGGTTTTTTCCCAAAGCTTTTGAAATTGAAGCCAATTCCATACGTTGTTGTTCAGTAAGGTAGATTTGTGTTCTAATCATGTTGAACCTCCAGATATATATACACATATATTATACACCAGCCGCTGACCATGTCAACCATAGGGAACAGGTTTGATTTTGATGAGCTCGTAAAAAGTCGTCAGATGGATGGCTATGGAAAAAGGTCCATAGGCAAGGCATAGTATTTGGCCGGGCGTGAAGGCATACTTGGTCGTATGTCGAACGTCCGGCCAAGTACTATAACTCCGCATATGGGACTTTTTACGACGCCATCAATTTTGGATCAATCCGGTTTCAACACCAGCTGTTCCGCTTTGTTGAAACATCGATTTCTGACCAGAAGCACGGTGATGAGTGTACCCAGGGCTGTGGAGCCTGTGAGCATGATCATGACCACGATCTGGTATTTGATGGCAATCAGAGGGTCTGAACCGGAAAGGATCTGGCCGGTCATCATGCCGGGGATGAACACCATACCTACAGCCATCATGGAATTGATGGAGGGTATCATTCCCGCCTGCATGGCTTTTTGCAGGAGAAGCTTTGATGCTTCCCTGCTGTCTGCGCCAAGGCAGAGTTTCATTTCAATTTCCCCACGTTTTGATTTCAAGTCGCCGATTAGTCGTTCAATGGCAATGGCAATGGCGTTCATGGAATTCCCGATGACCATGCCCCCCAGTGGGATGAAATATCGTGGCTCCCACCAGGGTTTAACGTTAACCACCACGGCTGTGACAAGAAAGGCAACCAGGAAAAAGCTCAAAAGCATGGAGACAAAAACCGGGAAGAAAAAATGGATTTGCTTGTCCTTGACCCGGCCATAAATGGTCCATGCTGCAAAGAAAATCATGAATGCGAAGACCCCTATGACCAGAAACATATTGGACATGGCAAACACGAATTTGAGAACATAGCCCAGAATGAAAAGCTGCACAAAGGTACGAACCGTACCGATCAGAAGATCTTTTTCAAGTTTCAGGGAATAAACTATGGATGCGATTCCTGAAATCACAACAAAGATAAGGCATATTGCCAGTTGATAAGGCCCGATGTCAATAATATGATGTTCCATATCACTCCTGGGGCAGGACAGTTAGCCTGCCGTCTTTGACTTCAATGATGGTGGGTTTGATCGTGTGGGGCCGAAATCCTCGGTGACTGATCATGATAATGGTTTTGCCTGCGTTCAGGCAAAGGGACTCAGCCATGTTTTCAACAATCAGGCTGCTCTCATCATCCAGGGAGCTGGTGGGCTCATCCAGGAGAATTACCGAGGGAGAGAGCAAGAGGCCACGAATCAAACAGAGACGTTGCTGTTGCCCCACGGAGAGGTTTCTGGCCTGCTTGTCAAGGGGAATCATTTCCATACTGAATTCATCGAGAACCCCTCGCAAATGTGAATCATCAGGAAGGGGTAAGGTCCGGTTGTTTTTAAATGTAAATGGCATCAGGAGATTATCCTTTACCGAACCATCTGTGACAATCGGTGTTTGCTGGATATAGAGAACCTGACGCCGGAGCTCAGGGGCTGTCATTTCGGAAAAGGGGATACCCTTGAAATAGAGCGTCCCTTGGGACGGTTCTTCCAGCCTGTTCATCAAACGTAAAAAACTTGATTTACCGCTTCCCGAAGGCCCGCGGACAAGGTAAAATCCACCAGGATTTATGGACAATGACACGTCACTGAAAAGAGTGGAACCTTCGGTGTATTGAAACGAGATGTTCTCACATCGTATCACGCTGTTATTTCCCATGGATCTATCCGTACCTTTTAAGTTTATTTTGGATAATGTAGGACCTTGGGCCGCCTTTTGTCAACGGGTTTCATTGTGTCGGGGCAGTCTCCCATAAGCGCTAACTTAATAAACCCTTTCAGCATTCTCCTGATTTTGATATTAATACAATTTTATGATGAATTAAACGTGAAGGACAAGGGAAATACTTACGGTTGCCCCGTTGTCTGAATAAGGAGAAGATAAACATGACTCCCAAAAAACGCATCGCTCTGATCGCCCATGACGCGAGAAAAATGGATCTTCTTGAATGGGTGGACAGAAATAAATCCGTCCTTGAAAAGCACGATCTTTGTGGCACGGGGACCACAGGCGGCTTGATTGCCGAAAAATGCGGACTTGATGTGAAACGTTACAAAAGCGGGCCCCTTGGGGGGGATCAGCAGATCGGTGCTCTGATTTCAAACATGGGACTTGATATCATGATTTTTTTCTGGGATCCCATGGCTGCCCAGCCCCATGATGTGGATGTGAAAGCTCTGCTTAGAATGAGTGTTCTTTACAACGTGGCTGTTGCCTGTAATCGGGCCTCGGCTGATTTTCTTATATCGAGCCCCTTGCTCCAAAGGGAATACAACGCGGAAATCAAGGATTACAGTATGTATATTCCCAAGCCGATTTGATGGGCCGTGTTATTTTTTAAATTTTTGCATCCGGCCTTGACGTTTCTTGTTTTTGATATTAATGTATGTTCAAAGATACCCTACGGGGGTATGGTACTAAGTGTCCAGGGGGTCCGATGATTAGTGAAGAAGTCAAACATGACGCAATGACCAGATTGAAGAAAGTGGAAGGACAGATCCGTGGGATCATGAAGATGGTGGAGAATGAAAAGTACTGCATTGACATCATCAACCAGATCACCGCTGCGGAAAAAGCCCTCAAGGGTGTGTCGAGAATTATCATGAAACGGCATGTGGAAAGCTGTGTTGCCTCAGCCATCAGTCTGGGACAGGGTAAGGATGCCATCAATGAGTTGGTGGACACGATATACAAAGTGAGCAAAAGCTGATGGCGTCGTAAAAAGTCCCATATGCGGCGTTATTAATGAATTAATTGGAGAAGCAGGAGTTGAATTAATGGATTTTATCATACATTTTCTCAGGGAAATTGTCATTTTTTTCAATGAGGTTGCTATTTACCTGTTGTTTGGATTTTTTGTGGCGGCCATTTTACATATATTTTTCCCGGAATCCATGATCCGCCGTCATCTGGGAAAGGATTCCCTGGGTTCGGTCATCAAGGCCACCTTGTTCGGCATTCCGCTTCCCATATGCTCCTGCGGTGTGGTCCCCGTGGCAACGTCCTTGAAAAACAGCGGGGCATCCAAGGGGGCCACGGTGTCTTTTCTGATCACCACGCCCCAGGTGGGTGCTGACAGTTTTATGATCACCTATTCGCTTCTTGGGTGGGTATTTGGGGTGTTTAGGATATTCACATCCATGGTCACGGGTCTTCTTGCAGGAATTTTTGTGAATATCTTCGGGAAAAACGATGACGGGACCCTTTTGCCCATGGCCATCACCAGTAAGGAAGAATCCTGGCAAACACGGGCCAGGAATACACCCCGTTATCTGGAATATGAACTTTTGGGTTCAATCGCAAATCCTCTGCTGGTGGGTTTTTTGGTTGCAGGACTGATTGCGGTCTTTATTCCGGATGGTTTTTTTGAGATGTATATGGGCAGTGATTTCCTTTCCATGCTGCTGATGTTGGTCATCGGAATTCCCATGTATGTCTGTGCTTCGGCATCAACCCCCATTGCGGCATCCCTGATTATGAAGGGCATGTCTCCGGGGGCAGCCCTGGTGTTTCTTCTGACTGGCCCAGCAACAAATGCCATCGGAATTTCAACCATCACCAAGGTGGTGGGGAAAAAATCCACGGTCATTTATCTGCTCGTCATCTCCCTGGCCAGCCTTGGCTTTGGCTATATGTTGAACCTTTTTGTGGGCAAATATGGTTTCAGTCGTGTTATCATGCTGCACAACACTGAAATGCTTCCCCATTGGCTGAAATTGGGCGGATCTGTTGCTTTGTTGATGATGCTGGCCTGGTATTATGTGGACACAACGTTAATACGTTTCCTAAAAGAAGGACGGAAAAATATGACACAAAAAGTGACACTAAACGTATCCGGAATGAGTTGCATGCACTGTTCAGGTTCTGTCAAGAAAGCGGTTGAAGGTGTGGATGGGACTTCCAATGTGAGCGTGGATCTCAATGGCAGAAAAGTGATGTTTGATATCACTGAAAATTCATTTATCAGCAAGGTCAAAGATGCCATTACGTTTGCTGGGTTTGTGGTTGAAAATCCATAAGCCATGGGCTCATTATGCATGAGCCCATGGATAGACTCAGTTTGCTGAACTGAGTCGAAGTGGCCTGGCCTGATCAAGAATACGCATGATGGCGCCAACGACCCTGTCCGGACTGTGTTCCTGGATGTAATGACTGGCATGGGGCACTCTGTCCACCGATGCCATGGGGAAATGTTCAAGCCATCTGCGAATATAGGCTTCTTTACCAAAAGCAGGGTCTTTCATGGCCCAGACGATTTCTACAGGGATATCCTTCAGACGTGTGAGATTGAGCTCAATTTCTTTTAGCCAGAGCGACGATTTTCTGATCTGTTCGGGGAACACATAGGTTCCCATCCGGGATTCGGGAGTTGGAAAAGGATCGGCATAAGCCTTGAGAAGAACGGGGTCATTTGCCGATTCCTTAGATAAACCTGATGGGAGAATTGTTTTTACGAAAAAATTGTATTTCAAATTGAATTTCTTTCCCATGGGGCCACCCATTATCCATGAAAAAATACGGACATTGAAAAAGGGCGGCCAACACCAGGTATTACATAAAACAATGCCGGCAATCCTCTCTGGCATGGCTGTGGCCAGTGAAAGGCCGATGGGACCGCCCCAGTCCTGGACGACCA
Source organism: Pseudomonadota bacterium (assembly GCA_018818835.1). Taxonomy (GTDB): domain Bacteria; phylum Desulfobacterota; class Desulfobacteria; order Desulfobacterales; family Desulfolunaceae; genus JAHIRD01. The sequence goes on from JAHIRD010000017.1 coordinate 22,835, forward strand.
GAATAATATTATCCAGATTGAGGTAATTTACAAGGGAGCATACCCATTCTGCATGCTCCATGGGTGTGTATCGGTAGTCAGGAGGATGGCCGGAAAAACCAAAGCCGGGATAATCCGGCGCGATGGATCGGCACGACCCATCAAGGCCTTTGATGATGTTTCGGTAAAGATATGACCAAGTGGGATTACCATGCAGCATCAGCACAGGTTTGCCGCATCCATGGTCAACATAATGTAAAATGGTATCCTTGCGTTCAAACCAGTTACTGGAAAACGGGTATTCGTCTTTGTCCACTGGAAACGGTGGTTCATAATGATTTGGCATTGCTTTTCGTCCTTTATGATCATCTTCGTCACAATACAAAAAAGTATGCCTGTCCCGGTCTCCCCACCCCTTTGGAAAAACGAAGAACCTATGGAGCCATGGCGGCTAAGGTTTCAATCCCTTTCCAACACCCCGGTGATCGAGCAGGGGTAATATGATAATTTATCATGCCTGTAATTCCGTAAATGTCAGGGATGACCTCGTTGGTATGCATGATAAAGAAAAATCGTGAGCCTAAAATATTAAAGATTTACAACATAGTGAATCTCAGAGAATCAATCCATTCATGTAGGAAGCTGAATTTTTTGAAAAATTAATTTATGTGATATTAATGAATTGTGCAAGGGTTTTTTAATGAAGGACATATTATGCGCCAGATACCGTGATTTCAAAAAGGATGTGAGGCATCTATTGGTGCTTCGGTGACAAGGAACGATTTCAGGGGAAATTTTTTTTCCATGCTTCCATGCCTTCTTCGAAGTTTCTGGCAGGAGGAAGCCCGGCCAGACGATGAACCATCCAGGCATAACCTGATCGGATGCCTCCGGTGCAGAAATAAACCAAGGGCTTATCACATTCAACTGAGTTTTCTTTTAAAAGGCGGATTGTTTTTTCAGGTGAAAGGGGCGTTCTGTTTTCACCCGTGTAAAAACGGGACCAGGCGATGTGGACAGATCCCGGGATGGAACCCCTGAGCCATTCCAATGTCGAACGGGTGTCAATGATCTGGAAATCCGAAAGGTGTTCTGCAAGGTCATTGCTATGAATGTCGAGGCCGTGGTTCAGGCTGGCATGGTAAATCCT
>JAHIRD010000315.1 GCA_018818835.1 Pseudomonadota bacterium
CAACGATTTCAACTTGCGGCCGTGGAGCGGCTCGGTGGATCCGGGCGGGACGGTGTGGTTTCCGGAGCCGTACGAGAGCGAGTATTTCATTCAGAAGATTCTGCTGGGGAATTTCGAGGGCGACCCGGAAGATTTGCCCGGCTACGAATGGCCGACTGAGATTTACTGGACGAAATTCACGCGGGGTGCTCCGGGGAGTATCATGAGGAAATGAGATTGCGCTTGACATCGGCCCCTACATGTAATATAATGCGGTGCGAGAGGAGCCGACGATGCCAAAGACACTGATCATTGCGTGCCTGGCGGTGGCCGGATGCCTGGGGCAGCCGCGCCTCGAGCCTGGCCTGACGGACGGCTGGTACGAGGTGCAGCGGATCGTCGATGGCGATACGCTGATCCTGACCAACGTCGGCCGGGTGCGCCTGGCGGACGTCGATGCTCCGGAGCCGGGCGAGCCGGGCGGCGACGAGGCGACGGCGGCCCTGGCGGAGCTGCTCGAGCACGGCCGGGCGTACGTGCGGTGGGTGCGGCGAAAATCGGACGGGATGCCCGTCCGGGACGCGTACGGGCGGCTGCTTGGCGAGATTTCCGCAGTTTCCGAGATCGCAGATATTCGCAACCCATAAGCGGATCTGCCCCTCCCAAAAAAAAACCTAAAAAAACCCTAAAAAAACGCCAAATCCACTTGACTTTTGCGTGGAAATAGTGTATAATATATGTAGAGAGGATAGGGAACGGGCGAGACGGGATAGGAAATCGAAAGTGAACGCAGCCGATCGAATCCTGAGACGCGCGGAGACGCTGGGATGGGAGCTGGCGAGGCACAGCTTCGCCCAGACAGGCACGCAGTATCTGCTGTTCGAGCGTGCCGATGAGCATCTCCAGATCCGGATTGCGGATCACATGGAATGCTATCCGCCTCAGCGCGGTATCCGGCAGTTGTCGATTTCCCCGCACGAGTCGGATATCGAGGTCGCGTTCGAGGCCCTGGCGGATCCGAAAATTGTGCCTGTGAGCCAGGGTGCGGCCCCGCTTGACGCGAACCAGATCGAGACGTTGCGAGATCAGCGGGCCCACGCGGCCAGCTTCAAGGTTCGCTGGCAGGAGCTTCGCGCGGGCCTGGCACAGCCGGATTTCGACGAATTTCTGGCGCATGGCAAGAATCGGCCGGCGGCCCGAGCGATAGCGGAACGGCTGGGCCTGGGCGCCGGCCTGGTCTATGCCGCGCTGACGAATGGCCGGAAATGGACGAAATGACGAATGCCCAGCCGCCGGGCACCAGGCGGCGCGGCCGGCCCCGGGCCGAATCGGGGCATGAGGAGAATGGACATGGCTAGATTTGATACGGGAGCGATTAAGCGGACGAAAACAGGATGGTTAGCGAAGATCACCAATAGGCGCCTTGGGATGCTGGAACAGGGCGGATGGTGCGATCGTCGGTTACTCATCAAGGATGACGTGCTGCGGTCTCTCGGGATAGACCCTGACGGCAGCCCCGACGACGCATGGAACGACGAGACCACTGTCGGACAATGGTTCCTAGAGTGTGTACGGATGGCAGAAGCGGGCGATGACATCCCCTACCAAGTCGTTCGGCGTGGGGTGATAATCAGATGATCAAGCAGCAATCACTGGGCGAGCTGATCATCGAGAGGCGAGAGGCGGCCCTGCTGAGCGTGGAGGGGCTGGCGGAGGCTATGGGGCTGGCGGCCAATACGGTCTATCGGCACCAGGCCGGCGACAACATCCCGCATATCGGGACGGTCGGCGAGTACTGCCGGGTGCTCAAGATCGACAAGGCGATGGCGACGGCGGCCCTAATCGAGAGCCGCCTGCGAGCGGCCAAATAGGCACCGACGAGACGAACAACGGCCTGCGCGACGACCGCACAGGCCGTTTTTTCATGGGGGAATGGATGCGATGACCGGCGAAAATGGAAGTGACTTCCATATAGTGGAAGTAAAATGACACTCCAATAGCGCAGAAATGCAGGGGAGTTTATGTCGGCAGCGCACACCACCGACTCCCGGGTGATCGACAGGAACACCCCGGCGACCAGCACGACGATCAGCAGAAGATAGCCGGCCAGGGGCACGGCAAGAAGGCGAGCGAATCCTCGGCCGTATGGCGAACGGCTCTTGTCCACGAACTATCTCTCCGTTGTCCTGAAACCATGTTGGGCGAAAAGGTCGCGGCACTCGGACGTGATGAACTCGTAGAACCTGCGGGCG
>JAHIRD010000219.1 GCA_018818835.1 Pseudomonadota bacterium
ATTCCGAGCAAGACGGAACAGGCTGCTGCTGGCAGAGCAAAGAATCTGCCCAAACCCAAATGTGTCGATATTTTACTTTTGATATTAGTCATCGTGGTCTCCTTTTTAGCAAAATATTAAAAGCCCCATTACAAGTGCACTGGCTAGGGGAATTGAGGCGTTGTCATCAAAAAACCTCGTTGTCTTGGTAAATCGTTCAGTAATAACGGCAGTAACCGCCCCGACTGCCCCAATCCAATACGGCTGGATAAAGTAGGCAAAGATTAGGCAGGTAATGAGCATACCCACACTTCCCCAATTGCCTTTCACCTCTCTGCCATATACCTTGCTTCGGATGAGCCCAGTGATGGCATCGCCACCTCCCATGAAAAGGAGTGGGACAATTGCTAGCCAGGGCTCTCCAAGTAACCCCCAGCATATCCCAATGGTCACGATACCGGTTGCAGGAAAGTGGATTTCTGCCAGGGCTTGTGGTCTTCCTGAACCGCCTACGCCACGGAAAGCTTGTGGCTTGAATAGCCTAGCGTAGAGGAGCAGAAGGGTAAAGCCTGTGGTCAAGATTAGTGGCCACAAAAAACTGTGAAAGAGGAGAGGACAAAGAAGGAAACCGACACACCCCCCAAGGTGCCCCAACTTCCTGCTGATGTAATTCGGGATGCCGTAGTCAAAAAAAAGATTCGCCAGATATAAGCCCAGTAAGGCTGCCCCAGCGATTAAAACAGCAAATGGGATTTCAGCTATCATCAACTACCTTCCTTAAACGAGGTGGTCGTGCCAGTGTTCCGGCATAGACTGCATATAACCTCTAAATCTCAAATTAAGATATAGCTTATCTTTCACTTGCTTTATATGCTCCCACTCCTCAGCTGTAGGTTCGGGGGCATGGCGATTTAATACTATTATTGGCTGGTTATGCAAAGAGCATATTGTTACCCAGCAAATTTCATCGTGATAAGATTGGGGGGCTATCGGGTCTTTCCTACATAGGGAACAATCCGGGTTATAATCTATTTGTCCCCCTAATTAAACCGGCTGTAGTTTTCAAATTGTAAGGTTAAAAACCGCTTATACACCCGCCGGGCTTCAGGGCATAACTCGCCACTGGGAACCTTTCCACAATGCTGTTTGCAGAAGTCTTCCCTCACCTCTTCACGCGCCCTTTCCGATAGCCTATCGAGGATCGCCCTTAGGGAAAGCTTGGCTACCTTGTGCATTGTTTCTTCAGTTATCATCTTCCCCTGCTTCTTGAAGCCATAGCCCGCACCATCTTCTGGGCGAGCGGTCTTATCTTGTTGACCATCCACTTCTCGAAGATATCGATTATCTCGGCAGAGTCGTAAAGGCTTCTATTACCGCCGAAAAGCACTTGCCTTCTGGCCCTGGCCGTTTTCGGCTCAAGCTCACCTATCACTATATCCTGAAATGTGGTGTCGGTCATCCACACCTCGTTCCTTATCTCGGTGTCTGAGTCATCCCTATAAACCCCATAAGGGGTAAGCTTAATTATAAACACTCCCCCCTCGGGACCCTCGACAATCAGCTTCCCCTTTCTACCGACCACCGCCGCCAACTTCTCGGCAGGCAACTTTGCCATAACCGCTTGGTGCTCCGTCTTGTCCTGGAGGGCGAAGTCAATCAACGTCTCGGCAAGGGTTTTTTCCTTTTCGTTGGGCATTGTTTTATCTGTCATATCTTTCCTTCTAAGTATTCTTAATGAAAAGTTATACCCCTCTTAACCACCGCCTTCAGCAGTCCTATTTTCGCTTTCCTGACCAGCTTCTTGGCTATGTCCTCCTTTATCACTACAGGCTTTGCCCCATCCAAACCAGAGGCAATCCTGTCAAAAATCCCCTCAACCAGCTCTCTATCCGAGGTCAGCGGTATCTTATCAAGCAGGGGAATACTAAACTCCTTGCATATCCCTTCAAGGTCAAACTCCGGTGAGAGGAACGGCCAGAACATCTCCCCCTTCGGTGATACGCAGTAAGCCATATTGGCAATCAATCCTAGAGTAGGCACTCTCTTGAACTTGAGGAAGTCTAGCGTCCTCAAAAGGTCGGCGGCAGCCATGTCGGTCGGCTGGAAGACAAGGATTACCCCGTGAAGGTCAGTGATGTAGTCGTAGAGGGCTTGCATCTCGCCGCTCGAACTCGGGGGAGTATCCAGTATTAGCCAGTCAAGATTGTCCCCCCATGCAATTACTCCCTGAAGCAACTGGCGGGCGGCGTCTATTTTGTCTTCCTCGTGCCATAGAACTGCCGGGGCCTGCCCAAAATGGCTGGCAAGAGTAATAAACTGAATGCCGTCTATCTCATAGGGAACTATTGCACCTTTGCCACTATCGGCAGTGGCATCCAGCTTCCAGTCGGGC
>JAHIRD010000167.1 GCA_018818835.1 Pseudomonadota bacterium
CATTCCCGTCTGAAGGGCCCGGATGAGTCTATAGACGATTTAAACGTCAGAAACAGAAGAAGTCCCGCCCGGAATGACATAGCTAAGGGTGAGACCTTCCCATTCCTGTGTCTTGACATAGACGATAGTACCCGTGAATAAATACCTCTGTTTTTAGCCATTCTCTGCGCCTCTGCGAGAGAAAAAACACACCGACCTCGTTCCGGAACCTGAACGTTTATAGTGCGTCTCAGTTGCTGGTGTTAACGTTATTCGATGAAAAAGAAATAGATCTCGCTGAGGCGCTGAGGCGCTGAGAAAAGCTTTGGGATTGTAGAAAATTAATTATTTACACCCCCTATTTCTCTGTTTTTTTGCCCTTCTCCGTGCTCTTTGTGCCTCCGTGGTTAAACCGTTTTTTTATTCCCAGATAATACATGGAATTTTTAAGTCTTACGCTGAATACATAGACTCGATTTCATGGGTGTATTTCTGGTAAATGACACGGCGTTTCATTTTCATGGTGGGTGTCAGTTCACCGGTTTCCGGAGAAAAACCATGGGGCAGAAGATGGATTTTTTTTATCTGCTCGTACCGGGCGAATTTTGAGTTTATAAGGGCAAGCCTCGTATCAAACAAATCAAGGATTTCTTTTTTTCCTATCAGATCATGTCTGTCTTTAAACGTTATTCCCTGGGTGATGGCATAGGACTCCAACACACCAAACTGGGGAACGACCAAGGCTGAAATATATTTTCTCCCATCCCCGATAACACAGGCCTGGTCCACATAGGGGTCCACGATCAAGGCCATTTCAATGGGCTGTGGCGCAATATTTTTCCCCCCGGACGTCACCAGCAGTTCTTTTTTCCGGTCCGTAATTTTTAAAAAACCATCTTCATCAAACGCCCCAATGTCTCCGGTTTTGAAAAAACCATCGTCGGTAAACGCCTCCGCTGTTTTTTCAGGCTGATTGAAATACCCGTGTTTTTGTGAAAAAACCTGGGGACCTTTGACAAGGATTTCACCATCTTCAGCGATTTTGATTTGGGTTTCATCCAAAGGGCTGCCCACAAAGCCCGGTTTGATCAGAATCCTGGGAAGAATCAGCTTAGAGACCACCGTGACTTTTAAAAAACCAATGACGCTTGTGAAGGGGCTTTTTCCCTGGCCTTGCATGACCACCATGGTATCGATCATCCAGTCAAAGGCTTTATTATAAAGAAAGGTATCCGGTAAAGGTTCCAGGAACCGTGGACCGTTCCAGGAAACCGGGGAGGTGGTTTCAGTCAGACCGTAACCTTCGGCAATAATGATATTCATGGAACGAAAAAATGTTATAATTTCCGGCGCCAATGGACCTCCCCCGCTGATGGCGGACACCAGCCGATCAAGGCCTGAATGTACCCGGATATGGCGGTAGACAAGAATATTGGCCAGGGCAAATTTTAAGCCCACGAGCATGGGTAGTTTTTCGCCCTTGATCATATAACCGGAGGCATCTTCACCTGCTTTCATGGCCCAATAAAAGACTTTCTTTTTAGAACCGGTTAATTTCCGTGCATACTGTTGAACACCTTCATAAATTTTTTCAAATAACCGGGGTATGGACGAGAGCACCTGGGGCCGTATTTCAAGTAAATTTTTCGACATGTTTTGAATGCTTTCGGCAAAACAGATGCGGGACCCCAAGGCCATCTGGGCATGATAATCACTGGCCCGTCCCATAATATGACACAGTGGCAGATGGCAGAGGGTTGTGAGTCGGATTTGTCGTTCAAGAAGTTTTTTGGTAATAGGCGCGCCGATCACCAGTCGGGTCTGGGACTTAAAATTATCCTGGGTCAACACCACACCTTTGGGATTTCCTGTAGTTCCTGAGGTGTAGATAATCGCCGCAAGATCATCAATTGCAATTGATTTCCGACGCAATTCAAACTCGTTTAATGCTCCCGGAGCATTTTTTCCCCGTAAAATCATATCATCATAGGGGATAATCTCACGGGCAACCGAATCCCCCACCGGTCCCATGGTCGCGATAAATTTCAGGGACGGCACCTGGTCTTTGATCCGTAAAGCTTGCTTGGCCAGCTCCGGATCACCGGCAATTAGAGCCCGGGCTTCACAATCATTCAGAATAAACGTCAATTGGCTGTCTGTACTTGTAGGATAAACCGGAACACCAACGGCACCGGCGCCCTGGATGGCCAGATCACTGATCACCCACCGGGGACGGTTATGGGAAAAAATCGCCACGCGATCATTTTTCATGATGCCCATATCAATAAGGCCAGAACCAAAGACCCTGATATTTTCAGCCGCTTTTTTCCAACTTATGTCGACCCATTCATTGCAGGGTTCTCCGTTTTTAAACTTAGAGCTCATAAACACATCATCGCCAAATTTTTCTGCTAAAGCAAAAAAAAGCCCCACCTGAGACGATTCTGTTTCATACAAAAAAGCCATTTTTTCTCCTTTTATCCAGAGTCTTTTAATGTCAGTCCACAGCCACCTGTCATAGCCAGGGAATCGCCATGCAATTTTATTCTATTTGTTTGTTCCTGGATCGTGATGCCGTGTCGGATGACTATGGTGAGCCACTGGCCATGGATGACGTATGGTTGGACCAGGCCCCCCCCCTTTATCCCACACCCCTTTTTCTGTTTATACATCTGACCAAAACAGACTTATGAGTTTTTTGTCAATATTTAAAATCAAAATTAAACCTTTGGACTAAAAATAGTTCGATCCCACAGGGGTATTTATTCCATCTATCCCCATGCTCATACCTATATGCATTCAAGGGGTAAAGCATACGAGAACGAATAATTCGGAAGTACGTCGCCAACCAACAGCTGGAGGCGACACATAAAACTGCGCGACTCAGCTTCTCGTTCGGAATGTGATTTCCGCCTACAATTTTGCTGTTGGAGTTGTTGACAACAAACTCGCATGTTGTTATAATCTCCAACATGAAAGCTGTTAAACTCATTAGCACACGTATTGTCTATTCTAAATCGACATTTGCAGAGTTGGTATTATGGCGTCTCCCAAAGTCACTGCGTGGATCTGTGCACGAGTTCAAGTACAGGCTTGCGTATATCGTGCGTGGTAAATGCGTTTTGCGCTATGACAATGAGACTGGGAAGGGTGATCATCGGCATGTTGATGGAAAAGAAAATGACTACGCATTCACGACACCGGAGCAGTTGGTCGCGGACTTCCAGAACGATATAGAGAGGTGGAACCATGAAAACAATAACTCTTAATGTACGAACACCTGCCGATTCGATGGCAGAGTTCACATGCGCATGGAAAACAGGAAAATCCCAAAAATCCTCACAAATAAGCTTTGCAAATCCGGAATTACTTTGGCAGGTACTAACTGCAAAACGCTGGGAGTTGCTTAAAATTCTCTGCGGAGCCGGTCCAATATCAATTCGCGAAGCAGCGCGACGTGTTGGGCGTGATGTAAAGGCCGTTCACGGTGATGTTACTGCACTACTAAACGCCGGAATACTTGATCACTCAGAAAACGGGCGCATCATCTTTCCATACGAAGCCGTGAAAGTTGAGTTCATGTTGCATGCGGCATAATATGACATGCCATTTTCAAACGGTTAAACAAGTGCCGGCCAAGCATGGCGATACATTCGGCATCCAGGTAGGCTTCCACCCTTTGTTCAAACAAAACAGAACATGTTGCTGAAAATTCGTCATCCGTATCGTTATAGAGCATCATGACAGGAATCTTTGGAAGCGCATTGAACAGTAAAGAAATGTCATACTTAACATCAATGGCCGAAGGATAAGCGCCGATTAGGTCACTCGCTTTTTTCAAATCATCGATCTTTCCGGAAAATTGAGAGGCAATGGATCGTTCAACATCTTGTGTGAAATAATTGATCAAAGGCCCCGAGTCTTTTAAATCTCTGAACGATACCCAGTCATATTTTTTGGGCGATTCATCCGGACATAACAAAAGATACTTGCAAAGAATCACACAAATATCATAGGAAGGCTTTTTACCCCAGGGGTCTGCAATACACTGGGATGAAACCGCATACTCCATGTTAAATAACTGAATTTTTAGAGTCTGACCTTCAATTTTTGCCCCAAGTTTCTGTGCGATTGATTCGAAGGATAGTCCTTTAAGCTGTTCAAGGTAATCCTTATAAGTCCTTTCAAAGACGGTTCCTTCGGTTTTCATTTTTGCTTCTTTATCCTATGACAGATAGTTGATCAAACCTTTGGCAGCCTGTTTTCCTGAATAGATTGCCGTGACCACCAGGGACTGGCCCCTGGCCATATCACCGCCTGCAAACACGCCTTGGATGTTTGTCATCATGGACTCGTCAACCTTGATATTCCCCCGGGCATCGGTTTCAAGGCCAAAGCTGTTGACCAGGGACTCGTTGCCTGGACCGGTGAAGCCCATGGCCAGAAGCACCATGTCTGTTTCAATGTCAAATTCAGAGCCTTTGATCTCCTGGGGAACCATGCGGCCATCTTTTTGGGACCATTCCAGTTCCACGCAGCGAATTTTCTTGAGAACCCCATTCTCGCCAAGAAAAGCTTTGGTGCTCACGGACCAGCGCCTTGAACCCCCTTCTTTGTGGGCATGGGATTCCCGAAGTTTATTGGGCCACATGGGCCAGGGCGTCTGATCGGCCCTTTGGGCAGGTGGTTTGGGGAGAATTTCCAGCTGGGTCACATTCTTTGCCCCTTGCCGGAGGGAGGTTCCGATGCAGTCCGAGCCCGTGTCTCCGCCTCCAATGACAACCACGTTTTTACCTGCGGCACTGATTTCCGTGGACGGTGAAATCATCTCCTTGCTGATCCGTTTGTTCTGCTGGGTGAGAAAATCCATAGCAAAAAAAATACCGATGAGATTGCGGCCGGGTATATCCAGGTCCCTGGGTTTGCGAGCCCCGCAGGTCAGGCAGATGGCATCAAAATGCATGGTCAAATAACGGGTGGAGATATCTGTTCCCACAAGGACATTCTGTTCAAACGCGATGCCCTCCTGTTCCATGAGCCGTATGCGTCTTTCCACCACGTTTTTTTCCATTTTAAAGTCCGGAATGCCGTAGCGCAAAAGCCCGCCGGGTTTGTCGGCTTCATCGTAAACAGTCACCTTGTATCCTGCTCGATTGATCATCAATGCAGCGGCCAGGCCTGCAGGGCCGGATCCGATCACAGCCACCTTTTGTGCATGATAAAAGGGCGGGGGTTCCGGCTTCATCAAGCCTTTTTCAAAGGCCTTTTCAATAATGGCCAGTTCAATCTGGCGGATGGTGACAGGCTCTCCGTTGATGCCGTCCACACACGCTTCTTCACAAGGGGCTGGACACACCCTGCCTGTGAATTCGGGAAAACTGCTGGTTGCAAGGAGAATGTCCAGGGCGCCCTGCCAGTCTCCATGGTATACTCTGTCATTGAACTCCGGAATAATGTTCACCAAAGGGCAGCCGTAGTCATGGCAAAATGGAATGCCACAATCCATGCACCGTGCAGCCTGGTCGTAAATATCATCTTCATCGGGCATATTCTCCACAGCCCGGTAATCCTTGATTCGTTCGTCTTTAGCCCGGTAACCCGGATCTTTCCGTTCTATATCCAGAAAGCCTGTTTCTTTACCCATGCTGGATCTCCTGTCGTTCTGTCTCAATATCTTCGCGGATCATTTTCCCAAGGACCTTTCTGTATTCCATGGGGAACACCTTTACAAAACAGGGCAGACTCTTGTCCCAGTTGTCAAGGATGTCCTTTGCTTTTCCGCTCTTTGTGTAAGTGTAATGCCGTGTGATCATGGCCTTGACATCCTTTGCCTCTTCAGGGTCAGTGATGATTTCAAGATCCACCATTTCCAGGTTGCACCGCAGGTCAAATTTCTGGCCCGGATCATACACATAGGCAAGTCCCCCGCTCATTCCGGCTCCGAAGTTAATCCCTGTTTCACCCAGAACCACCACACGACCGCCGGTCATGTATTCACACCCGTGGTCCCCGACACCTTCCACAACAGCCAGGGCGCCACTGTTTCGTATGGCAAATCGCTCACCCGCTTTACCGTAAAGGTATACTTCACCGGATGTGGCTCCATACAGAAGAACATTCCCTGCGATAATATTTTCAGATGGGTTGAACGTGCAGGTATCCTGGGGTTTGACAATGATCTTGCCCCCGGACAGCCCTTTGCCGAGATAGTCATTGGCCTCACCTTCGAGGATCATGGTCAGTCCCCTTGCGGCAAAGGCCCCGAAACTTTGTCCGGCACAGCCTGTAAAGTTGCAGGTGATGGTGTCTTCGGGCAGCCCTTTATCGCCGTAACGCCTTGCGATTTCACCGGACAGCATGGTTCCAATGGTTCTGAAACTGTTTTTCACCGGGATGTCCATGCTAACCTTTTTCCCTGAATCAAGGGCCTTTGCCGCTCGTTTAATAAGATCTCTGTCCAGCACATGATCAATGTCAGACGGCTGGGCATGGATGGCCCGCCTGGCCACAGAGGGGTCTGTGGCCCAGGGATTGTAGAAGATGCGGGACAGATCAATCCCCTTGACTTTCCAGAAATCAATGGCCTTGTCCGTGGAAAGAAGATCTGATCGGCCGATGATATCATCCATGTGTGAGAAACCTAGTTTTGCAAGGATCTCGCGTGCTTCCTCCGCGATCATATGAAGGAAGTTCACCACGTGCTCGGGTTTCCCATTAAACAGTTCACGCAATCGGGGATCCTGGGTAGCAATACCCACCGGACAGGTGTTTTTATGACATTTTCGCATCATCACACAGCCCAGGGTCACGAGAATTGAGGTGGCAAACCCAAATTCTTCGGCACCGAGGAGTGCCCCCACAATCACATCACGGCCTGTTTTGATCTGACCATCCACCTGGATGCGGATACGGTCCCTGAGGCCATTTAATATCAAGGTCTGCTGGGTTTCTGACAGTCCTATTTCCCACGGTCCCCCGGCATGTTTGATGGATGAAATCGGTGAGGCTCCGGTGCCGCCGTCACTTCCGCTTATCAGAACCGAATCTGCATGGGCCTTGGCCACGCCGGCTGCCACAGTGCCCACCCCTGCTTCGGCCACCAGCTTCACGGAAACAATGGCTGTTGGATTGACGTTTTTCAGATCAAAGATCAGCTGGGCCAGATCCTCAATGGAATAAATGTCGTGATGGGGCGGTGGTGATATCAGGGTCACACCCGGTGTGGAATGCCTGACCCTGGCAATTTCATCATTCACCTTATGGCCCGGAAGCTGGCCCCCTTCTCCTGGCTTGGCACCCTGGGCGATTTTAATCTGAAGCTCCCTGGCATTGACCAGGTATTCGGCTGTCACACCGAACCGTCCACTGGCAATCTGCTTGATGGCGCTTGATTTGCTGTCTCCGTTGGGTAGAGGGATAAAACGAACCGGGTCTTCTCCCCCTTCTCCGCTGTTGCTCTTACCCTTGAGCCGGTTCATGGCAATGGCAATGGACTCGTGGGCTTCCTTGCTGATAGAGCCAAAGCTCATGGCACCGGTGACAAACCGCTTTACAATTTCAGATGCGGGTTCCACATCTTCCAAGGGGATGGCTTTACCATATTTAAAGGTAAAAAGACCCCGCAAGGTGCTCTGTTTTTTACTCTGGTCATTGATCATGGCCGCGTAATCACGGTAAAGATCATAATTATTTGTTCTGACTGCATGCTGGAGCGTACTGATGGAACGGGAGGTCCACAGGTGTCTCTCGCCATCCACACGTGATCGGTAGTATCCGCCCGGAGGCAGAATACTTCTCTGGGTTTCAATGACCTTGAAGGCCTCATTGTAGCGATGGTTGGCCTCCTGGGCGATTTCTTCAAGACCAATGCCTTCTATGGTGGATGAGGTTCCGGTGAAATAAGCATCAATCACAGCACGTGACAGACCCACGGCCTGAAATACCTGGGCACTCCGGTAACTTCTCAAGGTGGAGATACCCATTTTACTCATGACTTTCAAAAGGCCCTTGCCCAAAGATTTTATATAGTTTTCAATGGCTTTGGTGACATCCTTCTTTTTGGGTAGACGGTCTTTCATGGACAGATCAGCCACGGTTTCAAAGGCCAGATAAGGATTGACCGCCGTGGACCCATATCCCAGAAGCAAAGCAATGTGCATCACTTCCCTGGCCTCACCGGTTTCAATCACAATCCCTGCTCCGGTTCGCTGTCCAATACGAACCAGGTGTTTGTTCACGGCTGAGGCCGCAAGAAGAGCCGGTATGGGTGCCATGCCTTCAGGAAGATTCCGGTCACTTAAAATAATCACCCGGTTTCCGTTGTTGAGGGCGGTTTCACATTTTTCACATAAGGCGAGCAGGGCCTTTTCAAGGTCCTTCCCCCCTCCCCCGGCAGGAAATGCCATGGCGATGACCGAACTCCTGAAATCCTGAAGTTTCAATCCCTTGAGCATCTTAAGATCCTCATTGGATAAAATGGGGTGCCGCAGTTTGATCAAACGGCTGTTCTGGGGAATTTCAGAAAGAATATTGCCGGGATTCCCGATATAGGTCATCAGGGACATGACCAATTCTTCACGGACCGGATCAATGGGCGGGTTGGTCACCTGGGCAAACAACTGCCTGAAATAATTATAAAGAAGCTGGTTCTGTTCCGACAAAACAGCATGGGGGGAATCATTTCCCATGGAGCCCACCGGTTCCTGGCCTTCTGAGGCCATGGGACCCAAAATCATGTCCAGATCTTCCCGGGTATACCCGAACAGTTTTTGCTGTTTCATCAGGTTTTCCGAATCAGGCACCACTGGGGCCACATCGCCGTAAAAGCCCCGCAGCGCAATCCTGTTTTCTTCCACCCACCGTCGATACGGTTGTTTTCTTGCGCAGTTGGATTTGACTTCTCCGTTTTTCATCACCCGTTTTTTGTCAAAATCCACCAGAATGATTTCACCGGGCCTCAAAGCTCCTTTTTCCAGAACATCCTCCGGAGCGATGGTCAACACTCCGGTTTCGGAACCGAACACAATCATTCCGTTTTTGGTGATGGTGTAACGTGCTGGCCGAAGTCCGTTCCTGTCCAATAGAGCACCTGTAAGACTCCCATTTGAAAAAGCCAGGGCAGCAGGCCCGTCCCAGGGCTCCATCATGCCGGAATGGTACTCGAAAAAGCCCTTGAGATCTGGTCCCATGGGGTATTTCACACCCCAGGCTTCAGGTACCATCATCAGCATGGCATGATCAATACTCCTGCCGCCATTGACAAGAAGTTCCAGGGTATTGTCCATGCTTGAGCTGTCACTTCCCTTTTCCCGGATCACCGGCAGAACCTTGGCCATGTCATGGCCGAACAAATCTGATTTCAATGCCGCTTCACGGGATTTGACATGGTTCACATTACCCTTGAGGGTATTGATCTCTCCATTATGGGCAAGATAGCGAAACGGCTGGGCAAGTTCCCAGGAGGGAAAGGTGTTGGTGCTGTATCTCTGATGAACCAGAGCCACGGCACTTTTCATAGCTGGATCTGAAAGATCCGGATAGAAATCAGGAAGCTGTGGGGCCGTAAAAAGGCCCTTGTACACCATGGTTTTGCAGGACAGGCTGGAGATATAAAAACAACCCTCTGTGATGGCAATGGTATCGACGGCTTTTTCAATCATCCTGCGGGTGATATAAAGTTTCCGCTCAAAGGTGTTTCCGGTCAAGGTCTTCCCATGGACAAAAAACTGCATGACTTCAGGGCGTTTCAACAAAGCCTGGCCTGAAATGGCCGAAATATTAACAGGAACATCCCGCCATCCCAGGAAACCGAGTCCTTCCTGGACAACTGTTTTTTCAACTAAATCCATGCAGCGTTTCTTCACCTTGTTGTCCCTGGGCATAAACACCATGGCCACACCATAGCTGCCAGGTTCCGGACATGTAATCCCAAGGGGCGGACACACCTTATCAAAAAACTCATCCGGTATCTGGAATAAAATCCCTGCACCGTCTCCTGTGGATTGATCGCCCCCAACGGCTCCTCGGTGCATCAGATTCTTGAGAATTTCAATGCCGTTTAGGATCACCTCATGGGTACGGGTTCCATCAATGTTCGCCGTAAAGCCCACCCCGCAATTGTCATGCTCATGTGACGGGTGGTATAAGCCCTGGGGATGGGGCATGGAAAAACGTGTCATATGCGTATATCCTTATCTTTTTTCCCTTAAGTATTCCAATCTAAAATTTCCGGCAATCACATTCACAGGCCAGGATACTTATCCTTTCATAAATTGTGCCGAAACCGGGCAACTTACTATAAAATTTCCAGTAACAAAAGTTTTTTTTAATTGATTATCGTTTAAAGGCCCGTAGTAAATATCTCGATGGGCTAACCCATTATAGGCCAATCCGGCTATTAATTGAGCAGTATAATATTTTTCCCCTGAAAAACCAAGGGATTATTATTGAGCTGCCTTGCCATGGGGCCGCAACCGCCAAGGATCACTTGCGCAAAGAATGAGCGTCCAGTGCATCCGTTTATTGGGATTTAGTTCCTTCGGCATCGAAATCGGGATCGAAATTGATTTGCTCAGATCCATAGACCGCGGAGTCTTCTTGACACCACCCAGACCGGTGTAAGCCTCCCAGATTTCTTCTCGCTCCCAGGCTCCTGCCTGGGAGTGTATTCTGCATGGCTCCAGCCATGCTTGTGGAGGCAAGAGCCCCCGGATTGGCATTCCCAGGCAGGAGCCTGGGAACGAAGCGACATAGCATATTGAACGGCGATAGACATCACATTTTTCGTGTCAAAATGTCATTTTCGATCCCGATTTCGATTTCGATTATCCCTACATCATTATGTTTTGTATGTACAAGCCATCAACAAAAAAACCCCTGTCTGGCAGACAGGGGTTTTTAAATTTACATCCTATTCAATGTCGGTTTTCCGCTTACAGAAGTCCAGCCCACATTCAATCATTCAATGCATATACCAGGCGCTTACGACCCATCATGCCCACACCCAGAAGACTTGCACCAAGGAGAAACACAGAAAATGACTCAGTTACAAAATGGCCATTGTCAAATTCGGGTACAAAACCTACTATGGAACGTCCATTTTCGGGATCATAGCTGTTCCTGTTGTACTCAAGGGGTGTGGCCAGGGCTGTTCCCCATAGTAAAAAAAAGATGCTAACCGTTAATAAAATATTTTTCATGGGATCCCCCAATCATCTTCGTCATCGTTATAAAAAATAAAATTTCGAAAGAACTGCCTTCATTTAGTTACATTGCAATTTAAGTACCACACGCCATATCTTTTCATAACAAACCCCGTAGTCATTGCCAGCCATTGCCCATCCCAAGGGCGAGGTCAGAAAAAGCTCTTTAATTTTATATAGTTGCACGTTGATAAATACAATAATCCCATATTACAGGGTCACATTTCACCACAGACCCATGTGCCTCACAATCCGTCTCAATGTCTTTTTGTGTCTCACATTATCTGCTTTTAACTGTAATAAGGATATATCTTAAACCAAATCAGTCCTCTCAATCAGTCCTCATTGATGTGATATAAATCAATATCATTGAATCAGAGCCTTAAGAGACCGTTCATCTTCATTTTCGTTAAATTCTCGGATTTTCAATGATAGCATAATCCTATGTTTATCCACAGACCTGACAGAATTAAAGCCATTGAAACTGCACTTGGCCGTTCTCCGGTGACAGCCTTGCTGGGGCCGAGACAGTGCGGTAAAACGACACTCGCAAGGGTGTTTGGGGAAAAATATACCTCTGAATTTTTCGACTTGGAATCCCCCCTTGATCTTCAACGGCTGACCAATCCTGAGATGATTTTATCATCCACACAAGGGCTCGTGATCATTGATGAAATTCAAACACGTCCAGATCTTTTTAATGTATTAAGGGTTCTTTCTGACAGACCCGGAAACACGACTAAATTTCTTATTCTCGGCAGCGCCTCCCCAGATAGTGTTAAAAACGTTTCAGAGACACTTGCCGGAAGATGTGAGTTTATAGAACTATCTGGGTTCAATTTTTCCGAAACGGGTGTGGACAGCGTCCAGAGTCTCTGGCTTCGAGGTGGCTTCCCCCGGTCATTTCTGGCAGGATCGTTGGATGACAGTATTGCCTGGCGGGAAGGGTTTATCCGGACCTTTCTTGAGCGCGATATCCCCCAATTAGGCATCACTGTCCCTGCCATGGCAATGCGAAGATTCTGGACAATGATTGCCCATTATCACGGGCAGACGCTCAACTCGGCTGAAATTGGCAGATCCCTGGGGCTTTCAGACAAAACAATCCGCTCTTATCTGGATATTTTGACCGGAACCTATATGCTGCGGCAACTCCTCCCCTGGTTTGAAAATATAAGCAAACGGCAGGTCAAAGCCCCCAAGATATATATCAGAGACTCTGGCCTGTTTCACAGCCTTCTGACCACTGAAACCATGGAAAGCCTCATGGTCAATCCACGGCTCGGCGCATCGTGGGAAGGGTTTGCCCTTGAGCAGGTTATCCATATTCTTGGCTTGACCGACATCTATTTCTGGTCGACATACAGTGGTGCGGAACTTGATCTTTTATTTTTTAAAAACGGAAAACGCTATGGCATTGAATTTAAATATAATGAATCTCCTAAGCTGACAAAATCAATGCGGGTTGCCTTTGGAGATCTCCGTCTTTCACATCTGTGGATTATCTATCCCGGCAGACATGTCATTCCGGTTGAAGAGAACATGTCCATGCTTCCCTTGTCCAAAATCGGTATGCTCTCTGTTTTGTGAAGCATTCTGTCTGGTGGTTCCTGTCCGAAGGACGTCGTCCCCCAATGCATTCACATCAAACTCTAATCCAATGCTAAACATAAACTCATTCCCTGATAAGATGAAACATAATCATATTAACCAACGGGTGTTCCGGGGAGCAATGTAAAACAATGATCAAAATGGATCTGCATGTGCATTCCAGTTTTTCCAAAAGGCCATCCCAGTGGCTACTCCAAAAAATCAACTGTCCTGAGAGTTTTACCCGCCCGATGCAGGTTTACCGCCTTGCCATGAACAAAGGGATGAGCCATGTGACCTTGACGGATCACAACACCATTCATGGGGCACTTTCCATTGCCCATCTTCCTGGGGCGTTTATCAGCGAGGAAATCACCACCTATTTCCCCGAAGACGATTGCAAGATCCATGTTCTGGCCTACCGCATTAACGAATCCCAGCATAAGGATATTCAAAAATGCAGACAAAATATTTATGACCTTGCAGAGTATCTGAAGCGTGAGACCATCGTCCATGCTGTTGCCCACCCCCTTTATGCGGTGAATGATCGGCTCACCTTGGATCATGTGGAAAAAATGATGCTTCTTTTCAAAAACTTCGAAATCAACGGATCACGTAATGCGAGGCAGAACGAAATCCTGGAGATGGCACTTTCACGGGTGACGGAAAAGGATATGGACCGTCTTTCGGAAAAACACCGGATAACCCCGATTCATGGAGCGATATGGAAAAAGAATTTAGTGGGCGGTTCGGATGATCATAGCGGTCTTAACGTGGCCAGGACCTATACCCAGATTCCCGGGACCTCGTATCTTGACGAGGCGTTTCAACTCATTCAGTCCAGCGGGGCCGAGGTGGTGGGGAAATCCTCAACGCCCCTGACCATGTCCCACAATCTATATGGCATTGCTTATCAGTTTTATTGTGACCGCTTTAAAATGTCCCCTTACGTTCAATGTGATCCGCTGCTGAAATTTCTCAACCGTTCGCTCAAGCCTGAGTCTGAAGATGAAAGTACTGTTATGTCGAGGATTTACAGTTTTTTGAGCTATCGCAAACGGCGAAGACAGGATGAGGAATCCGGCGATTCATTTACCGGGTTGATCCGCAGGGAATCGGAACGCTTGATGCAGGAACGGCCCGATATTATCACTATGGACGATGGGGATGTGGCCAACGATGAAGAACGGGGAAAGAAGTGGTTTGGTTTTGTCACCCATATATCCAACAAAGTTCTGTCCTCCACTGCAGACCGGATGTTGAACGCTTTTTCCGGTGCAAATCTTCCGGATATTTTCCATACCCTGGGATCGGTGGGTAGCCTTTATACCCTGATGGCCCCTTATTTCGTGGCGTTTTCCCAGTTCACCAAAGACAAGGACGTGACCGATGACCTTAGACGGCAATTCTGCGGAAATGATTGCCCAGGGTTCTCACATAAAAAAACGGTCAACATGGCCCACTTTACCGACACGTATTACGACGTGAACGGAGTGGCACTGACTCTTCAGCATCAGGTCGCCGTGGCATTGAAAAACAACAAAAACCTGACCATGATCACCTGTGATGAAAAAGACAGGCCGAACGGCCAGGGCATCGCCCATTTCAAACCCATCGGGGTTTTCGACATGCCGGCCTACAACGGCCTTAAACTTTTTTATCCGCCGTTTCTCGAAATGCTGGATTATTGTTATCGCACGGGTTCCACCCATATCCATACAGCCACGCCCGGCCCCATTGGGCTTGCAGCCTTGGCCATTTCCAGGATATTGAAACTTCCCATTATCGGCACCTATCATACGGCCTTTCCTCAATACGCTCAGTATCTTACCGGAGACGCCATGATCGAGGATCTGACCTGGAAGTATACCCTGTGGTACTACAATCAACTGGACTGGATTTACGTGTCGTCGAAAAATTCCAAACAAGAGTTGACGGAAAAGAGGATCAGGGCTGACAAAATCCGGGTGATTGAAAGGGGTGTTGATATCGGGGTTTTCAATCCCTCGAAACGAAACAGTTGTCTGACTGAGCGATATGGCATTAAAGATGGTATCACGGCGCTTTACGTAGTCAGTTTGAGGACTCTCTTGTAAAAGCAGGATAATATGATAAAATCATTGATAAAACACCGTATTCCTGGCCAGCTTGTGATCCAGTTCACCGACAGATGCAACGCAACATGCCCCCAGTGCGGAATGCGGGTGACCGAGGATTTCCCCAGATCCCAGCTTAAATCGGATCAGGTGACCAAACTGATTGACGCTGCGGTATCCAAGGGAATTCGCTCCTTGTCCTTTACGGGCGGCGAACCGTTTCTCAGAAAAGATGAACTCATCCCCTTGATTCGCTATGCCGTGAATTCGGGGATTCCCTATGTCAGGATCGGACTACCTCGCCGAGTTTTATAAACGATACAGAAAGGGTTTCCAGGCGTTTTACAAGGCGGTGATTGATATGGGTTTCACCATCGTCAACAGCGGCTATCGGGGCCAGGATGACCTGGGCTCGTTTCCCGATCTGGATATCGCCACCTTAAAAACCCAGGAAAACTGCAAAGAATGCCATTGGTCCAAGAGCCCTGACTGAGGCCGGAAAGGATAAGGGGTCCAGGGGATCTGTGTTTGAGGCGGTTTCGTCGCCATCAAAGCAGCCGTCACCGTCTGTGTCCGGGTTGTCCGGTTGGGTTCCCAGTTGGTATTCGGAGAGATCGGTTGCCAGGCTGCAATCATATCACTTTCATAGGCCCAGCCTTCTCCGTCTGGCGTGATTTTCAAGGCGTACAGCTTGGCCTGGGGGGCACCCCCCCATGTAATCGCCGTAGGCAGGAAGACTGCCTGCAACGATCCCAGCACACTGGGTCCCGTGGCCCACCGTGTCCATGGGATCGAAACCTGGCTTGGAGATGCCACAAAAAACAGAGTCATGATCAGCATGATAACCGGCGCAGCATACTGTGTGATGAACAGGTGTATAGAGATTTTTCGTGTCATTGATTTCATGGAGTATCTTTTTCCCCCTTCACTTTCGTTCCCAGGCTCCAGCCTGGGAATGCCTTCCTGGAGGCTCTTGCCTCCTGTCTGCATGGCTGGAGCCATGGTGTATACACTCCCAGGCTGGAGCCTGGGAGCGAGGACGGTGTTCCAGAGCCCGGGAGCGAGGACGGTGTTCCAGAGCCCGGGAGCGAGGACGGTGTTCCAGAGCCTGGGAGCGAGGACGGTGTTCCAGAGCCTGGGAGCGAGGACGGTGTTCCAGAGCCCGGGAGCGAGGACGGTGTTCCAGAGCCTGGGAGCGGGGAAAAAAATTTGAAACCGTTGGAACGTTACAGATAAACGTTAGTGATCAATTCGTTTAGATCAATAATCAAGATTTAGCACTGATTTAGAATATGCCCGTATATGTTTCAAAATAGATTCACAATAACAAAAAAGCCCGCCGGGATCTTTCCCGGCGGGTTTTTTTGTTGGATATTACGTTTGGGCGTGTTTACACCTTTTGTTTATTGACCACATACCCCAGAATCTTTTCTCTTTGAAACATGTTGAGCATCATCCGAATTTCTTTATGGGTGGTTTTGCCTTCTTCAATAACAATCAGAATGCAGTCAACCAGAGGAGCAAAGGTGAGAGCATCAGCCACGTTGAGGGCTGCCGGTACATCAAAAAAAACATACCTGTCGGAGTACCTCTTTTTCATTTCACTAACAACAGCTGCCATCTGAGGCGAACCCAGCAATTCGGAACTCCCCTTAATCGATCGTCCCCCGGATATCACCGTCATCTTGTCGATTCCCGGCCAGATCATCACGTTGTTCATGGGGACGCCATCTATAATGATATCGGCCAGCCCCTTTTCACTTGCGATCCCCATGTCTTTGCAGATGGTTTGATTTCTTAAATCACAATCAACAAGAAGAACCGTATCTTCACAGGTTTTTGCAAAGGTCAGTGAAAGATTGACGGCGGTCAGAGTCTTACCGGTCCGAGGGCCCGCACTTGTTACCATGATGGTGTTCCAGCCTTTTTCCCGGGTTTTTTGCAGGATCTGGGTCCGAAGCTGGGTGTAATTTTCCAGAACGTCGGCATCCGGGAAATAACACATGAACCGGTTTGCCTCCATGTGCTTCACATCGGGTTTTAAATGCCGGGAGTCCACATAGGACGGAGCATTCCAGATACCTGAAATGTCCGGATTGATATTTGACAGATTCTCTGAGCGGCTCAAGCTGTCGTGGTTTCTTTTTAACAAGGAAGAAATTTTATTTATTTTCATTATGATTCCATGGGTTAAAAATTATATGTCAGTTTCATCCCGTAAATGTTTTTATTGGCCTTATAATGATCAGTCCAATATTCGGAATAACTGTAATTCCCTTGAACCGAAAAAGATTTGCTTAATAAATAACTGAGGCTTGATCCAACACGGTAGGATTTGGAATAAACGGCATTGGGAAGATCAGGATCATCACTTCTATTGTAATAATAATTTGAAAAAACACTGAAATTAAGATCCGATGTAAACCGTTTGTTTAAAGAGGCAGACACCGAGGTTCGTGACACAGACTGGCTCTGACCCGATGAGGGTTGTAAATTTTGATCGACGGACAGTGACAGAGAATGGTCTTCTTGATTATAGGTCACCCCGGCCCGGCCAATAAAACCATGGGTATCTATTTTTTTTTCACCGAACACGAACGTAACAGGGTCGACAGAATCATCAATTCCGGTGATGATCTCGTACCTGTATGTCGTTGATCTCGTACCCAGACTTAAAAAATAAGCGAGTGTTTCACTGATATTCCGGTTCATTCCAAGGGATACGTAAACCTGATCCACGGTACTCGTGGGATAATCATAATATGCGTAACCCAAATAAAGGTTTAAGGATGTCAGCTCATCCGCCTGATAGATCAACCCTGACGAAGCACTGTACGTGGATAATGAATAATCCGATTCACTCTGGTCAGCGGGCCTGAATGTTTCATCGCTGAAGCCCAGATTCAAAACGGTTGAGAGCCGTTCATACAGACGTCGGCTAAGCGAGAGATCCCAATTCAGATGTTCATGGTCACGGGTGTCAAGGAGTATTCCTGTTGTTGAAAGATAACGGTCTATATTCGAATCATTCCCATAGGTCACCGAAGACGAACAGGAAACTGTTTCTGAAGGAGACCAGAGAAGGCTGTTACTCACAGACCAATCATCGTTGTCAAGATCATGGTATTTTTTATATATCGAATAATCCGCTTCTCCCACGAGGCCGATTTTCAGGCGTTCCGTATCTTTTTTTAAATCAACTCGTGATGACAGGACTGACGCCCATGCTTTTTTCCCATGGTGTTCATCAAAGAACAGATTATCCTGATACTCTTCGGCAATGCCCAGAATGATCTTTGTATCAACCATATCGGCGTATAAATTCCCTGGACGTATAAACGGCGACACGATCATCAGAACAATCAACACACATCTCAATGGAAACAAATTGACATTGCTTGAAATTATTATAGGGGGGTTATTCAAATTGGCGGTTTTCTAAAAAAAATAAAGAATATGAAAATGATTGTTGTCCGAAAAGGTTTTCATAAGTAAATTTATCATTGGGGCAGATATGTTTTCAAGACAGGCTCTATATCCGATATGAAATCCGTCATTCGTTTTTCCGCTGACTCCAAGGTTTCATCGGGATATATTTGGGTAATCAATCTGACCAAAGCGCCGTCAGTTCGATGCCGGGTCAATGCATCCCAGAAATTAAAAAATTTCATTTGATAAACATTGGTTAAATTTCTTCCTCGCGATGGAAACCAGTAATAAGCAATTTCTTTTAAAGAACCTTTTTCAATAATGGCCTGGTTAACCGGCATAGTCTTTTTGCCATCTATCATGATCTCTTTTCTGATAGATTGCTTGAACTCCCAACCGCCTCCCCTCAGACAAGTGGCCGGAGAATGGATAGATTCTCCCTTTCTTTGGCTTTCATAGTAAGCCACATAAAAGTTGATTGCTTTTCCGGAAGGGTCTTTGTAATCCGACATGACATAATCTGACAGATCTAACGTTTCAATGATGCGTTGCTCCATTGTTTGGTTTTTTCCTTCCCATATACCCATTGTCATGGGAAACAAGGAAAAAGACTGAACCAATGGTTTCTTCTCTCTAAATTCAAAGCTATGTATAAAAATAATATTAACCAATAGTATAATTAGTGACAATGCAAATTGATTGTGAAACACAGGTATTCGTTTTTTTGGCATAGAAACAGAATCTATATTTATACGATTAGGTTCTTCATGTTCCATGTTATCATGATTCCCAAATGTGATAACTTTATTAAACAGCCATACTTCAAAAAGAAGGGCAGATAACGTAAACATAAATATCAACCAACCTTCAAAATCATGAAAAAATCCCTCAATAGCGATTAATCCGAATTTTGAGGCTAAAATACCCGTAAGTGCAATTCGAAGGCTGTTGGTTAAAATGGTTAATGGGATTGAAGAAACAACAACCAGAGCCTTTTTCCAAAAGGTTATTTTAGTAAAGTATACAACGATTATACTCAAAACAATCATTGGGAAAAGATACCTTAGTCCACTGCAAGCATCAACAACCTGAAGCTTTGAGAATCCAAGGTCAATGATATTGCCCTCACAGTGAGCACTCATGCCCATTAACTGCATAAATAAAACACCCAGTTTGGAGGAAGCTAACTTTAAATTTAATGATACATGATTATATAAAAACCGCGGCAAAGGTATCATTGTTAAAAGAAGGATATAGACAAACATGAGCTTTTTGCTTAACTGGGTCCCTGTATTCAACATTTGAAGACCAAGTATCAAAAACCATAATGATAAATTTAAACTCAGATATTCTCCACCTAATTCCCCAATCCAAAAAAGTAAAATCCCGAAAAAGAATGGAATAATTCCTTGCCAGGATCTTTTAACTGGTATCGATTCGAATTCTTTTCTTTTTTCCCACAGAATATATCCAATAACAAAGGGTATTAAATATATATGAGAATAATCTTTTACCTGCCACATCCCCCAAAGATACTGAAATGTGCTATAATACAAGCTAACTATCAACAATAAATAGGCAGATATTTTGCCGATAAACGTCATATTCCTAACTTTATCTTCCATTTTACAGTCCTGAAAAACGATTAAATTCATAAAAAGAATAAATTAATTTAGCACAACTCAATTTTACAGATTATATTCTGTGTACGGTTCAAATAAATTAGGTTTAGATATTTTATTTCCGGGAATAATTATGGATAAAAGCAACCAATATCCGTAATATGTTACATAATTTGTAAAAAGGGATGTAAATGTAATGGTAAAAACATAAAGAAGTAACGCTAAGTTAAGTGAATTTTCGTTTATATCATTTCTTACCTTAAAATATATCACCACCGGTAAAGCGGCCATGAAAAGGTAGCCCATAAAAGCAATGCTCCCCAATTCAACCCAGACAAGTAAATAATTATTATGCGGATCGTTGACAACAATGCCATTTTTTTTGGAAAAATCAGCGAATTTCCCAAAACCCAATCCCGTTATAGGATTATTAATTATAGCTTTAAATGAAAGGGGTATGAGCTTCATTCTTCCGGGTACACTGTTATGAATACCTGATTTCGTAATTTGTTCTGAAGAGGTTATCAACATAAATCGTTCATAGGATATGGATGCTGCGCGTTGAGCGGTTTTTGAACATGAAAGACTGAATATCGAGATAAAAGTCAAAATCAATAAAACGATCATCATAATAAATTTTGTTTTCAGTCCGTAGTAAAAAAACAACATTAGCAAAACAATCATTGAGCTTAAAATCATTCCTCTGGAAAATGAAAAAAAAATTGCAATCGCATTAAAGAAACAGGTCATCATAACGAATATCTTAAGACCATTTCTTTTAATATCCGAGAGCATTATAATGCCACTGATCATTCCAAACAGAATGAAATACGCGTCAAGATTTCTTGACCCAAAACCGACCTTCTGATGGTCAATAATTTCCATCCAGGGGGCTCCTGACACCAGCAAACGAAACATACCTATACATGTCATGACAATTCCGTTAAACCATACAGCCCGAATACATTTTTTCATGAATAAGGCAGGCTGATTACCTGCGAGTAAAAAACCTGAAAGCGGGATAAATACATATAAAAATGGCTCAACTATCCCTTTATAACCCGTGTATTTAAACGCGTTGGATAATAATACACCTGCCATGAAAAGCATGGCGGAAAACATATAAAATCCTAAGCCTGAAAAAGGGTTATCCAACAACGGTATACTAACGACGGAGAGACCAAAACTAATAATAAAAAAAACAATGTTAAAAGGAATTTTGATTTTGAAAAAAAAAATATTCAATCCGGGGTAAGCTGATGTCCAATAAAAAGATATGAATAACAAAAAGAAAAAAACACCTAGTTTACTAACGATATTTGTGTTTATCGTTGTTGAATTCAATTCAGCTGATCCTTAGCTTTTTTGTTATCAAAAAATAAATTTGAAGGCAATTATCCATTTTAAGGATCAAACACGAAACAAAGAATACTATCCCAGCTATCAGAAAGGATAATAAGATGGTCCCTGATTTTTTCATCATTGAGTCAATAATACAGTGATCTGTAAGTATCGTTTGAAAATAGTACACAATGAGTCCCATGAATAATGAAGCAGCCAAAACTTTAATAAAAAATATTAACAATTCAATATTGAATATTTTACCAACCTTTTTCTGCATAACCAAAAACATAGGTATAGACACTGCAATATTTGAAAGTGTTCTTGCGATAGGGAGTGAAAGAATATTAACATGATTAATCAGCAGAGCGTTAATCAGCCAATTCGTCACCAAAAAAAAGGTGCTGCCCATTAAAATAAGCGAATATGATCGATAGGCAGAAAACACCGCTGTATATAACGGCATGATAGCCCCGAACACAATCCCTATTGAGTAACATGATAAAACACGATAAGACATTTCCATTTGAACCTGGGTCAAAGCACTTCCTGAAAATATCGTGCTGATAATTGGCTCCGCCATAATCATTAACAAAATCGAAGCAGGCAAGCAGACTGTTATGACAATCTTAATATTCCATGTGATGGTATCTCTTGCGTTTACAAAATTTCCTTTGCTTATATATCCGGACAGTGCAGGCAGAGCCGTGCCCATCACTGTTCCCCCTATGAGGTTAACAAACCCGCTATAGATCCGCCCAATATAGGCGATGATGCTCACACTCCCCTCTTGAAGCATTGAAGAATAATACCGCTCTGATAATACGACTGTCTGAGACATAAAAATTGAAAGGATTGGAATAATAAACAAGAGGAGAATGTTGAGAGTCTTTTTTGAGGGAATAAAATGTGTCGGGAATGCCAGATTTGTTTTAAACAAAAAAACAACCAGGAATATAAACTGCATAAGAAACATTGAAATAGCAGCATAACTCAAAGCTTCAAATGACGATGAAAAATAAAAAAGAATCAAAATAAAAAAAACATTCCCAACAAACTTTAGTGTTGATGGAATAAACAACATGTTATTACTTCTTAAAAAAGAAGCAGATATAGCGATACAACCCGTCGGCATCAAAACCCATATGAACCGTTTAAAAAAATTTACAGCAATCAATTTTGACTGTTCAGACAACCCAGGGGCTAAAAACGCTATGATACTGTCAGAAAAATAAAATAGAACTAATGATAGAATTCCTAAAAGTACGATCAAAAAAGCCGTTGATTCATAGAAAAGATTGCTTGACTGGTTGTCATCGTTTTCAATGTGGTCAACGAATGCGGGAATCAATACAATCGATGATGAGAGAAGAAGCGTCGTGTATATCAAAAAAATAGGGGAAAAGGCTGAAAAAAAACCGTCACTCAGCATTGAGGCACCGTATTTCCATCCCATGAAGATATCTTTCCCAAATTCACTGGCTTGACTTAATAAAAGACCCGTCAAAACCATAAAAGATTTTCTTTTGTTATTTGCATACCTATCATTATTGGGATATTTCATTTTGATTTATTGAAGCCTTCTTTAAAACTCTGGTGAGAACTGGATCAGCTTAGGTTCTTGAATATTCTTTAAACTTCAGCCTATTTTTCAGGCATTTTATATTTGACAGGTATTCTGCCTGTTGCGATTCTAATAAAACCCAAAAGAAAGCCAAGATTTGCTACAAAAAAACTATAGGATTTCAGTGCAAAAGGAATGCGTAGGGCAATTGAATTTTTCATGCTGCCTATTGCAGTCAAAAGGATAGATACGACAATCAACAACATAAATACGTTGTAAAAAAAAGAGCCCAATAAAAAAACATTTGATATAAAAAGTGCTATCAAAAAAAAGGGACTGCTCCATCTCATAAATTTATGTGACATCATTGACCAACTATAGAATGGATGGCGTAACCAGTTCGAACACCCCCATCTACTGATTGTTCCCACAAACCTTTTTGATGATCGAATGCGGCCGTTTAATTCAGCGTCTAATGTTTCGGGGGCTTCGTCATAGGCAATCGCTTTCTCTATATACCGTACTTTTTGACCAGCCTTAATCACATCTATCGTGGTTGCGTAATCAATATCATCAATGGGACGCATGGGTTTAAATAAAATTTTTCTGAATGCCGTACACGCACCTGTGCCCGTCATTAATATTCCAAGTTGATCCTGTAGTATCCTTGTTTTAACTTCCCATTTCCAATAAAAACCTTCTGATTGCGCGATTCCCGTTTCTTTATTCTGATAATAAAGTCGCCCGACTGCACATCCGACATTCTTACCCTGAAAAGGCGCGACAATTTTTTCAATAAAGTCTTTTTCAAAAACTGTTTGAGCATCGGTTGTCACTATGATTTCACCTTTGGCAGATTGAATGGAATCATTGTGAACGGAAGCCCGCCCCCTGTTTTCCTTATAATCAAAAATTACGGCACCTGATTTCTCATACTGCTGACTGATATTAACCGTGTTATCAGTTGAACCGTCTGACGCGACGATGATTTCAATGGAACCGGTATAGGTCTGATCAAGTAGATTCTTGATTCTATTTTCAATGTGTTTTTCTTCATTGAAGGCTGCAATAATGACGGAAACTGTTGGAGTATAATTTTCGTCCAAAACAAAATCTATTTCGCTATCATTTTGTTTGAACATACAAAGCAACTTTAAACACAGATAGTAACCAAGATAGATGTATAAGACACCCCATAGAGATAGCCAAAAAACAAATGTACTCATTGTATTCACCTGATTTGAGATTTAATAATTTCGGATAATTTTTCAGCCTGATGTTCAATTGTTTTTTCTTTAACAAAATTATAACCATTGGATATGATGGTGTTCATAAGTTCGAAATCATCAAGCAATGCCAGTATGCATTTCGCGATGGATGTTTCATCTTCTGGTTTTACAAGCAACCCATTATTTTTATGAGTAATTATTTCTGGAATTCCCCCGACAGATGTTGCGATAATGGGGATTCCTTTAGCCATAGCCTCCAAAAGGACCTTGGGGATACCCTCAGAGATTGATGGTAGGATAAAAATATCTGATGTTAAAAAAAGTTCATCCAAATCGGGATGAAGTTTGACGAATCCTTGAAAATTAACATAAGCCGACAGGCCAAGGTTTTCTGCACATTTCTTTATCTGCTTTTCAGCAGATCCGGTTCCGCATATATCCAATGTAAATAAATAATTA
Source organism: Pseudomonadota bacterium (assembly GCA_018818835.1). Classification (GTDB taxonomy): domain Bacteria; phylum Desulfobacterota; class Desulfobacteria; order Desulfobacterales; family Desulfolunaceae; genus JAHIRD01. The sequence continues at coordinate 24,511 of JAHIRD010000167.1, forward strand.
CTCTGACTGATTAATATGGACAAAGCCTTTAGAAGTGTCTCAACCCCTTTCTCATGTTCCAGTCTTCCTGCAAAAAGAAGTTTAACTGTCAAAGGGGGCCATTTTGATATTTTTTTTTGAATAATATCATGTTTTCTCACAAGACTTGTGAAAATCTGATATGGATTTGAGCAATTAGATCCAAATTTCTTGAACAGATCATCACCGAGAAACAAGGAAGCACTGGAATTTGTGACGAGACATTGGGTCCGTTTGTTATGAATTAAAGCCAAAGTCTTAGCAAATGGTTTTATAAATCCCTTATACTTACCGGCATACGTTATAATTGCTTCCTGATCACCTACAATATAATTAACATATGGCTTTTGGCTTTTTATAATATCTTTACAAAAAAAGAAGGCGTTCATGGATGGAAGCCTTAAAACAACGACATCATGTTCATGGATCAGTTGCCTAATTTTCTTTGAATTTTTCCAATAAATAAACGGTGCCTTACAATAAAATTCTGTGACCCCGGAAAATGACCCGCCCGGTGAAATGGTAAATGACGCACCGGAGTTAACTTCAAAATACCCCTTAGTGCATAGATTTCTCCTTTTATTTTTTACAGGTGCGAATAACGTTAATACGGAAAAATGTGTCGAAATCTGTTTTACGAATTCAACAAATGTATTTTTTGTATACCATTTATTTTTTTGATCTTTCGATTTAAATAAAACACCATCGCTAACCAGTAGGCATTTCATATTACTCTCCATTTTTTTCCAGTTGTCATTAAAATTTAATTAAAGGCGCGTTACCGCATCATCTTTAGTACCTTACTCGCCATAATGCATAAGTGATCTTTCTAAAATTTTGTTATAGCTATCTGGAAGTTTGGAGGAAAATATGTCGTAGCCAACGGGGTCACCTGACTGGGTGGCGCCATAAACCCAAACATAATTAAATGTTGAAAAGAGATAATTGTAGATGTCGAAAAAATCGTTTATCGTGTTGATATTAGCACTCAGGTTATCGGAAGTACCCATTCGTGACTTTCTTATCCAACTGTTTACGGGTAAATTGGAATAAGACTCAAATGGTGCGACAACTCCTGCTAATTCTAAATTCGGATAGCGTTCAAGGTAATCATATTTTTCGGCAATTTTTGATTCAATAACATGTTTGGCATGTCCCAAGGAGAAATAAATATACTGTCCCGTCCACCCATCAATTACTTTCAGACTGTAGGCCTGATCCTTTGCCCTCTTCAGAATACCTTCGACGATATAAGTGATACTTTTCTGGAAATCATTATTATAAACACAACCAAGATCCGCGATATAAAAAAAAAGGAGCGCATCAGGATACGTTGAATTGCAAGTGTCAGCTAAATTTTTACCGATTTCATATAATTGTGCAATGACTTCATCGGGTGTAGAACGATGGCGTTTTGCCAAGTCGGTAATTTTATATGCATCATAACAGTTATAAGCTTCAGAATCGATAAATATACCGGGACTGTTTGTTTCCTTTGCAATTTTTAAAGCCAGTTTGAAAATGTTTATAAAATCGAACAATGCTCCCGAAGATTTTGACAAATCCAAACCATTTGTTTTTTTTGCATAGGATGTAACCTTGGAGCCTTTCTGCATGATTCCATGGCAAGGGTTTATGGTGGGGGATCCAAAAAACCTGTTAAAAAATACCACCGGCCAGACTTTGGAAATATGTCTTTCTTTTATGCTTTTAATTACAGGCTCGAATTCAGTATAATATGGCCTCTTATTATCATATGCTCCAATTAGACGAACACACACTCCAGAAAAGGCCGCTTGGGAAATTATTTCTAAATCATGATGTGTTAATGCATCATACTTAGGAGTTGCAAAGCTAAAATACAGCAACTCCTTCAATGTTTCCGGTTTTTCTTTGATTAAATGCTTACCGGCCAATATTAATACATCATTAAATTCGATGGCACCTTTGTAAATCGTTATGTTTCTGAGAGTTCCACTATAATTCCCAAACCAGACTCCGCCCCCAATCCTTAGGGTATGATTCAGATTGCAAATTTTTCCATTGTATGGGGATAACTGCGATGAATTATTCATCCCGTTAAGGTATATCTTTAAAGCCGAGCCATCAGCCACAACCACACAATGATACCAGGTATTATAATTGATGGGGTCTTTGCTTCGAACCAGTTTTATACTGTCCGTTCCACCTTTTTCAGACACGGCAAAAACGACTCTCGAGTGTCTGTCTATCCCCACTATAAAAGATCTGTTATTGCTTCTTTTTTGCCATGCACCGAGGATCGTACCATGCGTTTGACAGTTAAACTCGAAAACGATACTCATTTTATTAGGGAGTGTACCATGGAGATTCTGGACTAATGTGTTTTCCCGGTCTCTGTTGTCACGGGGAATAACAACGTCCTGTTCAATTCGTCCATTTATAAGTCTGAAGGGCAACTGTGGTTTTGATTGGTATAATAAGGTGTCTGGGTACGCGACTGAAATACACAAATAACATACTGAAACAATTGTTGATATTATGGATAATATATATTTGTATAATTTATTTTGCATCAACGATTGTATTAATTAATAAACCATGCCACTGTTTTATTTAAACCTGTTTCCAGACTGTAAACAGCAGTCCAACCCAGTTTTTCTCGTGCTTTGGATGTATCAGAATAATTTCTCATAACATCACCTAACCGTTTGTCACCATGAACAACCTTAATTCCGGAAAGACCGGCTGCCTTAAGTTCCGGAACAAGAAGAGATGTCATTTCATCAACGGTTGTTTCCTTGTTTGTTGCTATCTGAAATACTTCTCCACCGACATTTGCTGTATTTTCAGCCAATCGTATAGCTTGAATTAAATCATCTATATAAATAAAATCCCGTGTTTGAGATCCATCACCAAATATTTCGAGGGTTTCTCCAGCTATTGCACGTTTAATAAATTTTGCAACAACACTGTTTTTATGACCTGAACCGGGACCATAGACATTGCCAAATCTCAGAGCGACAGTCATAATCCCAAACGTTTTATGATATGCTGAGCAGTAACCTTCCCCAGCAAGCTTACTTGCGCCATAGGGTGAAACCGGATGGGGAGCAAGTTCTTCATGAATCGGCGGCGAGCACTCTCCCACAGGGGCACCTGAGGAAGCAAATATAAAACGTTTAACCTGATTCATTCTTGCCGCTTCAAGCATATTTACAGTGCCGTTGACATTAACTTCCATATCCAGGCAGGGATTTTCAACAGATGGTGCAACCCCTGTATTTGCTGCAAGGTGAACGATGATATCCATATTCTGAGAACAGGCCTTACACGCGTCAAGGTCTCTGATATCGTTTGTGATCAACTGACACCCCTGTAAAACAGAGCCGTTATTTGACAATTTGCTGTAATCACTTATCATTTCAAAGTTACAAACCGTGGAAAGATCTTTTGCCGTACCTGTAGAAAGATTATCCAGAACCCTGATAATGTGCCCTCCCTCATCGATTAAATTTTTAATCAGGCTTGTGCCGAGAAATCCACACCCACCTGTTATTAGCCATCGCAAAGGTCCGTGTTTCTCTGTTCTGTTACCTGCTACCATTTTACACCTCTGAATATTGATGATTCATTGACGTTTTTTCTATATTTTAAAACAATGTCCATAATACCTGCGATAACATCATCCGTAAGGTAATTCGGTTTTAATCCCAATTCCAGCAATCCTGTATGGACTGGATTATAATAATGATCTTCCAGCTCTTTCCTCGGATTCTGCAAAGATTTGATTTTAACATCTAGACCATATTGCTTTCCAACTCTTTGAACCCTGTCTGCAAGTTCATTTACAGAAAAAGTTTCAACAAACTGGTTGAAAATTCTTAACTCATTCTCTTCCGGAGGATTTTCAAGTGCCAAGTTTACACATTGAAGTGTATCTTTGATATCAAGATACCCACGTGTCTGGCCTCCCTTACCATATACAGTTAAGGGGTATCCAATCGTGGCCTGAATTATAAATCGGTTTACAACCGTTCCGAAAAGTTCATCATAATTAAAAAATGGAAAAAGTGTTTCATCGCCTCTATTTTCATCTGTTTCCAAACCATATACAGGACCCTGCATAAGATCTGTCACTTTCAGCCCCCACATTCTTACATAAAACCACAACAGATCCGTATCCATAACTTTGGTTGTGTGATAGAGACTCCCGGCCTGTCTTGGAAACAAAAACCGTTCTTTTCTGCCTTTATGTTCGACATCCAACCAGCCTTCTTCAATATCTATATTGGGTGTACCATATTCACCCATCGTTCCTAATTTTACAATGTGTGCATCAGGAACAAATTCCTTTGTTGCAAAAATAACATTTGCAGTTACCTCCAGATTATTCCGTATAGTACTCATTGCAGCAAGCCGGTTAAGCATTGAGTAAGGTGCCGATGGTTGCTCTGCGTAATGAACAATGGCATCAGGCCGTGTACTTTCAAAAACATTAGAAATAAACGCCCAGTCGCATAAATCTCCTATAATCGGGCGAATCGTTTTATTTGTTTTTTTTTGCCATAGTTTTGTTCTTTCAATTAAATTCGGTACCGCAAACAATGCCTCAGAATTTTCATCCCTGGAAATATTGCGCCTCAGATAATTATCAACAACCGTGATGTCATGCCCCCCGGCACTTAAATTCATCGCTGTGGGCCAACCCAGGTAGCCATCACCACCAAGTATCAGTATCTTCATTAAAATGTATCTCCTTTTATGGCCAATATCTTTCAGCCGGATGACTTCCTTGGACAAACGATTCACTAAGAAGTTTATTCTCAATTAAAAATTTTCTAAGCTCTTCTTTTGAAAGTTTGGGTTCATTCCCTGAATTGTAGGGGTTCGTAACCGTTTTAGACACGACATTGTCGTATGAATAATTAATTTTTCTGTAAAGACTTTCAAATGCCGGTTTAACAACAAAGTATTTTTCAAGCTCAATGGCCCTCCGGGTTTCTTCATCACTCATTAATTCCTCATACATTTTTTCACCAGGCTTTGTCCCTATCAGCTTTATTTCAATATTTTTTGGTGAGAATCCATACTGCTCAGCAAGCTCTTCAATCATGACTATTGCCAGATCTTTTATCCTGATCACAGGCATTTTTGTAATCATAACACAACCGCCTTTTGCAATTTCTGCGGTATTAATCACCAATTGAACTGCCTCTTGAATACTCATAATAAATCTTGTCATCTCTGAATCCGTAAGCGTTACTGGCCCTCCCCTACGAATCTGTTCGTTGAAAATAGGTATAACCGATCCCTTTGATCCCAGAACATTGCCGAATCTGGTTGATGAAAAAACAGTCTTGCTATCTCTAAGATTGCTATTTGCAGCCGTCATGATTCTTTCTCCCATTAGCTTGGAAGTTCCCATGACATTTGTTGGGTTCACAGCCTTGTCAGAACTGGTAAAAATAACTTTTTCAACCCCACACGTTACAGCGGAATTGATGATATTTTTAACACCCAAAATATTTGTCTGGATTGCTTCGAATGGTGACTTTTCACAAAGGACCACGTGTTTTAATGCTGCGGTATGGAAAACAATATCTACACCATGCATCATCCGTATCAATTTGTCCCTGTCTCTAATATCAGCGACGGCAAAATTTGTATTTTCTGTATGTAAATATTTCTGTTCAATAAAGAACAATTCACTTTCATTGTTATCGATACCCACAACTTCAAGTGGATTATTTTTGATTACAAGTTGGTTAATTAGCTCGCTACCAACCGTACCGCATGCACCCGTTACCAAAATTCTTTTTCCTGACAAATAATTATTCATAATTCTGTCCGTTTTCAAAAGTTTAAAGTGGTTTTCAGCTATATCCGATAAAATCAATCAGCTTAATGTGTTGAGTGAACATGTCAGCCAGCAAACAATAAGAGTTTGAAACCGATAAGAAAAAAATCTACAGTGTAAGCATTCTTAAAATTTTCGCCCAGGCCACATACACATCTATGATAAAAAAATGAAAAATCAACAGGCCGATGATAGGCGTTAAGATCGTGCTGAGCCATAGAGTGACCTTTCGTTGATGAATGAGGCGTAAATCGTTTTGATTCAAAATCAGGGGAATTTCACCAAGAACCGGGATCTGGGATGCTCGTGCAAGGTCCATGGGTTTGTAGATGGAATCGTCCATAAATTCAATGACTGCCGTTATTCCAATACTTAAACCCATACTGAGAATAATGCCTATGATCAGGATAACGATACGTTTCGGTTTAAAGGGCCGTTCAGGGAACCGTGCCGGATCAATGAGGGTGAAGCGTTCTCCTTTTTGGTCTTTTTCCAGGCCATAGGCGACTTTGGCTTCCATCAGTTTCTGGGTCAGGTCGTTTAATTTACTGTTCAGGTTGGCCTGCTCCGACAAATAAGCCTTATACTCTCCCTCAATAGTGGCCGAGGACTCGATGCGGTTTTCGTAATTTTTTTTCTTGAGGTTGGATTCGAGGATCTGACGTTTGATGGAATCGATTTCCGACCTGACGCCTGAAAGCTGGGATGTGATGTTAATATATGTTGGGTTATCAGGATTCATCCTCTTTTTTTCAGTCGATGTTTTTCCTGAGTTAAGCTGTTCTTGAAGTTGCTGAATTTCTGATTGAGTGTTGATCACGTCAGGGTATTTGTCGCTGAATTTCGATTTCAGAGAAACAAGGTGTACTTTCAAATCTTCAAGGCGTTTCAGGTCGCTGTTGAATTCCATTTCCGGCGACATCAGTGAGAGCTGGGTGACATAGTATTTTTCTCTCTCACTCATGATTTTCAACTGTTCGTTCAAACTGTCCCGATTTTTATCCGCCGATTCGAGCAATTGCATATTGATGGTCATGAATTCGGGTAATTTGAGTAAATGCTTTTCTTTAAACGATGAAAGCTTGAGATTCAGAACATCCAAGTCCCCTTTTACCTTGTTCATTTCATCTTCAAAAAACTGTGTGGTCTCTTTGGTCTGACGGGTTCGTACTTTGAGGTTTTCCTCGAGAAACAGGGATGTTAATGCGCTGGTGACGGAATGGACTTTCTTGGGATCTTTCCCTTCATAAGACAGCGTAAAGGCAATAGTCGCAACGGTGGGCCGGCCGGTACGTCGATCCATGACTTCAGCGCTGATGGTGTTGATCTGAATATCCTCACGCATTTTTTCGATAATCTGTTCTGTTGTCCATTTGTCTTTCAGGTCAAGGTACAACGCGTGTTGACTGATGAGATCCAAAAGATTGGCGTAGCTCATGATCCGTTGCTTGATCATTTCAAGCCGTTGTTCAGCAAAACTTGTCACGGTGGCCATGACAAGATTCTGGGGTATTTCCTGTTCTTCAATGAGAATGGTGGCTGAAGATCTGTAATAAGAGGGCAGGAGAAACGCCAATGAAATGCTTATTGTCATGGTGATTAAAAAAGGAATCAGCAAGGCCGTTTTCCTTCTTTTTAAAATCGGTATGATATCGTTGGGATCAAATGGTGTGTGACTCACATATACCCCTTTGTTGCGGATGGCAGCATGGTTTTGAAATCGCTGGTATTAGGGCACGGCGCGCCGTGCCCCTACAAACTGACATGGGCTGCAAGGATCAATTTATGGATGAGCTCGTAAAAAGCCGACGAATGGGTATGGAAAAAGGTCCATAGGCAAGGCATAGTGTTTGGCCGGGCGTGAAGGCATACACGAACGTATGTCGAACGTCCGGCCAAACACTATAACGCCGCATATGGATCTTTTTACGACGCCATCTTTATTGAACGACTATCAGATCACCCCGTTCAACTACAATATTCTGTTCAAGGTTTTTCCCTTTGGAAATATCATCATAATTAAACATGAACATATGATCTTTCCCGTCCACGTTTCTAAAAATACGGATCTTGTTTTTGTCCGCAAAGGAATTCAGGCCCCTTGCCAATGTCAGTGCCTGCATGACGCTAATCTTTTCATTGATCAGAAAATTTCCGGGGCTGTTCACTTTCCCGATAATATAGATCATCATGCTGTTGGGCTTGAGCACTTCCACCGAAAGGGCCACGCCCGCCATATATTTGGCCAGCCGTTTTTCGATCGTTTTTTTAAGCTCTCTGACCGTTTTACCATGGGCCTTCACATCTCCGATCAAAGGAAACGTAATGTTTCCGTCAGGAAGAACTGCGGTCTGCCGTGTCAAGGCCTCCTCCTTCCACACAGAGATATACAACACATCACCGTAACCGATCCGGTAACTCTGTTTGGCGGAAACGGTATTCCGAAAGACAGAGAGAGATTTTGGCCCGTCCGATGCGCAGGAAATAACCATCAAAGCAAGAAGTAATGGCAGCAGTTTTTTCATCATCTTTAAAATCCGTATAAGAAAAGCATTAACTGTTCAATCCCGCCTTGAGTTTATCCAACGCTGCCTTGGCGTCCGGATATCCGTGGTAATCCTTACCGTTGTTCACGGCCTTTTCCAGGGCACTCTTGGCCTCATCCACCCTATCCTGCTTCAGGTACACCATTCCTGCATGATAATTAATCACCGGGTTGTCCGGTTTTTCAACCAAGACCTGGTTGATCAGTGCGGATGCTTTCGTCATGTCACCCATCCTGTAATAAAGCCAGGCCAGAGTATCCAGCGCCGCAAGATCATCCGGTCGTTTATCAACGACATTCTGGGCGTAGGTGATGGCTTCCCTGATATCCGCATCGTTTTGAGGATACTCTCCCAAAAGAAAAGCCAGATTATTAGCCGCATCAAGATTCCCCGGCATTTTCTTCACGATGCGTTTATAGACATCAATGGACTTTTGGTACTGTTTCTCATTTTCATAAAGAATGGCAAGTATCATGGCTGCTGACATGGAGTCAGGATTTTTAGCAGATATGGCCTCAAAGATTTTTAGGGCTGTTTTCTGTTTTTTCTGAGTGATATAGAGTTTGGCCAGATTAAGATAGGGATCTTTCCATTCCGGTTTTAACTCTGTGGCTTTTAAAAATGCCTTTTCAGAAGGATCATACTTCTTTTCTGAAAAAAGCAGACGGCCAAGGATATTATAATAAAGTGGTTCATCCTTTTTTTTGTCAATCTGATCCTGACACAAGGCCTTTGCCTCAGGATAGCGTTTTTGTTCAGCCATGAGCTTGACCATGGGTAAGATCACATTTGGGTTATCAGGACTAAGGTCATCCGCTTTTTTTAACTCCTGAAATGCTTTTTCCGTCTGCCCTTGGGTTTCATAAAGATTCGCAATTTTTACATAAGCCAGATAATGGTCAGGTGCGATTTTCTTTATAACATCATAGTGTTCATGGGCCTGGTCATATTTCTTTTCAGCCAGATATAAATCGCCAAAGTTGGCAAAGGTCCCAAGGTCCTTGGGATGATGTTCCGTAAGTGCGGTAAACTCTTTTTCAGCACCGGATAAATCTTTATTTTTCATATGATACCGGATGAGAACCATTCTGAGATCTTTGGAATCCGGGTTGCTATTCACCCCCCGCTTTAACGTGTCGTAAGCAAGTTCAGGCTGATTGTTCATCACATATGATTTGGTAAGATTAAGGTATGCGTTGACGGATTTGGGATTTTCAGCAATCACGGTCCTAAGAGCCGTAATGGCGTCAAAATACTTTCCGTCATTCATTAATAGAAGCCCGTGCATATACAAGGCATCGATATTTTTCGGACTGACACTCAAAACATCGTCAATATAACCTGAAGCTTTTTCTTTCTCATTTTTCAGTATATGAATTTCAGCCAGTTTGTTTTTGACTCTGATCAAAACCGGATCTTCATTATCGTCTGTATAAGAAAGACCCTTCTCAAGCAGATTGAAGCCTTCATCAGCTTTGTTATCGTTATAATAAAAATTGCTCAGTGCAAGAAGAAGATCCACATCTTTATCAAACCGATTCATGCCATCCTGGAGTGTTTTTTCAGCCAACTCCTTTTCATTCAACCGGAAAAAGTATTCTGCCAGGCGTACATAATTTTTACTCCTTACCTCGTGTTCGTCTTTGGCAATAAGGGTGGTATAAAGTAAGGCAATGGCCTTTTCTTTTTGATTCGTACGAAAATAAACATCGGCAAGAGCGTATTTATGTTCATCCTTTTCGGGCTCTTGTTCCATAAACTCTTTGAGGATGACAGAAAGCTTTTCATCATTCTTGTTCTGGCTGTAATAAAGAGCCAATGCAATTTTAAGCGACTTATTGTCCGGATTTTTTTTTTCGCCTTCAAGCAGAATGGCCTCAGATTTATCACTGTGGGCTTGTTTGGTGTATAAAGAGGATAACATCATATACAGCTCAGGTTCATGCGCATCCCCATCTTTTAATTCATTAAGAAGCGTTTCAGCCTCATCGAGTTTTCCCGCCTGGAGATAAACCGATGATTTCAGAAGTAAACCCTGTCTGTTGGCTGCATCTTTTGCAAGAATCTCTTCAACTTTCGCCTTGACCTTATCCGACTGCCGCGCTGCCATATACAGCTTACCCAGTTCGATTTTAACCTCAATGTTATCCGGTGCCAGTGTTTCCGCTTTGAATAGATGTGCATATGCTTTTTGATAGTCTTTATCACCCAACTCACAGAGCCCCAGGTAGTAATAGGCATCGACGTAATTGACGTCGATTTGTATGGCGTTTTTAAACTCAAGTTTTGCCATGGTATAATTTTGTTTTTCATAAAGGGCTTTACCTTTATTCAGAAATTTCACTTTTTTTTCATCAGGTCCGCTGCATGAAAAAAGGCATGATGTTATTGCGCTGACCATGACAATCCATGTGACTATTTTTTTAGGTTTCATTGTGTACTCCCATATTTAAAAGGAAATAACATGCCAAATATCCCCCATGATAAATTTCGTAAAAAGTAAACCGATGATCGTATAATTCATCAGGGACAAAAACGACGTATTCTCTCTCAACTCACCGGCAAGAACTTCATAACCAAATAAAAAGACCATGATTTTGATCGTGATTTTCATAAAATCAAACCCGATAATCTGAAACTTGATCAGCAAAGGAAGGCACACCGTGATAAACAATATCAGATAATCATGGGGTGTCGGTTTAAAACCCTTTTTCCGACGGGTAAATTTCAGAGTCATAAGCATGAAAAGGGTTAGAATACCGAATGACACATCGTAACAGGTGGACAGAACGTGGTGATCCCAGGCAACCAGGCTGTCTTCTGAAAAATACATTAAAAAGGGGGTAATAAGATAAAAGCAGTACCTTAAGCGGAGTTGTTTCCCGGGCCTGCCCTGCCTTAGTATGAAAAGCAACAAAGCGATCAAGGGAACTCCAAAACCCATATACAGAGGTAAGTCTACCGGAATCAAAGATGTTAGGATGATTATGGCCAGAAAAAAATATTTTAAGGCATAAAATGACACTTTGATCAAGATCTGCTTATCTCGATATTCTTTAAATTTCCCTTTAATCACAAGGTCAACAAGACTGCTGCGTTGATACTGCCAGCCGTATTTTCCGGCAGCATGAAACGCTGAGATGACAGTTGCTGCAAAAAGAAGATATGTGATCAAAAGATGCCATTCCGAATAAAACCGGAACATATAAGCCAGACTCACCAGAGCTGACTGAAGAAGATACACCACAAACACCGCTTCAGAATGGTAAAGCCCAAGATCCATAAGCCTGTGATGGAAGTGGGATTTGTCGGCCTTGAAGGGCGATTGTCCTTTAATAATACGACCTGTCATGACCGTCAGGGTATCCAGAATGGGAAAGCCGAGAAGAATCATGGGAAACAAAGGACTGATGGGATCATTGTTTTGGCTTATATAAATGGAAAGGGTGATGGCCAGAAATCCCAGAAGCTGGCTTCCCGTGTCTCCCATAAAAATACTGGCCGGATGCGTGTTAAAACGCAAAAAACCAAAAACCGCTCCGATCACGGCCAGGGATAACACGCAGATGGACATCATACCCAGGCTGTAGGCCAGATAGGAAAGACAGAGGAAACATAAAATAATGATTCCACCGGCCAGGCCATCCAGGCCGTCCGACAGATTGACGGCATTGGTTACACCAACGATGGCCACAAGGGTCAGAGGAAGTGAGACAAACCTTGGGATTATTGTTCCTGCAGGCAACAGGTTACCCACCGAGGAGATACTGATTCCCCCCAGTCCCATAACCACCAAAGCCGCCATGACTTGTCCCAGAAATTTAACGCCATACCCCAGGTCTTTCACATCATCTAAAAAACCAAAAACAACGATCACCGCCGAACCGGCAAGAATCGCTATCACGCCCTGACCGGACGGGAGCCAGATCAATGACGGGAAAAGTATTCCCAAGGCCATGGCAAGGCCGCCGATTTTAGGAACAGGGACCTGATGAACCTTTCGTTCATTGGGAAGATCCACAGCATTCATTCCAATAGCCATACTCTTGAACAAAGGAATCAAAGAAAGGGTGATGAACAATGACATCAGTAAGGTCGAAAGATAAATCATATGAATGTGTCGTTTGTTCCCAATGGTGTTGTAAAAATTGGTATTTTCTGATCCCAAAATACAGCTCCGCACGGTCGATTACATTCTGACAGTACCCAGGATCAAAGTGTGGTGATGTATATCATGCCATTCATTACGCAATTATTAATGGGTGGTTAGAATTATGTTACAGCCTTTAAAAACAAGGGGAATGTAAACGAAAGGGGAAAATATGAAGTTCGGACAATGACCCTGTTCAGGGCTGTAACCAAAATTTAATGGAGTGTTAACGCAGATCAAACAATTCAATTCTATATAGTTCACACCACGACCGTTATCACTAACAAAATACAACACTTTGTTTATACTTCGGATACATCTCAAACGAAGCGTGGAATGACAAAGATCTGCCCTTGGATCGGTTCGTCCTGAACATATAAAAGGGTTTTGCATCAAACAATGAAACCGCGAGGTTAAAAAGATTTTATATGAACAAATTCAACATTCTTCTTTTAACACTGATCTCTTTTACCCGAATGGCCTCCGATTCCTGCGCCTATTATATGGAGGTAGGCTCCCTTTCCATGGACCGGGCTGGTTCCACCCGACAATACATTGAAGGAAACGACCGGTATCTCAGCCAGACCTTTCAAGTGACCAACATAGGTGACGACAATTTAAGCCATGTGGGTCTGGCCTGGACATTCGTTTACTCGGGCAATTGGGCCTTTGATTACGACAGCCAAACCCACAGCTGGCAACGTGAGATCACAATGAATGACGAATCCCAAGGGGTTCATTCCCTGGAAGTCTTCACCCAGTCACCGTTTGATGATTCAGGTGAACAAACCTACTTGTCCCTTAATAGAGATATCACGAACCTTTCCCTGAGTTACTCAGCCAACAATCGAATCACAGACCATCCCCTCTTTTTGAATGAGGCCGATGAGGTTCCTGTGTTCTGGCTGGGTGATCTGGCCCCGGGCCAAAGTGTTTTTCTGGCCTGGTATGCCTTGCAAACACCTTATATTTCGGATGTCACGGATTCAGCCTGGAGCTTTCATATCCAAAACAGTTTTGTGGCAGAATGCATCCCGATCCCGGCCGTTCCCCTTGTCGGGAGCATCTGGTTTTTGGGGGGTGGCCTTTTGATTTTAATGAAGAAACAAGGGAAACGGTTCCACTAATATAATGATGTCAAAAAGGGGCGGTTTTCATACCGGTCCCTTATCATAGTCCGACACAATTTTGCCATTCACGATTATGTATGGCATCAATTTATACGTTTTGACATTGGAGGATGGTTATGGATGGCCAGGTCGTGGTGCAGAAATTGGAGCAGAGCATTAAAAAAAAGGACTCCCATATCAAAAAACAGGAACGGCTTCTTGAATACCTGAACGTCTCACGGGAGAAAAAATTCACCGGTTACATCAAAATCAATTTCAGCCAGGGCATCATCGGCCGCATTGAAAAATTCGAAGAAATTCTTAAATAATAAAGAGGGTTATATGAGATCTGGAAAATATTTAATCGTTTGCCTGTTACTGGTCCTGATGACGGGGTTTATGCCGGTTTCGTCGTTTGCTTATTTTGAAAATGGCCATCTTATTCTAAGTGTTTACAATGAAAATGATCTGGAGATTGGTATTGATCTTGGTGTTGCTGCCGATATTCTAACAATCACGGCTACCAATTTTGAACTCGCCCCGTCGGGGATGATCAGCCTGGATAAGTTTGGTGATAATGTTGAAGGCTGGAGTGATTTGAGTGCTGGTGCCTGGGGTGGAATCTCTACCCTTTATAAAATCTATGTGGGCATAACCGATACACTATCCCCTCCAGTTCAAATTCCTTCGATCAGTAATTTTATGAATGGTGTTTTGATGACTTCAACTGAGTATAGGAAAACAAACAACGGTGAACAATATGATGTGATCACTTCAAGTAACCAAAATTCATATGATATGAGATTAAACAGCAACTCAAACGCTCCCGGAACGTTTGGTGATATTAACATCAATGGATCTAACAATAAATCAGAAGCCAATCTTGGTGTTCTTGACACCGTAGGGTATGTGGATCTGCATCTGTTTGCTTATGATGCAATAACAAATATGGCGGGGTTAAGTGGTGGTGCAGAACCCAATGCCCTGATCAGAATCATGGCAGACGGCAGCGTGATTCTCAATCCTTATGTTGCCCCACAGGTCAACACCCTCACCATCACAGCATCTGCCAATCCCACAGCCCTTGATGAAGGAAGTTCGACTCAAGTCCAGTTGATTGGATCTGCAATGGACACCCTGGGAGACGCTCTTGAATATTCATGGGCCCAGACTGAAGGCCCCATCGTGACACTTTCGGGTGCAGGCGATGCAGCCACCCGGAGTTTCACCGCACCCAATGTGGGGTATGGCGGGGCCATCCTCACCTTTCAACTCACGGTCACGGATCTGCACAGCAACAGCAACACGTCCGACCCGGTGACGGTCACCGTGAATTTCGTCAACCAAGTGCCTTTAGCCAATGCAGGGCCGGACCTGTATCTTGATCGTGACACGTCCCCAGACACCATCACTCTTCAGGGCTCTGCACATGATCCTGATGGGGGAGATACCATCACCATCGCCTGGGCACAGGTCAGCGGAAACCCTGTAACCCTCTCCAGTTCCAATACAGCCACCCCATCCTTTTCCCTGGCCGAGGTGAGCAGCTCGGACAGCTCCCTTGAATTCCGGATCAGTGTCACAGACCTGAGCGGAGCTGTAACCACCGATACAATGATTGTCTCTCTGACCAGCCCCCCCACGGCGCAAGCCCAGGCTAGTCCGAACAATGTCGATGAAGTCCACGGTTCCACCGTTCCCGTGACATTGGTGGGTTCGGGGTCCACGGACCCTGAGGGGGATATCGTCTCCTATGTTTGGGCCTATTCAGGGTCTCTATCACTGACCGTTTCCAACGATGACACCACCCGGCCAGACCGGGTTATCCAAATTCCCGAAGTGGGATTTGGCGGAGCCCAGCTTGAATTCATCCTGACCGTGACCGATTCAAGTGGGAACACAGACTCCGATACCTTAACCATCACCGTCAACAATATGAACCGGGAACCTGAGCTTGTCATTGTTTCACCCGGAACTGTAATTGAAGGCAACGAGTTCACATTGGACGCTACAGGAAGCTCTGATCCTGACGGGCCTGCTGCCACGGAATTTTCTTCCATTGTCTGGACCCAATTGAATGAGACACCTGCAAATCATGCCGAACGTTTGGATAATGAGGTGGCCCTTGCTCCCCGTTACAGAGCACCGAGTCTGGAATACGGTGATAACCTGACCCTTGAATTCGAACTGTCGGTCACAGACACATCAGGAAGCACAAAAACAGCCCCAGTGTCGGTTCCGGTCACCTATGGCAACCACATTCCCACTGCCCCATCCATCAATGCTCCCAGATATACCGGCGGGATTTATTCGTCAGACAACGGCGAGGTCAACACCCTGACCCCCACTCTATCGGTCAACAATGCATCCGATGGTGACGGCCAGACCCTGACCTACCATTTCCAGCTGGCCGCCAATTCATCCATGACCTCTATTCTGGCTGAAAGATCGGGTATCACCCAGGGGACCTCCATCACATCCTGGAATATCAGTGCCGAAGATTTTCTTATCTCCGGCCATAGCCTGGATGATGAAACAATCTATTACTTCCGGGCATCTGCCACAGACGGTCTTTCTCTTTCCAACGAAATCCTCTGGTCACAAACCGCCGCGTTCTTTGTCAACCTGGCCAATGATGCCCCCACCCTTCCGGGCGTGATCTACCCGCCAGACAATACCGTCATCCGAACCCTGACCCCCTGGTTCTGCCTGAGCAATGCCACGGATCAGGATCATGACACCCTGGTTTATGACTTCCGTATTTACAGTTTTGAGAACGGTATCCAAGGGGATCTGCTCGTATCCACCGGGGAACAGCCCATTGCCCAGGGAAACGTTGCTGTGGATGATGAGGGCAACCCATTGAGTACCCCGGCCCAGGGCGAAACCTCCTGGAAACCTTCCATCATCCTCACGGACAACAGCACGTACCTCTGGAAAGTCCGAGCCATGGACATCAATCTTGGCGAGGTTTCCGTGGAACGTGACTGGAAGACCCTCACATTTACGATCAACACCGAGGACGACACTCCGTCATCCCCGGTTGTGTATCATCCTGTCAACGGTTCCGAAGTGGACGTCCAAACCCCGACCTTGACCGTAACCAACGCTCAGGACAATGACCCGAACGACATCCTGACCTATTATTTCGAAGTTACGTCAAAAGGGTCTGCCACAAGTTGTGAAGAGCGTTTCATAAACTGTGACGAGACAAATCTTTGTACGGTATTTCAGTCCGGGTCCGTTGCCGAAGGAGCCGTGGACAACGAACTGCCAGGTGATCCAGGGTGGACAGATGTTGCCGATGAAGGTTCTTCATCGGGTGACTGGGAAATCCCGTTCAGCAGCACCACCACCTCCTGGACCCTGCCTTCAAACGAACCTGGTCTGCCCCTCAGCGACAACACCTATTACTGCTGGAGAGCACAGGCCCAGGATTCATCGGACCAGGTCAGCGAATGGACCTACAGCCGGTTTTTCGTAAACCGTTCAAACGATGCCCCTGAAGCTCCGGATATAGAAACTCCTCAAAACGGAAGCACGGTGATTCATTCAAGTGATCCGGCAAATACAAAAATAGCTCTTAAGATCCATGACGCCTTTGACATGGACCATGACAATCTGACCTACAGGTTCGAATTATTCAATAACGATAATCCTGAAAACAGTGTGGCCATCCTTACAAAAACAAGCAACGAAACCACATGGGAGATCTCCAAACAATCATTGACCCATGGCCAGACCTATTATTGGCGGGTCCGGGCATCCGATGCCCATACGGACGGCCCCTGGTCCATGCTTGCCTCCTTCCGTTATTTCCAGGAATATCCTCCGGTGCCGATCATCAACAGTCCGGCCCATGGCAGCGTGGTCAATTCCCTGACCCCGACCCTATCCGTGCTGAATTCCCAAAGCACTGAGCAGGATGATATCACCTATGAATTCGAACTGTATGCAAGCAGCGCCATGAACGCGACATCCTATGTTGCACGTGCCGCCATTCCCCAGGGTGCTCCGGTCACCCAGTGGAAACTGTCTTCCCCTGCAACGCAGTGGTCCAACTCCTATCCTGCCCACACACTGTTTAACAGGACAAACTATTACTGGAAAGTCAAAGCAACCATCGGATCTTTGAAAAGCAGCTGGACAAATACCTCCAGATTCAGTGTCAACTTGGATGCACAGGTCTTGGATGTGACTGTGGTAACCTCCCAGGCCGTGTTGGGCGCCTCGCTAACTGAACAGATCCTCCCGGTGAACGATGTGACAGGTCCACTTAACGGAATCAGTCTTACCATTCCCGCCGGAGAGATCAGCGAAAATGCCACCCTCATTATCGGATATGTGACCAACCCCAGTACCCTGCCCTCGAATCTGGTGTCACTGTATCCCGTCATGGAATTCTTGCCTTCGGGTCTGACCTTCACACACGGCATCCAATTGACCCTGCCCTGGAATATAAACGACCTGCCCTCGGGGGTTCTTGAAACCGCAACCGCCGTGGGGCTCTACTATTACAACACAGACAGCAACACCTGGGACCTGGTCCAGGAAATACCGATTGCATCCATTACCGGTGACACACTCACCTTCACCCTCAGCCATTTTTCAAGCTACGCCGTGGGGGTCAGTACCTCGGGTTTAGGATCATCCGATGATACGCCCGATTCGGGTTCATCTTCGGATGATAGCAGCAATTCCGGTTGTTTTATCGGATCGTCACGTATGTAGCCTTTCCGCTCAGCCCTTCCTCGTTCCCAGGCTCCGGCCTGGGAATGTGGCTCCGGCCTGGGAATGTGGCTCCGGACTGGGAATGTGGCTCCGGACTGAAAATGGGGCTCGGGCCTGGGAGCGCTTAAACCATGACTCCGACCATACCCTTTGAACAGGATTGACAGATAGGACAGAATAGATCATGTGGAATAACAAACAAACCGTTCGCACCTCTCCATCGTCGCCTCGTTCCCAGGCTCCGGCCTGGGAATGCATACCCCATGGCTCTGCCATGTGCTTTATCGTCATGATGATTGTTCTGGCACTGTTTTTAACAGCCTGCTCAGGCACAGATTCAGCCTTAAGCGATTCCACAACCGTCAAGCAGGGCCATTTCACCTTCGGCCCCACCCAGGGCCTGACTTACGAATGCAAGGACCTTTCAGGACAAACCGACAGTACCGGTGCCTATGAATACTATGAAAACGAATCCGTTTCATTTTATGTGGGAAACATGCGTATCGGTTCTGCAACGGGAAAAGCACGAATCACGCCCAAAGATTTTACTGAGTTCACCGATACAGCCCCGGTCTGCTCATTTCTTTTAAGAGCGGACAATGACCAAAATCCCATCAACGGCATTTCAATCAACGAAACCCTGGCTTCCCAGATCGGCCAGGAACAGGAATACTACCCCCATGACATCTGTCAAGGCCTTGTATGGCAAGGAACAACATACCGCATTTTTTTTGATAGCCCCAGCGAATCCGAAGACTGTGACCCGGAAGCTAATGAAACACTGATCCACATCACACTTGAAAACGGGGCCATAAAAGGTTTCCGTCCTCTGTCTGAATCCGACACATCCAAACAGACAGAGGACGATGGGATCTTTTCTCTGGAAGAAACTGAATTCGACACAGACCCGAGCCTGACCAACCTGTTTCTCAACAGTTTCGCATCGTCGGGAATTAACCGCTTCATGACCTATTGCCAAGATACAAACCAGGTTCTCGACGGCTGGTACTCGCCGTTCTGGTCCCTGCCCGAGGCATACCGGAATTACCTTCGTGACCTTGCCGATAAAACCCTGTACGTTGCAAGCTTCACTCCCTACACCGGCATTTATTCAGGTTCATTTGAAGGGAAAGGGTTTTCCGGAAATCTCAGACTGCAGATCACTCTCAATTATTTTGCAGGCTGCAAGGTCCGGCATGTCTATGGGAGTACCTGTAACGGCGATGATATAAGTGTTTACGGAGATGTGATCAACGACGAAACCGGAGAAATCGAATTTGAAATCCCTGAGTTTGGTCTGACATTTATCGGGATTGTCCATCCGGATGCAGGCACCCTGTCCGGATCATTTTATGACCGGGATGATAACCAAGCTGGAACGTTTTCCTGCGAGAAATAGCCCGGCTCGCTCCTGGATCCCAGGCCCCGGTTCCACACTCCTCGCTCCCGGGCTCAGGCCTGGGAGTGTATACCCATGGCTCCAGCCATACACGTGGAGGCAAGAGCCTCCGGGAAGGCATTCCCAGGCTGGAGCCTGGGAACGAGAGGAGGGAGGATTCCTCGCTCTCAGGATCTGGCCCCACCCTCCTCGCTCCCGATTTCCAGCTACACCCTCCTCGCTCCCAGGCTCCGGCCTGGGAGTGTATACCGCATGGCTCCAGCCATACACGTGGAGGCAAGAGCCTCCGGGAAGGCATTCCCAGGCTGGAGCCTGGGAACGAGGAGAGGGAGAATTCCTCGCTCACAGGATACGGCTACACACTCCTCGCTCCCGATTTCCAGCTACACCCTCCTCGCTCCCAGGCTCCGGCCTGGGAATTTATACCCCATGGCTCCTGCCATGCATGTGGAGGCAAGAGCCTCAGGATAGGCATCCCCAGGCTGGAGCCTGGGAACGAGAGGATAATGCAAGACGACTATCAATCAGAGCACCAGCTTCTCGATGGGCACCAGGCCCAGGTCTCCGGCATAGTCCCTGGCGCTGGAATAGCGCCAGTGCTCCGGCCGATCCACATAACCCCGCTTCACAGGATTGTAATGCACATAGTCTATTTTACCTGACATCATGACCTCATCCAGAATCTGCTCGGGGTGAAACCCTTCCTGCCAGACTTGATAGGCCTGATCGCATTTATGTTTCTTCTTGTAAAAACGCATCTGATTCAAAAACATGCTCGGACCGTTTCTATCAAGATAGGCCACAACTGCCTTTGCCGTAAAAGATTTCATGTTTCGGACCTGGGAAGACATATCATGCGATGATGCCACCACATGGATGTGTGTTTCCATAATCACCCAGGCATGGAGGGTCATCCGCCCATCCTGGTGCATAAAAGCAAGTGAATCCACCACGATTTCTGCACATTGAGGTATGGCAAAAAGAGGTAGCCAGTTGATCACACTGCTGGTGATAAAGTAAGTGTTTCCACTATCAAATGTTTTGTAACGACTTCGGCCCATATCATTGTTTCCTCATAATCCTGTCCCGTTAACTCCTTGCTCCTGGGCACTGGCTCCACCCTCCTCGCTCCCAGGCTCCGACTGCACACTCCTCGCTCCCAGGCTCCGGCCTGGGAGTGTACACCCCATGGCTCCTGCCATGCACGTGGAGGCAAGAGCCTCAGAGGAGGCATTCCCAGGCAATGAACCTGGGAACGAGAAGAGTAATGATTATTTGCGATACATAGATGATCCTTGTCAAGGAATTTATGCCCAAGTAGGAAAAGATACCTGGACATATTACCGAATATCTCTAAGGATCCGGCTGGGAATGTGTACCCCATAGCTCCGACAATGCACGTAGAGGCAAGAGCCTCAGGGGAGGCATTCCCAGGCAAAGAGCCTGGGAACGAGAGGAGGGAGAGTTATATAGAAGCGATTTTATCCGGGATGTCATTCGTTTTCTTAAGCTGAAAAAGGAAGGCGGAAACGGCTGCGGTAAACGGGGCCACCGTCACCACACCGAAGCTGCCCACAAGGATATTCAGAATTTCAGCGGCCACAAACGGTGCGTTCAAAAGATTATCTGCAGGAAGTCCCTTTGCGATAAAAACCATAAACATGGTGATATGGCTGCCTGAATAGGCCAGCAAAAGCGTGGTGGTCATGGTTCCTGTAACAGCCCTTCCCACCCGAAGCCCGGAACGCATGTGTTCGAAAACACCTATATCCGGCTGTTGGAATTTGATCTCATCCATGGTGGCTGCAATGTCCATGGCCAGATCCATGACCGCCCCGGAGCAGGAAAGAAACACACTGGCCACAAAAATATCCCGCAAATTAAGATCATAATATCCCGAATAAAGCAGCATCTCGGCAAAAGGCCGAACCGCCCCGTGCAAATGAAACATCCGGCTGAACAACACGGCAAGGCCACAGGTTAAAAGCAGCCCTAACATGGAACCGCAAAAGGTCGAAAGTCCACGACGCGTGAGTCCCCCGACGGAAAAACAAATAACGGCCGTGAGAAGAGCAACAATGCCAAGACCTGTCATCAACGGAGGATATCCCAGTAAGAGAAGGGGAAAAAACAGCTTCCACAAAACCATGGCAGCAAAAATGAAGGACAAGGCTGCTTTTAAACCCGTCACGCCAGCAACGGCGAGAAGAAGAATCACAAACAATGCAATCAAAATCAATTGAAGTCTGAGGCGGTAATACCCCCTGGCCATGGCGTTGGCCGGTTTCCCATTTTTGACCTGGTACTCCACCAGAATCACCTTGCCTGTTTCATAAAATTCATCCAGTTCCATTTTGCCGGTCAACATATTGACCACGTCCAGTGATTGTCCCTTGTGAGGACCATCCAAAAGCTTAACGGTAAGGTATTGGGCGTTAGTCTTGACAATCAGATTGACACGCACACTGCTGTTGTCCAGGCCCGTAATCAAGGCCCTGTGCCTCAGTCCCTGTGGAGCCGGCTGGATGTGACCGATGTCCACAAAACCCAGAACAATACAGACCAGAGCGATTACCAGTGAAAAAACCAATTCCCTGCGAAAATGAGACATGTTTCTCCTATTTATATTCCTATTTGAAAAAAAACAGAAAACGGCATCCTTTTTCAAGATGCCGTTTTGCAAATCTTAAAGCGCAATAATTTCCAATTACATGCTATTTTTCCACGGGGAGTTTTTCAATGATATCCATGGCCTTGGCCAATTTTTTTGCAATATCCGTATTGTCATAAAATCCTGAAAACAATTCCGAGTCAGAACCCATGGCAAAAACAGGCACAGGAACGCCTGTATGGGAATAGGAAGTCCATCCAATGCTGGCATTCTCATTCATGATATGGGTGATGGTCACGATAATGGGTTCATAGTTACCGTAGAGAAGCTTATTTTCATCGGAGCTGTTGTCATTTTCTCCGATCATGGACTTGTCATAGGCATCTTCAAGTTTTTCTTTCTGGTAACTGTTCAGTTCATCCCAGGTTAGACCAAAAGCGCTGGTCAATAAATCCATCATGCTGCCATTGCTGGAAAAATTATCCGGACGTGACCAGTCATATCCTTCATTATAAGCAGCCTTATGGGCGGGCCACTGATTCTGGGCAAAATAGGTGTAGCTGTTCATCTGACCCAGAAGGACATCGTAATGAGCTGAATAGCCCGTGGTGGCATGGCCGATGGTCATACCGCCAGTTTCATGGTCACCGGTGACAACGATCAGAGTTTCCCTGGGATGTTTGTTGTAAAATTCAATGGCCGAACCAATGGCGTTATCAAAATCAAGGGTATCACCGATGGAGGCAACAGCATCATTGGCATGACAGGCCCAGTCGATCTTTCCGCCTTCGACCATCAGAAAAAAGCCATTGATATTCCGGTTATTTCTAAATTTAGAACAATGCCTTTTCTTACCATGTTTTCCGTCAAACAGGAGCTTATCATCGTTATTTTCCAGGCATGAAATAGCCACATCGGTTATTTCTTTCAAAGAAAGGTTGGTGTTCGGGCGATCAATGGCATAAGGCATGGCGCTGCTGTCCTGCAACCAGGGGTTGATGCAGACCACCTTGTCTTTGGGGTTTGTCATCAATGCCATGATGGAATCACGATCATTAAGCACAGAGTAACCATTTTCCGTCAGCACATCCCAGACATTGTTACTGGTGTCACCAACCCGGGATGCTGCAGTGGGGGAAGCCAGGCCACCACCGCCAAAAAAATCGTAATCGGTTTCTGCCAACTGGGTTGCAATGTTGTTCATAAAACCCCGGTTGGGCACACTGGCGTAATAGGATGCAGGGGTGGCATGATCCAATGAGACACTTGAAATCACGCCGACTTTTCGGCCTTGTTCATAGGCAAGTTGGGCAATACTTTTGTAGCTTATACTCTGGGTTTCATCCATCCCCACCACCCCGCTCATGGTTTTAATGCCGCAGGCAAAGGCTGTTCCCGCAGATGCAGAATCGGTCATCAGCGCATGGGCATCATAGGTGGTCTGCATGCCCACAACAGGCATTTTACTCATGTTCAACCGGTTTTCGTCTTTCTGAAGATCTGTGGCCAGAATAGCCGACCCACCATTCAGGGTCGTTAAATAGGCTTCTGTGGCCTGAATCTGGGTGCTGGACATGCCGTCACCCAAAAAGAAAAACACATACTTGGGCATATCGGCCAGAGCCGTACCCGCGGTCAGTCCGATCACAAGGATCAGCATGATTAGCGATTTGATCTTTTTCATTTTCAAAATCCCCCATCTTTGAGCGTTAACATTATAAATTAATTTCCTGCCGTTCATTACCAATTTTTTTAGGATAAAATTTTGCCGTTTAGCTTGAGGTCTTGGAATAGTATTTAATGATCTTGTGTTAGAAAAAAATTATGAGTTGAATGGTATTTCATTAGATTGGTCATCTTTCCCAGGCTCTTGCTCCACCCTCCTCGCTCCCAGGCTCTTGCCCCACCCTCCTCGCTCCCAGGCTCTTGCCCCACCCTCCTCGCTCCCAGGCTCTTGCCCCACCCTCCTCGCTCCCAGGCTCCGGCCTGGGAGTGTATACCCCATGCAATTGGAGGCAAGAGCCTCAGGATAGGCATTCCCAGGCTGGAGCCTGGGAACGAGTAGAGGGAGGATTCCTCACCCTCAGGATCTGGCCC
>JAHIRD010000279.1 GCA_018818835.1 Pseudomonadota bacterium
TCAAGGCATCTTCAAGATCTCTTCCACCAATGTATATCTCACGGATATCATCAAGAAAAATATCGCCATAGGATTGACCGAAATTAAGAGGTTCAGTGCTTTTACTTATAGCATACACCAAAGGGAAATAATGATAAAAACTGCTTTGATTGGTTTTCTTCCAAGTCGATTCAATTTCTTTTCGATGACACAATTCAATCGGTATCTTTCTTTGAATCTTCTTCCCCTCCAAAAACGCTTCCTAAAGCTTTGGTTTTCTTAGGTGCTTCCTTCAAACCTTTGAGTTGCTTTTCAATGTTCGAAGCCGACCATGATTTCTTTAATGCTTTTCCGCCCATTTTGCCACCTCCTTTAGCGTTCTTCAATGGTGTGAGAGAATAATGCCTTTATAGGCATGTTTTCGATTGTTCCACTTACACTGAGAGGATGATTCTCTCCCATCTTAAACTTCAATGGAGATTTTACTACTCCCTTTAGACTAAGAAGATCGCTGCTTATAACCTTTGTAGCACCTTCATATTCTTCATCGCCAAATGCAGATGAAAGTCCTTTATTAAGTGGTATCTCATTTTGAAGTTCAACTTCACCATTGGCCTTCTGTTGAACGACTAACAATTTATTACCATCAATTACTTCAAGCCGTGTCAAAAGAATGGTCTTATCGAGAAGGTCAAACAATTCATCATTGATAGGAACATCTGGTTCCTTAAACTCCTTCTTTAAAATTTTTTCGATTAATTTTGAATAATCTCCTTTGTTAGGTATCAAAACTCTTCGAGTCTTTCCACCATCCATCCATTCAAACATTACACGATCGTCTCTGAGAGTTATGGTCTCAGCGTCGACCGGGATTTCACTGCTGTAGAATGTACCTTCACCAATATCTTCTTTTAGATCTATCTTCAAGATAGCACTTCGTTGGTCATTAATCAAATAGGCACTGTTGCCTTTCAATTGAATAAGACCACCACGGGCATTAGTGTAAGTTGTTCTCATTGCTCTTCCAATTCTTATTAGTCCAGTAAGTACGTCTTTCATTTTATTTCCTCCGAAGCATCGCCAAATGTAGCGATTATTGCCCGATAGGCTTGCCCAATTTGTCTCGGTTCATATCGATAACGAAGATTTCCTTCGCTGTCAAAACCATCTTCAATAATTCCTTCCGCAGCATCAGGAACCCAACAGTCTTGTTTTTCTTTGTTCCAGACCTCTTTAACTCTAGCTCTGATTGATGAATGAAGTTCATGACCATAATATTTCTCATCAAATTCGCTGAAGCTCATTGAGCCTTTAGTTCGAAACATTTCATAGACTGCGGTCCAAAGATTGTAATTATTCCAAACCCCATATTCTTCTCCCAGCCCACAACACGTAGGATCGTCTCCATATGGGATACTATTGAAATCAAAGGTCGCGGTCTTTATACCTCGTTGTTTGAAATGATACATCATCTTCTGTATCATATAACTCCCTAATTCTGTAAACTCTGAAGTTGCCCAAAACATTCGGTTGAAATCAAACCCTTGATTATAGAACATGTTTCGGATAGGTTCACTCTTCACAGTATAGCTGTAGCTATCTAGCAAAGTTTGTGTGGCTCCCGCATCTTTTGCAGCATCAGCATAAGCATTCATATGTTCGTCATCATCATTAATAAAAGCCATCAAAGGTTCCATTCTAGGAAGCGCCAATATTCCAGCATCATTGTAAGCTCTAATTACTTCCCATCGTTCTTGAGGGCTAGGAGCATGAGTTTCCAGTCGTTGAGAAACCTCAGGATCGTTGTGTATAATACTGACCATTATGGTAACTTTGCCTTCCATGCTTGTAATCAACTTGAACCAAGGATCATCCTTCAAGACTACACCTTTAGTATTAATTATGATAGGATAATCAAAGTCCTTAGCGATTTTCAATGCTTCATAGGTAACCATCATTTTTCTTTCACCTTCGAGAAATGGTTCCGCACGATTACCGAACCTAAGAGGTATTCCAAGCGCTGAACACTTTTGAAGTGCTTTGTCATCCGATATTGAACCGCAATAGGGCGTTTCCTTCTTATCCCGTTCAAAGGGATTCATTATGCTCCTATGAGCCAAGACCTTATTCATCCGATCTTGGACATGACTGATGCTAGTAAATCTAGGAGTGGCGATATCATAACCATCAAACCAACTGGTGTACATTGACGATTCGGTGTACTTAGAGAAACAATTATGTACTAACATGCATTCCGCAAAATAATTGTTAGTTCCTGTAGTCGAAATATTATAAACGTCCGTCTCTTCTTCTACTACTTCAATAACCTCAACCCTTCCCCACCAAACATTATTAATGAATGATGCTATTTTTATATTAAGTTTTTCTAAGTCCTCAAAATCATCATACCATAATATCAAAGTTTTATATCCATCTTCCGAAAATTCCCTTATCCGCCTTTCTGCTTCTTCTTTAGTGTGATGATAATCGCCGAAGAATTCAATTATATGATTGCCTGATTCAGTGCAAATAAAATCAGGATTTTTGTTTCCTATTAAGAACGATCCATCACCAACATATTTGAA
>JAHIRD010000168.1 GCA_018818835.1 Pseudomonadota bacterium
AAACCCTTTGTGATTCTTTGCGGAAAACCGGGCACAGGCAAAACAAAACTTGCCCAGTTGTTTGCCCAGTACCTTGATGATCAAAATAAGACAAGCGACACGCCTGAAGAAGAAAACGAACTTCTTTCAAGGCGATGGTTTAAACTGGGTTACAACGACAAACTTATCGTGAATGCCTTTGAAGGGTCTGACAAGAAAATCAATCTGGTCAGGAAAACCATCCTCAAGGATGGCATCATGTCCCTGGTGGGCCTGGACAGTAAAAAAAATATCGACATGAACCAGAAGAAGATGATGAAGGATCTTCAGGCAGGGGATATGATTATCGCTTACCAGGGCGGCTATACCGTAGGTGGTATCGGCATGGTCATTCAACCCCATTTTTATGATGATGCTGGGGATGCCTTTGATTCTTTTTACGAATCGACCAAGAATTTTATCCGAATTGACTGGAAATACAAGGGGCCCCTTAAAATCAATGATTTTTTTATGGAAGACAATACCATTCCTGCGTTCAGCATGTGGGGGGATACCATCCATCAATTGAATGAAGAACAGATCATACGCTTTTCAGATTATCTTTCAAAAAAGGATATACGAATCACTGCCAATGCCATCAGCACGATTGCAAAGACCTATGAAATTATGCCTGTGGGCCATGGCTGGGCAGACAAGGCCCCCTTGCTGGGCTCTTATATCGGTGCAAACGAAGACTACCAGAGCACCAAGGCACTGGACCTGATTTTAAATGCCATAAAATCATTTGAAAACAGGCAGGAATCTTTTTTCTTCCTGATCCTTGACGGGATGAACACATCACATCCCCATCACTATCTGGCTGAACTGATGTCGTCCCTGGATACAGGAGAGCCTGTTGCCCTGCATTCCAGTGATGAGGTCGAACAGTACACCGGGATACCCAAAGACCTGGTTTTGCCCTCCAATCTTTGTATTGTCGGAACTGTTTATCAGGGCTCCGGTGATTTGGCATTAAGCCCCGAGATCCTTGACCGGGCCAATGTCATTGAACTTCCGGTTCCTTCGGGATCTCGATATGGTGCACTCCATAGCGGCATGACGTGTTTTTCCAAAGAGCCTTCATTGTACCCGCTGCTTCGTATGGGGTCCATGGCCCATAACCATATTTTTGAAAAAATGGCCCCGATTCTCATCCCTGAACAAAAAGATATCCTTTTTCATTCGTGTTTTGAACGGGATGTGGACATGTTTCAAGCCATCCTGGGAGATATGGGCTGTGATTTTGGGTTCAGGGTCATCCATGACATGATGATGTATCTCTATCTGGCCTGGGAAGAAGACCGTGAACCTGCCATATGGAACGGATGGACACAGGCCATGGATGCCCAGATCGTGCAGCAGATTCTTCCCAGAATCCAAGGATCGGAAAAACGTATTCGTCATAACCTGAGAGCGCTTTATGGATGCTGTTTTGACCAGACAGGCCTGAATATGCAAGATAACATGGCTGATACCTGGGATCTGGACTGTGAAGGTGCCCGTTACAAACACTCCGCACGGAAATTGCGGGCCATGCAAAAAGAGCTTGAACGCATGGGGTTTGTTTCTTTTATACCCTGACCTCTACGGATACCCATGATTCTGATTTACCCACCCAGTGCCAAACTTAGCGAGCCACCTCCGGGAATCGCCCGTTTATGTGGAGCTTTTCGATATCACGGGCTTTTTGTTCGTGGTATAGATATGAACCGTGAGGGGTTTGATTTTCTATATTCCAAAGAAGTTCTGCCACGTGACCGATGGGGAAGCCGGGCTCTTCATAAAAAGGATATGAATCTCGGCCTTGTCTGCGGCAATAAAGGCTATGAAAGCCTGGATCGATACAAAAATGCCGTTCGTGATATCACCAAGATACTCAGTCTGGCGTCTGAAAACACCGGGTCATTGGTTTCCCTGGCCAATTTCAAACACGATTATCTTTCGCCTGTGAAAACAAAGGATCTGGCAACCGCAGCCGAACATCCCCAGGACAATATTTATTTTGCGTATTTTGAACGTCGATTCAAAGCCCTGGCCAAAGAAAGTCCCGGCATCGATACCGTGGGCTTTTCACTGAATTTCCTCAACCAGGCCCTGACCACCTTTGCCATGATCGGGCATCTTCGTGCAATGTATCCCTCAACCCGTATCATTGTTGGGGGTGGTCTTGTTACCTCATGGATGAGGCAGCCCGGTTGGAAAAATCCCTTTCCAAGTCATGTTGACCTGATGGTCCAGGGGGAAGGGGAGGGGACATTACTTGGACTCTACGGGATCGACAGGCCCGAAAAGCACTATATGCCGGACTACTCTGATTTTACAGGTTTTTCCTATCTATCACCGGGCTTTGTTCTTCCCTACAGTGCGTCGAGTGGATGCTACTGGCGAAAATGTACCTTCTGCCCGGAAATGGCGGAAAAAAATCCCTATGGTCCTGTTCCGGTTTCCAAGGTTATGACCCATCTAAGGCAGCTCAGTGAAACCCTTAACCCTGTAATGATTCATCTGGTTGACAATGCGGTGAGCC
>JAHIRD010000018.1 GCA_018818835.1 Pseudomonadota bacterium
ACAGAAGAGTAGGTCATGGCCTATCACTCCGCTGTGTCATTCCGGGCACGGCTTTTTGTGACCCGGAATCCATATCCGTAAACGCATAACAGTTCTATTCAATTTCATCCTCCCTGACCCAACACCATGGATTCCGGGTCGACTTCACATTCCCGTCTGAAGGGCCCGGATGCGTCTATAGCCGATTTAAACGTCGGAAACAGAAGAAGCCCCGCCCGGAATGACAGAGCTGCGGATTATTGACCTTAATTTTTCGGAATATATGTTTGTAAAACTCGGAATATGTCGTAAAGTTTTTATCCATGGAGGGCGACATGTTCATTAAACGTCATATCAAAGATCGTCTGATGGATCTGCTAAACGATTTTCGTATCGTATACCTTACCGGGCCAAGGCAGGCAGGGAAAAGCACGCTTGTCAGAGATATCGCAAAAGAACAGGGGATGGGATACTATACCCTTGGTTTAATTCATATATTGAAGGTCGCTTATTGAAAGACTTTGAAACCATGCACCACGCCAAAGGGGACTATCATACAAAGCTTTCAGCCCTGATCCGCAGCTTTGCCGGTATGAACGGGAATCTCATTAAATACGCCAATATTGCAGGTGCTCTTTCCCAGGACGATAAAACCGTCAAAAAGTATATGGAAATCCTGGAGCTGATGTTTATTATCCGCAGGCTCGATCCTTACGTACGCAGCAGCTCAAAACGATCCGTCGTGGGGATGCCCAAACTTCATTTTATGGATACGGGTCTGTGCTGTCATCTTCTGGGGCAGAAAAATCCGGAAACACTCCACACCTCACAGTTTTTCGGAAGCCTTTTGGAAAACCTTGTATTTTGCGAATTGCTGAAGCATTCAACTTGGTCAACGGACGATGTGCGGTTTTATCACTTCCGGGACACAACAGGGCATGAAGTCGATCTTGTCATCGAGAAGGATGACGGTAAGGTTGTTGGCGTTGAAATCAAAGCCTCCATGACGGTCAGGCCGGGCGATTTTTCAGGAATGTCGACCTTTGCAGCCTATGCCAAAGACAAATTCAGTCATGGGGTTCTATTCAGGAGACAAGATCCTCCCATTCAAAATCAACGACAGGGTATTTCACGCCCTGCCCATATCGTCGTTGTGGTGATCAGGCTCTTTCCTCTTCGGTATTATGCGGGTTGCATGGGCCTCTGATCACCAGTGATCTCATCAAATATTGAATAAACCTGATACGGCTTGTCTTCTCCTTGCTTGAACTGGGGGACGGCATTGATCCTGATCCAGGTCAGGGTATCTTTTTTTGGAAGACGGATTCCCATCACCACGTCATACACCGGCTTTCCGGTTTTGAGGGCTGTCCGGGCTGGATGGGTTTTACCGGGAAAATCGCTTCCGTCTTCATGGATAGTGGGCCAATGGGCATTCGCGGAATCAAGGCTATGCATCGCGTCCAGGGACAGGCCCCATAGTCGTTCAGCCGCGGGGTTTGCGCCAATGATCCGTCCTTGGTTGTCGTGATACACAACCCCCTGTGTTATGGTCTCAAACAGAAAACGGTGCTTGGTCTCGCTCACCTGGACCTCTTCCCTGGCCCGCTTTATTTCCGTGATGTCGATAAAAGTGATGACCGCCCCTTCAATGACGTTTTCCAGGGTGCGATAGGGCCGGATACGCAGGGAAAACCATGATCCTGCTCGGGCCCTGACGTCGAGTTCCTTGGGGACCAGCGTGCTTAATACTGAGTTTACATCGGCCACCAGATTGTCGTATCCCACCAGGTTGGAAACGATGTGCCCTACGGGCCGTCCCACATCCGTGGGGATCAGGTTGATAACCTGGGCAACGGCCGGGGTGAATCTCAGAATGCGCAATTGATGGTCAATAAAGATGGTTCCAATGCCCGTGCCAGCCAGCAGGTTGTTCATGTCGTTGTTGGCGCATGACAGGTCGTGGACCTTTTGTTGCAGCTCAGCGTTCACCGTTGCCAGTTCCTCGTTGACCGATTGGAGTTCTTCCTTGGATGTCTCCAGCTCTTCATTTGTGGACTGCAGTTCTTCATTGATCGACTGCATCTCTTCATTGGAGGATTTCAGCTCTTCGTTGGAGGTTTCCATCTCCTCGTTTGCACTCTGGAGGTATTCTTCCTTGGCCTTCAGTTCTCTCCTTAATGCTTCGATGCGCTCGTCTCTGTCTGCGTGGTCCCCATCGTCATTTACCATGGAGGGTGCCATGGTTTCGGGATGGTTCATATTTATGCCCGGTATTTTTTCAAGAATGACGAGATATAGAGGCGGGAACGCAGGGGAAAGAATCTCTTGATCAACGGGCATGACCGTCAGATTGACAGAGGTGAAATCACCGTTGGTTTTGACCCGTAAGCCAGAGTTGTGTATGTTTTTTTTATGTGAAACGGCTTTATGCAAGGCAATGGTCAGATCCTGGCGTAAACCTTCCCTGGCCATCTTCAGAATGTTATTGATGCCGACTTCACCGGGTGAGGGCTCAAGGTACAAGCCCGAACGGCCGTGCAGGAAGAGGATATCCCCGCGTTCGTTGATAAGCACACCCACAGGGTCAAAGTATTGAAGCAGTGCCTGTTCGGTCAACTCTCGCAAGGGGGGTTTGTTCTCACCCGAGATTTTCTCTATCTGCTTTAGGGCAGGGTTTTTGTATGTTAAATCAGGGAGATACCTTCCGATAATCGGGCGTTGGGTGTTGTAGAGGTCTTCTTTGCGACGATACAGTTTTGATTTTCTATCCATGACGGAAAAAAGATCCATGAATTCACCCACGGTCTCGGAGGTTCCGAGAAAGAGAAATCCTGCAGGGTTCAAGGCATAATGGAATAGGGGAATAATCTTTTTCTGAAGTTCGCCCCCCATGTATATCAACAAGTTACGGCAGCTGATCAGATCAAGTTTGGAAAAAGGCGGGTCTTTGATCAGGTCCTGTTCGGAAAAAATCAGTATATCTCGGATGGTTTTGTTGATGCGGTATTCCCCTCCGTTGGCCTCCTGGGTAAAAAAACGGGACAGTCGTTCCGGTGTGATATCCGAGGCGATACTTGCTGGGTAGCGGCCGGATCGGGCCGCATCAATGGCTCTGCTGTCAATATCCGTGGCAAAAATCTGGATTTTGTAGCTTTGTCTCAGGGCATCGATCCGCTCCTGGAAAAGGATGGCGACGGAATAAGCTTCCTCACCGGTTGAACAACCGGGCACCCATATCCGAATAATCGAACCCACAGGTTTTGCCTTAAAAAGGCTTGGGA
Source organism: Pseudomonadota bacterium (assembly GCA_018818835.1). Classification (GTDB taxonomy): domain Bacteria; phylum Desulfobacterota; class Desulfobacteria; order Desulfobacterales; family Desulfolunaceae; genus JAHIRD01. The sequence continues at coordinate 3,264 of JAHIRD010000018.1, forward strand.
TGATCTGTTCTTCAAAAACGTGAAACGCCTCGGGATCACGAAAAAAATTGGTGACACCAATCAAAAGGTCCCGGAAAAGTGAATCGACCTCATCCGGGGTGTGTTGAAGACAGCTCACGTAATTGTCCAGCCGATTGATCTGCTGGACAGCCATGCGGCGTTCGACACGGCGGGTGATGGTGTTTTGCTTGTAATGGGAGAAATCGTGACCGGTCCTGGCTCGTAGCAGAATGAAAATTTTCTTAAAGGCGTCTTTTTCTTTGGCAGCCATTAGAGGAGCGGGTCCTGGCTTTTGGCCAAACGCATAGGTGGCGTAGGCAATCAGCTGAGCAGGCATCTCGGAGGGGTGAAGCACATAGTCCACCAGGCCTGTTTCCATGGCGCTGCGGGGCATACCGTCAAATTCCGTGGATTCGGGATTCTGGGCCATGACCATGCCGCTCTCACTTTTAATGGCCCGTACTCCCAAGGTCCCGTCACTGCCTGTGCCGGAGAGAACGATACAAATGGCCCGTTCATGCTGATCCTGGGCCAGGGAACGAAAGAAAAAATCAATGGGAAGTCGCTGGCCCCGGGGTGCAGAAGGTTCCAGCAGCTGAAGGGTTCCGTTTAGAAAAGCCATGTCACGGTTGGGAGGGATGATGTAGGCGCAATTGGGCTCAACCCGCATCCCGTCTTCGACCTCGAATACCTTCATACGGGTGTATCGGCGGACCAGGTCGGTGAGAATGCTTTTATGGTCCGGGGCCAGGTGCTGAACCAGGACAAAGGCCATGCCAGGGTCGACGTCCCCAGGCATGGCGGAAAAAAAGGACTCAAAGGCCTTCAGGCCCCCGGCCGAGGCACCGATGCCAACCACTGGGAAGGTTTTGTTCTCGGTGTTACCCGATTTATTTATGTCCGTTTCAGTGCTGACATCCACGGTCTGGTTCGGTTTGGTCGAGTTGCCTTTTTTTTTTGCTGCCATGAATGTCTCCCGGATCTGAAAATATGTATTCCATGCTATGATTAGATAATTTGCGATTATAATTTAATTCATGATTATATTCAATAAAACATTCGATATGTTGTAGGGGCAGGCCCCTGTGCCTGCCCTGTCGGCATGGCCGCACCTTCGGAAAAACCCATGCCACTGATGTGCGAACAAGGGCAACCACGGGGGGATTGCCCCTACGGGTGGCGGATTCGAACAAAGGGGACACGGATCGGACGAAATTTCTCCCTGATTATAAACGGGTATTGTGTTGATTGCCTTAGCTGTATTATATCATAATGAATAAACCAAGAAGAATCCTGGGAGGCATTATGTTTTCTCACGTGATCACTTTTTTGAATATACGATTATAAGAGATTTTTGCGACGCCATAAATCTTGCCTGGAGTACAGTAACGTTTACCGTGAATAACCCTTCGAAAAAAAGACAGGAGGCCAGATATGCAGTACAGAACAGTTCCTAAAAATGGGGACCAGCTATCCATTCTGGGATACGGGTGTATGAGGCTTCCTTCAAAACGGGGGGGGATTATGGAGGATCTGGCACAACGCCAGATCTATTCTGCCATTGATAACGGAGTGAATTATATTGATACGGCCGTTCCCTATCATAATGGAAAAAGCGAACCCTTTCTTGGGAAAATTCTTGGGGATAACGGGTACAGGGACAAGGTGAAGCTTGCCACCAAACTGCCCCACTGGTCAACGGATTCAAAGGAAAGCATGGACAAGATGCTTGACAGCCAGCTTTCAAAACTTAAAACAGATCGCATTGATTATTACCTGATCCACAACCTGAATGGAAGCACCTGGGAAACAGCCAAGGAAAATGGGGTCATAGATTTTCTGGATACGGCCATCCGAAAAGGAAAAATCATCAACGCCGGATTTTCCTATCATGGGGGGGCCGAGGACTTCAGCCAGGTGGTGGATGGCTATGACTGGACATTTTGCCAGATCCAGTACAATTATCTGGACACCCAGAATCAGGCGGGAACCCGGGGCCTTGAATATGCTGCATCAAAAAAACTGGCGGTCATGATCATGGAACCCTTAAGGGGCGGGAATCTGGCCAAGACGCCTCCGCCAGAGGTTCAGGCGATCTGGAACAGGGCCGAGGTCAACCGGGCTCCGGTGGAATGGGCCCTGAGGTGGATATGGAACCATCCTGAGGTCACGGTGGTGCTATCGGGCATGAATCACGATTCGCATATCCGGGAAAATTTATCCATGGCGTCCGATGCAAGGGAACATGCATTTTCAGACGATGAGCTGGCCCTGGTAAGTCAGGCCACCGATATGTATCGAAAGGTGATGAAGGTGGGCTGCACAGGATGTCAGTACTGCATGCCCTGTCCGGCAGGGGTGAATATCCCGGGATGTTTTGACTTTTACAATTCCCGGCATGCCTTCAAGGACAAGCAGGCCAGGCTTTTTTATCTGGTGATGAACGGCGGCATTGTCCGAGAAAAACCATCTTTTGCATCCCAGTGCATCAAATGCGGGCTTTGTGAGGAAAAATGTCCTCAGACTCTGCCCATCCCGGATTTACTGGCTGATGTTGCAAAGGACATGGAAGGGGGCATGACCAGCCCCCTGCTCTGGGTGATCAAGCGGGTGATGAAGGTCCGGAAAAAAAAATAAAACATCTATAGGGGGTATGTATGACGAACTATATGGACATAGCCGGACTGTTCGCGGGCCTGGGGCTGCTTCTTGCGGGCGGAAGCATTCTGGTTCGCGGTGCCTCGGATCTGGCCAAATCACTGGGTGTGTCATCTCTGGTGATCGGTCTGACCGTGGTGGCCTTTGGCACAAGTGCGCCGGAACTTGCCGTGAACCTTCTGGCCTCCTATGACGGGAACACGGATATCTCCTTTGGAAACATCATTGGATCCAATATTGCCAATATCGGCCTTATTCTGGGATTGGCAGCCCTGATCAAGCCACTGACCATCTCAAGTGCCATTATCACTCGGGAAATTCCCATGATGGTTCTGGCGTCGGTGGTGGTCCTTATTCTGGCCTCAGACCAGGTCTTGAAGATGAGCCCCAATGGTTTTGATCGATCCGATGGCCTGATTTTTCTGATGGTTTTTTCCGTGTTCATGTACTACACCGTCTCGGAAGTGTTCAGGAACAGAAACCAGGATTCCTTAATCACTCAGGCCGAGGCCTCTTCCGGCCAGCGACAGGTCAAAAAGACGCTGATCAGTCTTGTTTACACCCTGGTGGGGCTTGTTCTTCTGATTGCCGGGGGAAAAATATCCGTATCCAACGCAACGAACCTGGCCCAGTCTCTGGGTATTCCCCAGGTGATTATTGCTTTGACTGTTGTGGCCATCGGCACCAGCCTGCCCGAACTGATCACGTCCCTTATCGCGACCTGGAAAGGTCAGACCGATCTGGCTATTGGCAATGTGGTGGGGTCCAATATTTTCAACCTGCTCTTGATCAACGGCGTGAGTGCAAGCTATAAAACCATCCCGCTCCCCACCTCCGGAGGTTTTTTCGATCTTTATGTGATGATTTTTCTGAGTGTTTTACTTCTTATGATTTGTATCACTGATCAGAAACGTATTGTCCGATGGGAAGGTGGACTCCTTTTGGGGCTGTATCTGGCTTATTCAGTCATTCGTGTGACCTGGCTCTGATCCAATAAAAAAGGTTCGGTTTGATTTGTTTTTGTGAAATGAAAAAGCTGTGATATGTGCCATAGGCATCTCATAATCGATTTCACAAAAAAAGGATAAACCCATGGGCCCCATTCATAGGAAAGGCCTTGCCGGTGTTTTTAAGATCCGGGAAGGTCATGACACGTTCATTTGGGTGAGTTTGCTCTGCCTTGCCCTGGTCCTTCGGATCATGGCCCTGCTTTCTCTGAAGAACAGCGTGTATTTCGATTATCTGCTGTTTGACGAGCGAATTTACCATGACTGGGCCATGAAAATCATGGACGGCACCTTTGTCTCCCAGGACGTGTATGAGTTTGCCCCCTTGTATGCCTACCTGATGGCCTTGGTCTACCTGCTTTTTTCACCGGATGTGATTCTTGTTCGTGTACTCAATGTGATGTTAGGCACCGGTACCTGCTTGTTTACAGGACTGGCCGGAAAGGAGCTTGGCGGGAAAAAGATCGGGTTTTTGTCCTTTCTCGTGGCATCCTGTTATGGCCCGTTTATTTTTTACAGTATTGTGGTCCTGAAAACAGCCCTGTCTCTTTTCCTGTTTTCTCTGTTTATCTGGCAGGTGTTCCGTGTGCAGAACAGACCCGGGCGGCTCAAGGCTCTGGCACTGGGGATAACAGCCGGGCTGATGATGAATGTAAGGCCCAATTACATGCTGGTTTTTCCTGTGGCCGCAGCCTTTCTGCTCTTTGGGGGGCGTCGAGACAGTTTGCTCTTCAAACAGAAACTAGTGCATCTGTTGCTTTTTTTGGTGGGGCTTGCATTGGCCCTGTCGCCATTTGTTATCAGGAATTACAAGGCAAGCGGAAAACTTGCCTTGATGGCCTCCCAATCCGGCTTCAATCTGTTTATCGGAAACAATCCCGATAATCCAGGGCCTTATTACAGACCCGTGCCCTTTGCCTCGTCATCGCCCTTTGAGCAGGGAATCCATTTTAATATCGAGGCCAGTAAACGGGCCGGGAAAAAATTATCCCCCACAGAGGCCTCCGGATTCTGGAGCCGTGAGGTGATCCGCATTGCCATGGAACACCCCTTGGCCTTTGGGAAGAAACTCGCAGGCAAGACACAGGCCTATGTCAATGCGTTTGAGCAAGGAGATCACTACCAGATCGGATTTATGGGTGATTTTGTCACATTTTTTAAAGCCCCCCTGATTCCTTACTGGCTTGTTCTTCCCTTTGCTCTGGTGGGGATGGTGGCGGGAGTTTTAAAAAATTCAAGAATCCTTGCAGGGATGTGCATCTATGGGATATATGGCCTGGGCCTGGTTATTTTTTTCTGCAATACACGATACCGGCTCCCCATGCTGGTCATCTTGATCCCCTCTGCTGTCTTTGGGGCGCTGGAACTATTGGCTGCGGTTCGGGGAAAAAACATAAAAAAAACTGTGGGGATGATCCTGGGGCTTATCATGGTATGGATACTGGCGAATCTGCCCTTGCCCGGAGCCTATGATTTGACGGCATATTACAATACACATGCCATTATATTGAAATCCCTTGGCCGGGCAGACGAGGCCCGGGTATTCTGGGAAAAATCGTCGGCCATGAATGGCACCTATTCGGTTTATGCCAATTTGTCCCTTGCCTCCTATTACCGTAAGAAAAATGAATATGAACGGTCCCGGTTGTATCTGGATAGGATTTCTGTCGAGTCCTTCGGGGCCTCCCAGGGGTTTGAAATGCTGGGAGACATGATGCAGGATTTGGGTGACATGGACAAGGCCGAAGCCTATTACAGAAAATCACTTGAAATTAATTCGGGCGACCGGGGGACATGGAACAAGCTTATCCGGCTTCTTGAAAAAAAAGATCCTGAGAAAACCCGGGAAGCCTATGAACACTTTAAAATTATTCAGTCTTTTTATCCATGACAGATGAAAAGGGGGCAGGCATTGAATATGTGTCACAGGACCGGGTCAGAACACTGTGAAGTTCAATGAAACGCCAGTTGATGGCATGGAGCAATACACCCATAAAAACCGAACCCACGGAGATCAGCATCAGGCCTGTTGCCAGAATGGCCAGGGGCACGTGGCGGACATAGTGGTCCGGGCTGCTCAGGTAATCATGAATGGGCAGATAGCCACTGGCAAGGGACAGGAAAAAAAAGGCCATTCCCATGCTTCCGAAAAAGGTCAGGGGCTTGATGGCCCTAAGCAGGCTGAAGAGTTTCCAGAGAACCCTGATGCCATCCTTTACCGTGTGGAGCTTGCTTGTGCTGCCCTGGGGCCTGTTGCGGTAAGGGATCTGGATTTCGACAATTTTTCGTTTGTAATAAAGCATCTGGACCGTCAGTTCGGTTTCGATCTCAAAGCCTGTTGACACCACGGGCAGCATGGTGACCACCCTGCGATTGAATACCCTGTATCCGCTGAGAATATCCGTGAGATCCGTCTGGCGTATCCGATTGACGAGTTTTTGAATTAACAGGTTGCCCAGAAGATGCATGGGCCGGAAGGCCTGGTCGCCATAGAGCGATAAACGTGCTCCCACAGCCATATCCGCCTTGTTGTTTATGACCGGATCAATCAGGGCATGAACCGATTCGGCCGGATAGGTGTCATCCCCGTCCACCATCACGTAAATATCAGCCATGACATGTTCAAACATGCATTCAACCACAAAGCCTTTGCCCTCTCTGGGTTCATGGTAAACACGGGCCCCATGATTCCTGGCTATGGCTGCGGAATTATCCGTGCTGCCATTGTCGAACACACAGATCATGGCCTGGGGAAGTTCTCGTCTGAAATCGTCAATGACCTTGCCAATCGTGACTTCCTCGTTCAGGCAGGGGATGAGAACGGCCATGCGATCGTTTTTTATATTGCTCATAAAAATACAATTATCCTGATTTTATTGATTGTTTTTTTCTCTGGTGTATATCCCAGGCCAAGGTTTGTGTCAATCTGTGTCATGGGGGATCCTGGTTATAAGAGTATAAAGGATTAAGAATTTCTTGACACAAGACAATATCTAGATGATAAATGAATTAACAACGGAAATAATAAGAAACAATGTTCAACATCATGTAATAAAACATGAATTTATAATGATGAGGGGAAATTTCATTCGGGATTGTGTGGGGGAGATAATGAAATTAAGAATTTTTGTTTTTGCTCTGATGAGTGTATTCATGTCAACCGCATCGTTTTCAGCCCATGTGGACGGCCTTGGGGCGTTTATCAATGGGGATTACAGTGCGGCCTATCCGGAGCTTCTAAACATGGCTGCCCAAGGTGACATGTCGGCCCAGTATTCCCTGGGCGTGATGCACCAGAAAGGTCTGGGCGTGGAAGCCAATGCGGATGTTGCCGTAAAATGGTATCGGAAAGCCGGCAGCAAGGGACATAACGGAGCCATTCGGAATCTTGAAATCATTTATCTGGATGGCGGGGAACTTAAGTTTTTCGATGATGAAGCTCGCACCTGGTATCATTGGAAAGCCAAAGAAGGAAGCGCCGAAGCCCAATACTATCTGGGGGATATCTATTTCCTGGGCAAGGGAATTGATCAAGATCTGGCCAATGCTCTGAAATGGTACAAAAAATCCGCATCCAAGGGCAATATGAAAGCTCAATACCGAATAGGTGAGATGTATCAGAGCGGGAGAGGGGTAAACCAGGATCTGTCCAAATCCCTTTCATGGTATCTTAAAGCAGCCAAGCAGGGGTATAAAAAGGCTCAGTACCAAATCGGGCTTCAGCATTTACTGGGTAACGGCACAGAGATGGATCTGTCCAAAGCCGTCACATGGTTCCATCTTTCTGCAAATGCAGGATATTCCAAAGCCCAGTATACCATGGGAACCATGTACGAACATGGTGAAGGTGTGGATATGGATATCGCCCAGGCGGCACGTTGGTACAAGCTCGCAGCCGACCAAGGCTATCCGGATGCCCAGTATTCCTACGGACTTTTTTGTGAACTGGGGAAAGGGGTGCCCCAGGATTACACCGTGGCTGCCCAATGGTACCGGAAGGCCGCTGAAAACGGGGTGGGAAAAGCCTGCTATTTTCTGGGTGTGATGTACGAATTGGGAAAGGGTGTTGACGAAGATCCCGTGAGTTCGCTTAAATGGTATCGACTGGCAGCGGAACAGGGGCACAATAGGGCCCACTACAATATCGGGACCATGTACGCCCATGGAAAAGGGGTTCCCCGTGACTATGTGGAAGCTTACAAATGGTTCAGTCTGTCTGCAGTTATGGGGTTGAAGCAGTCCCTTGAGATGAGAAACGAGATTGAAAAAGTCATGACACCCAAACAGATCAACGAGGGACGGCGGCTTGCCACTGAATGGGTTAATAGAAATACCGCAGAAAAAGATATTTAGTGCCCATCCATAAACAGCATCTCACGGTCTCAATCATACTCAGTGAAATCTTCATAGGTCCCATAAGTCCCATGGGTCCTATGTGACTTATGGGACCTATGGGATTTTTATCTCGTCATGTATTGGGGTATTGTTTCATACTCTTCATGATCCGGGAAACCTAATCAGTCAAACAATACAAGATAGCGATACATCACCATGAAATGGGATGCTGTTCCCATCATGATCAGGACATGAAACAGTTCGTGGAATCCGAAGACTTCCGGGAAGGGGTCGGGTTTTTTGATGCCGTAGATCACGGCCCCCACACTGTAAAAAATCCCACCGGCAAGAAGCCAGAAAAGAGCCCCTGCCTGCAAATTGACAATCAACGGCCAGATGGCCACAATACAAATCCAACCCATGAGAAGATACAACGAGGTTGACAACCATCGTGGCGCTTCCATCCAGAACAGTTTGATCATAAGGCCGATCAGGGCAAAGGACCACACACAGCAGAGGATGCTTGTGCCCCAGGCCCCTTTCAGGGGAATCAGGCAGATGGGGGTGTAGGTCGCTGCAATAATAAAAAAAATCATCATGTGATCAACACGTCTCATAAAGGCGATGCCCTTATCTGACAGGGGCAGCCAGTGGTAAAGCGTACTGGCCAGATAGATCATGATCATTCCTGCACCAAATATGGAAAATGATACCACGTGAATAATTTTCAGAGGGGATATGGACGTGATTATCAAAAAGATGGCGCCGATCACCGCCAGGATAAGGCCGATAAAATGGGTCAGGCCACTGATGGGTTCGCGAAAATAAAATTTCATGGGGGAATCCTTTGCCCGGGAAAAGAAGGTTTGTTTGTGGTGAGTTTATCCAAGGCCGTGTGAAAAGTAAACACCATAAATGCATAAGAAAAAACTTGTGTACCCAATCCCCATGGAATAAAAGAAGGATGGCATAGATGTTTTTTAAACACTTACAGACTAAAATGATAGAAGGATAAATCATTATGAGCATAAAACCGGACCTGCGGGTGAATGTGGGTGGCGTGGTCTTGAAAAACCCGGTGATGACCGCCTCGGGAACGTTTGGTTATGGCCTTGAATTTACAGATTATGTCGACCTGAATGCCGTGGGAGGGATTGTGGTTAAAGGTCTTTCCATTGAACCCTCCAAGGGTAACCCTCCCCCCAGGATTGTGGAGACGGCATGCGGTATGCTCAATGCCATCGGTCTTGAGAATATAGGAATCATGGCCTTTATCAGGGACAAGATTCCTGCACTTGAAGCTTTTGATACGGCCATATTTATAAATGTCTATGGGAAGACCGAAGCGGATTATGCCAGGGTGGCGGAAATCGCTGATGAGGTTCCGGCCATCGCAGGAATGGAGATCAATATTTCCTGTCCCAATGTGACCCAGGGTGGCCTGGCCTTTGGGGTGGACCCCTGTTCTGCTGCATCTGTGGTCAAGGCGGTTCGGGCAAAAACCAGCAAGCCGTTGATGGTGAAACTGACGCCCAATGTGACCGATATCACCGTGGTGGCCCGGAGTGTTGAAGATGCGGGGGCAGACTCCCTGTCTCTCATCAACACAATCACCGGCATGGCCATTGATGTCCGGACACGGAAACCCAAGCTTGCCAATGTGGTGGGCGGCCTGTCAGGGCCAGCTATAAAACCCGTGGCCCTGCGAATGGTCTTTCAGGTTGCCCGGGCTGTGAAAATTCCGGTGGTGGGTATCGGCGGCATTATGAACACCGAGGATGCCCTGGAATTCATCATTGCCGGGGCCACAGCCATTCAGACAGGAACGGCCAATTTTGTGAATCCCGGTGTGAGTGGCGATATTGTAAAAGGAATCGAGTCATTTATGATAGAGAACAATATAACGAACCTTGAGGAAATCAGGGGCTCTTTGATTGTCTAAATTTCTAGGTGGCTGTAAAATAAATAGGTTGAGCCACAAAAAGGGTTGACAAGGACCTTTTGTCGGAATATCAATGTTTAACTCTTCGAATTGAATTATATGTTCGAGCCTGGTTCTTCTTGCTGATCAATGATCACAGTTTAGGCAGATGTTTTTAAGCGGACAGATTGTCAATCTTCCCTGTCTCCTTTGGAAGCATATAATTCTTATTAATCAACAGTCTTTGTAAATATTAAAAAAAGTGAGGTGTCTTATGATGAAACGACTTATTTTATTGGTGATAGCCGGGTTGATGATGGTTTCTACCGCGTATGCGGAAGGCAAAGCCATGCCGGATACCATGAAGGCAGGTGATGCAGATCTTTTATTAAATGGTTCGGGTGTAAGAACAAAATTGTTTATGGACCTTTATGTTGCAGGTCTTTATGTCCCCGAGAAAACAAAAGATGTGGTCGCTCTTCTTAAAAAAGATGATAAAATGGCAATGAGACTCCAGATCATTTCCAAGCTGATCACCAGCGAAAAAATGTCCGAAGCCACGCGTGAGGGTTTTGAAAAATCAACCCACGGCAACATCGCTCCCATCCAGAAAGAAATTGATGATATGATCAGTGTTTTCAGTGCAGAAATCAAACAAGACGATGTTTATGATATGGTTTATGTGCCGGGTACCGGGACCAATATAATTAAAAATGGTGTTCTTGCCAAAACGATTCCTGGTGAAGAATTCAGCAAAGCCCTTTTCGGTATCTGGATCGGAGATAATCCCGTTCAGGAAAAACTCAAATCAGGTCTTGCCGGTTCATGATGCATCCCTGATTGTTAATCTGATTTAAAAAAAGATAAGAAATTAAAGGCAGCCCAGGCAATGATTGCCCGGCTGCCTTTTTTATTTACATGGTTTCGGGTGTGGATGGCGGATTGGCCTTAAGATATTCAAGCCGGTTCAGACCATTGATATAGGCCTTGGCACTGGCTGTGATGATATCCATATCCGATCCCCTGCCCAGGGCCACAAGGCCGTCTTCTTTCAATCTGACAGTCACTTCACCCTGGGCGTCTGTTCCACCGGTGAGAGCGCTGATGGAAAACCGGAGCAGGGTGGCCGAGGTGCGTGTCAGCTTTGCAATGGCCTGGTACGCTGCGTCAATGGGGCCGTTGCCCGTGGAGCTTTCCTCGGTGGATCGCCCATTGATTAACATCTTGACATGGGCCAGGGGATCCACGGTGGTGCCGCTGGAAATATGGATATATTCCAGGGCAAAAAGATCACTGCTGCGCAAAACCCCCTCGTTGACAAGGGCTTCCAAGTCTTCATCCGTAATGTCCTTTTTACGGTCCGCCAGGTTTTTGAATTTTTCAAACACGCTTTGAATCTCATCATCGGAAAGATTGTAACCCATATCCACCAGATAGTTTCGGATGGCATGCTTGCCCGAATGTTTCCCCAGAACCAGTTTGCTGCTGTGCAGACCAATGGTTTCGGGTTTCATGATCTCATAGGTGGTGGGGTTTTTTAAGACGCCATCCTGATGAATACCTGATTCATGGGAAAAGGCGTTTGCTCCCACAATGGCCTTGTTGGGCTGAACCTGGATACCTGTGATCATGGAAACCAACCGGCTGATGGGATAAATCTTGGTGGTATCGATACGGGTATCGACTTTTAAAAGGTCATTTCTGGTTTTGAGGGCCATGACAATCTCCTCCAGGGAGGTGTTTCCGGCTCGCTCACCAATTCCGTTAATGGCCACCTCAGCCTGGCGTGCTCCGGCTCTGATGGCGGCCAGTGTATTGGCAGTGCCCAGGCCCAGGTCGTTGTGGCAATGGACGCTCACAATGGCCTTATCGATGTTTTTCGTGTTGTTTAGCACATAGGAAACAAGGGCTCCGAATTCATCCGGTATGGCGTAGCCCACGGTATCAGGGATGTTCAGGGTTCGTGCACCGGCTTCGATGGCCACTTCAAAGACCCGGCACAGGTAATCCGGATCTGTCCGACTGGCATCCATGGCACTGAACTCCACATCCTCGCAAAGACTTCTGGAAAGGCGGACAGCCTCCCGGGCGATCTCGATCACCTCTGCCTGGCTTTTTTTCATCTGGTATTTCAGATGAATTTCCGAGGTGGAAACAAAGGTGTGTATCCGGGGGTGCTTTGCAGATTTTATGGAATCCGCACAGGTTTTAATGTCTCCGGGCAGGGCCCTGGCAAGACCGCAGACAGATGAGTTTTTGATCATATCTGAAATCTGCCGGACCGCATCAAAATCACCGGGTGAGGATGCCGGAAATCCGGCCTCGATCACATCCACGCCCAGTTCTTCCAACTTGGATGCGATTCGAAGTTTTTCTGCGGTGTTCATGGTGGCACCAGGAGACTGTTCGCCATCCCTTAAGGTTGTATCGAATATGATTACTTTATCGTCCATATAAGACTCCGTTATCAAGATGATTTGTTTAGAGATTTAGCAAGTTTGTACTGAAAGCTGTCTTCCAGAGCCTGCCAACTGGCCTCAATGATATCTTCGGAAACACCCACGGTTGTCCAGATATCCTCATGGTCCCTGGATTCGATGAGAACCCGGACCTTGGCTTCCGTGCCGTCCCTGCCATCAATCACACGCACCTTGAAATCCACAAGATGCATATCTGCTATCTGATCATAGAATTTATCAAGGCCCTTTCTCAAGGCATTATCCAGGGCGCTGACCGGGCCTGCTCCTTCGGCGGCCGTGATTTCAGTTTTTCCATCCACGGCGATTTTGATCATGGCGTGGGAGGTACAGGGCCGCTCCTTATCTTTTTCCACGGTCACCCGGAACGCTTCAAGCTCAAAACGGGGCTTGTGCTGAAGCCTGAATTTGTCCATAAGGATCTTGAGGGAGCCATCTGCTATGTCGTACTGGTAGCCGTCCTGCTCAAGCAATTTGATTTCCGATACAAAACGCCGAGTGTCAAAGGCCTCGGACTCCAAATCAATGCCCAGTTCCTTGGCTTTATACTCAATATTGCTTCGCCCGGACTGGTCCGAGACAAGGACGCGGCGCGTATTGCCCACCAGGGTCGGCTCCATATGCTCATAGGCCACAGGATTTTTCATGATGGCGCTGACATGAACTCCCGCTTTGTGGGTGAATGCGCTTCGGCCCACAAAAGGACGTGAACTCAAGGGGATCATGTTGGATGTCTCACTGACAAATCGGGACAAACTTTTCAGCTTTTTAATATTTTCAGAGTCCATGCAGCTGTCGTTCATTTTCAGACATAAGATGGGGATCACAGCTGTCAGGTCCGTATTGCCGCAGCGCTCCCCATAGCCGTTGATGGTGCCCTGGACCATGGATGCACCCGCCCTGACCGCCGCAATGGCATTGGCGACCCCCATGGCGCAATCATTGTGGGCATGGATGCCAAAGGAAACGTTTGTGAATCCTTTGTCCCCAAGCTTGGCCATGACCTCATGGATAATACCTTCGACTTCATGGGGCAGGCTGCCTCCATTGGTATCGCAGAGCACCAGCATGTCTGCGCCGCCTTTGAGGGCGGCAACAAGTGTTTCCATGGCATAATCGGGGTTTGCCTTGTATCCGTCAAAAAAATGTTCGGCATCGTAGAGAAGCTCAAGGCCATGATGTTTGATAAACCCAATGCTGTCAGTGATCATGGCAAGGTTTTCTTCGAGGGTATTGCCCATGATCTCAAGGACATGAAGATCCCATGTTTTCCCGAAAAGGGTGATGGCCGGTGCTTGGCATTCGATCAGCGCAGCGAGATTGGCATCTTCCTCGGGACGGATACCCGGGCGTCGTGTGGAGCCGAATGCTGTGACCACGGTATGTTTCAATGAAATTCCTTGAAGCATTTTAAAAAATTCCATGGCCCCCGGGCTGGAACCCGGCCAGCCGCACTCAATGTAGTGAATACCGATATCATCAAGCTTCTGGGCGACTCTCAACTTATCTTCAGGGGTAAAACTGATGTTTTCCCCTTGGGTTCCATCCCTTAAGGTTGTATCAAATAGCAGGGTTTTTTTCATCCTTGTCTCCGTTTAACGTTTTTCTGTTTTTAGAACATAAGACCCCAGGGCCTTTTATCAAGATTCGAAAACAGAAAAAAACACTGCCTGAATCCGCATCACGCGGATAAGACAGGCAGTGCTTCGATCAGACCAGTATTACAAAAAATTATCAGTTGCCTCTGTATAATGCAATACTTCCTGTCTTGACAATCTCTTTTATGCCCATGGGGGTCAGCAGTTTGATGAACGCCTCAAGCTTATCACCTTTGGCTGTGGCCTGGATGATAAAGCAATCATGGTCCACATCCACAATTTTATACCTGAAAATGTTAACGATCCTGACAATTTCTTCACGGTTGTCACTCTTGGCGTGAACTTTGATTAAGGCCAGTTCACGCTGAATAAAGTTTGAACCGGTGAGATCCTGGACCGTGATCACGTTGATCAGTTTGTGGAGCTGCTTTTTGATCTGCTCCATGATCTCCTTATCGGCAATGGTGACCATGGTGACACGGGACACACCCGTTTCATTGGTGGGGGCCACGGACAGGCTTTCGATGTTGTAGCCCCTTCCGGAGAAAAGCCCGGCAATTCGTGAAAGAACACCGGGTTCATTGTCAACCAGTATGGATAGTAAATGTCTTTTTTCGCTCATTGTTCATGTCCTTATAATAGTCTGCCTTGCTTAAACAAGAAGCATATCCGTGATGGCCTTACCCGCAGGAACCATGGGGTAAACGTTTTCTTCACGTTCAGTGACAAATTCCATGATAACTGTTTTGGGAGATGCCAGGCCCTGTTTGAGAACGTCTTCAACCTCTTCGGGCTTGGTGGCTCTCAGGCCCAGCGCTCCGAAGGCTTCCGCCAGCTTCACGAAATCCGGGTTATGATCAAGGGTGGTTGAGGCGTATCGGCGCTGATAAAAAAGCTCCTGCCACTGGCGAACCATGCCCAGATACCGATTGTTCAAAATGATGATTTTAACAGGAAGGCCGTACTGAACGGCTGTGGCCATTTCCTGAATGTTCATCTGGATACTGCCGTCTCCGGCAATATCGGCAACAATTTTATCCGGGCAGGCCACTTGAGCGCCAATGGCGGCTGGCAAGCCGAATCCCATAACACCCAATCCACCCGAGGTGATAAAATGGTTGGGCTTGGCGAAATGGTAATACTGGGCTGCCCACATCTGGTTCTGGCCAACCTCTGTGGTGATAATGGCTTCCCCTTTGGTCAATTCAAAAAATTTATCAATAACATATTGGGGCTTGATGGCCTCGCCCTGGGCAAAGACCAGGGGTTTGGTTTCACGCCAGTCTTTGATCTGGTCAAGCCATGCATCGCGCCCCTGGCATAGATCCTCCAGGTTTTCCTTTTCGATCAGGCGGTTTAATTCTTCCAATGCCAGCTTGCAGTCTCCCACAACCGGTACGGAAACCTCGATATTCTTATGGATAGACGTGGGATCAATATCGATCTGGGCAATGGTGGCATTCTTTGCAAACACATCGGTTTTTCCGGTTACCCGGTCGTCAAACCTTACCCCCACGGCAATCATGCAATCACAGGTCGATGTGGCCATGTTGGCCCTATAGGTCCCGTGCATGCCCAGCATGCCCAGCCACAGAGGATCCGTCCCGGGAAAAGACCCCAGCCCCATCAACGAGCCCGTCACGGGGATTCTGGTTTTACGCGCAAAGGCTGTCAGTTCTTCGGATGCCCCGGACAAGATGGCCCCGCCACCGGTGAAGATCATGGGCTTTTTGGCCTTTTTTAACAGGTTCACCACTTTTTGCAGCTGCTTGGGGTTGGGCTTGTAAGTCGGTTTGTATGCCCGCATCTCAATTTTGCTGTTTTCCACCGGTTTTGAATATGTGGTTATCATATTGGACACATCCTTGGGGATGTCCACCAGAACTGGCCCGGGTCTGCCGGATCGAGCGATGTAAAATGCTTCCCTCAACGTCGGTGCCAGTTTTTCAATATCTTTGACCAGGTAATTGTGTTTGGTGCAGGGCCGGGTTATGCCCACAATATCCACTTCCTGGAACGCATCGTTTCCGATCAGGTGGCTTGATACCTGTCCAGTGATGACCACCATGGGAATGGAGTCCATGTAGGCGGAGGCGATGCCGGTGACCGTGTTGGTGGCCCCGGGGCCGGAGGTTACCAGGCAGACACCGGTTCTGTTGGCAGCCCTGGCATAGCCGTCTGCTGCATGGACAGCGCCCTGTTCATGACGCACGAGAATGTGTCTGATGTCCGTCTGGTCTAGGGCGTCATAAATATCGAGAACAGCTCCTCCGGGGTAACCGAAGATGGTGTCCACGCCTTCTTCCTCAAAGACCTTCATAAGGATTTGAGCACCTGTGAGTTTCATAAGTTTTTCCTTCTTGTATGGATTAATCTAACACCTTTTCTATTTAACGATGGCACCTTCACTGGCCGACGACACCAGTTTGGAATACCGGGCCATATACCCTTTGGTGATTCTGGGTTGGGGCTTGGTCCAGGTTTTGAGTCTCGTTGCAATCTCTTCATCGGACAGTTCCAATGTGATTTTTTTGGACGGAATATCAATGGCGATGATATCGCCCTCCCGAACGATGGCAATGGGACCGCCATGGGCCGCTTCAGGAGAAATATGGCCGATGGCCGCACCTTTTGTCCCCCCTGAGAATCGGCCGTCCGTGATCAGAGCCACCGAATCGTCAAGCTTCATGCCCACAATGGCCGAGGTGGGGCTCAGCATTTCCCGCATGCCCGGCCCACCCATGGGGCCTTCGTAACGGATTACGATAACATCACCCGGCTTGATTCCGCCTTCTCTGATCACCGTGGACGCATCTTCCTCGCATTCGAAAACCCGAGCCGGTCCTTTGTGCCGAAGCATTTCATCACGGACCGCCGATTGTTTGACAACACATCCCTCGGGGGCCAAGTTACCGAACAATACGGCCAGGCCGCCTTCTTTATGGTAGGGGCTGTGGAAGGGGCGGATCACGTCCTCGTTGAACACCCGTCGGTTTTTGATGTTGTCTCCCACGGTTTTTCCGGTGACCGTCATACAATCCCCGTTGATTAAGCCCTCATCAAACAGAACTTTAAGGACGGCCTGGATTCCTCCTGCCGCGTTGAGGTCTTCGATGTGATCCTTGCCTCCGGGAGACAGGGAACACAAGTGCGGTATTTTTTTGCTGACCTCGTTGATCCGGGACAGCTCGACCTTGACATTGGCTTCGTTGGCAATGGCCTTCAGGTGAAGAACCGTATTGGTGGAGCATCCCAGAGCCATATCCACGGCCAAGGCATTTTCAAAGGCCTCTTCGGTCATCACTTTCGACGGCGTTATGTTGTTGGCCAGAAGGTCCATGATTTTCATTCCTGCTTCCTTGGCCAGCCGTTCCCTGGCAGACATGACAGCCGGTATGGTTCCGTTGCCGGGCAGGCCCATGCCGATGGCCTCGGTCAGGCAGTTCATGGAATTGGCTGTGAACATGCCCGAGCATGACCCGCAGGTGGGGCAGGCTGCATCTTCAATGGCAAGGAGTTCACTTTCGTCCATCTTATTGGATAAAACGGCTCCAACCGATTCAAAGACAGTAATAAGATCCACTTTTTTAGTGATATCCGTGGGATGCCGTCCTGCAAGCATGGGGCCTCCGCTGATAAATATCGTAGGGATGTCCAGCCTTGCAGCTGCCATGAGCATGCCCGGAACAATTTTGTCGCAGTTGGGGATCATGACAATGGCATCAAAGGCATGGGCTGTTGCCACCACTTCCACGGAATCGGCGATCAGTTCCCGGCTTCCCAGGGAATAACTCATACCGGTGTGGTTCATGGCAATGCCGTCACAGACACCGATGACACCGAATTCCACGGGCGTGCCACCTGCCATGTAGATACCTGCTTTTACAGCCTCGGACAGACGGTTCAGATGGACATGGCCCGGAATGATGGTATTTGCCGAGTTTGCAATTCCGATGATGGGCCGGTTGATCTCGGTGTCGGTATAACCCATGGCTTTGAACAATGAACGATGGGGAGCCCGTTCGATACCTTTTTTGACATTGTCGCTTTTCATAGTGCTTGCTCCATTAAAAAAGCCGTTATCAGTTTTTAGGCTGATAACGGCTTTTTATGTTGAAAATTAGTGTTTTATATCAAGCCATTATCAACCTCTTCGGAGTAGGTTAATGCCCACGACAGTGACGACTGTCACGGGAATAAGTACGACGATAATGTTGCTAATGACTAGATTTGAGTTCATCAATAATACCTTGAATTATTATAATTTTGTAACTTTATATTCATCGACCGCGTTTGTCAAGAAAAAATAGTGTGATGAAGATCATTCCCGCGCCCGAAGGCGCAGGAAGAAAACGTTGCATTGCCCTTGGACTAGATGGTTTTCATGTTAGTCATAAATTCACGAAGGGTTTGTCCGATCACTTCAACCGGATGATTTCTAATCGCCGCATTGATGGCAATCAGTTTTTTATTATTCACGGTATTATCCGCACCGGCCATGCCTTTACCGATAACATCCGTATTAATTTTTGCCATAAAGTCCTTCAAAAGGGGAACACAGGCGTGTGTGAACAGATAGTTGCCATATTCTGCCGTGTCGGAAATGACGACATTCATTTCATAAAGCTTGTTACGTGCAATGGTATTGGCAATCAGCGGCGTTTCATGAAGAGACTCGTAATAGGCTGACTCGCCTTTCATACCGGCCTCGGTCATGATTTCGTAGGCAAGCTCAACACCCGCTTTAACCATGGCGATCATCAAGATACCGTTATCAAAGTATTCCTGCTCCGGAATATCATTGGTTGTTAATGGGGCCTTCTCAAATGCACTGTTGCCGGTATCGGCTCTCCACTGAAAAAGGTCCTTGTCGTTATCGGCCCAGTCCTTCATCATGGTTTCGGAAAAATCCCCTTCAAGGATATCATCCATATGCTTCTGGTAGAGAGGGCGCATCACTGTTTTTAATTCTTCGGAAAGCTCAAATGCTTTAACTTTTGAAGCATTGGTGAGTCTGTCCATCATATTGGTAATGCCACCCTGTTTCAGCGCTTCCGTTACCGTTTCCCAACCCTTTTGAACAAGTTTCGCAGCGTATCCGCTGTCTATTCCATTTTTAACCATCTTATCAAAGCAAAGAAGTGATCCTGTCTGAAGCATTCCGCAAAGAATGGTCTGCTCACCCATCAGGTCGGATTTTACTTCAGCAACAAACGAAGAATGAAGCACCCCGGCTTTGTCGCCACCCGTTCCGGCAGCATAGGCTTTGGCAATTTCAAGGCCATCGCCATTGGGGTCATTTTCAGTATGGACCGCAATCAGGGTAGGGACACCGAATCCCCGCAGATACTCAGCACGAACTTCCGAACCGGGTGACTTGGGAGCCACCATGATAACGGTAAGGTCTTCACGGATTTTCATGCCTTCTTCAACAATGTTAAATCCATGGGAATAAGAAAGACAAGCCCCTTTTTTCATCAGAGGAACAACGCGGTTCACAACGGGCGTATGGTATTTGTCCGGTGTCAGGTTTAACACAAGATCACCCTTGGGAATAACCTCTTCGTATTTTCCATAATTGAACTTATTTTCAGAGGCAAGTTTCCATGGAAGCAGTTTTTCTGTTATTTCTTCGTCACGAAGGGCATAGGTCACGTCAAGACCACTGTCGCGAAGGTTCAATCCCTGATGAAATCCCTGTGCGCCACAACCGACAATAACAATTTTTTTCCCTTTTAGTTTTTCAACGCCGTTGAATTCGGATGAATTCATAAAACGGCACTGGCCAAGTTGTTTGACTTTCTGGGAAAAGGGAAGTGAATTAAAAAAATTCATGGTGATGCTCCTTATTATTTATAGGGTGATCATTGGCGATATCATATTCAATCATGTGAATGACAATGGGGCCAATATATGGGTTTTATATTGTTGCGTAAAGTGATTTATTTAGAATTTTAAATTGCGTTTTATGCAACATGAGCTTATTCTGTTTATGTGACTGCATTCGTTTACAGGGTACTGATTTAATGTATTTTAATAGTAATGTCAATAACATTGATCCACAAAGGGGTAAGATAAGTGTATGAATATAAATGAAATGGACCTTTTTCTGACCCTATGCAAAACACGCCATTTCCAAAAGGCCAGCTCATTATGCAATATCAGCCCATCTGCATTCTCACGGGCCATTAACCGGATCGAGGACGAGGTCGGTCAAAAACTCTTTGAAAGAAACAACAGGGCTGTCTCTCTTACCCCTTCAGGGGCCGTATTTAGAGACTATGCTGAAAAAATGGTAAAGCTCTGGAAAGACGGGAAATACGCCCTTGCCCATGGAAAGGATAAAATTGCAGGTGAGCTGAGCATCTATTGTTCCGTCACGGCCGCCTACGGAATCCTGCCTGATATTCTGGACGTGTTCAGACATAAATACCCCGATGTCCACATCACGCTGAAAACCGGTGATGCGGAAAGCGCTCTTGGGCAACTTAAACAGGGTGATACCGATATTGCCATTGCGGCAATTCCGACCCCTGTGCCTGATTTTATAGAACATATCCATGTCACAACCACCCCTCTGGTCTGGATAAATTCCAAAAAAAATCCCATGGAAAAAGATGATATCAACTGGCAAACCACCCCCTTGATCCTCCCCAAGCAGGGTATTGCACGAAACAGTTTTGATCAATGGAGCCGTCGGATGAATATACACCCTGAAATTTATGCGGAGGTCACGGGAAATGAAGCCATTATCGCCATGGTTCATCTGGGCTGCGGGATTGGGCTTGTCCCTGAAATGGTCCTTGAAAAAAGCCCGGTTGCCGACACGATTTCAATCCTTGATTTTGTTCCGCCCCTTGCGCCATATTCCATCGGGATTTGTGCCAACAGGAAGAAGAAGGGTGTGATTACCGATGCGTTCTGGCAAACAGCCAATGAATTTGCTTGAGATTTCAGTGATCTTTCAACGGTTTTATGGTGGAGGGTGGAAAATTTTATGCGGATGAGGGCCTTATCGGTGGGCACAGCCCACCCTATGAGGTCTTCCGCATGGGCGGGGCGGAGTATTTTGTTATGAAGTCAAGGGCCTGGAACGGAATGGATGGCACCGTCTCGCAAAACGAAAGCCGTCTCACGGGCAACACCCTATCGTAGGTGGGCTGTGCCCACCAAATTGACCGACTCCTCATAAAATGCTGGAAGTTGAAACCATAAGAAAATAACTTACTAAAATTACTTGCTTTTCTTCGTGATCTTCGTGTCCTTCAGTGAGCGTAGCGAACGGGTGGTTTAAAAAAAGAAAAAACAAATTTACCACGAAGAACACGAAGAGCACGAAGAAGGGCAAAAGATTATCCCTACCGGGGGCTCAAACGTGCATTTTGGGATGAGTCAAGAATGACCGCCTCACGGGTAAGTTTGATTCTTGCCCGTTTTTATCTAACCCATTTGCGTGTAGGGGCGAAGCCTTGGCGAAGACCGATCCAGATTTTTAAAGCTTGCCCCAGCGCAGAGAGGGGTCTGGCCGCCGGAGGCATGCTTTTCTTCGTCTTCTTCAGAGAGCGTAGCGAACGGGTGGTTAAAAATCATGCGGTTGCGGCTATGCCGCACTGTGCTCTTTGTGCCTCCGTGAGAGACGAGGCTTTTTTGTTGTGGATTTACCGCGCTGTGGCCCTTCGTGTCCTCCGGCTCATTTGCCAGGTGATGAGGCGGTGGACCGGGCAGGAATATGGTTGATAGACGAAGCCATATATCCCGCTCCGAATCCGTTGTCGATATTAACCACAGCAATGTTGGAACTGCAGCTGTTCAACATGGCGAACAAGGCGGTCATTCCCTTCAAACTGATTCCATAACCCACGCTGGTGGGAACGGCAATGACCGGAGCCTGAACCATGCCCGCCACCACACTGGGCAGGGCTCCTTCCATGCCAGCCACAACAACGATAACCGACGCCTGTTCAATCAATTTTTGATGTCGGAACAGGCGGTGGATTCCTGCCACGCCCACATCATAAACCGATTCCACACGGTTTCCCATCATTTTTGCCGTGAGAAAGGCTTCCTGGGACACGGGAATATCGGAGGTCCCGGCCGATAAAATCAGGATGTCTCCGTTACCGGTAATGGGAACAGCACCCTTTTCCCATATCAGCATCCGGGCATCGGGATGGTATGATGTCCCGGGAACCCGCTGAAGGATGGCATCTGCCTTGGCTGCATCCACCCTCGTTGCCAGGACAACGTTCTCCTGGACAATCATTCGTTCCATGATGCCGATGATTTGTTCCACGGTTTTACCTTCACCGAAGATCACTTCGGGAAACCCCTTTCTCAGGCAGCGGTGGTGGTCAATATGGGCATAAGAGATGTCCTCGCTTGGGAGATTTTTTAAGGACTCAGCGGCATCTTGAACACTTTTGTGCCCTTGGGATACCGCCGTCAGCAACTGGATCAGGGAATCGGGATTCATCGGTCAAACCTTTGTTGGTGGTTCATGGTTTTTTTTTCTCTTCTGCTTTTTCTTCAGGCAGGTCAGGCGGGGCTGACGCGTTGTTCCATATGGACTTTGCAAATTTGAGATAACCCTGGACGTTGTT
The DNA here is from genome assembly GCA_018818835.1 of Pseudomonadota bacterium. GTDB lineage: Bacteria > Desulfobacterota > Desulfobacteria > Desulfobacterales > Desulfolunaceae > JAHIRD01. The sequence continues at coordinate 25,860 of JAHIRD010000018.1, forward strand.
CAAACGGGCATCAATGCTTTTATTCAAGGGAATGACATTGCCTTCGATGAGGGGCTGGAGGTGTTTGGCCATTTCCATGGCGCCACCTCCGGTAAGAACAATACAGTCAATATCCCAGTCTTCGGACCAGAGACGGTTGATGTCTGTGGCGATGGAACTGGCAGAATGGGCAAAGACCTTGTCCCTTAAGTTTGTGATATTGTATTCCTTGCCCCTGATTTTGATGGAACCACTTTCGATGGCATCGAAAAGCCGGTATATTTCTACATTGACACCACTTTCCTTGCGCAGCTTGGTGGCGATCACTGAAAAACTTTTGGAAATTCCCGTGTCCATGGTACTGCTTCCGCGTTCCACGTACTGCATATTGTTGATGATGGTGAAATCCGTGGTCCGGAATCCGATGTCCACCACACCGATTTTTTTCCGGGTCAGGTCGGTATCAGAAATTTTACCATTATCATCCATGATGAGATTGAAAACACTGCCCAGGGGCTGGGGCATCATCTTGACCTTATTGATAAAAATTTTTTTGGATATTTTTTCACCGTCCGGGGTGTGGTAAACGATGGAATGATGACCTGCGATGATGTCGTTGAAGCGTTTGTAATCACGCTTCAGGTATCCCACGGGCAAACCGGATACCACGTTGAACGAGGTGTCGCTATCCGAGCAGAGACCCACGGAGGTCAAGGCAAGAACCTTCACATACTCAGAGAGAAGTTTGTCCTGGTCCAGGGTGAACTGCCTGACCGTGGATTGCTGTTCGGCAAATTCTCCGATAAAATAACTTTTATCTCCGAGGGTGACGTGCAGGTTCTTGGTCAGTGAGCTGTCACCAAATGCTGAACGAAACTGGATATCATTGGAATCCCCAAGAAGTGATTTGAAGATAACATTTTCATTGCCAACGGTTGCCTTGGTAAACCCGAATCCTACATCAATTCCGATTGCTTTCATTGTCTCCTCCACCTTATGATGATAATATGTTTAAAATCTATATGGTGATATTTCGAATGTATCAGGGGTCACGAACATGTGGCGAATGCAGCCAGAATTACATGGCTGTTTCGTTGATTATTTTAACCAGTTCGGGCTCAAGGCCCAGAAAAAGTTTGACGAGCCTTGGATCAAAATCTATACCGCTTTTACTCTCGATCTCTTGGAAAGCCAGGGAAACAGGCCAGGCTTTTTTATAAGGTCTGTCTGAAATAAGGGCGTCAAAAACATCACAGATTCCCACAATTCGGCTGATCAAAGGGATTTCATCACCTTTCAAGCCCAGATTGTATCCTGAACCATTCCATTTTTCATGGTGGGTGAGTGCAATGGTTTCCGCATCCTGAATGAGCTTGGAACGGCTGCCGGACAGCAATTTTGAACCGATGGTGGTGTGCCCTTTCATGATGTGCCACTCATCGGACGTGAGCTTTCCTTTTTTCAGAAGAATGGAATCGGAGATGCCTATTTTCCCGGCATCGTGAAGCATGCTTGAAAGCGCAAGGGTCTCTGCCTCAGCAGGCTTCAATCCGGCAGAACGGCCAAGAAGTTCAGCCATACGGCTGATCCTGGCCACATTTTGACCGGTCCCGTTATCTCTGTATTTTGACGCAAGACTAAGGCGTTTGATAATTTCAACCTGGGTTTCTTTCAACTCCCGGGTCCGCTCCCTTATTTTTTCTTCAAGAATGAGGTTCCTGTTGCTGAGTTCTTCCTGGGTTATCTTAAGGCTCAGATGGGTTTTTACCCGGGCACGGACTTCTGATATATCAAAGGGCTTGGTAATGTAATCCACCGCCCCGATTTCAAGCCCCTTGCGTTTGTGCTGGGGATCATCAATGGCGGTGATGAAGATGATGGGAACCGTCTTGGTCACTGGGTTTTCTTTTAAGCGCTGGCACACTTCAAATCCGTCCATTTCCGGCATCAGTATGTCCAGAAGTATCAGATCCAGGCGATTGGCTTTTGTGTATTCAATGGCCTTGGGGCCATTTAAGGCGACGCCTAATTTGTAATCCTGCTTAAGGGTCTGTACAAGAATATCTATATTGGCCTTGGTATCATCGACCAGAAGAATCCTTCTGTTAGAAAGTCCACTCATGCGTGTTATGGAAAACCTCAAAAATGTTTATAAAATCCGATGATGCCAAGGTTGAAAATCTACCGGAAACTGCTGCCCATGATTCCAGAGACTATCACCATTTTATTTATCAATACAATATTATCAGGAAAAGTCAAGGTTCAGGTTGATTCCCTGTGAATTGAACCTGGGGCAGGTTGTTTCATTTAGATTGCCTTCAGTTGTCCGTTGAGATCTTCGAGAACATCAATGGCTTCATCAAAATTATAGTTTTTGACATGGGTTTCCAGATCCTGAACCAGATTGTCAAGTCTCGGGTTGATGCTATCCCCATAAAAAAACAGTTTGATTTTTTCGAGTCTGTTTTCGGACTCAACAGGATCGAAATCTTTGAGCGTTTTCATAAGGGCAGGGATCAGGCGGATCACTTTTTCCGGGCTGAAGGGATGTTGCCTCGATTTTTTTTGCGTGTTTGTATTCTCCTGCATGTGCTTGTCCGAAAAGGTAACCCGGTGAATGGACTCAAGGACCAGCTTCAACTCCTCATCCACCCTTATAAAATCTTTTTGGTATTCGGTGCCCTGGGCGTGTCTCATGGATTTTTCAAGGACTTCTGCCGCATGGTACAACCGTTTTGCGGAAATATTCCCTGCCGTACCTTTCAGGGAATGGGCCTGAATAAGGGCCTTGTCCCAGTGTTCGCTTGCAATGTTTCTACGGAAATTTTCAGAAAAGTCGATGAAACCATGGCTGAAACTTAAAAGAATTTTCATATACCGTTCCCAGGAACCGCCAAAACGGTTCAACCCTTCTTCAAGATCAATGCCGGGCAGGGTGCCGGGTACTTGAAATGATTCGGATTCAATGGACACTGGGACCGACCCACACTTGGCCCCCATGGGGGAGTTTTTCAGGTTGAGTTTCAGCATGGACAGAAGGCGTTCTCTGTCCACGGGTTTTGGGATATAATCATTCATCCCCGCTGCAATACATTTTTCACGATCACCGTACATGGCATGGGCTGTCATGGCAATGATGGGAATATCTCTCAAGCCCAGTTTGTTCCGGATGGCTTTGGTGGTTTCGATCCCGTCCATCTCAGGCATCTGTACATCCATCAAGACAGCATCATAGGATTCCTTCTGGATAGAATCCAGAGCTTCAATACCATTGTTTGCCACATCGATGACGATCCCCGGAAGATCGAGCATTTCAAGGACAACCAACTGATTGATGGAATTGTCTTCCACAAGAAGAAGTCTAATGTCCGAAAATTTTTCTCTGCTTGGTGATTTGTCCTTCCGGTCATGGGTCTGAGGTGACTCGTATCCGTAGATTTCCATGATGGTATTGAACAGAAGGGAGGGTTTGATGGGTTTCATCAAAAAACTTTCAACCCCTGCTTCCCTGGCTCGATTGATTTCTTTTTCATTGCCAACAGCACTGATCATAATAATGGGCGGTGCTGATGAAAGATACTTGCGTTTGATTTTATGGGCGGCCGTGATACCGTCCATACCCGGCAGCCGGATGTCCATGAGAATCAAGCCGTAGGGTTCTTCAAGAAATGCAGCTTCAAAATTGATGATGGCATCTTCCGCGGATTCCACAAGTTCAGTTCTGAATCCAAAAGATTCCATGTAGCGCTTGATTACCATCAAGGTGGACGGATTGTCTTCCACAATCAGCACCTTTTTGTTTTTGATTTTTGATGGGATTATAGGTTTGAAAGGATTTGCTGTGACATTTCGTTTGAAGAAACAGGTGAAGAAGAATGAACTTCCCTTGCCCGGTGTGCTGTCAACCCAGATATCTCCACCCATCATGGTGACGATTTTTCGGCATATGGCCAGGCCCAGGCCCGTGCCGCCGTATTTCCGTGTTGAGGAACTATCTGCCTGGGCAAAGGCTTCGAACAGGTCACGGTTTGTGCGCTTGAACGCATCCGTGTCGATGCCGATGCCCGTATCTTTGATACAAAAAAGAATTTCCACAGTGTTGCCTTCCATGGAACGGACTTCGGCCCGGATACAGATTTCTCCTTTTTTTGTGAATTTAAAGGCATTGGAAACCAGATTGGCCAGAACCTGCCTCAGCCGGATGGGATCACCTGTCAGTATGCCGGGCACGTTGGATTGGATATCAATGATCAGCTCAAGCTCTTTGGATATGTTTTTTTCAAGAAACATGTCCGCCAGATTGTCAATCACATCTTGAAGGTTGAACTGAACATCCTTGAAATCGGTTCGCCCCGAATCTATTTTTGAAAAATCCAGAATATCATTGACCAGTTCAAGCAAGGAGATGGATGAGGACCGAATAATCTTGAGATATTCTTTCTGTTTGATTTGGCTTTTGGATTTCATAAGAAGATCGGACATTCCTATGATGGCGTTGAGTGGTGTTCGTATTTCATGGCTCATGTTTGCCAGAAATTCCGTTTTTGCTTTAGCGGACTGGTCTGCAATCTCTTTGGCCTTAAGCAGCTCCAGATTGGCGGTGATCAGTTCGGCTGTACGCTCCCCCACCCGTTTTTCGAGCAGGTTACGTTCCTCTTCATGTTTTTTTTCAATTTTTTTCCGGATGGTGACATCCCGGCAGATTCCCCTGAAACCTGTGGTGCGGCCTTCGTTATCACGAATCAGAGAAACGGAGATGGCAAGGGTCCGGACGGCGCCATCCTTCCGGACCATTTCAAAATCCTTGATTTTGATTGCTTCCCCTGTGGTAAAAATCGTGTTGAAGACCCTGTACAGGGATTTTGCTGTTTTTTCCGTGGTGTAGGCCTTGTAGTGGATGCCGTTTAATTCTTCGGGTGAATATCCTGAAAGATCGCACAGTCCCTTGTTGAAGAAAATCAGCTTTCCGGAAAGGTTGACTTCAAAAAAACCCTCCTGGATATCGTTGAGAATTTCACGGTACGTAGCCCTGTTTTCATGGAAAACCGATTCACTCTTCTCCCGCTTGCCGATTTCATGGAACAATAAGGTGCTCGCCTGGTTTAGCTCATGGGTTTTTTTCTTGATAATGCCTTCGAGTTTGTTCTGGTAATTAGCACGTTCTTGTTCCAGGTTCTTGTGCTGGGTTATGTCCGAAAAAAAACACAAGGTGGCGTTCTGTCCCTCCCAGGTGATGGCCCTGGAATGGATTGTTACCCATCGGAGTTCTCCGTTTTTATTCAAGATTCTGAGTGATGAGGTCTGATCTGGCTCGTGATTGCTCTTCGTGTTGTTAATCAACTGCATGATTGCCGAGGCATCCTCGGGGTGGATAAGGTCTGTAACCAGACATGACATCAGGTCGTTGAGGGAATATCCCGTGTCGCTGAGCAATTTGTAATTGGCATAGATCGGCTTATCTTTGATAAGCACAAGAATGCCTTGGTTTGAATTTTCGACGATACGTTGAAATGCATTGGGGCAGTCCCCATTGCCGGAATATGATGAACGTTTGGCCAATCAAAACCCTCCCCAGGTATGAAGTCCATGTATAAATCCTTGGGCATGATGAATCAAAGACGCATTTAAACTGAAAACCCCATGCGTTGGCGGTGATCAACACCATACCCTTCACCTCATTTCAATGTACTGAATGAATATATAAAAAATTCATTCCCCCCGTCTTGAATTCAGGTGAAAAACCCTATAATTTCTGATAACTAACCGACTTTATATCAAGAAGTCAAAAAATGAAAGGGGTATTTATTATTTGTTTTTCTTTCCGAACGTTGTTCTTGGGGCTTGAACCGGAAGGGGGCTTCGGACTTATAAACCCGGAGTCCCTTTGGGGTGAACATGAAAATAAACTGTGCAGAATTTTTATAATTGCAATTCCCCTCTGTGCGTTTTATCGTAAGGCATAAATTCCTCGTATTTTGATTTTTCCGTGGGGGCCACTATTTAACACACGCATAAATTCCGGCGAAAAGGGTTCCGATGTATACAGATAAAGACGTTTTCAAGTCCCTGATCAAACATGGTCTGATGACCAAAGAGCAGGCACGTGACATCCTGTTAAGTAAAGGGCAATCCGATGAAAAAACGCCCCGGAAAAAAAGTTCCAATCCCGGGTTAGGGGACCATCCTGCAACCATCATCGACTTTATTTCGGCCTATGGTATTAACCGGGCGGACAAGGTCACTGAACGGTTGGATGAGGACCTGATCTTTCAGACCCTTGCCAAGGACTGGGGTGTTCCCTATATTAAAATTGATCCGTTAAAGCTCGACCTGGCCCTTGTGACCAATACGGTTCACAAGACCTTTGCCATGAAAAATCTGTTGCTCCCTTTGGAGCGGAAAGAGGGCTCCCTTTTGGTTGCAACTCCGGATCCCTTTAATCGGGAGGGTCTGGATGATCTGAAGCGGGTGGTTCAGATGGATGTCAAGCCTGTTGTCAGTTCGAAAAGTGATATCATTAAATATATCAACGAATTTTTCGGATTCCAGAAATCCATTGCCGCAGCGGAAAATCAGTTTTCCGGGCCTTCGGTGGATCTGGGCAACCTTGAACAATATGTTAAATTGAAATCCATGGATGACCTTCCATCCACGGATCATCATATCATCAATGCCGTGAATCATCTTTTCAGTTACGCCTTTGACCAGCGTGCCAGTGATATTCATATTGAACCCTTGCGTGAAGTCACACATGTGAGAATGAGAATCGATGGCATGCTCCATGTGGTCTATACCCTTCCAAAAAAGGTGCATAATGCCATTATCAGCAGGATTAAAGCCCTGTCTCGGCTGGATATGGCGGAAAAACGAAGACCCCAGGATGGACGAATTAAAACCGACAAGGATGGTGTGGAAGTGGAGATTCGTGTGTCCACGGTCCCCATGGCATTTGGGGAAAAGGTGGTGATGAGGGTGCTCCATCCGGATACCATGTTCCAGGATCTTCCTGCCCTGGGATTTTCCGAAGAAGCCCTTGCCCGCTATGAAGATTTTATCAAAATGCCCCATGGTATTATTCTGGTTTGCGGCCCCACGGGAAGTGGAAAATCCACAACCCTTTACTCAACACTTCGGGCCTTGTCCAGCACAGCCATTAATATCACCACCGTGGAAGACCCCATTGAAATGGTCCATGAAGGCTTCAATCAGATTGCGGTCCAGCCCAGTGTGGGTATTACCTTCGGGAATATCCTCAGGAATATCCTGCGCCAGGATCCGGATGTGATCATGATCGGTGAGACCCGGGATTATGATACGGCTGAAAATGCGGCACAGGCAGCCATGACGGGCCATCTGGTTTTTTCGACCCTTCATACCAATGATGCGGCCTCGGCCATTAGCCGACTTTTGGATCTGGGGATTCCTTCTTATATTATTCAGGCAACGCTGGTGGGGGTCATGGGGCAGAGACTGGTTCGGAAAATTTGCGATTATTGCAAGGAACCCTTTGACATAGAAAGCGAAACCCTAAAGGGCCTTGGCCTGGAAACGGGCTTGAAAGGCATCCTGGAACTGCACAAGGGAAAGGGCTGTGTCAAATGCCGGGGGACCGGGTACAGAGGACGGTTGGCCATTTTTGAAATTCTTAAATATTCCGAAGCCATTCGTCAACTCACAACCCCAGCCGCCGACGTGGCCCTGATCAAGAAAATCAGCATAGAAGAGGGGATGGTCACCTTACGAAAAGATGCCGTTCAGAAAATGCTCAAAGGCATGACCACCTATGAGGAAGTCTTGAGGGTGACCTGGGGAGCTGATTGATCTTCATGGTGAATCTGTTTTCCACCACCCGCTCCCCCGGTGGCCGCTGAAGCACACGGAGAGCACAGCGCTGCAGACAGTGTTCCAATGTCCGTGTCAGTCCGTGGTCGTCTGTGTTCGTCCACGAAAGAAATAGCCTGGACAAACACGGACTGTCACAGACAAACACGGACATGTTCCACAGACGGTGTTGCAAGGTTAAACCGTTTTTTTATTTCGTTTCCAGGCAATGCCTGGAAACTTAACTTTTTAATTTAACCTTAACTTTAATCTTACAAGGTCATGAAGGACATGAAGTTTAGGGTAGAGATGTTTTCTTTTCTTCATGAACGTCATGCTTCATGGTAAAATTAAACCACCCGTTCGCTACGCTCACTGAAGGACACGAAGAACCACGAAGAAGGGCAGAAACTGGCCTCCGGCGGCCCTACCGGGAGCCAAACTTTTAAAAAGTTTGACAAACAGGTTTTTTTTCATAACCGTTGAATTCTCGATATCACCCGCAACATGTAGGGGCAATCCCCCCGTGGTTGCCCTTGTTCGTACATCCATGGTGTTGGTTGGTATGGAAGATGTTGCCATGCGGATAGGGCAAGAGAAATGTTGGGTGGTGATGGACGAGTGAAAATAAATATCCACCGATGAGAATGCTTAAGCGGATGATGGCCTTTTCGGTGGTCAAAGCACACTACCATGGGTTTCCGCTATGGTGGGAGTTCTCGTTGTTCGGATAGAAATTAAAGCCGACGTATTACGGGTCCGGTCGCACCATCATGATTACCTACACAGGTTCACGAACCAAAGGCTTCCGGTCCCCGGACCAAACCTATGACTTTCCCTTGAACCAGAACCTCTCCCATCCCATACTTCACGGGGCGAAAGTCCGGGTTTTCCGGTTTGAGTTCAATGATATTCTTTCTCAGGTAGAACCGCTTCACCGTGGCCTCCTCATGGTTGATCAAAGCCGCCACAATATCTCCATTACTCGCGTACTGACGGGGCTCGCAAATTACAATGTCACCATGGAAAATCCCGACCCCCTTCATGGATTCCCCCCTGATTCTCAGGGCAAACAGATGAGATTCTTTGTAGATGTTCGGGTCCACAACAACGAAACCTTCCCACTCCTGCTGAGCATAAAGAGGCAGTCCTGCGGCAATGGAGCCGATAATAGGAACCTTACGCGCTTCCACGGAGGACTTAACCGAGTCGTCTTCCTTAAGCAGACTGATAGTACGGCTGTATTTGCCCTCCCGTTTTATATATCCTTTTTTCTCAAGGGCCTTGAGGAATTGGGCAATAGCCGCATGGCTGACCTGATTGGCCTGGGCAGCATCACGAAGGCTGGGCATCTTCCCCAGAAACCGGATCTGG
>JAHIRD010000019.1 GCA_018818835.1 Pseudomonadota bacterium
CAGCGTTCATTCTGAGCCAGGATCAAACTCTCCAATTAAATTATTTCCTGACCCAAGTCCTACTTAAAAAACTCAGATCTTTCTTACGAATTGATCGAGAACTTTTCTCGCACTTACTGCCTAGTTTTCAAAGACCAAATCTACTCAACTTCCCAGTCAAGCGAACCAGAGAACTATATATTTTCTCTCTGGCTTTGTCAATCGAAATAAAATTTATTTTTTTATTTTTTCGAGCTGGACTCCTTTGAACACAACCTTCTCGGTTTGTTTCGTGTTGTCCGACTCGCTGAAGACTTGAGGGTTTTACACTTACCCCGATGGTCTGTCAACTAAAATTATTAACATGATCAAAATAATTTTAAAACATGACCCAAATCATCCACTATGTCCACGTTAAGGAAACATACATGCATGTTTTATGTGGGTCAACGTGGAATCAAAATCTTGTGATACCTCTTTTTACCTGCACGGAGAATGATCTCACCTTTTTCAAAATCATTGGTCGTTATCATGTAATCAAAGGATGGCACCCGCTGTCCGTTCATGTAGGCTCCGCCCTGTTGTATCAGCTTCCTGGCGGCTCCTCCTGACTGGGCAAGCCCCACCGTTGAAAACAATTTAAAGGCAGGTATCCCCTCGTTAAGGTCGTCCATGCTCAGGACAGAGCTGGGCACAGCATCACCGTCCCCTTCAACGGCCTCACGGGGTATGCAGCTGGAAGGCAGAATATCAGATGGGATGACCCTGCCCCCAAACATGCTCCTGGCTGCGTTGAATGCCTCTTCAGCACGATGCTGCCCATGAGCCAGCATCGTGGTTTCAAATGCAAGAATCGCTTTGGCGTGATTCAAGTCCGCAGCCTGCAACCCTTTGACCCGTTCAATTTCATCCATGGGAAGAAAGGTAAAAAGCCCAAGAAAACGAGCAACATCATTGTCATCCGTATTCACCCAGAACTGGTAGTATTCATAGGGTGAGGTTCTCTCCGGGTCCAGCCACACTGCGCCACTGGCTGTTTTACCCATTTTTGCACCACTGCTGGTTGTAATCAGGGGAAAGGTAATCCCAAAGGCCATTTTCCTGTGAACCTTACGGGTCAGCTCTATCCCTGCAACAATATTACCCCACTGGTCACTGCCTCCCATCTGAAGGAGGCAGTTGTGGCTCTTGGCAAGCTTCATAAAATCATAGGCCTGAAGAAGCATGTAATTGAACTCGATAAAGCTCAATCCTTCTTCGGATTCAAGACGCATTCTATAACTTTCAGCTTTGATCATACGATTGACACTAAAATGGCGCCCGATATCCCTTAAAAATTCTATGTAACCCAGACCTGTCAACCAGTCGGCATTATCAACCATCTCGGCTTGACCATCTGTGAAATCAATAAAATGGGAAAGTTGTTTCCTGATCCCCTTTTTATTGTTCTCCACATCCTCATGGGTAATCAATTGACGCATTTCAGTTTTTCCGCTTGGATCACCGATCAAGCCTGTGCCCCCACCGACCAGAGCGATGGGTTTGTGCCCCCACCTCTGCATATGGGCAAGGGACATTATGGGAACCAGGCTCCCCACATGGAGACTTGATGCCGTGGGATCGAATCCGATATAGCAGGATGCGTTTCCGGCATGAAGATACGTTCTCAGCTCTTCATCATGTGTCGTATTTTCAACAAATCCCCGTTCGGTGAGAATATCCAGTACATTCATAACAAACCCTTTTATTTATTAGCATACCCGACAGCACGGGTCTCTCTGATGACAATCACTTTGATTTGACCGGGAAAGGTCAGTGTCTCTTCGATCTTTTTTGCAATATCACGGCTCAACATGACAGCGTCTTCATCTTTCACAATATTGCCCTCTACGATGACACGCAGTTCACGCCCGGCCTGAATGGCGTATGAGTTTTCCACACCATCATAGGCGTTTGCAATGGCTTCGAGTTCTTCAAGGCGTTTGACATAATTTTCGAGAAGCTCTTTCCGCGCACCAGGACGCGCGCCTGACAAGGAATCCGCTGCCTGAACAAGCTGGTCGTACACTGAAACAGGAGGAACATCCTCATGATGTGCGGCAATCCCTTGAACTATCTTGGGTGACTCACCATATTTTTTAGCGAGATTTGCACCAATGATGGCATGGGGGCCTTCAACTTCGTGATCCACGGCTTTACCGATATCGTGCAAAAGCCCCATACGTTTTGCAAGTTTCACGTTGAGCCCGAGTTCGGCTGCCATAATTCCGCATAGAAAACCAACTTCAACAGAATGTTGAAGAACATTCTGGGCATAACTTGTCCTGAATTTCAAACGACCGATGGTCATGATAAGTTCAGGGTCAATTCCATGGACACCCAGATCAAATGCTGCCTGGTCACCCGCCTCCTTGATGGTCTGGTCAACTTCCTTTTCAACGGCCCTTACAACTTCTTCAATGCGAGCCGGATGAATCCTGCCATCTGCTATGAGTTTTAGAAGTGATATCCTGGCCACTTCACGCCTGACCGGGTTAAACCCTGAAAGAATAACCGCTTCCGGTGTATCATCTATAATAAGGTCAATGCCTGTTTCAGCTTCAAGAGCACGAATGTTTCGGCCTTCACGTCCGATAATCCGGCCTTTCATTTCATCGTTTGGCAGTGGAACCACCGAAACGGTACGTTCGGCAACAAAATCACCTGCATATCTCTGGATAGCCGTTGCAATGATTTTTTTGGACTCCTTATCTGCTGTTTCCTTGGCTTCCGTGGTCACACGCTTAATCATCTTGGCACCGTCATGACGGGCTTCATTTTCCATGGCCTTCAAAAGAAGGTCCTTGGCTTCATCCGTGGTCATTCCGGAAATCTTTTCCAGTTGTGATTTTTGTTCTTCAATCATCTGGTCATACTTATGCTTGTCCCGATCAACCGTCTCGGCTTCCTTTTGAATCTCTTTTTCCTTTTCAATAATGTCTTTTTCACGTTTTTCAAACAAATCGTGCTTTCTATCGAGTTTTTCTATTTTTTGATTCAATCGTTTGTCAAGTTTTTTCAGTTCACCTCTGGTTTCATTTGTTTCAGCATCAAAGGCACTCTTCATTTTAAAGAGTCTGTCTTTGGCTTCCACGCTGGCTTCTTTCAGAAGAGTTTCCGCCCTGCGTTTGGAATCTTCAATGATTTTTGCCGATTCTTCTTCTGCGGCTTTGGAAAGCTGCATCATGGACCGGCCTTTTATAATGTATGCGATCAGGAAGCCCGTAATAAATGTGGCAATTCCCAAAACAAAGTTTAAATCTTTCATTCCCATCTCCTGTATATACCCTATTTCAGGGAAACCCTTTTCCCCGCTTGTTAATCGTATGAACAGCCTTATATAACCAATGGCCCCTTATGAAATGGCAGGTCCCCCCCCTGATGGGCGTTAACCTATCCATATATAAAAGCAATGTTAGAGGTTTGGATTTAATAGAAAAACGAGGGGTTTACGCAGGATAAAAGAAATTAATCCCCACCCAAGTGCCGTGTTGACAGGACTTTGAACCGTAGGTTCAAGGTGGGTACCGAGTGGTTTCTTTAGGCTTTTCTGTAAAAATCAGAACATGCTCACCAAAACCAGATTAGGTTCCCAATTTATTAGCATTGGGTCAAAGAAAATAAACAATCACGAACACGGCAGGGATTAATTTCTGTTTTTCTCATTCACAGATGGCTATTCAGGAAATTCCGAAAAAAACCTATTTTAGTGTATTTTGAATCTTGTTCACTATCACTGATGAACGCTCTTGCACGGTTTGAACTACCTTTTCATGCTTTTCCTTCAAATCAAAATAATCATTACAGATATTAAGTGTTGCCAACAGCAACTGGGCAAATCTATTGATATCATTTTTTGGTAATGAGCTGATATCACTAACATTTTCAACTTTACCAATCAAATAATCAACAGCTTTCTCCGCATGTCTGTCTTCGGCATCAGCCTTTAATCTGTAATGCTCTCCAAATAGTTCAATGTCTAAAATACGTTCCAATAGATTTATTTCCAGTAAGTCCTGGATCATCCCTTTCAAGAAGAAACATCAGTAAAATCATTTAATTTTTTAAGTAAACCACCAATTTTATAACGAATCTTCTCTGTTTGTTCAGCATATTTTTTTTCAGCGTCGGAATTATCTTTCACGCCCTGCTCAAGTATTTCTATCCTGCTTTTAAGTCCTGTGTTTGCTGATTCAAGAGATTTGCAGAGTTCAATTAAAAACTCAACTTTTTCTTCTATATCATCAAATTGACTTAAAATTACATCGTTATTCAATTTAACACCTCTTTATACTTATGTGAGTATATAAACTTTATTTTAAATCAAAGTCAAGTTAATTCATAATCATTTAGAGGGCATCAAAGCCTGGGCCTTATTCAAATCATCACAGGTATTTACACCGATAACTTCGGCCTCTGAAGCACAGACACACATCCCGATCTTTTTTTGATCACGGTGTGCAATCTCAATAATATCGGTGAGATAAAGCTCGCCCTGTGCATTGTCATTTGTGATCCTATTCAAAGCATCTTTCAAAAAATCGGTTTCAATGCAATAAATCCCTGCGTTAATCAGCTGAATCTTCTTTTCGGCATCAGTTGCATCGGCTTGCTCAACAATTTTTATGACCGAACCGTCAGGGCCAACAATAAGACGGCCATAGCCAGTAGGAACGTCAACTTTTACCCCGAGAACGGTCACGGCGGCATCCTCTTTGGCATGCTGCCCAAGTAGGTCATGAATCGTTTCGACTCTTATTAAAGGGACATCGCCACATAGAATGATGACCGACGTCACATGGGAGGGGATTTCAGGCAAAGCGCACATAACCGCGTGACCTGTTCCTTTTTGCTCACGCTGAACAGCGAAACGTGTATTTGCAGATTTCAGCACCTCTTTTTCGACAAGCTCCCGCTGGTGCCCGACAACCACAACGACATTATCACCGGCCACTGTTTTTGCAACGTCAACCACAAACCCAATCATAGGGCGCCCATTTAATTCATGGAGAACCTTTGCTTTATCGGATTTCATACGTGTGCCTTTTCCTGCAGCAAGAATAATGACAGCAACATTTTTTCTTGTAAATTCCATGACAGCCCCTATAGATGGTGTTCATTTGAGTTTAAAATGGGTATGAACATACATAAAAAAAGGGTAAACCTTTACGGGTTTACCCTTTTTTAATTAATAGTCGACCATAAAAGGTTAAGGCGTTTTTAAAAAACCTGGCCCTATGGTTGAAATCTATTTGGTTTGAACCACGTTCAAGCGTGTAATGGCTCTGATCAGGGCAGCTTTTGCTCTGATCACATCGATTTCATTGTCAGACATACCTTTTCCAATACGTTCTTCAGCTCTTGACAAAGCTGCCTTTGCACGATCGATATTAATATCGCGTCGCCTTTCAGCAGATTCGGCAAGAATCGTTACACGGTCAGGAAGTGCTTCTGCAAAACCGCCACTGACAAAAACGGCCCTTTCCGCACCCGAAGTGTCTTTATAGCGAATCATACCGGCTTTAAGAGTTGTCAGAAAGGGCGTATGCCCATCCAACACACCAAACTCGCCTTCACTTCCGGGAGACATAACGATCTGTGCCTCTTCGCTAACCACGGATTTTTCCGGGGTAACAACTTCCAATTTAATATTATCAGCCATAACGAATCTCCCTGATTAGCCTATGCTGCGGCCATTCCCTTAGCTTTTGCAACAACGTCCTCAATGGAACCCACCAGGTTGAATGCTGATTCAGGCAGGTCATCATGTTTCCCTTCGAGAATTTCCTTGAAGCTTCTGATGTTGTCTTCAATTTTCACGTATTTTCCTTTGAGGCCTGTAAACACTTCGGCCACATGGAAGGGCTGTGAAAGGAAACGCTGAATACGTCGTGCACGGGTTACCGTGACTTTATCGTCATCGGAAAGTTCATCAATACCGAGAATAGCAATAATATCCTGCAATTCTTTGTATTTCTGAAGGACTCTCTGGACTTCACGAGCGACTTTGTAGTGTTCTTCACCAATATAAGCCGCATCAAGAATTCGGGATGATGAGTCAAGAGGGTCAACTGCAGGGTAAATACCAAGTTCTGCAATGGATCGTGAAAGAACCACAGTTCCGTCCAAATGGGCGAATGTGGTCGCAGGGGCCGGGTCAGTCAAGTCATCGGCAGGAACATATACGCACTGAACAGCTGTAATTGATCCCTTGGTGGTGGATGTGATTCGTTCCTGAAGACCACCCATGTCAACAGCCAGGGTGGGCTGATAACCAACGGCAGAAGGCATACGTCCAAGAAGGGCGGATACTTCGGAACCAGCCTGGGTAAAACGGAATATGTTGTCAATGAAAATCAAAACATCCTGTCCTTCAATATCACGGAAGTATTCTGCGCAGGTCAAAGCAGAAAGGGCAACTCGTGCACGGGCTCCAGGAGGTTCCGTCATCTGGCCGTAAATCAGAGCACATTTCTGAAGAACACCGGAATCCTTCATTTCATGGTAAAGATCGTTTCCTTCACGGGTTCGTTCACCTACTCCGGCAAATACGGAAATACCACCGTGCTGCATGGCGATGTTATTAACCATTTCCATCATGATAACGGTTTTACCAACACCGGCACCACCGAACATACCCATTTTACCACCACGGGGGAAGGGAACAAGAAGATCGATTACTTTTACGCCGGTTTCAAGAACATTAACCTTGGTATCCTGCTCTGTGAAATCAGGGGCACCTCTGTGGATGGGCATGGTATGTTCCATACTCACCGGGCCAAGGCCATCAACGGGTCGTCCCACAACATTCAGAACACGGCCCAGAGAGGCTTTACCAACAGGCATCCGAATGGGTGAGCCAGAGTCTTTGACCTCCATTCCGCGAACAAGACCATCGGTAACATCCATGGCAATGGTTCTTACCACATTGTCACCCAGGTGCTGGGCAACTTCCACAACCAGATTGTCTTTTTCATCATTGATTGCCGGGTTACTAATAAGACAGGCGGACAAAATTGCCGGCAGTTTTCCAGGTTCAAACTCTACGTCAACAACAGGCCCCATGACCTGTGTTATTTTTCCAATGTTTTCAGCCATCTGACATACCTCCATATACAATTATTGTATATTAAGTTATAGATTTACAAGCCTGGAGCAACCTAGCCTTTAAGAGCTTCAGCACCACCGACGATATCCATCAGGTCTGCTGTAATTGCCGCTTGCCTTGTCTTGTTAAAAAGTCTCTGAAGATCGTTGATCATGTCTTTACACGCCTTGGTTGCATTTTCCATGGCGCTCATTCGTGCAGCATGCTCACTGGTCGATGTTTCCAAAAGGCCACTGTATATCTGGATAAACACATTCTTGGGAAGCATTTCACCCAGAAGAGCTGCGGGTGAGGGTTCACAAATGTGTTCGGCCAAGTACGGTTCACCGGAATCCTTTTCTTCCACCTCTATGGGGGGGATGGGAAGGATTTTCTTCACCTGTGGCAGCTGTTTTGACATGCTTACAAACTCTGAATAGATGATGTACACTTCATCGTATTCACCTGCAAGAAAAGCATTGATCATTTTTTGACCTGGAATCGATGCGACACTGAAGTCGAATTTGGAACCCACGACCCCCAGATATTGATCAACGATGGTGAGTTTTTCTTTCTTGGCCCAATCACGACCTTTTTTACCATAATTGGTGATTGAAACCACTGCACCTTCTGCCTTCTTTTCCTCAATCAGTTCTTCCGTCTTGTCCATGAGGTTGAAGTTGAAGCCTCCACATAATCCCCTGTCGGATGTACAAAGGATAATGTGAACCTTCTTAACTTCTTCTCGCGGTACCAGAAGCGGACTTGCATCCTCTCCTGCTTTCTGAGCAAGGCTGCCCAGAACTTCTGCGTATTTCGACGCATAAGGTCTGAAAGCGTCCATGGCCATCTGAGCACCGCGCAATCGGGAAGTCGCCACCATTTTCATGGCGCTGGTGATTTGTCTTGTCTTTTTAACACCAGATATTTTTAATTTTACTTCCTTTAACGTTGCCATATATTCTACCTTTACAACTTCTCATAAGTTAGTGAAAAAGTCCGGCCGCTTAGATGGTGTCCTTGAACTCGTCATCATACGCTTTAAGGGCCTCAACGATCATTTTTTCAATATCGCTTGTAATCTGTGCTTTTTCAGCAAGTTCGGGAAGTAGCTTCGGGAATCGGCCTTCGACAAAAGGATACAGACCCGCTTCATATTTAGTCACAAGGGTCGCAGGGTACTTGTCCAGATAGCCCTTGGTCCCAGCGAAAAGAATCAAAACCTGTTTTTCAACGGAAAGGGGCTTATACTGAGGTTGTTTAAGAATTTCAACCAGTCTCTGACCACGGGTCAACTGGGCCTGTGTGGAGGCATCAAGATCGGAACCGAAAGCGGCAAAGGCTTCAAGTTCACGGAAAGATGCCATATCCAGTCGCAGTGTACCGGCAACCTGTTTCATGGCTTTAATCTGGGCAGCACCACCCACTCGGGAAACGGAAAGTCCTACGTCAATGGCAGGTCTCGTTCCGGAGAAAAACATGGCTTTGTCAAGATAAATCTGACCATCGGTAATGGAAATAACGTTGGTAGGAATAAAGGCGGAAACGTCACCTTCCTGGGTTTCAATGATGGGCAGAGCGGTCAGTGAACCGGCGCCCAACTCATCGTTCAATTTTGCGGAACGTTCAAGGAGCCTGGAATGGTTGTAGAAAATATCACCGGGGAACGCTTCACGTCCTGGAGGACGTCTGAGGAGCAGAGAAACCTGACGATAAGCAACAGCCTGTTTGGAAAGATCATCGTAGACGATCAGGGCATGTTGACCTCTGTCTCTGTAATATTCGCCCATGGCACAACCGGCATAGGGTGCAAGAAACTGAAGGGCTGCGGGGTCACTGGCGCAAGCCGCGACGACTGTGGTGTATTCCATGGCTCCGTGTTCTTCAAGAACAGCAACAACCTGGGCAACCGTTGATTTTTTCTGTCCGCAGGCAACATAGATACAGAAAACATCCGTATTTTTCTGAGCGAGAATCGCATCAATGGCGCAGGCTGTTTTACCAATCTGGCGGTCACCGATGATCAACTCACGCTGGCCTTTACCCACCGGAGTCATGGCGTCGACAGCTTTAAGTCCAGTATAGCAAGGTTCATGAACGGATTTTCGTGCAATAACACCCGGAGCAACCATCTCAAGACGTGCCATTTGTTTCGTGTCAATGGGACCTTTACCATCAATGGGTTCACCCACGGTCGTCATAACACGTCCAAGAACCGCTTCGCCCACGGGAACTTCCGCGATACGTCCGGTACGTTTGACCAAGTCACCTTCTTTGATGCCCATATCATCACCCATAAGGGCGATACCCACGTTGTCCTGTTCGAGGTTGAGAGCCAAGCCCATAACGCCGCCCGGAAATTCAACCAGTTCCATTGCCATAACCTTTTCAAGACCATAAACCCTGGCAATACCGTCACCCACCGACAGAACAACACCGGTTTCACTCAATTCGACTTTTTTGTCAAAATTTTTAATCTGATCTTTGATTATTTGACTTATTTCTTCTGCTTTAATTTCCATTAGACTTTCTCACCCCTTTTAAATGATTCTCGCATGTTTAGAATTTGAGTTCTGATACTGCCGTCAAGCACAAGGTCACCAATTTTCGTGACCACCCCACCGATCAATCCGGGATCCTGCTCTATATCAAGAACAACATCCTTACCGGTCAATTTTGACAGCGAGGCTTGGATTTTCTTCACAGCATCTGCAGAAAGCTCAACAGCGGAAACGAGGCTTGCATGCGCAACGCCTTTCAGTTCATCGGCAAGTTTCTGATAATGCGCATCAATGCTGCCAAGAAAACCAAATCGCCCTTTATCAAAAACAAGGACAGTAAAAGACTTTATAACCTTAGACACTTTCAGCTTTTTGAGCACTTCCTGCAAAACCATCCGTCGTTCTTCTTTGGCATATAAAGGGTTACAGATTGTCTCTTTCAGCTCAGTTTCATTATCCATCAAGGCAGCGAGCCCGCTCAATTCGGTACGGTACTTGTCGGCTTTACCGTCTTCTTCGCCGATAAGCATCAGAGCTTTAGCATAACGCCTCGAAATCGCGATATCTCTCATTATGCCACCACCTTTTCAAGATATTCATCAACCAACCGATCCTGATCGTCAGATGAGATCGATTTTTTAACAAGCTCTTCCGCCTTTTCAAGTGCTTTGGTCATCATCTCGGCTTGAAGTTTCTGTTTTGCGACCTTAAACTCGGTTTCAATATTTCGCTTGGCCTGATCCGCCAGCTTTTCGGCTGAGGCAGCGGCTGCTTCAAGGATTCTCTTTTTTGCCGCTTCGCCCTGTTCCTTGTATTGAGTGATAATCTGACCTGCTTCATCTTCAAGGGTGGCTATTTTTTTCTCATATTCAGCCAATGTTTTTTCTGCTTCATTTTTCTTGGCTTCAAGTTCTTCCAACTGGGTTTTGATCGCTACAATTCTTCCACTCAAGGCATCGGCAACCGGTTTCTTCAAAAGAAAAAACAAAGCACCCATGAGAACGGCAAAGTTCATGACCCTGATCCAGTCGTCCGTGGTCCAGTGCTTTGCTTCAACCACATGACCAGCACCGGACGATGCCAGGGCCACACCTGTGCTGAGAAGAACAAGCAGAACCATAATGACCAGCTGCGAGGCAATCAACTCCCTTGATTTCAAATCAGCTTTTTTCATTACACGGCCCTCCCCAGAATCTTCTCGAAAATGGCGCCGGAAAAAGCATCAATTTCTTTCTGAAGCTTTTTACGGACACTTTCGACATCCTTTGCAATTTTTTCACGTACTTCCGCCAAGTCAGCCTGAGCTTTCTCGTTGATTTCTCCAAGAATCTTCTTTTCTTCCTGTGAAGCCTGCTCAACGAGGGCATCCTTCAACGCCACTCCTTTGCTTCTCGCCTCCCTTATTCCGGAGTTGAACTCGTCTTCCTTTTCACTGACCAGGGATTGAGAGGATTGAATGCTTTGACCAAGCCCTTCAATCTTTTCTTTCCTCTGGGCCAGAATACCCCTAATGGGTTTGTATAAAACCACATTGAGGAGAACGACGAGCAGGATGAAATTGCCGATCTGGATAATGAACGACACGTCAGGAATAACAGTTATGGCGCTTTCAGCAAAAGCCGCAGTTACTCCTGAAAAAAAAGCAAGCAGAAAAACCGCGGCGGATGTCATAGCGGCATAACCATTCCGGCGAATACCAGAATTTTCCATTTAATGACCTCCAACCTCTATAAAACATTATAAAAAATACAAGATACCCAAAAACCAATCCGTATACACAAACCTTGATTTAACGTGCATTTTAGCAAAGAACCCTATAACAGCAATTCCATTTTTTTGTCAACCTGTTTTAATAAAACTTTTAAGATTGAATGGCTCATTATCCGCGGTGTTTGTATCCGATTCCCCTCTCTTATTTTTGGAGGAAATGGTCCGGGCCGTCATCTCACAATTCCCGTTAAAAATCACACCGGTATCAATGGATATGATGGGTGCCAGGATATCCCCCTCAATCCGCCCGGGAGGGTAGACTTCAATCCGTTCACTGGCTTTGATCTTTCCGATGACCTCACCGCGAATAATGGCGATACCCACGTTGACATCCGCAGTAACCAAGGCTGTCTCCCCAATTATAACCGTTCCGCTTTCGCTGCGGATCTGCCCTTCAACCCTGCCGTCAATCTGTATGCGCCCTTTAAAATCCAAGTTTCCTTGAAACGATGAGTCCTTTCCAACGATGGTGCTCACCGAATCAATGATCTTTCCTTTTTTCATACACAACTCCTTTATGTCTTGGCCTTCCCTGAAATGGCCTTCTTTTCGGGCCTCAAGAAAATATACTTAAGCCATCATTCTTTGATATACCGCCTCAAACGTCGACGGATGGCTATGGAAAAAGGTCCATAGGCAAGGCATAGTGTTTGGCCGGGCGTGAAGGCATACATAAGCGTATGTCGAACGTCCGGCCAAACACTATAACGCCGCATATGGATCTTTTTACGAAGCCATCATTCTTTGATATACCGCCTCATGCTAACCCCCATCAGCAACCCGATACCGATCAATGTGGTGACCACCGAGGACCCCCCGTAGCTGATCAGGGGCAGCGGGACGCCGACCACAGGCATTAAACCCATGACCATCCCTATATTAATAAAGGCTTCCCAGAAAATCATGGCTGTAATGCCTACGGAAAGTATCGTTCCAAACGAATCCCTGGATTTATGAGCAATATTCAGGCCCCAGATAAATAAAAACATATAAAGAAGAAGCACGACGATTGATCCCAGAAAACCCCACTCTTCGGACAGAACGGATAAAATGAAATCCGTATGCTGCTCAGGAAGAAAGGACAACGTGTTCTGGGTTCCTTTCAGATAGCCTTTACCTACGAGCATTCCTGAACCTATGGCGATTTTGGACTGAATGATATGGTAACCCGCGCCCAATGGGTCTCTATCCGGATTAAGAAAAGTCAATATGCGTTGTTTCTGGTATCCCTTTAAAAAAAACCAGCCCACAAGGCCTGTTCCCATCCCCGCAAACACGATGTAAACAAGGGATTTCCGTTCGATTCCCACAAAAAGGGTCATGGATGCTGCAATCAGGACCACAAGCAAGGCCGTACCCAGATCAGGCTGTTTGACAATCAGAACAAAGGGCACAAGGACCAAGGCGGCTGGCCGGATAAGATCCCGAATGGTAAAACCCCGGCGGCTGGCGTTTCGTGAAAAAAAACGGGCCATCATAATGATGGTGCCGATTTTAACAAGCTCAGAGGGCTGAATGGTCACGGGTCCCAATACCAGCCACCGCCTGGATCCCCCAACCACTTTACCGAACACAAGGACACAGACCAGAAGAGCGATGCAGCAAATGAATATTCCTGGGGCCCATCGCTCCAGATCCTTGTAGTTGATCATGAATATAACCGTCATCAGAAAGAATCCTGCTCCGAACCAGACCATCTGCCTGTAATAGAGAGACTGTTGCGCGGATACTCCCCCTGCGGTCACAGCACTGTACAAGATGATCAAACCGATACTCCCGAGTAGAAGCGTGATCCCCATAAGACCCCAGTCAAAATTTTCCGCAAGTCTTCGATCAAACATCAGTCAGGATTCCTTTCAAGATATTGTTTTATAAGGTCTCTTGCAATGGGTGCCGCAGTACTGGAGCCATGTTCACCATGTTCCACCATCACACTCACGGCAATCCGAGGTGCCTCGGACGGGGCATAAGCCACAAACCATGCATGGGGTTTATGGTGCTCCGGACCGTCTTCGATATCGCTATCAGACTGCCGCTTGCTGATCACCTGAGCCGTTCCTGTCTTACCTGAAATATCAATCTGTTTCAACCGGATCCCATGTGCTGTCCCATGGTTGTCCTGAACCGTTTCCCACAAACCTTTTTTAACCATATCAAGGTATTGTTTGCTCACAGGAAGCCTGCCTACAATTTCAGCATGGTTCTTTTCAATGATTTGACCGTCCGCTGATTCTATCTGCTTTAAAAGTTGCGGTTTGTATCGGGTGCCTCCGTTTGCGACTGCGGCCATAAATGTGACCATCTGAAGTGGTGTGGCCAGATTATACCCCTGACCGATGGCAACGGATAGGGTTTCTCCACCGTGCCAGGGCTTATTCATTTTCTTTTTTTTCCATGAGGACGTGGGTACCAACCCTGACGATTCATTATCCAGACTGATCCCGGTCCGGCTGCCCAGGCCGCTTGCCGTGGCATAAAAAGCGATTTTATCCACGCCCAGCTTCTGGCCCACCTGATAAAAATAAACATCACAGGATTCTGAAATGGCTTTATAGATGTCCACGGTGCCATGCCCTCCGTTTTTCCAGCATCGGTAGACCCTATTTCCGTAACGATGGTATCCGTTGCAGGTGAAGGTAAGAGTCTCATCGATGACCCCCTCTTCAAGCCCGGCAATGGCCGTAACAATTTTATAGGTGGAGGCCGGGGGGTAAACAGCCTGAACCGCTTTGTTTTCCATGGGCCTGTCAGGATTGTTGATCAATTCGTCCCATTTTTTATAAGAGAGCCCCGTGACAAAATCATTCTGATCAAAGGTCGGGCTGCTGGCCATGGCCAGGATATTCCCGTTTGTAGGGTCCATGGCCACGACGGCCCCCACCTTATCGACCAGCTGTTTTTCGGCCACCTTTTGGAGTTCCTCATCCAAGGTCAGATAGATATTGGTTCCAGGTTTGACATCAACAGTCTTAAGAACCCGGATCACCCGGCCTGTGGCGTCCACCTCCACCTGGCGCCCACCCCGGGTCCCGTGAAGCATATCTTCGAATTCCCGCTCGATTCCGTATTTCCCGATAAAATCCCCACCTTCAGTGCCGGGATATTTACCGCTTTTCAATTCGTTCAAATTGATCTCGCCAAGATAACCTAGAACATGGGCTGCGCTCCCTTTGTTAATATAGTGCCGAAAGGGTTTGACATTGATCACCACACCGGGCAGATCAAACTTATGGACTTCTATGGCAGCCAAAATATCCCGGCCCACATCCTGTTTGAGCAAAACCGGCTTATAAGGAACAGATTTTTTTTGTTTTTCAAGTCGTTCAAGCATCTCCTCCTGGGACATGCCCATATATCCGGCAAGACGATTCAATGTCTCCTCAACAGGCTTGGCATCCCGGGGTATGATGCTCACATCAAATGAGGGACGGTTGTCCACGATAAGTTCTCCACGACTGTCAAATATCAAGCCCCGTGGAGGATCAATGCTCTGGATACGGATGCAATTACTTTCGGAAAGGCGTCTGTACTCCTCACCTTCAATAATCTGAAGGTAAAAAAGACGAATCAACAGAAGGGAAAATGCAGCCATGATCACGAACACGGCTCCGGCAAGCCGTTCTTTGTACCAATCGTTATCAGGTGCATTCAGGTAAGTACTCATGTCACTGTTTTCCTTTGAGCAAACATGCAGGCCATTTTCCATTAAAAAAACAGGGCCTGCTTAATGCCGATGAACTCGTAAAAAGTCGACGGATGGCTGACGCCATCAATACTGGAACTCGTCACGGTTCTTATCACTGCCCACATGCATCTTGAACCACTGACCGACACCGTGGTGAATGGCTTTAATGAGCAGAAAAATGACAGGTCCTGTTAACAGTGCCCAAACAGCCTGGTAAAAAAGGATTTCCACTGGGGCATAGGACAGGGCCAGTGTTGACCTGCCCAGGGAAACCGTCAGCAAAACGATCATATTTTCCAGAATCACCCCGGCTAAAATGGCCACTGGAAGCACGATACGGCTGTCCACATGGAGATACTGAATGATCGCCTTTGTGGCCGCATACATCCACACATAGGTGGTTAAATACATACCGAATGGACCACCTGAAAAGCAATCCATCACGGCACCCAGTCCTATGAGTAAGGGGATGCCTTCAGCCAGGGGCCTGTAAAAACCCAGATACAGAATAAAGATCATCATAAGATCATAACTGCTGACCACATGAAAAAAAAAGGGTAGAACCACGGTCTGGATAAGAATGAGGCAAAGGATAAAGAGGGTATAGATAAAAAAAGTCATGGTTCACATGGGCTCCCTGTTGGGTGCAAGAACCACAAGAACTTCTTCGAGTTTTTCAAAATCAACAAAGGGAGTCACCTTCACTTCTTGAAATATTCCTGAATTTCTTCTGACAACCTCGGAGACCTCTCCCAGGAGAAGTCCCTTGGGATATACCCCGTCCAGGCCCGAGGACACGATAATATCCCGAGCTTTCACATCTTCTTTCCTCAGAGCATACTGGAACAGACAGGTATTTTCGGATTCACCCTTGATAACACCCCGGGCTCGTGTTCTCTGTACCAGTCCGTCCACAGCACTGTTCCGATCAATGATCAACAGCACCTTGGCATATCTGTCCGCCACGTCTATCACCTGGCCCGCAATGCCTTCGGGCACCACCACGGGCAGCCCTTTTTCAACCCCGTCCAGCAGCCCTTTGTCAATCATAATAGTCTTGAACCAGGCCGAAGAATCTTTACTGATCACCTCGGCTGCAAGCACGTCACTGTTGGTTTGATTTTTAAACTTCAGAAATTCACGAAGACGGGAATTGAAAAGTTCCATTTCCCGATAGCGGTTTTTCTTTTCATTGGAAAGGTTCAGAGCAATTTTCAGTTCACGGTTTTCTTTGGAAACGTTCACCAGCGCAAAATAATCTTCCCAGACCCCTTTGACAAAGCGAATGGAGTGTGCCACTGCCTTTTGAAACGGAGCCACAATGGGGATGATCACTTTTTCCATCCCCGAAGGAGCTGACACGCCCCGTTTGCTGGTTACGCTGAGTATTGTCATGTTGAAAAACAAAAGCATTATCCCCACGACAACAATCACCATTTTTTTGGAAAGCATGTACTATCTTATCATCACCTGTCTTAAGATTTCAATACTGTCAAGGGATTTACCTGCACCCAACGCAACGGTCGACAACGGATCATCCGCAACGGTAATGGGGAGTCCCGTGGTTTCCTTGAGGAGCTTGTCCAAATTTTTCAATAAGGCTCCTCCCCCTGTAAGAACAATACCCCGGTCCACAATATCGGCTGCC
The DNA here is from genome assembly GCA_018818835.1 of Pseudomonadota bacterium. Lineage (GTDB taxonomy): Bacteria > Desulfobacterota > Desulfobacteria > Desulfobacterales > Desulfolunaceae > JAHIRD01. Next base: position 16,710 of record JAHIRD010000019.1, read on the forward strand.
AGCTCAGGCGGCGTTTGCTCCAGGGCAATTTTCACACATTCGATAATGGCATCTATCTGCTCGGAAATCGCAACACGGATTTCTTCGGAATCAATGGCCAGGATTTTGGGAATACCTGAAACCAGATCTCGGCCTTTTACCTCAATGGTTTCTATATTGGCAGGATCAGGATACGCGTTACCAATCGTTGTTTTTATAATTTCAGCGGTTCTTTCGCCGATAAGCAAATTATATTTGCGTTTGATGTACTGCATGATGCCTTCATCAATCTTATCCCCGGCCACCCTAAGGGACCTGCTGTAAACAATGCCCGCAAGGGAGATGACCGCTACCTCCGTGGTCCCGCCACCGATATCCACCACCATGTTACATGTGGGTTCCGTTATGGGCAGCCCTGCACCAATGGCTGCAGCCATGGGTTCTTCAATCATGAACACTTCACGGGCTCCGGCAGATTCAGCGGATTCCTTCACGGCACGTTTTTCAACCTGGGTAATGCCCGAAGGCACAGCAATGATAATTCGAGGCCTTACAAATTTGCGACGGTTGTTGTGGACTTTGGCAATGAAGTGCTTGAGCATGGCTTCAGTCACTTCGAAATCAGCAATGACACCATCCCTGAGAGGCCTTATGGCCACGATATTTCCCGGAGTTCTTCCGAGCATGTTTTTCGCTTCCAGACCCACGGCAAGAATCCGGTTTTTTCGACCACCGTCCATCTTGACAGCCACAACGGAAGGTTCACTCAGCACAATGCCTTTACCCTTAACATAGACAAGGGTATTGGCAGTCCCCAGATCAATGGCCAGGTCACTTGAAAAAAATCCCAGAATAGAATCCAAAAGATTCATAACACCTCATTTCCGCACCCAGATTAATGTGATGGGTCACCTGTTCGAGTTATAACCAAACCGGCAGTCAATTGTCCTGCCCTATTGTCCAGTCCATATCCATGTTGTTTGTATTGAAATCCCGGCTGTGGGATGACGATCTTACTTATCCTGATATAAAAACAAACCCGCAGGAATAGGGAACCCGTCCTTGGGGGCCTGTTATGTTTTCTTTTTAACATTGATTGCCGGTAATAAACTGTATTCAATCACACACACCGCTATCAAAATTACCTTATCATTACAAGAACAAAATACGCCCATGCCCAACAAGACATGCGGATTTCAATGGAATCAGAGACGTGAAACATCCAGATGTTCCATTAGGGCATCATGGACCAGGGGTCGGAACGATTTAATTCTGACATTTTCCCGTGAAGGATAAACCCTGTTACTCAGTAAAATCATGGTCAGATTTTTCTCAGGATCCATCCAGAATGATGTGCCGGTAAATCCAAGATGCCCCACACTGTTACGGGGAAAATACCGGCCGCTACTGGAACCTTCATGGGAAGGCATGTCAAACCCCGGTGTCCGCCTTGTATGGTTCCACTCCTTTAAAAAAAGACCCAGTACCTTGGGATCAAAAATCGTCGGGTTTGTTTCGGCCCTGTCTTTTTTCAGGTATTGCCACAACAAGGAATCAATACCAGCGGCTGTGCCGAAAAGACCGGCATGACCACCTTCTCCCCCCATGGCCCAGGCATTATCGTCATGGACCTCTCCCCTGATCAGTTTTTTTCTCCAGGGGCAGTGTTCCGTCGGTGCAATGTCTCGCTTACGGTCGCGGGATTCATCCATCCTTATATAAAAAAGATCATCTATTCCCAAGGGGGCAAATACCTTTTTTTCAACAAACACACTCAGGGGCATGCCAGCCAGATATTCAACGACCCAGGCCAGAATCATATATCCGATATCGCTGTAGCGAACAAATGAACCCGGGGGATCTATTAACGGTTCCTTAATCAGTAGTTCCTTGAGTTTCATTTTCCGTTCATCGGGGCTGTATTCCATAAGGATCCGATAGTACGGTTGATAGTCCCCAAGGCCCGACGTATGGCAGAGAAGCTGCCCCACAGTAACCATCCCCTTTTCACCCCAGGCGCATCCCGGAATCAGGCTGGATAAATCTGAGGCCAAATCCAGTTTTCCCTCTTGCATGAGCAGCATCATCGCCGGTGCCGTCGCGAGGGGCTTGGTCAATGAGGCCAGATCAAATACCGTGGTTGGCTTGACAACACTACCCTTGGAATCATCCATGGCGCCAAAGGCCTCTTCATAGACACATTGACCGTTTATGGATGCCCTCAGAACCGCCCCGGGAAATACATGCTCTGCAACGGCATCCCTCATCAAATCATCCACCTGAGCCATAAATCAGAACACCACCGAAAGAGAATCCGTATGAAGCCGTGCGTCCACCCCTATGGGGAACACGCAGTTGGAGGCCCCATGCCCGAAACTGAAATCCATGACCAGAGGAATCTTCAGGTCACCAAACACATCCAGGAAAATATCCGCCAGATGGTCCGGGTCACCACATTTTTCAAATGATCCCAAGACCACCCCGTTCAGCCCGTCAAAAAGGCCCGCATATTTCATCTGCACGAGCATCCTGTCAATCTTGTAAGCTGCTTCCCCCACATCTTCCAGCATCAGAATCGTTCCGCTCAAATCAGGCTGGTATGATGTGCCGGTCAGATGGCAGAGGGTGGCCAGATTTCCGCCCATCAGAATACCCCGTGCCTGTCCGGGAATCAGAACTCGTCCAAAAGGCGCTTCGATATTTTTGGGTGTACCCGTGAGCAACACATGTTCCAAGGCATCAAGACTTTGCTGGTCTGACCGGCCCAGAGAGCAAACAACAGGTCCATGATAACAGACCAGACCCCAGGCCTGATAGAGGTGGCTCAACAGAGCCGTGGCATCACTGAAGCCCACAAATAGTTTTGGGTTTTCCCGAACAAGGTCACCGTTTATGTGGTCAAGAATTCTCATGGATCCGTAGCCGCCCCTTGCGCAGAGAATGGCTTTAACCCTTGGATTTTCGAACAAATCATTGATCACGGAAACTCTGTGCCCATCGCTGCCTGCAAGGAAGGCTTTTTTCTTATAAAGGCCTTCGGGAACAAACAGCTCAAAGCCCATGCCCCTCAAAAGAGCCAATCCTTGGTCAAAATCATCCGGATCAAAGGCGCTGGAAGGAGCTGCAATACCGATACAATCGCCTTTTTTCATTTTTGGAGGATATATGGATTCATATCTTGACATGTCTGTCCTGAAATGTTAATTACCGTTTGTTTTTGTTCTTGTCGGGGCGTAGCGCAGCCTGGTAGCGCACTTGAATGGGGTTCAAGGAGTCGGAAGTTCGAATCTTCTCGCCCCGACCAGAATTAAACTTTTTTTGCAAAGATTCAGGCACTCGCATGAATCTTTTTTTATTTGAACCCTCTATCCACCTCGATGACACCTATGATTTCGTACCACTTAAAAAATCTTCGAAAAAACATAATTCCTTGAATCGATTTTCATTTCCATGAAAAAACGGCCAGGTGCGGGCGTATTGGACGTGCCGTCCCAAGAAAGGTTTTTTCGAAATAGGCACAGGCGTACTTAATTTTTTATTTTAACACAGGCCAATCGTCCGTGTCCATGGTCTTTTGCAGGAAGGTCAGCATAAAGGGGATTTGGTGGAAATGGGTAGATCGATGTGCAAACATGGCAGCCAAAGCAAATAACACAAAACATATTTGTTTTTCTTCGTATTCTTCAGTGAGCTACACGAACGGGTGGTTTAAAAAAAGAAAAAACAAGTTTACCAAGAGCCTGACGTTCATGAAGAAAAGGAAGCATCTCCAGCCTAAGCTTCATGGTGAATAAAAAAGTTAAGTTTCCAGGCTTTGCCAGGAAACGAAATAATAAAACGGTTTAACCACAAGAGCACGAAGAAGGGCAAAAGATTATCCCTGCCGGGGCCAACCCCAGCCTTCGCTGGGGCAGGCTCTTTTAAAAAGGTTGCCAAACATTCATTTTGGGATGAATCAAGAATGACCGCAGATGAACTCTGTGGCCCTCTGTGTTCTCTGTGGTTAATAAAAACTATATCTGGGATCTCTCCTTGTCTTGGCCCTGGGCCTCCTCCCAATCCTTTTTTTCGTTGCAGAGCCCGTTTCCTTAATGGGTCTGCCCCTTCAGGATATCCCGGGGAGACTGGAGGGACTTCTCAAGCATGGCCATGTTTATTTTTTCCTGATGTTTTTTATACTTCATGAAGGCTTCTTCGGCTTTTTCAATCAGAACATCCACATCGGCGGGTTTCATCAAATAATCAAAGGCTCCGGTTTTCAGGCCTTCAATGGCGGATTCAACTGTGGCGTGTCCTGTCAGCATAATCACCTCAATCAGGGGATGACGTTTTTTAATTTCCCTGAAAGTCTCATGCCCGTCCATCTGGGGCATTTTGACATCAAGAATGACCACATGAACCGCTTCTTCACTTAACTTTTTTATTGCCTCGGGACCGCTTGAGGCCGTCACGGCATGGTACCCTTTTTTTTCCAGAAGTTTCCTGGTGGTCTCAAGGTAGCGTTCTTCATCATCCACCAGCATGATTATCAATTCTTTTTTCATGATACTCTCCTCTTAAAAAACCTTAACATGTCATCCAGGGTTCCAGAAACGAATATCTTTGGGAATTGCAACCATTGAGCCAAAGGTCAACTGGCCAAGCGACAAAATGCAACATACCTATATTTATATGTTTTTAACCATTAGCCCAATACAGATACAGCCACGGGGCCTCATGGTTATTGTCGGTCTGCTTTACATCATGTAAAAAAAATGAATTGACTGATTTTTTTGCCAAAACGACGGCTGGTGGTAGAATTATCATCCTGCGATGGCGATCCAAAATAGTCGTACGCGTACGAGAACGAGTACGAATAATTCGGAAGTACGTCGCCAACCACAACAGCTGGAGGCGACTCATAAAACTGCACGCCTCAGCTTGGCGATGGGAGGCAAAAGCCATAACCCTTTGGGGCCTAAGCCTCCTTAACCATCATTTGCTACCTTCGGAGATAGAATCGACATCCAGGGGAAAGGTATAGCCGGCGTCCCGATAAATGCTCTGGATGCGTAGCATATCATTCACTTTATTGTCCGTGGGGATCACTTCACCCAACCAGCGAGTGACTTTATTTTCATTATCAAGATACCAGCAGATGATTGAGACATCCGCTTCTTTGGCAATATGCCAGAATCCGGTCTTGATTGTTCTCACACCTTTTCTCGTCCCTTCAGGAACAATGGCCAGGAGGAATTCATCCCGCTCTTTGAACAGATCCACCATCTGCCCCACGACACCCTTGGCGACGTTCCGATCCACGGGGATCCCCCCCATCATCCGCAAAAAACCTGCCATGGGCCCACGAAACCATTCTTTTTTGATCATGATATGGCCCGTTCGTTTGATGATTTTAAAGCCGGTAAATGCCCTGACTGTATCCATGTTCGTGGTGTGGGGAAAACCAATGAGCACATGTCTCTTTAAAAAATAATCGGGAATGGGTTCAAACCGCCAACCCATTATCGTATACAAGAATCTTCCAAACAGACTCAATAGTGTTTTCATAAAACCGTCTCCCGTGGGTACCTGATCCTGATTCATACGGCGTTTTCTGCGTAAAAAAGCAGAACGCCCCTAACAGGGCGGTTCTCCCCCATCCCCTAACCACGTGGAAAAACACGGAACGCCAAAATATTCAATTCATCCTTAATTTTCACGTTCCGGCGGTTCAACTGCCCTTCGTGAAATAAATGTCATCGTTTTATATCCCTTATAAAAATAAAATTCAATGCCAGAGAAAAATTCTTCGCCCTCCCCAACCCCATGGGCCCAAACACCCCTTAAATGATACATCTCCATGTCTTTATGGCCAGGCACTCGCGCATCAAAGTCCGTATTCCGCCCGTTCAATCAATCCCAGCTGCATATCCCTGTTGATGGTGACAAACACAATGATTTTCATGACGGATTCAAACTCCTTGACATCCATATCAACAAAACGTTTTGCCAATTCCACGTGAGTCTCCGGTGATGTATACCATTTTACCTTTCATAAATTTTAAGCTCCTTTAAGCACATTTTATTCCAGCGTCCCTGACCTGTTGTTTCAGACGAGTCAGAAGGTCCTTGTCCATCCAAGTTCCAAGGACTGCATCACCCTTCACAGGGTTCCCCATTCCAAGTTTGGCTAACTTGTCCTGCCAAAGGGGGTTGTATTCCAGAAGAAAGAGTTCAGGGATCCCCACGCTGTGTAAAAATGAAACAAGGCCTGCAATATTTTCTTCCGTGGCCGTGATTCCCGGAACAAGGGGTGTCCTGACACGAAGCTCCACGGCCTTGTTTTGGGATAAGGCCCACAGTTTCCTGATATTATCCAGAATCAGATGGTTGCTGATCCCACAGTATTTTTTATGGAGAGAGGGGTCCACGAATTTGATATCCACATAGACCGTGTCTGTATAGGGAAGAACCATTTTCTCAAAGCGATTAAAATCAAAATGGCCCGAGGTTTCCACCAGGGTATGGACGCCTTTTTTTTTCAAGGCCTGCAACAAATCGGACAAAAAGTCCATGTAAAGAGCCGGCTCCCCCCCGGATATGGTGACACCGCCCCTTGATGTCTGATAAAAAACAAGATCTTTAAAAACCTGTTCACAGATCATGGAGATATCCGCTTCCTGCCCCACTTTTGAAAGGGCTTCGGATGGGCAGCTTTCCACACAGGCATAACACAGGCTGCACAGGTCCCTATCAATAAAAAACAGGTTCTTTTTATCGATAGCACCCAGTTTACAGGTTTCCCGGCAGGTTCCGCAATCCAGGCATACCGTGGGATCAAATGACAATTCCGGACCTGGTTTTTTACTTTCCGGATTATGGCACCACAAACAATCCAGGGGACAGCCTTTCATAAAGATCACAGACCGTATACCGGGTCCGTCGTCCAGTGCATTGCCTTTGATGTCAAGAAACAAGGGTTTCGTGTTCATGGCTCTGTCCTATTCTCTCTGGTTATATAAGGTGCGATGAGATCATCTGTCATGCGTTTGAGGGCCTGGTCAGCCTGGTCACTGACTTCCTGCATGACCCGGCTGTTGTACAAAGATACAATGCCGTGAAGTTGGCTCCATAATTTCAAAAGGAGATAGGGTATGTCCGTATCCGGAAACTGCCCGGATGATCGGGTCACATCGCTGAGAAGCCCAAGCCCCAATTCAGCGAGCTTCAGGGCTGTGGTTTTTTCCTGATAAGCCGCAGGTTCCAGGGGGGTGCCCAGGTAATCCGTGTACTTGGGGACGTCAAGGTTGAACATGATGTTGTAATAATTCTTGTTTGTGATCCCGAATCGGACATACTCGCGGCACAAGGCCGCAAATTTTTCCGAAGGATCATCATAGACCGTTCCTGTTTCAATGGCCTTTTCATACATGATCTCAAAACCCCGGGTGAGTACCATGATATAGATTTCTTCCTTGTTGGAAAAATAATTATAAATGGTTTTTGCCGCAATTCCGATCCGTGAGGCCAATTTACGCATACTCAGATGATCAAACCCGTCTTTTGCGATGATTTCAAGGGCCGTTTCAAGGATGCTGATTTTCACTGCCTCAATTTCTTTTGGACTTCGCTTTATTTTTGGCACAGTCAAGTATTCCCCTGATATAAAAACAAATTTAAAAAAGTAACGGCGTTACCGTAACTTTGTTTTCGCGTCATGTCAAGCCATTTGCATCACCAAAAACATATAATAATAAAAATGGCCCCAATAGGTTAGGGACAAGCCTGTGGGAGTTTATTCCGGACAGGCATGAAAAACGTTAAAAAACATTTATATTGATTTTTAATCCCCAATTTTCTATCTGTTTGAATATCACATGGGGGCATAATCATTTTTTTATAGACTTTGTTTCGAGCGGCTCTTTCAACACTAAAATGTGACAAAGGGTTTTAACCCATTCCCCAATGGGCCGCCAACGAACATAAATTAAGGATTTCTGCATGGTCAAAACCATTGATAGAACCATGAATATCAGAACATTTCACCAAAAAATTGCAGGACGGATGGCAGGGGCAGGGCTGATTCTGGCCCTGGTTAGCGGCGGGTTTTCCGGATGGTATCAGAACAGAATTCTTATGAATGAGATATCCCAGAAAGCCGTGCTTGTCATGGGTCAGCTTGACAAGCACGTGGCCCAGGTGACCCAGACCCCGATGTGGCAGGAAAAAAGTAGGCTTGAACAGGATTTGAATGCATTTTTCATGGATTCTGAATGGTCCGAAAACCTGGGACAGTTCAGATCCGTAGATATCTATAATAATAATTTTGAACGAATCGCCTCGGTGATCGACCCCCAGTCCCCCCCTTCTGAAGATCTCAATAACCAAAAAGCGAGTGCCTCTCTGGCCCTGAAGGCAAATATGACCCGCCAGCAGGACACCTGCACATTCCAAGGGGTGCGTTACATCATCACAGCCACACCCATCCAGGTGACCGGAATCGGTACCATGGCCTATGTGGAAACAATTTTCAGTGTGTCGCCCAAGGTCCTTTCCCAGGCCCGTATGGCAGCGTATTGGTCAGCTGCCGGAGTCTTTATCATGATTCTGTTGACCACGGTTATACTGTTTCCCGTAATTATGTCCCTCACCCACAGAATGGGCAATCTGGCCCTCAATCTTTTGCATTCCAACATGGAAACCCTGGAAATGCTGGGCAGTGCCATTTCCAAGAGGGACAGCGATACCGAAACCCATAACTACCGGGTCACCCTTTACGCCGTCAGCCTTGCAGAAACCGTGGGGCTTGAACCCTTGAAAATCCAGGGTCTGATCAAGGGGGCCTTTCTCCATGATGTGGGTAAAATAGGTGTCCAGGACACCATTCTGCACAAACCGGGGCGCCTGGACAGCGAGGAATTTGAGACCATCAAAAACCAGACCCGTTTCGGCCTTGACATGGTCAACCGATCCCAGTGGCTTGACGACGCCAACCAGGTGGTGGCTTACCATCATGAGCGGTACGACGGCAGCGGGTATTTTGCCGGTCTGGTGGGAGATGAAATCCCCATGGTGGCCCGGATATTCACCATCGCCAATGTCTTTGACGCCCTCACATCCAAGCGTCCATACAAAGAGCCCTTATCCCTGGACCAGACCATGGAAATCCTGCACAAGGATAAAGGCACCCATTTTGATCCGGAACTGGTGGATGCTTTCAGTGGCATCGCCCCGGCCCTCTATCAAAATTTCTCCTGCCGGGATGATCATTCACTGCAGAATCTTCTTTCCGTGATCCGTGAACGATACTTTCGTGACCACACAGTGATTCATTGAAAAGGCCGGATTAGTTGGCGTTAAACGTATAGACACGCTATTGCTATTTACGGATGGAAGCGTAAACACACATTCAAACATAGGCAGGGGACCTATCTTTGCGCCAATGAACCCGGTCCGACTCTGGATTCATTGAAACCCAATGAATACTTAAGGCGATTCGAGCATACATCGTCAACCCGATTGGACCGGGACATAAGATGTCCGTTTTGGCCTATTTAAAGTCATATATGCCTCTTGTCCACAGTTATCAAACCCGTTACATTGAATTTTAATGAACCAATCACCTATTAAGAAGGAGGACCCCATGGAAACATGGCATAAAACAGGATGTGTCTTGTGTGCACAAAACTGCGGTTTGGAAATCCTGGTCAAAGACAATACCATGATCAAGGTCCGCCCGGACAAGGAAAATCCGCGAAGTGAAGGCTATGCCTGTCGTAAAGGCTTAAACGTCATCTATCACCAGTATCCCAAAGGACGCCTCACTGAACCCTTGAAAAAGGTGAACAACACCTTTGTTCCCATTTCATGGGATCAGGCCCTTGACGAAATTGCCGAAAAACTAAAAGCAACCATAGATGAGCACGGCCCCAGGTCTCTGGCCTACCTGGGCTCCAGCGCCCAGGGCGGTCATTTTGAAGCGGCATTTGGTGTCAGCCTGCTCCGGAGCCTGGGGTCACAATACATGTACAGCTCAGGGGGCCAGGAGTTCAGCGGATCCTGGTGGCTTCAAGGACGCATGTTCGGAAAACAGTACAACATCACCGGACCGGATGACCATGAAACCGAGATGCTCGTGGCATGGGGCTGGAACGGAATGCAGAGCCACCAGATACCCCAGGCCCGGAAAATACTGAAAAAGATCAGTCAGGATCCGGAGCGACTTCTGGTGGCGATTGACCCCAGACGTAGCGAAACCGCAGCCATTGCCAACATACATCTGGCCATCAGGCCCGGAACCGACGCCCTTTTGATGAAAGCCATGATCGCCCTTATCCTGGCCCAAGGATGGGAGGACACAGCTTATATTGAGGCCCATGTCGAAGGGTTTGAAACCATCCGTCCCTGGTTTGAAAACATGGATGTCCGTTCTGCCATTGAGGTCTGCGAACTTTCCTATGAAACCGTCCATGAATTATGTCGACTGATGACCACCAGACGCTGGAGTGTGCACCCGGACCTGGGCATCTACATGGGACGACACAGCACCCTCAATTCATATTTCATGAATATTTTAGGCGCCATTTGCGGCATTTTCGGTAAACGGGGCGGGAACATCATCCCTGGCATGGTCATGCCTATGGGGTTTCATGCGGACGAGCGCAACCCCAAAACCTGGCGGACCGTGACTACAAACATGCCGCCGGCTGCCGCTGGATCGTTTCCGCCAAGTGTGCTTCCTGAAGAAATCCTGAGCGATCATCCCGAGAGGCTTCGGGCCATCATTGTCAGTGCATGCAACCCCTTGCGGGCCTGGCCGGACACCCAGGCCCTGGAAAAAGCCTTTTCCAGCCTTGACCTCCTGGTGGTCCATGACATTGTCATGAGTGAGACGGCACGTTTGGCTGATTATGTTCTGCCCTGCCGAACCTTTTATGAGTCCTGGGACGGGACATTTTTCCCCATGACCTATCCCAATGTCTACTTTCAAATGAGACGCCCTGTTGTTCAGCCCCCGGAACAATGCCTGGAATCGTCCCAGATCTTTACACGGCTGGCCCTTAAGCTGGGCCTGGTCCCGGAAATCCCCGCTGGGGTATTGGAAGCCGTAGCCCAGGACCGAATGACCTTTGGCGCCAAACTCATGGAGTGGATCGGAACCCATCCCGAGCACCTGCCCAAAATGACATTCATTCTTGCCGAAACACTGGGTAAACACTGGAACAGTGCCGCCCTTGCAGCCCTGTGGGGCATGATGATGACCGCACCCAAAGCCTTTAGAAAAAATGCCGCTCGGATCGGTTTTGAGACTGGGTTTGACATGGGTGACAGAATTTTCCAAGCCATTCTTGATTCTCCCCAGGGGCTATGGGTCGGAACGGCTGATGTGGCAAACAACCTGGATGCGGTTCGAACCCCTTCGGGTAAAATTGAGCTTCTTGTTCCGGAAATGGAAGACTTGGCCAAACGCATTGATGCCCAAAGCGAAACTGAAGGCCTCTGCATGCCCGATAACTTTCCTTTTGTCTTGAATGCGGGCCGTCACATGGACACCAACATCAACACCCTCATGCGCAATCCCGAATGGAACAAGGGAAAACGTGCCTGTACCGTTGCGATCAACCCAACGGATGCACAAAAACTTAGCCTTGACAATGGCGACTCTGTTCGGGTAACAACCGAAGCCGGAAGTGCAGTGGGTGAAATCGAGGTCTCAGACCAGGTTCGAATCGGGTCGGTCCTTATTCCCCACGGCTTTGGCTTGATCTACGATGGAAACGTATACGGCATCAATGTCAACCACTTGACTAAAAATACCCATCGGGACTTCATAGGCACCCCCATACACCGGTTTGTGCCCTGTGGATTGGAAAAGGTCATGAAGAAAAACATGCCTCCGGCGGCCAGCTTTTAGAAAGCTGGGCAAATGGGTTGAGTCATTATTCTTGTCCCAGGCCAGAGTTAGGGCGCGAGTATATTAGGGTGATTTTTATATTTTTTTTTGGTTGTGGCTGTGCCGCGCTGTGCTCTTCGTGTGATTCAGTGAGCCTCTCGAACGGGTGGTGGATAAAATACCGAAATGACATATTCGGAAAGGATTTAAAATGAAGATACGCGGCATGGCAATCGATGACTATCTGGCAAAGGTTAAACAGTTTCACGGGCATCTGGCTCCGGGCATGGTTTGTGGGGGTTTCATGGTGGAGTTGGCTTACCGTAATTTACCTGAAGAGGGTTTTTACGATGTCATTGCCGAAACACGGGCCTGCCTACCCGATGCCATCCAGATACTGACCCCCTGCACCATCGGAAACGGCTGGCTTCAGATTATCGACACCGGCCGGTTTGCACTCATGTTTTACGATAAATACACCGGCCAGGGAGTTCGTGTGGCCATGGATCCCTCACGATTGAAAAACTGGCCCGAAGCCCATACCTGGGCCATGAAACTCAAACCAAAAAAGGAACAGGACAAAAAAAGACTCTTTGAAGAAATCATAGAGGCCGGTCCGAAACTATATAAGGTTGAGCGAATCCAGGTCGATCGTGACAAATTCCCGAAAAAAGGAAAAATTTTCATCTGTGATTCCTGCCGGGAAAGTTACAGAGGATCCGAGGCCGGTCGTTGCGAGGCCTGCCAGGGCAAGGTCCCTTTTTCACAAGCCCGTGAGAATTCTTCGGGTTTGACGCCCATTTCTGTGGATAATGCTTCGGGGAAAACAGCTCTGCACGATATGACCCGGATCCAGGCCTGTGTCAGCAAAGGCCCTGCGCTCAACAAGGGTGACACCATCAAACCAGGTGATATCAATCTACTGAAGTCCATGGGTAAGGAGCATATCTACGTGGAGGGGGACGGGCCATCCGACAAAACCCATATCCATGAAAACGATGCGGCCCTTGCCTTTGCCAAGGCCATGAAAGGTGACGGAATCTCCTTTGATCCGAGCCCCCATGAAGGGAAGATTGATTTTACAGCTGACAGAGATGGAGTCCTTTGTATTGACACACAGCGCTTAATTCGATTTAACCGGCACCAGGGTGTCATGTGTGCAACAAAGCATTCATTCATACCCGTCACAAAAAAAATGACCGTGGCAGGAACCCGGGCCATTCCCCTTTATCTCCCGAAAACCCTGTTCGAATCGGCCATGAAAGTCCTTGAAGACGGACCGCTCCTCTGGGTTGAGCCCTACAGGTTAAAACACATGGGCATCCTTGTAACCGGAACCGAGGTGGCCCAGGGCCTTGTCCAGGATGGCTTCACACCGATTCTGGACAATTGTGCACGTCATTTCAAGCTCCAGGTCGTTGATCGGGTCATTGTTCCGGATGACCGAAACAAAATCGCCTGTGCCGCCCAGGATCTGATCACACGGGGAGCCGAGGTCCTTGTGGTCACCGGCGGGCTGTCCGTGGACCCCGACGATGTCACCCGGGCTGCTCTTCTGGACGCCGGCATGGTAAACGAGATCTACGGCTCACCGGTCCTCCCCGGAGCCATGACTCTGATTGGCCAGATCGGGACCTGCAGGGTTATCGGAGTTCCGGCAGGGGCTCTTTATTTCAACCGAACCGCCTTTGATCTCATTTTCCCGAGACTTTTGGCCGACATGCCTCTGACACAAGCCGATGTCGCCTTATTGGCCGAAGGCGGTTTTCTGGATTCCCAGAGACGGGAAAAGCTCCCATGATCAATACGTCCAATATTGGACCGGACCTTTAAGATTCTTTATCGAAACAGTCTTAAAGGCTCCGCATGTATTTTGGGGTTCATTGCGTGTCATTTATTGACAATAAAGTTACAAATGAGTTATCAATTCAAACCGTTTAACGTTTGTGCCTATAAATGACCTAACTCATGAGGATATGTGATGAAAAAATCAGCACTGGTATTTCTTTGTCTTTTCCTGGCTGTCTTGACACCCCTTGCTTATGCCGAAGACCCACAGCCCACAGAAATGACCCTGGCTGAATTTGAAGCAACACTGAATTACCAGCACGGAGACATTGACCTTCCCGATGGAATCGCCACATTAAAATTACCCGAATCATTCCGTTATCTGGACCCTGAAGACACCGAACGGGTTCTGGTCATGGCCTGGGGAAACCCTGAAGGTGACGGCACCCTGGGCATGCTTTTCCCCTCGGACATCAGTCCCCTTACTGAAGATGGCTGGGGAGTGATTATCACCTATGAGGAAGACGGCTATGTTTCGGATAAAGATGCCGACAGCATTGATTACGAAGATTTGCTCAAAGAGATGAAGGACGGCGTGGCCGAGGCCAATAAGGAACGGGAAAAGCTGGGCTATGAATCCATGGAATTTGTAGGATGGGCGGCCAAGCCCTATTACGATAAGGAGTCGCACAAACTTTACTGGGCCAAAGAGTTGAGCTTCGGAGAAAACCCCGTCCACACCCTTAATTACAATGTCCGCATTCTCGGCAGAAAAGGCGTCCTTGTTCTCAATGCTGTGGCCGGAATAAACCAGGTTTCAGCCATTGCAAACGACATGAACCAGGTCATTGCCTTCACAGACTTCAACCCGGGCCATCGGTATTCCGAATACAATTCAAAAACTGACAAGGCCGCGGCCTATGGCCTGGCTGCCCTGGTTGCCGGCGGCATCGGGGCCAAAACCGGATTGTTCGCCAAACTCATCGGCCTGCTCATCGCAGCCAAGAAATTTGTCATTGTCGGCTTTATTGCCCTGGTGGGAATTCTGTCTCGGATATTCAAACGTAAAGAGCCCTGATAGCGTCGCATTTAAATGTCACCGAAGGGAACGTTGCATCATCCTAATTATGGTGTTTGATCTATACCCATGAGGTATCTTTTGTGTGAACAAGGGCACCCACGGGGGGATTGCCCCTACCAGTTTCGGGCGATTTCAAGATTTAAACGATTATATCAGTGCCGACTGATCCGGGGGAATGTAAGGAAACCGTTTGACGATCATGTCCAGAAGAAACCGGTCGATTTCTTCATAGGAGTATTTTTCGTCAAAGGTCATGCGCAGGGACATCATTTCAATGATCCCCACCATGGTATAGGAAAAAAGCTCCGGCTCGATGTCTCGAAATATTCCGGCATTGATAAGGGATCGCACTTCTTCAATCAAGGGTTTTGTCATATCCTCGTATGCTTTTTTAACCATATTCCCGGCCCAGACATCCCGGCTGGTCTCTGAACGAAGGCAATTAATAATTTCACTGTATTTTTGGTAATTTGCATAAAACACATGGGCCCTGATAAACATGCGGTTCAGGGGGTCTTTTTCATGCATGATGGCGTCCCTGAACCGAGTATTGATGTCCTCAAGCACATCGGTGACCACCGCTTCGAAAAGTTCCTGTTTGTTTTTAAAATAAATATAAAATGCACCTGTGGAGATTCCCAAGGCATGGGTAATATCATTGATGGTGGTTGTCCGGTAGCCTTTTTGGGAAATAATAGAAACCCCACCCCGGATGATCTGTTTCTTCCGAAGCAGCCTGGATGACCTTAATGGAGAATCCTCGCCATCCGTCCGAGGATCGATGAACGATTCCTTGCCGGACATTTCTCCGTTTGCAATCATTTTCTTGATAAAGCGCCCGGGCAGGTTTTTTTTCATTTTTGAGATAAAGTTGAGGCGAGCCACGTGACTTTCATTATAATAGCCCATGGTCTTACCCGTTTTATCCGGGGCATGCAGCAAGCCACTGCGGAGATAATAGTGAATGGTGGTTCTGGGCACTCCCGTTCGTGTGATCAGGTCACTTATTCTCATTGATGATTTTTTCACTTTTCTGTCCCCTGTCATAGCTGTATACTTTTTATATATCCTATTCAAATATTCCGTCAAGCAGATATCTCAGAAAGAGCACGATGGCATCAAAACCTATAGCTACTTAATATAACAGGATTTTAAATATTAATGGGTGGCCATATATTATTTGACATTTGTTTAAAACAAAGATATCCATTCCCAGAGATATGAATATGTCTTCACATCCGAAATCCGGATAGAGCACCACCAGTTAGGATTTCCTTATCAATTTTTTTTCATCCCAGGATGGCTCCTCGTGAATTCTTTAATAGATCGTATTGTTCGTTATTACAAATATATAGCTATTATTATAATCATCTGTACCCTTCCCTTTGGCTATTTTTACACAAAACAGCGTTATTTCAACCATGTGAACATGTTTTTTGAAAAAGATGATCCGGCCATCGTGTTTTACAAACAGTTCCAGGAGCAGTTCGGCAATGACGAGATTGCTGCCATTGTATTCAAAGCCGATGATATTTTCACCCAAAAAAACATACGCATTATCCAGGGCATTTCCCGGGCGGCCAAATCCATGGATGGCGTGGAGACCGTGATGAGCCTGACCGAGGAGGAAATTCCAAAGGGTAATGGTGACACGGTGGATTTTCTCAAACTTGTACCCGATGATATGGAACTTAACGATGCCAATCTGGAAACCATCCGGAAAGAATGTATGGCTCATCCTTTGGTTGTGGGCAATCTTATCTCAAAGGACGGCACCACCACAGCCATCATGATTGAACTTGCCCCCATCGCGTCCAACGAACTCAAAAAAGACATTCTCAACACCCTGCGTGACAAGGCTGAACAAGTGGCAGGAAACAACGCGACCCTCTATTATTCGGGGGGGCCCTACCTTGAGGTGGAGATCGAAGGACTCACCACGTCGGATAATACACGATTCACGCCCATCACTTTTTTCATCATTATCTTCGTGGTGTACATGATGCTCAGAAATTTCACCCTGTCCATTCTTGGCCAGATCAATGTCTCGGTGACAGTTATCTGGGGCATCGGCTTTCTGATCATGTGCGGGGAAAGCATCAATACGGTCACCGTGATTATCGCCCCGGTCCTTTTGGCCATCTCCATTGCAGACTCCATACATATCCTGTCATATTATAAGGAGTGCTACCGAAAAAATGGCGGCCACCACAAAGAAGCTGTGGCTGAAGCTGCCAAAACCCTCTGGTTTCCCTGCCTGTTCACCAGCATGACCACGGGCATCGGTTATCTTTCCTTTGTGACCACCACGGTCAGGCCCGTGAAAATTGTTGGAATTTTTACATCCATTGGCGTGATGACCGCCTTTATCATGACCATTGTTTTTCTTCCCACCCTGATGATGGTTTTCAGGAAACGCATCGAAAAAGGCCTTGATCTAAAAAAGCAGCACACACCTATTTTCAAAAAGGACTATTTTATGTCAGTCCTCGTTTTTTTAGGCGAGAACGTTACCCGGCACTACAAAATCATCAGTGTCTTTTTTTTGCTTATTACCATCATAACCTCCCTGGGCATTCTCAAGCTCCGATTCGAAACAGACTTTGTCAGCTATCTGAAAGATGACAATAAAATCAAGCAGGATATCCGATTTATTGAAGACAACATCCGGGGAACCGTGCCCGTGGAAGTTGTTTTTGAGGCCACATCGCCCCAGTTTGATTTCACCCATCCTGAAAGCCTCAAGCTTATCGAAAAAATCCAGATCGATGTCATGGACGAGATGAGTGGACGATTCACCACCTCTTTTTCCGTGGCCGATTATATCAAGGAAATCAACCGGGCCTTCAACGAAGGGAATAAGGCCTTTGATATCATCCCGGACAACCCGGAGGATGTGGTGGATTATTTTGAGATAGGAGACGAGAGTATCCTCAAGCGGCTCATCTCTCCGGACAGGATGAAAACCCGCATCTCCTTTGCCTCCTGTTTCGGTTCCACCACTGAGTCCAAGTCCTTTACCCATTACATGGACAACCATGTAAAGCCCCTTCTGGGGGATCGTATGACATATACATTCACAGGCCTTTCCGCCCTTTATATCACCATGGACAAAAACCTGAAAATCAGCCAGGCTCGAAGTTTCGGTTCGGCATTCGTTTTGATATTCATCATGATGTTTTTTCTATGCAAAAATGTGAAACTCACGGTGATCAGCATGATCCCCAACCTCTTCCCCATCTTCGTGACCCTGGGCATCATGGGCTGGCTTGATATCCCCCTTGATGGATCCACCATCATGATTGCAAGTGTAACCATAGGTATTGCTGTGGACGATACCATTCATTTCATCACCTGGTTCCGAAGAAACTCCCTGGCTGGAATGGATACACAATCAGCTGTCATAAAAACGTTCAAGGACACGGGAAAACCCATTGTCATGACATCCATTATTCTATGCATTGCCTACTGTGTACTGATAACAGGATCGGTGAAGCCCATCATTGCCTTTGGAGCTTTGGCCGGATTGGCCATGTTTTTCGCTCTTCTCGGGGATCTGTTCATCCTCCCGTCTCTGATACTGGTATTCAAACCAGCCATCCGTTCCCCCCGGTCTACCATAAGACCTGTGGAGGCTGTTTCCAATGAAAAAAAACTCCTTTTTGAAACAATGGATTAGGAATAATCGATCATAATACTCATCAATCACATCATGCTTGTGATACTGTATACGAACTGCATACCATCTTCATCCATCAGTTCGAGGAAATTTCCTGGGTTTCCAACCCCTTGCATTTTTTCTCATTTCCATCATACATGTTTGTAATTACAGATTAATAATTACATAAACCGAAAGATAGCATTTGACATTTAAAGGAAACGAAGGTATCCATTCTACACATGAAGACATATTCATAAGTCACACACAATCACTGCATCACCGAAACAATCACATAGGATTTCAAATGATTGCATCGTCTGCGAAAAGGACATTTTGTTGTTATCTGGGCCTGATCTTTCTCTGCCTGACCGTTTCCGTTTCAACTGTTTCCGGAGATGAACCCGAATTGACCAAGGAAGGTTTCCTGGAGTTTGAAAATCTCTTCCAGGTTGAGCACAGGGATTCCACATTTGATGAAGCCAATAAAAAAAACGAGCTCAGGGGACATTTAAAACTTCGATACGGAACAGATGCCCTTCACGTGTTCATGGCACCGGATATCTATCTTTCCTCGTCTTTTTTCAGGGACGATAAAAAGATTTATCCCTACAGTTCGGACTCCAATGTATCCCGAAATCTCAAGATATCCGGAGAATCGGCTGAACTTTCCCTGAACGAATTTTATGTCCATTACAGCACAGACCGGCTCCGGATCCGGCTGGGCAACCAGATTTATGGTTGGGGCACAGGGGATGTTTTCAATCCCACCTCCTATTTCAACCCCTATGACATGCGTGAATCCTTTTACAAAGACGACGATGAATACAAGGAAGGTGTCTTTTCCCTTTCCGGCATGCTGTTCATGGGATCCTCAAACCTGGAACTGGTGATGGTGCCATTCCATACACCACCAAACCTGGCTAAAAACGGCAGCTACTGGCATGTTAAAATTGACAACTACCCTATGCCTATTATCCTTGATGATCCCCAGGAACTTGATCCTGAACTTTCCAATGCAGCATTCGGGGCACGGCTGACATCCACCATACTCAATACGGATCTCTCAGTCAGTGTGTTCCATGGGCCGGACACGGACCTCTTGTATGTTCCTGTCCGGACTCTGATACAAGAAGGTTCACCGGTTTCCGTCGAGGTAGAGGCCCGGAGTAACACCATCACCTACTTTGGCATGGATTTTTCTAAAGCAATCGACACCTTTGTCATACAAGGTGAAGCTGCGTTCTCCCCAAATAAACCGACCACGGTGGACCAGTCAGGTGTCGCTGATG
The DNA here is from genome assembly GCA_018818835.1 of Pseudomonadota bacterium. Lineage (GTDB taxonomy): Bacteria > Desulfobacterota > Desulfobacteria > Desulfobacterales > Desulfolunaceae > JAHIRD01. The sequence continues at coordinate 36,380 of JAHIRD010000019.1, forward strand.
ATGACTTTGTCCTTCCCTTTGAAGTGGATACAGCGCCTTATTTGTCCTATACTCTGGGTTGCAATTATTTTATCCCTCTCTACAAACTCCTTGAAGATCACGAAGGAGATACGGTCCTGACCCTGGAGTGGTTTCAGAGTTTTTTTTTAAAGGACGGATATTCGCCCCCCATGATCACGGATCTTTTCATCATGCGCCTTGAAGACAGCTATTTTGATAACCATCTCTCATTGTCCATTTCGGGGGTGTATGATACCAAACAAAAGGGATACACCCTTTGGCCCAAGATCGGATACGATTTTCTCAATGGATTTTCCACAAACCTATCCTACATCCACATTGAGGGAGAAAGTGATTCGAGAAACAATACTGCCTCGATATTTTACTATTTCAGAAACAACGACAGCCTTATATGGAAGGTACGTTATGCGTTTTAGCATTAACCGGAATATACGATTTCAGTGGTATAAGGATTTATATTCAACCGTTATTTCATAATTATAAAGATTAAGGAGCCATTATGAAAAAAAACATCCTATTCATCATTTTCTTGATTCTCTTCAGCACCCAGACAGTTCTTGCACTCACCGCCAGGGAGATCGTTGAAAAAAGTGACAATCTCCCCCAGTCGACCACAACAATGAGCGACATGAAAATGAGCATACACTCAGGTGGAAGTATCATTGATAAAGAATTCAACCTGGAAGCCGTGGAAACTGCAAAAAACGACAGTAAAACCTTAATCACATTCACCAAGCCCTCCAAATTAAAACTACTGACCCACTCCCATCCGGACAAGGAAGACGACCAGTGGCTGATGATGTCTTCGGGAAAAGTCAAACGAATCACCGCATCGGGCAAGGAAAAATCCTTTGTCAATTCTCATTTCTCTTATGAAGACCTCTCTTCCCGAAAAATCAATGATTACACCTACACCCAACTATCGGACGAGACAACCCTGACTTTTCCCTGTTACCGCATTGAAGGCACCCCTACAACAAAAGACAATGTCTACGACAAAGTCATTTTATATGTACGCCAGAAGGATTTTTTTGTTGTGAGGATCGACTTTTTCAAAAAAGGTAAATATTTAAAACGTCTTGAAAATCATGACATTCGAGTGGTTGACGGCATCCTTACCCCCTTTGATGTCCGCATGATCGAAACCGATGATAAGGAATGGACAGGCCTTCATATTGCGTCTATCACTTACAATCAGGAAATCAGCAGTTCCAAGTTCAATAAAGAGGCTTTAAGATAAACCTGTCCGATACAAGCCATGATCTTTGGCCGGATGTGAAGGACATAAAAACATCCGGTCAAACATAAAGAAAGGAGGTCTTTTTTTACACGACCTTCACCATTTAATGACAACATAAACATCTGTCACCCATAAAAACCTTGTTAAAAGGCACAAAAAACTATAAATAAAATTCTTCTTGGAAAGGTATGCTCTTAAGGAAAGTAAATAGGGAGGAATGGCGTGCGTATTCTTGAAATGGCCTACGAATTGCTGGTTATCTCAGTGGGTGTCTTATTGTACGGGTTATCCATGATTCCCGGATATTTACTGATACAATGGGGGCATGGGCTGGGCTTGCCCTGGGTTGTTTTCACTTACCCGACCGCCTTTTACCTGTTCATCATCACCCTGATCCTCCTGGCCGGAACCGTCAAACGGCTCTGCCTGCCCCCACTCAAACCCGGGACATACAAATTCAACAAAGACAAACATGTCTTTACCTGGTTTTTGAGCAGGACCATCACAGAATACGTTCTCATGCCCTTTAACCGGGTCATTTTCACCAACGATCTTTTGCGGTATACCTGCCTGAGACTCTTCGGCGTTAAATTGGATTACAGTTCCGGGATTTCCAGTTCCTTTATCAGCGACCTCGAACTCTTGTCATTCGGGAAAAACTGTATGATCGGGGGATGGGCCATCCTCTATGGACACATTGAACCTGAACCGGGGACGGTCATCCTTGCACCCATATCCATCGGGGACAATACCCTGATCGGAGCCAGAGCCAACATCACGTGCGGAAGCAGTATCGGCAACAACACCATCATCGGATTCGGTGTTGTCATGGGCGTGAACTGTAAAATCGGAAACAGATGTAATGTGGGCTACATCACCCATATGGGCCACCAGATTTTAATCGAGGACGATGTCAAGGTGGGCAAATACTGCAACCTGGGCAACGGTGTCAAAATCCGAACCGGCATCAAGCTGCCCGACTATTCCATGGTCCCGGATTTTACCACCATTGCGACCCAGGACTTGGCCGAGACCTTCCGTTCTGTCAGAATATCCGAAATCCAAGGACCCGGAATGGCGACTCAACACCCTCCCCGTCGGCCCCAGGTCTTTATCCGGTCCGGCTCAAGTTCCTCCAGTAATACATAAGCAAGCTTTTCACTATGTGTTTCAAGGTTACTCCCCATGACCTCAAGGCGGGCCATGGGGAGTCCTTCAACCATTTTTTCAAGATCTCCAAGGCCATGGAGTTTATCGGTCCGGGCTCCCACAAGGACCACCTCCGATGTCACATGACCGAGCCTGTTCCAGACCGAATAACCTGAAAGTGCCTGGGCGTTGGCCTTCAATCGGTAGGGTTCCGCCGCCAAAAGAGTCCCCTTATATTTTTCCGCCTGTTCCGGTTCCTTGTGTTTATCCACCTTAAAGCGTGTCAGATAAAAAATAATGGCATGCTTGATCAGGGAATAGGCTGCAGGTGGGAAAAAGCGGATGAGCATCCGGGCCCAAAAGGGAAAGTCCACCTGTGAGATGGGTGATACAAGAATTGATTTTTCGGGAATCCGCCCGTTTCCCCGGTTCAGGTATTCCAGAATGATCGTTGAGCCAAGGGAGCTGCCGGCAAGAACAAAGGGAGTGTCTCCCGGAAGAACCTGTAAGAGCACCTCCTCCAAATCCTTTCGCATGCGCTCCAAGGTAAATTCGGGCAATGGGCCCTTTGGAATACAAGCGCTGTATTTCTCACGGGTTTCAAGATAAATCACGCGCATCCGGGGTGTCAAAACCTTTAACACATCAATCCATCCTGAGATCAACGACACCCATCCCGGTACAAAGACCACTGCCGGAGCGTCCTGGGAGCCCTTATCCGGGCTGAAATCATAGAGATTAAGCGCAACGCCATCCGAGACCATCACATGGTTTCTGACTAACCGGACACCACCACCAGAAAGGATTTCTTCTACCATCGGTCATATTTCCCCTTGATTATTATCAGAAGCAATCGCCAAGGATCACTGGGGCGAAGAGAGAGCGTCCAGTGCATCCGTTTGTTGGAATTTAGTTCTTTTGATTTCGATTATCCCAACGTTACATTGAATATCACTGGCTCCATATTCTTACAAGCGTGATGAACTCGTAAAAAGTCGACGGATGGCTATGGACCTTTTTACGACGCCATCACTCTTGACATTTTTAAAAAAATATACTCATGTTAAGAGCATCTATCTCAAACGGAGGATTTTTTTATCAAAAAAACGGTTCATATCATTCTGGTCTTTGTTCTTATCTTTGGATTATTATTTACTAAAAGCACCGAGGCAGGTCCTTTTTCCAATCGCAATCCCTATGAGATCCTTATAAGCACCCGAAGCGACCTTGATAAACTGACAGGCCTGGGCCTTGATATTTCAGGGGTCCGGGGCCAGGTTGTCACGGCCTATCTGGCGCCGGATGAATACAAAAGCGTGGTTGCCCTTGCCTATGTCTGTGTCCCTGTTCCGGTTCATCCCAGAACGCCCCCAAGCAAAGCACGATCAAAGGGGCTGTCTTATCCCAGTTACGAAACACTGACGGCCCTTCTCGAACAGATCAGCGAAGATTACCCGGACATCTGCCATCTTGAAAGCGCGGGCCAGTCGGTTCAAGGGCGGGAACTCTGGTGGGTCCGACTTTCGGATCATGCCTCTGTCAAGGAAGCCGAACCGTCCGTGACCCTCATCGGCAGCATGCATGGTGATGAGCCCGTGGGGCTTGCCCTCTGCCTTGAAATGATCCGTGATCTCACGGAAAACTACGGCACAGACAACCGGACCACACTCCTTTTAAACCAGACGGAAATCAGGATCATGCCCCTGATGAATCCGGATGGCTACGAGGCCCAGGACAGGTACAATGCCCATGGGGCAGACCTCAACCGGAATTTTCCCGATGCCAGCATCACTGTCTCGGACGCCTTCAATACCCTGGCAGAGCTTGAACCGGAAACCCAGGTGCTCATGGCCTGGACCCTTGATGACAGCTCAACCCTGTCTGCCAATTTTCACACCGGATCACTTCTGGTCAACTACCCCTTGGACTACACCCTGGCCCTGAGCCCGGATGACGCCCTTTTCCAGAGCATTTCTCTGGCCTATGCCATGAACAATACAGACATGTATGACCATAGTTTTTACGAAAATGGCATTGTCCGGGGCGCTGTCTGGTATGAAATTTATGGCAGCCTCCAGGACTGGGCTTATCTGGGACTTGGAGAAAATCATGTGACCGTGGAGGTAAGCACGGATAAAAGCCCGGATGCCGATCTGCTCTTAAATCTCTGGGACTCCAACCGTGAGTCCATTCTCGCTTTTATGGAGACCGTTCATACCGGCATCGGCGGACAGATCCGTGATTATGACAGTAACGAGCCCCTCAAAGCCTGGGTCAGCATCAGTGACAATGATCATCTGGTTTTTTCCCATGCCCAAACAGGTTATTTCCAGCGAATGCTTCTGCCCGGCACCTACGATATCACCGTGGGGGCCCCGGGTTATCATTCAAGGACCTTTGAGGGTCAGACCGTTTCAGAGAATATGACCACGCGACTTGACCTGACCCTTGAGATAGCTCCGGCTGAAGACCTGAACGGGGACTTCCCGTCCAACTGGCCCGTAAAAAATCCGGGAAGCATCGGTGACTCCCCGCCTTCGAACCAGACCGACGATGATCCTGTTGATCCGATTTCATCGTCAGATACAAGCGATACCGGATGTTTTATAGGAATTCTCCGATGAGGTTCAGTCTTAAAAAACAAAGGATTCAATGCATTTTTACAACGAACCATATTTCCAATTTATTTTTTTTGTGTTAAAGATAATAAAAAATTTACGATCAAAACCATGTGATACGAGCATAGAAACGAATAACGATCCGTACTTGAGGATAAGACCATGCTGACCTTTATATGCATTTTTCTTTGCATTTATTTCACCCCGTCCATTATTGCCGTCATCAACCGACATCCCCATTTATCCCAGATTGCCATTACCAATTTTTTTCTGGGCTGGTCCATTGTGTTCTGGGTATTTTCCTTTCGCATGGCCATGGGTTGGGATAAAATTGTTAAAACTCCTGAAAACCAAAACAACTAAGACGAGCAGGGGGTCTTATGAAAATCTCGGTTTCCCACATTCCACCGGATGGCCTTGTTCAAGAGTACTCTGCCAAGGCTGAACTCTTCCCCATTCTTGATGACCTTATCATCCAGGGTGATTATGTGTTCTCATCCCCGGTTCAAGCCCACCTCACGGCCATGGTTCTTGCCAATGAGGTGGTGGATGTCAATGGTCAGATCACGACCACCCTGCGCATGGACTGTGGACGATGCCTGGAACCATTCGAGCATACCCTCATACGAAAATTCAAAATGGGATTCGTGAAATCATCGGGCACAGACACGGCCCCTGACGAAGATGAGCTGGACATTGAAATCCGGGAAGAAGACATTGCAACCGAATATTATTTGGGGGATGTCATAGACCTCAAAAACATGATTCAAGAGCAGGTGGTCATGGGTCTTCCCCAGCACCCCCTGTGTTCGGACAACTGCAAGGGACTTTGTCAGAGTTGCGGAAACAACCTCAATCTTTCCCCATGCTCATGCAGCCCAACAATAGGCCACCCGGCCTTTGCGGTGTTAAAAGGATTAAAGACCTGAGAGGCAAACACGGCCTGTTTTCCTCTTAGACCCATCTCATCACTTTAATCAATGCAGATATGTGGCGTGATCGTCATTATCAATTGGCATTCCCTTTTCTTTTCTTTTAATATTCACGAAACATTTAACACTACAGACAGAAACATCATGAAACTCAATGTTTTTTTACACTGGCTTGACAGGATCATACGCTTGGTTCTGGGGACTCTTTTCATCATTGCAGGAATCCTGAAACTCAAAGATCCGGAATCCTTTAGCGTGGTTCTAAGCGCCTTTGGAGTTGTTCCGGGATATCTGATTGATCCCCTTGCCATCGGGCTTCCCATTCTCGAAGTCCTGGTGGGCTTCGGCATGATTTGGGATAGACCCCCTGCCCTACATGCCATGGCCCTGCTTCTTTTTATGTTCATGGCCATCCTTGCTTACGCCATGCACCTTGGCCTTGATATAGACTGCGGATGCTATGGCCCAAAAGACCCTGAAGCCAAAGCATTTGGCAGCCTTCGCACCTCATTCCACCGTGATTTGCTCATGTCCGTCGGCATTCTTTTTCTTTATGCCCGGCGTATCCATGCCTATTTTATATTTCGTCAGTCCCATAATCCCAAGGAGGAAATGTTATGACCCGGTTCAACTCTATGATGACAGCATGTTTCATGATCATGGTTCTCTGCCTGCCTGCCACAGCTGATATGAACCTGTTCCAGAAAGAAGTGGAAACGGAAAAAATTGCCGTAAAACTGGTCCGGGATGTGGCCAAGGGCAATTATGGCCTTGTCACCACCGATGAACTCAAACATCTCATGGATGCAAAAACAGATATGGTCATCGTGGACACCATGCCATATGAAGGCAGCTACAAGGCCAACCATGTGCCAGGGGCTGTCCAGTTCCTCTTTCCCATTCCGGACATGGACACCTTTGGCAGTAAGGAGACCGACGGAAAAACCCAGGCCGATTTTGAAAAACTCCTGGGGCCTGATAAAAACAAACTCATCGTGGTTTACTGTGGATTTGTCAAATGCACCCGAAGCCACAACGGCGCCGTCTGGGCCAAAAAACTGGGGTATACCAACGTGAAACGCTATTGCGGTGGAATTTATGCGTGGAAAGGTGCGGGATTTGCCGTCGAAGAGGTCAAATAGTTTGATTACAAAATGATCAACACCCTTGAAGTACCTTTCTTTGAACACGGTGCAGACGATGATTGTTATGTGGATGCGGCCAGATAGCCACATTATTGGGCACAAGGCATTGTGCACCTACGATGGTCTCAAGCATTGAATATTACACGTAGTAATGTCCTCCCGTAGGGGCACGATGCGTCGTGCCCTTGTTCGAATAACATACACCATCTAAAAATGATCACCGGCTTGCGATTCAGATTCATTTTATCGTTCATGTCATTAATATTAGATCGTTCAGGGGTGCTTTAATCTCTTCAGCACCGTTCCTTGCAGCACCAAATGGTCCGGTGGTTATGAAATCGAATAAAACATGGGCATCCGAAAGGCATGGTGTTTCAGTTCAACATGACGTTATCATATTCAATTATCATTCTTACCGAATTCCAAAAACCTGTGTGATAATGCCTTGTGAATCTTTTCCTTGACCAGATGTTCAGGCTTCAGGGAATCGGGAAGGACTGAGGGCTTGTCCAAATTCAGTAAATTTCGGGAGTAATCCCTGTATTTCTTATCCAGCCGTTCAGTCTCGTTTTCCGGTTTGTCACAATCACAATCATCCGACTGGCGTCGCAACTCGTCTTCCAACCTCGAAAGAACCATAGCCAACAATTCTTCATCCTTGAAATAATTGAAGTTAACACCTTCGTCCCAGGCGGCATCCACATAGTCACGCCAATCAAAGTCCTTGACACGTTCCCATTTTTTATTCAGACATTTCACATAGGCCTCGGGCATCAAGTCAGGTCCAAGGGGATCTTCATCTTCGCCGATAATGGCATTGTAAAACCGCATACCGTTAGGGAATGGCATGGGATGCCTGAAAGAAAAACAAGGCACTACACAGAATAAGAACTATGGGAAAATTACCGTGGCGGATGATTTTATTTTTCAACGACGACCCCAATTAATCAGAAACCTTATTCAATAAATCGTTCATATCATTTCTCCGATACCTATACCCCACCCCGTGCACGGTGGTGATAATTTTAGGATTTGCCGGATCGTCTTCTATTTTTTTCCGAAGCTGGGCCACATGCTGGTCCAGGGTCCGGGTGGTGCCGTAATAATCAATGCCCCAGATGTCATTCAGCAGGCGATCACGGCTCAACACCTCGTCAGGATGATCGTAAAACAGGCGCAACAATTTCACTTCACGGTCGGACAAGGGCAGGGTTTCCCCATTCTTTTCCAGGGTGTAGTTCCGTGCATGGATGGTTCTCCCACCGATGCAAAAACTGTCTGATTGATTTTGCACCTTATCGGCAGGGGCTGGCCGGCACCGTCTCAGAACAGCTGCGATCCGTGCCAGAAGTTCATGGACCCCGAAGGGTTTGGTGATGTAGTCGTCGGCCCCAAGCCTGAGACCAAGGACCTTGTCGATTTCTTCACCCTTGGCTGTGAGCATGATGATGGGCATGTCCTCGGTTCTGGCCCGGATAATCCGGCAGAGATCAAACCCGCTTTTCCCCGGCATCATCACATCCAGAATCACCAGTTGAAAATCATGGGTCTCAAACATGGATAGTGCCTCGTTGCCGTCCCGTGCTGCCGTGACCTGGTAGCCCTCACTTTCAAGGGTATCGATAAGACCTGTCCGGATGTTGACATCATCTTCAGCCACTAAAATGTGTATGGGGTTCATGCTCGTTTTATCCTTGCCCGGAAACAGCTGCCCCGGCTTTGTTCAGAGTGATACGAAAGATCGCCCCCCAGATCCCTAAGGATCCTGCGGGCGATGCTCAGACCCAGGCCTGACCCTGCCTGTCCGGCGGTGAGACTGTTGTCCACCCGGTGAAATTTTTTAAAAATTCGTGTGCGGTGGTCTTCGGGAATGCCCGGCCCCCGGTCCCTGATCAACAGCTCTAAGTATGGAGAGTCCTTTTCATCCTGGACCTCAAAGGCCAGAAAGCCTCCTGAGGCAGCATATTTCACTGCATTATCCATGAGATTCAGCACCACCTGCTCCAATGCATCCCGGTCTGTTTCAAGGGGCAGATATTTTTCAGGTAGGACAAGATGGACCGATATCCCGGCTTCCTTAAGCCGGAGGCTGTGGGCATCGGTGATTTCCCTGAGAAAGGATCCTAAATCAAAGGATGACTTATGGTAGTTTTTCTTGCCTTCCTCCAGCTTTCCGAAATCCAGCACATTGTTCACCAGCCGTGTCAGACGCTGACTTTCAGACACAATCACCGACAGATAATGGCTTATTTTTTCAGGGGCCTTGACCCGTCCGTCCCGGAGAAGTTCTGCGTACATGCGGATACTGGTCAAGGGCGTTTTCAATTCGTGGGAAACGCTGGACACAAAGGATGTTTTTTCCATGGCATCGTTCATGCTCCGGCGACTGTCCCGAATCAAAAGGGCCCCGCCCAGAATCATGGCCCCGGTAAACATGAACACAAGAATCCCCGTAACATAAATCAGACCCATTCCCCCATGAAAGGCCCCTTCCGATTGATAAAAAACGATCCTGTAATGGGGCAGAAGGCCGGATAGGGGCACGCTGATCACAGGTTTTTGTCCCGCATCAATGGGGAAGGCCCCGGACTGGTGAAGGAGCTTTCCATCCCCGGCAAGAAGTCCATAGGCCGCACCCGTGTCAGTCAGAACCGGAAGCTGGGTAATTAAACGAGACAAAAGTGCCATGAATTCCAATTCGATTCCGTAAACCGGTCCTTTCTCTGTGGCCTGGACCCAACCCAGGATAAACAGCTGATTTTCAGAAAACCAGGGAATCCAGCCGGATCGAACTCTGAATGGGGCAGCCTGATTTGTCTCACTTTGAGGGGAATATGTTGCCTCTTGCTCTGGGCGGGCCAGATCCAGTAAGTCCTTTCGCGCGGATTTCATGCGCATGACCTCAGGTCTATAGGAGCTTGATTTGGATAGGCTTGGGACTCCGGATGAGGTCCACTCATCCCTGCTCACCTCTTCCCCGAAACCCCAGGCCAGGCGCCCGGAAAACAAGGCGTCATATCGACTGATAAACCGTCTTTCCTCGGCCGTTGATTCAAGGTTGGCCATGGGATAATCAAGTTTCCCCTCTTGCCATACAAACACATTTCTGATCAGAGGGTTTGATTTTTCCCAGGATAACAACGTCCCTTTCAGCTGTTTCGGATCAATCCCGACCAGGGACCGGGTCAGGGCATCTTCCACATCGGACACAGTGAATTCCAAACTTTCGGTCATGGCCTGGGCCCGGTCAGCCAGGACAGAAAGGGACTGGACCTTGAGCCTTTCCTTTTCATGGTACAAAAGCCGTAACCCCGCAGCCCCAAGAAACACCGTGGGGAGAATCAGCAAAAGCCAATAGATGATGATGGTGCGCCGGGTGTTGTATGCCATGAACGTCCCTTTCCAAGCCATGTCTGTGGCCTTTTGGAGATTGTCCGAAGCCTTTGATAGCCTTTTGGCAATCTCCACAGGCCTTACTTTTCGTACTGTTGATTTTTCATCTGATAACTTTCCGTTCGAAGCACCTTTCTGCTCTTCTTGCTCATGCCTTCCTTTTCGATGAGATCCGCTTTCTTTTCCAATGCATCGGCTTCTTCCATCATCTTCTCATCATCATAGACACTACCCAGGCTTTTCAACTGTGCCGCCGATGTTTTCAATGTCTCAACCGCTTCTTTTTTCTGCCCCTTGTCTGACAAGATGATGGCTTTTTCCTGGGCCAGGGCGTTGAGATTCAGCTGGTATTCACGAACCACACTGACATTGGTCGATTGTTTTACAGTGTCTTCATCCCGGCTGAATATGGCGACCTTCATGCCCTCGTTCTGCTCCCGTTTTTTCGTAAACGGATTTTCATAGTACACTCTGGCCCGTGCAATTTCCATTTTTTTCCCATTTTTTGTTTCAGGCAGACGCACTTCCACCAGGGCATATTTCTCCTGATTGCCATACAGCTGGTTCATGAACAGTTCCACCTGCCGCCCTGTAATCCGACCTTCACGACCGATGATGGAAAGGGGTGTGACATACTCGGGCACTTCGATAATCAGTTTTACCTGTTTGGCCACCACGTTTAGGACACTGCCAAGCTCTGCGGTGAAAATCCCGGGCAGGTCCCCGCTTTTTTCAACAAAATAGATATTCCCGTCGCTTTTCTGAGACAGACGGGCCATCAGATCTTCATTGTAATCCGTACCCACGCCCACGGTGGTCACTGAGATATTTTCCTTGATCAGTGAAGCCCCGAGCCGCCCCAGGTCTTCCGGAGTCTGGGGTCCAACATTGGCCAATCCGTCAGAAAGCAGAATAATGCGGTGAACAAAATTTCCCGATAGATGTTTCCGGATCTCTGCGGCACCCTGGCTGACTCCGCCAAAAAGAGCTGTGCTGCCCCCTGGTTCAATCATCCGAATTTTTGAAATAATAAATTCAATGTTTTCCACAGACTGGGCAGGAATAATTGTATTCACATTTTCATCATAGACCACAAGTGAAAAAATATCCTGGGGCCCCAGGTGCCGAACCGCTTCGATGGCCGCTTCCCGTGCCTTTTCAATTTTATCCCCGCCCATGGAACCGGACCGATCCAGGACCAGGGACAGATTCACGGCAGGCCGTGTCTTGGTAACGGGTGCCGGAGGGGCGTCCAGGGTCACCTTGATCACCACGGTCTGGGAATCTCCTGCCGGAAGAACATCCCGGTCCGTTTCAACACGGCAGGCCACCTTGGTCATGCCCGTTTGGGAAAACCCGGGGGTGGACACAATAAGAAGTCCCAAGATCACCAGGACCAGACCCCTGACACGTTTATTTTTTAAAATGATTGTGGCCATGATTTTTTCCTTTCCTTCAATGAGTTATCGTTTTTTGGGTTCATGTGCAAGTCTTTGAATCCAGGATAACCCTGATCAGGAAAAAAGATGTCAGCCTCGGGTAAAAAAGATGTAAAAAAGATGTAAAGTTTTAGTGGACGGCAGTGGACAATGTGGACAGAGTGGACCCAGTCCACCCACAACAACCTTTATGAACTCGTAAAAAGTCGACGGATGGCTATGGAAAAAGGTCCATAGGCAAGGCATAGTGTTTGGCCGGGCGTGAAGGCATACATAAGCGTATGTCGAACGTCCGGCCAAACACTATAACGCCGCATATGGGACTTTTTACGACGCCATCAACCTTGGCCCAAAACAAAAAGGGCGGGTATAACACCCGCCCAAAGGCAATGAAGTTACATAATTTTCTGAGGTTTAAGGATTATTTTCCCAGCATACCCGCTCTCAAATCCTCGTCTCCGGTAAAGGTGTCGCCCTCTAACAACCAGACAGCGAAAAGGATATTTTTGAATTTAGGGTTGGTGATTTTATCGATCACCTTATCGTTAATCGAGACGCTCAAACCGTCACCGGGCAGATAGACATATGTCCAGACATCATTTTTCTTGGCATCGGTTGTGAGGGCTTTGAATTTATCAATGTCAGCCTTCATGGCATCAAAATCAGCTCCGGCAGCATATTTAAAACCACCCTCCCACACTTCAAGAATTTTTTCCTTGGGCCCGTTTCTTTTCCATGTCATGGTGATGGCCATGGGTTCATCTGCACCAATAATTTTTTGGGAGTCCGAGCTTTTGGCTTTGAGGTACAAGGAGCCCACATACACTTTAAACCCCCATTTTTTGCGTATTCCCGAACCGTTGAGGATGAGTTCACCCTGGCCTGAATCAAGGGTGTCGGGTATGGTTAAGCCTCCAATGTCCAGAGCTGTTGCCGATGTTGCTGTCAGTAAGAGAATCAGTGTCACGATACGTAATTTCTTTAACATTCCGCCTCCTCGTTCAATGATGTGTCACAACCAGTTTTGGGCTTAAATTTCAAATTGCCCGACCATTTTCTTCAATTTTTCTGCAAAGCCTGCCAGTTCTTCAGCGCTGATATTAAGCCGGGAGCCGATGACGGACATTTCACCAGCCTCCTGATTAATCCCTGCAATGTCTTTTGTAATTTCTTCTGAAACCGTTGAACACTGTGAAACATTTTCATTGACCTCCTGGATACCCAATGAGGCATGGGCAATATTACCCCCTATCTGCTGGGTCACCTGGGAGTGATCCGTAATTGTCTGTGCGATGTTTGATATAATCTCGTTAATGTCATCAATGATTGTTGTTATCAGCCCGATACCCTTGATGGTGCTGGCGGTTGTGCTCTGGATACCGGTAATCCGGGTTTTTATTTCCTTGGTGGCCTTGGCTGTCTGTTGGGCAAGTTCTTTGATTTCATTGGCCACCACGGCAAATCCTCTGCCAGCGTCACCGGCCCTGGCAGCTTCTATGGTTGCATTCAATGCAAGCAGATTGGTCTGTTCTGAAATTTTCGTTATGGTTTCCGTGACAATACCGATATCTTTGGCTGCATGGCTAAGCTGTTCCATATCGTATGATGCGGATTTGGCCTGGGCAACCGCTTTATCGGTGATCGTCTTTGCCTGCTCTGAATTTACGGCTATGTCATTGATTGTTATCGTGTTTTCTTCGGTTGCCATTGACACGGTTCTTAAATTGACGGCTGTTTCTTCCATGGCCGCAGCCACAGAACTCAAATTTGCGTTCATTTCCTCTGCTGCACTTGCCACGGCCTGGGACTTTTGAGCTGTATCTTCAACCCCCTTGGCCATTTGATCGGAAATGGTTTTTAAATTTTCTGATGACGAGGACAATACATTGACATCGTTTGAGATATCCCTGAACATCCCCCCAAGATTGGTCACAATATCATTGAGCGCCCGGGCAAGAACACCAATTTCATCGTCCTGATCAATACCAAGCCGTTCCGTAAAATTCCCATTTGACATTTTCTTGGAAAAAATTGCAGCCCGAATAATGGGACTGGTGATTTGCCGTGTAATAAACAATGACAGTGAAAAACCCAGGATAATGGATAAAAGACCGATGACCAGGGCAAGGTCCGAGCGCCTATTGGCCTGGGTATTAACCTGTTTTGTTCTGGCTGACGAAAGATTTCGTGCATCATTGTAAAGCTCATCCACATGGTCTTCAATATTTCCGACCTCTTTCGTCATGATCGCATACAGGTCACGTATTCGCTCATCTTCGGCGGCCAGTTCATCAAACGCTTTTTTGTATAAATCTAAAGACCGTCTGGTCTGATCGATGTATTCCTCGCCCATGGTGGACGTGCCCAAAGCAGCTGACAAGACAGCTATGGCGTCGTGTACTTTTTTGATATATGTTTCACCGCCCAAAAGCAGATAGTCTTTTTCGCTGCTTCTGATTTTCAAGGTATAGGCTTTTGAATTGGGCATATAACTTATGCTGAGGAAATCATTGACCTCCTCAATGATTTCACGCATGGCTTTCAGATATTTTTCTTTCAATTCCAAGGTCTTAGAGGCAACCATTTTTTCCATGTTTTCCTTATAATATATGACGTTCTCCTTCAAGGCTTCTTTGAAAACACCGACGTCCGCATCCGAATTGTCAATGACCTGATCGTATTCCCCCACGAGTTTTTCTAATTTTTCCTGGAATTTAACATTCTTTGTCGCCATAAATTCATTTTGCATCAGAACGATTTTGAGCATATGGACATAAAGATCTTCAACATCCACATAAGACATTTCCTTGACAAATCGGTCTGCAGCCGCTTTAAAGTCCCCCCTTAACCCGGAGTCAATGTCCAGCCCCCTTTTTTCGTACCCGGCTACAAGGTTCCTGAAGCTCGCATCGTATGACTCGACATGGGTGGCGATTTCAGAGGCAAGCTCAGCGGTCTGATCATTTTTTGCACCCTGTGCCATGGAGACGATGATCCGGACTTTTTCGGTTAGGGAACGGATGTCTTTATCAAGCTGGGTCAGGTACGTCTTATCAAGGGTAGAAATAAAATTCTTTTCATCAATGCGGCATTGTTTCATAAGGGTTTTGATATCTGCAGACTCGTCTGCGATGGCCACTGTCCCTTCCATCAAATCCTTGAAATTCCTTGTGGTTGATTTGACCGTGGCATGGTAGATTCCCATAACACCCACAACCAGAAAAAGAACAATTCCAAAGCCGCCCACAAGCTTCGTAACAATCTTTAGATTGTTAAACCTCTTCAAAACAGGACCGATCCTTTGACTGATCTGTGTGAATTTCATTTTAATTCCTGTCAATACCTTCTCTCCTTCTATTCAAAGGGGTATGACCATTTATTTTTTATAGGACAAGACTCCATATCAAATAAAGATGGGCACCCATATTTTGTGAAGGATTTTTGATAAGCGTTTTTCCATGACGTCAAGATCAACGGTGAAAACCTGAATCAAAACATACGATAATGTGCCACGTTAGCGCATGTAAAAACAACGCCAACTATTTGAATATAATGGATCCGGTTCGAAATGAAATGCGATTGTTGTTTTCAATCAGATAGTTAATGCAATTATAATAGCATATTTTATTCTTTTTGCCACCATTTGTTCTGAAAAGTGAAAAAATTGCGCCATAGAAATACGAAACCTCTGGGTGTTCATTCCCGGATGGATCAGGGGGAATGAACACGCCAGATCACTCATTCAGAGATAAAGGAAAGCGTTTTCATAACATTACCACCAGCCCGCACTATGGTAATGATGGTTATGAATCCAATTGGGGTAGATGGAATTCAGCTGCAGGGACGTCTGATGTGATCGCAAAAGGCCGAACCAGTTGGTGTTGTAAATAAAGAGATCTTCCCAGCCTGCCCCACCGTTAAAATTGGCAACAAGGAGTTTGTCACCCTTGCCCAGGTTCCAGCTGTTGACCCAGTCGGCCTGCCAGCTGCCGGAAAGACCTTCTCCCTTTGAAAGCAGGACACCAAGATATTCCGTTGCCCAGTCATGGGCGTTGTATACGTAAAGATCATCTTTGTCGTCGCCATTAATATCGGCCACAAAAAACTGATCATTCGGCTCCAGACCGTCCCATCCCGGGACGGTATCATCATACCGATGTGTATTGGCAAGGCCTCCTCCAGTGGATCGTAACATTTCAAGATATTCCTTGGACCAGTCATGCCCGTTGAAAACATAGAGGTCATCTTTTCCGTCGTGATTGAAATCCCCAACAAAAAACTGATCCCTTTTCTTCATATCATCCCAGCCAGGAAGTTCTTCGTCGTATCGCCGGACGTAACTGAGCTGAGAACCTGAAGATGACAACATCTCTAAATATCCCATGGACCAGTCCTGGCCGTTAAACACGTAAAGATCTTTTTTCGTGTCATTATTAAAATCCGCCACAAAAAACTGATCGTTTTTTTTCATGTCACCCCAACCGGGCAGCACTCTGTCGTAGCGTCTGACATAGGAGAGATTTGTGCCTGACGATGACAGCATCTCCAGGTACCCCATGGACCAATCGTCCATATTGACAACATAGATATCGTCTTTCCCATCGCCATTAAAATCCGCCACAAAAAACCTGTCATGACTCTTCATGGCACCCCAACCGGGCAGATCCCTATCAAATCGGCGGATACATTCAAACCCCGTGCCCGTGGATCTTAGGAGAGCAAAATAGGGCATGGACCAATCCGAATAATTAAACACAAAGAGGTCATCCATCGTGTCATTGTTAAAATCTCCCACAAAAAACATATCCCCTGATTTGAAATCATCCCACAAAGGGATTTCCCCGGTGGCCACCCATTCCGGTTCAAGCTCACTGCCATTGGACAAATACAGAGACAGGCTGTTGGCATTGTGTAGAACAAGATCATCCTTGCCATCACCATTGAAATCTCCGGCATAGGAATTTTTATAGGTATAATCATGAAAAGGGTCCAGAACCGTCTGGAGCCGGTTATAACAGACCGAACAGAATGCCGGTGCATTGCTGTTCATCCTGTCATTGCAGGATGACCGATAAAGGTCAAATCTATAGCGGGTTGTCCCCAGGGTCGCACCTTCAAAAATGCCGATGTCCTGGGAATTGTCCGTGACATCTGCACAGGTGGTGGTGACCGGTGTATTGGGATTTATAAAACTCTTCCATTTCACCTTATTCCTGTCGGTCTCAATGGTCAGGTTGGCGTTATTCGGTTCCGATCCCGTGTAATGGGTGTTTCCACCGGTATATTCATCACCGAGATTCCCCACCATATGTCCCATTTCATGGGCCACGGTGGTCCAGTTCGAACTGGTGGTCACGGCAAAACTGTCTCCCCGCCGGCACCCCCCGCCTCCGGGCTCATTGAGAATGATAAAAACAAAATCCCGTTGGGGGACAAGGGAGTTCAGGACGTTATTGATCAATGAGCCGGAATTGGGGCCGGGTTCCATCCAGCACCGGTCCCAAATGCCGCTGTAACGGTAGCCAAACGCCGTATTCCTGGCCGTGGTGACATTCCCGTTGATATCCACCTGGGTGACCCCCGAATCCGTTGAATTGGCATTCACCCGATATATATTGAAGGCATTCAAGGTTTCCATGAAAACATCGTCACTGAAAACCCCGTTAAAAATAAAATTATTGACCAAGGTGTTGTATGTGTTTTGATCAGCAGCCTGGAATCCGTCTCCGATAATAACAAGGTTCTTCTTAGACCCATTACTCCCGCTTCTCAGAATTTCAGTCACGGTCTGTGCAAAAGCGCCGTTGCAAAAAAGAGAGGCGACAAGCAAGGTTGCCGCAACGATATACACTATTTGAAATCGCGATATATATTTCATCGTGTGACCCTCCCTGCCTGTGTTTTGTCAAAACTTTTGATGAGTTCCTCGCTGTTGATCACAGCAATTCGTTTCAGTTGTTTTTCAATTTTTCCAAACATCGAGGGGCTGATTTTGTCAGGCATACCCGAATCTTCCTCTAGAAAATAAAAATCCAACGCTGCTTTTGAAAGATTTTCTCTTTTCAGAAACGTATCGGGTATAGATATGGAAAAAAACCCGTGCTTGGCCCGTGATGTATAACTGCCCGGTTGTTCATCAATGGACCGGACAAGCAGAGGGTCCTGCATGGAACCCACAGTCACGATGTCCGTGCCCAGGAACGCCACATAAAAGAATTGACCATTATACGTATCCGATTCAATCAGACGGCCTTCGATGTCCGAGAATTGCTCAATTCGTATGGTGTTTTCCATGTCAATATATAGATTCAAACGGGCATAATGGTAACCTTCTGCTTCTTTTTTCCTGGGAATCTTTCGTTTTGTCTGTTCCATGGCCGGGCTCTTTTTCGGATGAACTTTACTGTTTTGTTCACCATCTGAAAATTTTTCAGGCTGCCTCTCATCCGGCTTGTCTTTCACGACAATTTTTTCCTGGGGATCAAGGGGCCTGGTTTTATCTTTGGTTGGCAGGGATTTTGATTTGGGTGTCTTATTCTCATCTGCTTTTTTGTCACCTGTTTTCCCTGGAATCTTTATTTCCATATTCTTTGCCTGAAAATAATATTTCAGATCATGGGGAATTAACTGGGACAAGGCCTCATTGACGGGCATATCCGAGATATCAACCGAGACCGTTCGGTCCTTTGACAATTGGGGGACCACGACATCAAGTTCATGTTGCTCGTTCAATTCCTTGATAATTTTAAAAAGGGATGCCTTCTCAGCTTTAATCGTCAGGAGACCCGTTTTCAGGTCAAGGTTGATCCGGGGGGGTGTGACACCCGGTGGTGCGGGTGTGCTGCGGGACTTGCACCCAGCTATAACAACAAGCATCAGAACAAAAAACCAGAGTAAAAAACTGTGGGTATAACGTTTTTCCATGGGGGACCTCCTGTACGTATATGTACTTCATTTCAATGGTTAAGGGCTACACTGTCCTACCGTTTATTTATGGTATTTATTCAGGGGGATATATACGTCCTGTCCCCATCATCACCATGAAGCACATGAAAAAATTGCCTTGGGCGACCAGACCCCTGACTTCCCTGGGGAAAACTTCCCCGCCTTGGCGAGGACACGCTTAAAAATCCGGACAAATGGGTCGTGTGTTTATGGCTGTGTCATGGATCACCGATGAAGCCTAAATGCAGATCAATATAATCCGGAAGGGCAGGCCGTTTGACAACAAAGGGACAGGGTGCAAAATGGATCATGATGGTCTGTCGTCTCGGATCATAGACCAGGGATTGGAGTGTGGCATTATATTCTGTTCGGAATACGTTGTTCTGCCCCCCATTGCGTTCCCCCTGGGATAGAATTTCAATAAGTTCACCCTCAGTGACAATCCCGTCATCATCCATGGCCAGCATCATGGATTCGATGGTGCCAAGGCGGTATTGGCTGGACTCTCTATGATTTTCAGGCTGATCCTGCAGTTGAAACGAATTGGTAGCCGCAAGAACGGGCCCCTCAAACAACTCATAGTTCCAAACAGCCGGGGGATCCACATCGGCATGGGTCACCACACCCACGGGATCTGTTCTGAGAATGCTGTCGTATTCGCGAATGCTGCTTCCCATATATGAATTTTCAACAATTCTGACATCATGGGTATCTGCCAATGTGATAAGATTTCCGTGGGCATATGATTTGCCGTCCTGAATATACAAAGATGCATCATCCACAGCGTCAAAATTTTCAAGACAATGCCGCATCACGGCATTAACCGACGTTTTCCCATATGATTCATTGTAATTTTCCCTGTATCTACTTATATTTTCCCCCACAAACAATCCATCCTGATTGACGCCTTTTTCCGAAACCAGAAGACATCCCAGAAAACCAATGGATATCACATCTTTTTTTGAACCCTGATTCTTAAAGTAGTGGACCGCATGCATGCTTGATATTTTGCCGGTATGTCCGTCCCAAGAAAAGCCCTGGCTGAAATCCGTGTTTTTCCCCACAAGGGGCCCGCCATCCAAAAACGGATTATTGTCCGGCCTGAGACGGTCCCATACAGACAGGGAGGTGCAGCCATTATTTGAGAATACATCGGTAAAAAAATTAATCAGAAAAATCTCTTTTAAGGACAACTGGTTCTCAGGAAAACAACAATAAAACACATTGTCATTGTCCACATGACCGTGTTCATATGAATTCATAACCGATGCCATGCCTTCAATTTCAGCCCCATACAAATAAAACTCATCCGAGGAATCATCGAATTTTTCCATAAGATCAGAGGTTCGACCCATAAAATCATTGTATTTCAAACCATCAAGCCTTAAAGCGGCCACACTATAACGGATATAGCTTGAGATGGATTTTTCATAATCCCCCCTATAATAGGCCTTTAAAACGGCTTCAGCATATTTTTTGCCCATGGTGAAGTGGGCCTGATAGTCGTCTTCATGGTCAAAATCCAGAACCACCTCATAATAGTCCCCGCATCGGCCATCCGGTTTGATTTTTTTTATGGTTACGGACGGCTCAGCAGGGCAACAGAACGCTGTGATAAGGATGTATAATAATGTGGTTAGTACTGTTTTCATAGGGCACCTATGATGGATTTTAGACTAATAGATTCATTGGAAATTCAAAGAAGACTATGTTGATTAATTTTTTTAGATAACATATTGACTGAAATAATTAAATCAAAAAATGATTCCTTGCATTGATTTTAAGGCAGGTTGTATCGTTTAAAGGACCGAGTTCCCAAAGCCTGGGAGTGGAGCCAAAAACAGTTTAACCATGGAGGGCATAATGATATCTTTTTTCTAAGGCGATTTTTTATACCTTTGTAAGGAGCGCTTCGTCATGGGCGAATATGTTCTTACGTACACGACTGAACATGGCAATGAGCGCCTCGACAGTCAGCTTCTTTTTTTCTTCTCCGGCAACATCAATGACCACCTCTCCGCTATCCATCATTAAAAGGCGGTTGCCATAGTCAATGGCATGTTGCATGTTGTGAGTGACCATCAGTGTGGTCAGATTGTACTGTGTGACAAAATCCCGGGTAAGCCCAAGGACAATACCTGCGTTCCGAGGGTCCAGGGCGGCCGTATGTTCATCCAGAACCACACAGATAAAAAAAAGAAGGACGGACACCTCGTTTGAAACCATGCCTTTCATTAACAAGACCGCCTTGCTGAGCAGTGTCTCCTGCCTCATAAGGGCAAGGTTGGCGCGATTTCCGAGGATCCGGATATTCACCGAATAGAGCATGGTCATGGTCAAGATACCCGCCAGGAGATGGGGTACCTTCAATTTATTGTGTATGACGGCCGTAACCGCTCCGGCTGTAACCCCACCTGCAAAGGCAAGGCAGAGTGCAAACCAAAGATTCATGCCACTGACCATGGCCATGGCCATGATCACGGCCCCAAGGGGAAAGGATCCGTCCACGGTCAGGTCCGGGAAATCCAAAATCCTGAAGGTGAAAAACACGCCCAGTGCCATGATCCCGTAAATGAGTCCTTCAACAAAAAGGCCCTCAATCATCGCTCGATCAGCTTTCCGTCTTTAATTTGGGTGTTGGCTTTTTCAATAACATCGTCAGGAAATGTCAGACCCAACGTTTTGGCCACATCCAGATTGATCAAAAGGTCCATGTCCGAAGGATCGGTCATAAATACCGTGGGAATAGACGACGGGGCTTTGCCTTTGAGCACATCCACCACCAGCCCACCGGTTCTTCGGCCCATTTTATAATAATCAAAGCCCCAGGCCGCAAGGACCGGAATGGTTTTTGCCGAACTCGGGTCAGCAGACATGACCGGTATCTTATAGGCCATGGCCACCTCAGACACAGAATTCAATGCCGAGACCACGGTGTTGTCGTTACTGATATAAATGCCGTCAACCCGGCGGGCAATGGCCTGGACCGCCTGTTTCACTTCCGATGAATTACTGACCGTTGTTTCGACAAATTCAATGCCCAGTTCAGCACAGGCCCACAGTTGAAAAGAAACGTTTTGTTTTCATAAGAGCCTCATGCACCTTTTCATGCCTATTTTTGATTCAATGTCTCCACAAGAGGAATCCCATTGACTCCCGAAGGGATATAAACAGTCGTATGGTTTGGCGAGGAAGCCATCTTTAATTGTGCATTGATGGCTTCATGCTGTAAATAATTTTGTGTTAATGTCGAATTAATGATTTTCTGGGCTTCGGCTATACCCCTGGCCTCTTCAACCCTGATTTCAGCATCCTTTTTTGCGATTTCACGTTGGGTTTCCTTTTCGTCCAGCAGCTGTTTTGCAGCCAACTTCTTTTCAACCGCCTCCGTGACTATGGCTGGATAATCGATATTCCCGACAACGCCGGATATGACGACAAAAGGCGTATTGGATAAATAGTCCATCAATTCTGCCACCACAGCATCTGAAATATCTTTTCGCCGTTTCTTGACCTGACGGCTTTCAAGGGTCTGTACGTTTTTCCTCACCATCGCCCGTAGCGGTTCCTTGATATAACGTTGATAGAACTGAGCACCGGCATATCCCTCAACAACCTCTTTTATATTCCCGGGCTTTATTTTAATGGAAGATCGTTAGCAGCTTAAATATCACGAAGGGGTGTCTTTTAAGTTTTATTTCTTGTCATCTTCAAGTAAATCAGGGTAGAGTTCCTCGGCACAGTCAGGACAAATACCATGACTAAATTCCACCTCTAAATGGTCTTGTATATAACTCTCAATTTGAGTCCAGTACCCTTTATCATCTCTGATCTTTTTACAGTTGGCACAAATGGGTAGAATGCCTCTTAATGTTTTGATTTCTTCTATGGCTTTATGTAGTTTGGATACGAGTTCTTTCATATCCTCTTCTTTTTTTTTACGTTCTGTGATGTCATAGAAAATGCCCGTCCAGAGAACATCACCGTTTGCAAGTGGCCGAGGAAGCGATTCGAAATGAATCCAAAGAATTTCCCCTCCGATATACAAACGCCCCTCCCACTGAAAGGGAATCTTCTTGACATTGGCTTCTTCGTTCTTGCGGTTGTATTCTTCTTTGTCATCCGTATGAACCAGGTCAAGGACCATACCGGGGTTGGCTTCAAAATCCTGCCGATCTATCTTCAGAATTTCACAGGCGCGGTCATTAAACAACTCTAAATGAAACGGAGCGGTATCCGAACTGGTCCATGCATTATCTTGTCGTCGCTCTTTGGGGAATACCCGAATACGATATATCCCTGCAGGATGATGGTTGATCATTTCCAGATACAATTCACGTTCAAGTTGAAATAATTTCTCCGCGGCCATGAGCGTGGATACCGATTGCTCCAGGTCCTGTATTCTCTGCTTTAAAAAGACATTCTCTTCAATCAATTCATTATTTGTCCTATTGGGATCAGTCATCCGGCGTCCCCTTTCGCGATAAACGATATGGTTTGAAAACAAAAAATGCTGAGAGGACAAGGACAAATGGTTTCGTATCAACTGCCTCTTAAACAAGTCTGCATCCACAGGTGCTGAGTTTTATTTTGTGCTGAAATAAGAAGGATTTTTTTCAATGCTGATACACGGGCAGAGTCTCATGTAAAAACAGATTCCATGTGGCGCCTCCCAAAAAACGACCTTTATTAAGATTCTTATTATAGGCCATGAATTCGGTCATGCCAAGAGATTCTTTTTGCGCTTAATGGCCGGGCATTGGGGAGAGAAAACCGAGTCGGCAATTCCGGAATTAACATGAAAATGGGTTAAACTTACCTTAATAAATACAGTCCCACACCTCATCACAAAACAAACCGTGCGCGACTTCCCCGGTGTCCGGGAACGACTTCAAGGCGTGTGGGAATGCGTTCCTTGAGTTCGGGAACATGGCTGATGATGCCTACCAGGCGGCCGCTGACCTGGAGGTCGGCAAAGGCTCTGAAGGCCAGGTCCAGGGTTTCCGGGTCCAGGCTGCCAAAGCCTTCATCCACGAAGATCGTGTCCAGCTTGATACCGCCGGCATAGGTCTGGACCACATCGGCCAGGCCCAGGGCCAGGGACAAGGAGGCCAAAAAGCTTTCACCGCCGGACAGGGTGGAAACCGGACGGCTGGTACCGGTATGGGCATCCACCACCCGGAGGTCCAGGCCCCCGGCACTTCGCCGGTCCGTTCGATCCTGCTCCCGGGCAAGATCAAACCGGTTCCGGCTCATGGATTTCAAATGACGTCCGGCAGAAAAAAGAACATCGTCAAACAGAGCGGCCAGAACATAGCGTTGAAAGGTCATGCCGCTGGTATTGGCTCCCCTGGCATTGGCCACATCGGCAATACTTCCCGTGCTGGCATATTGGCCTTCAAGGTGCGATGAACGAACAGCCAGATCATTCAAATCTGAAAGAACCTTTTTTTTGCCTGCCAAAACCGTTTCCATGCGGGCCTTTTCACTGGCGGCTTTTTCCATAAGGATCTTAATGTTTTGGACCTTCGCCTGAAGAGCAGGCATGTCCGGCATCACCAGATCCCTTGCCGCCTCAGTGGCACGGGCCAGGCGTTCCTGGGCTGAGGTTCGTCTTTCACCGTAATCTTTGATGGCCTGCTCCAGGGCGGGAATCGTGTTCTTTAAAAGAGCAGCGGCCTTAAAGTCTTCCTGACCCTTAAACCCGGCGTCCTGAAGACGACGGTCAAAGGCTGTGGCCGCCTGTTGCCACAGGTGTTCCGCCTGGGTGTGGGTAGCCTGTGCACCGGAAAGGGCCTGATCTTTGGCGGATAACCGACTCAGGGAGGTTTCCCGATCAAGACGAGCTTTTTCCAAGGCGGCCTCGGCTTTGCGGATCAGCGTCTCCAAATCAGACACCCGGCCATCAACCTGGGCAGGATCCTGACAGGCTTCGGGGATGCGCGCTTTTCGTTCATCCATGGTCGCCTGACAGCGGACCATATCCCCGGATGCCTGCTCCAGAACCTGGACGGATTTGGCCAGAAAGGCCTGTTCTTCAGTTTGCTTGCCTGTCCATGTGTCCAGGTCTTTGGCCATGCCGGGAATGCCAGCCTTTTTTTTCTGTGCATCCCTGAGCATGGCCTGGACCCGGATCAGATCCTTAGCAAACGTTTCGGGGTTTTCACGGCTAAGGGGCCCCAGATCCTCTTCAAGGGACCGTTGGCGGGCAAGGCCACTTACCCAGTCTTCACTGGCCCGGGAAGCCTGACCACGTTTTTCCGCACAATCGCGTTCCAGTTTCTTCAGATTTGCCCGTTTGTCCTTCAGGACATTTTCATCGGGCAATGACGAGGATGGCAATGCTTTTGCCGGATGATCAAGGGAACCGCACACAGGGCAGGGCTTACCCGGCTCCAACCGGGAGGCAAGAAGGGCGGCCTGACCCGAATGGTACAGAGATTCCAGCTGCTCCAGGGCTTGTTTTTCCCGTGTCAGGGATTTTTCACTCTGGTCCAGATGGTCCTGGGCCTCATGTTTGTTTTTTTCAGCCTGGGCCACAACCCGGATCAATTTATCAAGGGCAAGTAACCGTTCTTTGTTCTTGGTCAGTTGCTCATACCGCAGGGAAAGCGAATCAAGGCCAGCCGCCTGTTCTTTGGCTTTTTCAAGATCCTGGTTTTTTTCACGGATCGTTTCGGCCAGACGGTCCAGGGCCTTTATCTGGGCCTGGTGGGATTGCTGAATACTCTCCATCCGGGCCTGGGCATCTTGATACTTTTTTTGTGCATCAACAAACCCATCAAGCTGTTCCCTTATTTTTGCAAGGTCAGTAAGCTGCCTCCGGGCCTGGGTAATGTCAGGTTCCCTTTCTTTTTCCTTTTCAAAGACCAGCTGGGCCGTCTCTTTTACTTTCAGGGCGGCATCTTTCTCTATTTTGGCCTGGGACAGATGTTTCCCAGCGTCTTTCAGTTCCTGAAGCCTTGCGTTAAGCATGTGCTCCGCATCGTTTAAACTCCGGGCATTCAGGGCCCGTTCCAGATCTTTTTTTTGAGCACATACTGCCTCTTCACCCGCCAAACAAACGGCCATGGCCTGGCCTGCTTTTTGTTCTTCCAGCAGCAAGGCCTGATGAATCCGTCCCAGGTCCAGGTCCTCCTGGGCTTTTGCCTCTTGGGCCCTTAAGGTTTCCAGTGTGGACACCTGCTCTTTGGCTTTGAGCTTTAGGTCCCCTATCTGGGTTTCAAGACTCGCCGTATCCTCTGCCTCCTCACTTTCCAGAAGCAGATTTTTGCGGCGCTGGACATCCTCGTAGTTCTGCTTGATGGTCTTTGCCGCTTCTTTCAGGGCCTCTTCAATATCCCGGTATTGTCCGGTCTGGAACAGGGTTTCCAGAATTTTCTGACGATCCGTGGAATTGGCAAGGAGGAACTGGCGGAACTGTCCCTGGGGCAGCACCACCACCTGCCTGAACTGATGGACATCAAACCCCGTGATCCGGATGATTTCCTCGGTGACCCTGCTCCATTTGTCCGCAAGCACCGTGGGTGCATCTCCGTGAATCTGCCATAAGGTGGCCTGGGATAGCTGGCGGGTGGTTCCCTCCCCTCTCTTTTTGGGTCGGTCCTGTTCAGGACTGCGACTCACACGAAAGGTGCTTTCCCCTATACAAAAATCAAAGCTCACCTGTGTTTCTTCATGGGGCAGTGAAAAATCGCTCCGGATGGTCTTAGCGTCTTTTTCCCCCCCGGATGTTTCTCCGTACAAGGCAAAGCACATGGCATCCAGAATACTGCTTTTCCCGGCACCGGTGGGGCCATGGATCAGAAAAAAATTCCGGTCTCCCAGACAGGTAAAATCCAGCGCCTGTACTTCGGCATAGGGCCCAAAGGCGCTCAAGGAAAGTGTTAAGGGTCTCATACGCCCGCCTCTCTGTTTTTCAGGTAAAGGGCATTGACAATGTCTGTGTAACTCGTCTCCATGGAAGGGCTTAGGCTCTGCCCCGTGACCTCCTTATAAAAAGCTGCAAACAATTCCTTGTCTCCCATCTTCCGGTGGTCTCCTTTGTGGCCGGACAAAGCACCATCTCTGATCAAATGGGGTCGTTCAATATGAAGGAGGTTAGGGTAAATCTGCCGAAGACGCCCCAGGGCGTCAAGAATCGGTGTCGTATCCCATAAAGACACCTGGATATAATCGTCCGGATTTTCATCAGGCCCTGGCCCTTTCAGAATCTCATCCATGAAACCCTCAATTATACGCAACCTGCGCCGGGGGACCAGGGGAATGGGTTTCACCTCACAGTGTCCTTTTGCGCCCAGAGTTACAAGATTGACGGATTTTTCATACCGACTTTCGGAAAATGAATAGGGCATCAGGCTGCCCGAATAACGGATACAGTCGTTACCGGCTTTCTGACTCCGATGGAGATGACCCAGGGCCACATAATCGAAACACGCGAACAAATCCGAATCAACAGCAGCGCTGCCGCCCACGGCAAGGGGACGTTCGGATTCACTTTCCTCGGACCCGGCCACAAAGGCATGGGCCACGAGGATGGACCTTTGTTTTTTATTCATGTCCTTTTGGATACGGGCAATGCGCTCAGCCATGGCACGTTGGTGGTCCATAAGGTCCTGATCGTCCAGAACCTCCCGGACTACGGAGGGTTCGGCAAAGGGAAGGGCATAGATTGACACAGGTCCGTGCTCATCCCCAAGATCAGTCACCCAGACAGATGTGCTTGCAGGACCCCGAACAAACAAGCCCCTGGTTTCAAGAATGCGCGATGCAAAACCCAGACGGTCCGGGCTGTCGTGATTTCCTGCAATCACCACCACAGGAATAGCAAGATCATCAATCACCCTGGACAGAAAATCATCCAGAAGTCTGACCGCCTCTGGGGGCGGAACCGCTCGGTCGTAGATATCCCCGGCAATAAAAAGGGCCGTTGCTTCGGATTCCTTGATAATATCAAAAAGCCGGTCCAGAAGGAATTCTTGATCCGATGTCAGATGCACACCAAAAAGTATTCGCCCCAGATGCCAGTCTGCCGTATGGATAATACGCATGAGTGATTCCTTTACTGTTGATGGCTAAGCATGAAATGTATGAGTTATCTTTTTTAGATCCCGATGTCAAACCTGAAAACAAGAGGGTTTCCGCCCCACCTGTCCATGGCTCCCTTCAACTGTTTATTTTGACACTTTGTTTCCTTTCATGTAATTATGATGAATCGTACTATCTGTGCTCATCATCGTTTAGCTCCGGGGGGGAAACTACTTTAGATGGCTGTTATTCATACCATTTTCAAACGTTTGTTTAATTTCATGACTTTTTTGGCTGATGCACGGGTGCTGCTTTTTCTGCTTGCTCTGACGGTTCTTTTTTATGAGTCCCGGCTTCCCAGAATGGAATGGGTGGACAATGTCCTGTTTAGAACCGGGCTCTATCTCAAGGCCGAGCCGCTGAACAAACCCGAACCGGTGATCATCACGATCCCCGATCGTACCCTGGCCATGATCAGCCGGGATCCGGATAATCTCCCGGATCTTATCACCCTTCTGGAAAAGCTGCGTCGGGCAGCCCCATCTGGTATTGCCATTTTATTGAATGACTATCCCCTTTACTCCAGCGACCTATTTGCGTCGTCCATTGAAACAAAAATCAGTGAGGCCATAGAAAAAGCACCTCTGACTGAAAAAAAAGACCTAGGCAACCTGTTGGCTTACACCCGTCGTTTCCTGATGAGGGGCAAGGCTCTGGATGACAGCCTTATTCAATCACATGCCATTTTAGCCTTTAAACATAAGGTGACACCCGGAGTCCCGGTTTTTGTTGATGGCGAGGTCGGAATGGGCGAAGCCCTCCCGGTCAGTCCGCCCCGGGTTTCCACCCGATGGGAGGCCCTGCCCAAAAGCGCCATTTTCCCTGTCATGCCGGAAATCGTTCCCCTTTCGGAAAAAATCCTTTGGCAAGGCAGAACAGCACCGGTAAAAGAGGGCGACGGCGGATCACTCTGGCCCCTGGTCTGGAAGGTCAAGGGCGTGTATCTTCCGGATCTCGTGACCTTGATGTACGCGAAAAGTCTTAAAACCCAGGCAAAATGGGAAACAGACTCAGGGGTCATGTTCGGGTTTTCCTTTGTGAACACGGGCCCGGCAGGCTTTGTCAAGCCCCGCTTTGGAGATGGCCGAAAAATGGCTGCCACCCTTTCCCGCCATACCATGGGGGATATCCTGGGCCTTAGGAATCTTTCATTTATCAAAAATCAACCGGTATTTATTGGTTCGGACCATGACCCGGCCTTGACCCAGGCAGCCCTGGCCTATCTCAGCCTCAGTACCGGTGCCGTGAGTCATGTGCCCTACCAGGCCCTGTGGCTGGGGAAATTTCTGGTTCTGGGAATATGTCTTTATCTCCTTGTTCTGGTCCCGTTTGTCAGGCCGGGCCTTGCACTGATGTTTTCCCTGATTCTGGTGTTTATTCTGGTTTTGTTCCAGATGGGTGTCCACCTGATCACGGATCAATTTATCCCCCTGGGCCTGCCCCTTTGCTTTCTGATTGCTGGACACGGGCTTATGCTGGCCAGGCAACAGATCAGGCAGCACCATTCAAACCTGGCTGACAAAGCCCAGGCCGCCTTGTTCGAGCTTGGACATTTCCAGTACGAGCAAAGCCGATTTGATAGGGCCTTTGACTCCTTGAAACTGTGTAAACCCGATGATCAGGTTATGGAGCTCCTTTACAAACTGGGTGTTTCTCTTGAGAGAAAACGCCAGTTTGACAAAGCATGCCGTGTTTTTGATTACATCACGGAAATAAAGCCCTCATTCCGGGATGCCGGGGACCGATCAGACCAGTTATCCCAGATCCTGTTCGGAAGAACCTCATCCGGAAACGGCTCATCCGCAGGCGGTTTATCAGCAGCTGCGCCCAACCTGACCCGGTCCGTCCTGGGCCGTTATGAAATCGAGAGAGAACTGGGGCGGGGGGCCATGGGCGTGGTCTACCTGGGGAAAGATCCAAAAATTGATCGAATCATCGCCATCAAAACCATGGATTTCACCCAGACCTTTGAAGGCCGATTTGATGAGGTCAAAGACCGTTTTTTCCGGGAAGCCATGGCCGCCGGTCGCCTGACACACCCTAACATCGTCACCATTTTCGATGCAGGGGAAGAGCAGGATCTGGCATATATCGCCATGGATTATGTGGAAGGAAAAGCCCTCAATGAATTCAGTCGGCCCGGAACCCTGCTTCCGGTCCCCGTGGTTTTCCATATCATGTACCAGGTGGCCGATGCTCTGGATTACGCACACAAACAGCAGATCATCCACAGGGACATCAAGCCCGGCAATATCATCTACAATCCCCAGAACCATTCAGTCAAAGTGACGGATTTCGGCATCGCACGAATCGCCGATACCACCACCACCAGACCGGGTGTGGTACTGGGCAGTCCATCGTTCATGTCGCCGGAACAGCTCAAAGGCAAAGACATTGACGGACGTGC
Organism: Pseudomonadota bacterium; assembly: GCA_018818835.1. Lineage (GTDB taxonomy): Bacteria > Desulfobacterota > Desulfobacteria > Desulfobacterales > Desulfolunaceae > JAHIRD01. The sequence continues at coordinate 66,756 of JAHIRD010000019.1, forward strand.
CGATATTTTCAGCCTGGGGGTTACGTTTTACCAGCTTTTGACCGGAACACTTCCCTTCAAAGGCAGCGATCTGTCCAGCCTGGGATACCAGATCACCAGTGTGAAACATGCCCCGGTATCGAGCCTTAGGCAGGATCTTCCGAAAATCGCGGATTCCATCATCGACAAATCCCTGCAGAAAAATCCGGCTAACCGGTACAAATCGGCAAGCGGCATGGCCCGATCCCTTAAAACCGTATTAAGTGAAGGAAAACAACCATGACCTATTGTCTGAAATGCGGTCAGCCCATGATCCCTGTGACAGATGGGGAGGACCAAACCCAGCGGCTTGGTTGCCCGGACAAGACCTGCGGCTATGTGTTTTACGACAACCCGATACCTGTGGTGGCCGCCATCGTGGAAAAGGATGGTGAAATCATCCTGGCGCGGAACGCAGCCTGGCCCCAAGGGATGTTCGCCTTGGTCACAGGTTTCCTTGAAAAAGGGGAAACACCCATGGATGGTGTTTTACGGGAAGTTCACGAAGAATTGGGGCTGGAACCCCTGTCTGCCGAGTTTATCGGTTATTATTCCTTTTTTGCCATGAATCAACTGATTCTTGCCTATCATGTCATGGCCCAGGGCCAGGTGACCCTCAATCACGAAATCGCCGAGATAAAATACCTGAAACCTGAAAAACTCAAGCCCTGGCCCTTTGGAACAGGCTTGGCCGTGCGGGATTTTCTCGAGAAAAAGGTTTATGGGACCGGTTGAACCTATGGATTTGTTCTTTTTCCAGCATTGTTTTTTTAAATTGTTCTGTTATAATGTTTTACTGATTATCTCGCACACGTTAAAATGCCCACGTTATATCTAAACTGTCTCATTTTCTGACGCGATTTGTTTTATTCAGTGACGCTCATTCTGCTGCCCAACCTCCTTCTCTAAGGGCATAGGGGGATAATCCGCACAAAGCAAAATCCTGTGCCCGAGGCCATAACGTTCCTCGCATGCACTGGCATTTTGTTCACGAAAGACCTCACCTGTTCAGATACTTTAACTACCTTCAACCAGAGCCAGGAGATTTTTATGAAGAAAAAAGCACTACTGTTGGGGGCTGGCGGCCCCCTGGGAGGATTGGAAGCCGGAGCCCTTATCGCACTTGACGAAATGGGCGTTCATTTTGATATCATTTCCGGTGCCTGCATCGGCTCGGTTCTCACCCTGGCCTACACCAGCCCGGCTAAAGGCATGACCGGGCGTGAAGCCCTTGAAATGTGGTGCAATGCATCGGGACTTTCAGATATCATTTACCATTCGTTCTGCCAGTCCAATTTCAAGGTTTTTCAGAAAAACGCAGGGCCCTTGAACATATTCACAGATACCTGGCTGGAATTCATGACCCGGATGAATCCGTATTTCACCCTTGACCCGCGAACAGAGACCCAGCGATTTTGCAATGACATGTACCTTTACGGCCTGACCGCCATGACACCGGGCATGCTCATGCCACAGCAACCGTCCATCAGCCGTATCGCACCCTTTCTTGATAGCTTTATCGACTTTGAAAACGTGAAGAATGTGGCCAAGGATATTTATATCAATGCCCTGAATGTCACCGATAAACAAATCGAAATTTTCAACAAGAAACAAATCACCATGCAGCATGTGATCGCAGGGTCATCTTTGTTTTTCTTATGCCCCCAACAGTGCCTTGACGGGAAATGGTACGGTGAGGGATCGTATGTGGACAGCCTGAATTACCAAGGCCTTATCAACGAACAAAAAGACATTGATACCATCGTGGTGATGAACATTCTGAACAAGGAAGCCCTTATCCGAACACCTGAGAGCCTTTATGATGCCTATAATCTTTCCATCATGTTACCCTTTATTACCATCGCGGAAGATGATACAAAGATATTCGAGGCGAAATACAAAGGGGATAGAAATCTGCTGAAGGTCGGCTTCCGGATTCCCGAAGAGCATGCACCCTATGTTATGGACTGGAGTGCATCCAATTTTAAAGTTCTTCGCGATATCGGGTACCATGCCGGAATGGATTTTTTCGAGAAGAACAAGGCATTGCTTGAATAATCATTTTTCTTGGGGGGGGAGTACCATGAAACCACGTTATCCGGTTGTCATACTACTTTTTTTTGGGCTTGTTTTTTTTTCAGGCACCCAGAAAGCCATGGCGAATAAATTGAAGATCGGGTACATCGAATTTCCGCCTTTTACTTACACCGAGGCGGGCGGAAAACCGTCAGGCATTCTTATTGATCTGGCCAACAAAGTATTTCATGATGCAGGCTATGAATTTGAGGCATTCTCATACCCGGTCAGACGATTGGCCAGTTATATCGGAAGCGGTGATCTGGACGTCTGGATGGGCCTTAAGACCCTTCCCGAATTTACGGGGAAAGCCTATATCGGAGACGCCATCATCGCCGAGCTTGTCTTGAGGGCCTACACAAAAGGAAAGAAAACACCCATTCTTGTCAAAGAAGATCTGATCGGAAAATCTATTATTGTCTTACGAGGATACAGTTATGGGGGATGGATAACGTTTATCGAAGATCCAAAAAACAACATCAACCATATTAAAGCCAACAAGCACGAGGCAGCCTTCAATATGCTCAAGGCAGATCGAGCCGATTTCCTTCTTGATTACAAGGAGCCTTCGGACATGGCTCTTCAAAAAATCAGAATCAATGATCTTGAGTACAACCAGATCTCCGCCCTGCCCTGTTATTTCGTTGTATCACGTGCCAATCCAAAGGGACAAGACATTATAAAAAAACTGGAAAAAAGCCATGAAAAGCTTAAAAAAGAGGGCGCACTGAACCCGTTATCCACCCAGCAATAACAGATTGACCTGTAATAGCCCAACCTTGACGAAGACTTATGGCTGCAAGGTTTATGAACCCCAGACATGATAGTGACCAAGAACGTCGAGATGGGATGACGCGCTATCAGTTAGAGATCGTCTCTGACACTATCTCGGATCAAAAGGAATACTATTTGGGAACCATATTTTACAAAAAAGGCGAGACCGAAAGACCTGGGTTCCCCAACCCGGCTTCTGCAGTTAAAGGTCAGTCAATATCCTTCTGGCTGACCACAAGTCTGATCCTGGCGGTCACTCTGGTTTCAGTTATTTCCATAGGCACAAACTACCTGGACGTCAAACATAAGTCACAGATTAATCTTATGAAAAGTCTGGATCGAAATATTACGGCCCTTGCGGATATCCTGAAAGTCCCTTTATGGACCTATGACCAGGAAACCATTGAAGACATCGGGAACCTCTATGCAGGTAACGAGGATATTGTCACACTCACCATCATTGACTCCCTGGGGAAAACCCTGTTTCATATCTCAAAAAAAGACAATGAAAAACAGGTTTTGAGAACCAGCCAGGTCGTGTTCGGTGAGAAGGTCGCCGGTTCGGTCCAGATCGCCCTTTCATCCCGGAAATATCGTGAGTCCATCAGACAATTGCTCTGGTCCGGGATTATCACCATGGTAATCAACCTCTCGGTATTGATCCTGATTACAGGATTTCTACTGCGTCTTTTCCTGGCAAAACCCTTATCCATGCTGAGTGAAATCGTCAATTCCTATGCTTCCGGAGATTACGAAAGTTCCCGGGCCCAACTGCCCTATATTGAATTCCAGCCTGCCGTGGCTGTTATCCGGTCCATGGGCTCAAAAATCACTGGCCAGATCGAGGAACTCAAACAGGCCGAAAAAAAATTCAGGGGAATTTTTGAGAATGCCGTGGAAGGCATTTTCCAGATCGCCCCCAACGGATCATTCATTAACGCAAACCCCTCTTTGGCGAAAATCCTGGGTTATGACTCCCCGGCGGATCTCATGGCCATGGTATCAAACGTATCGGTCCAATGTTTTGAGCATCCTGACGATTTCAAACAAATTATCAAAGGTCTTGCCAACAGCAGCACGGTCACAGGGTATGAAATCCGGGGATTAAAAAAAAACAAGGCGACCTTCTGGGTGTCCGTGAGTGCACGGGCCGTCACGGACGATAATCAGGAAACCCTTTTTATCGAAGGGTCCATCATGGACATTTCGGATCGAAAGGAAAAAGAAGAGGCCGAAAAAAGACAAAAAGCCGCCGATGCTGCCAACCAGGCGAAAACCATGTTCATTGCACGGATGAGCCACGAACTGAGGACCCCCCTGAACTCGGTCCTGGGCATGACGGAAATGCTCATGGAAACAAATCTTTCCCAAGATCAGGTGGAATACATCAAGCTGCTCCAGTCCTCGGGGGAGTTTCTGGAATCCATCATCAATGATATTCTTGATTTTTCAAAGATCGAAGCCCAGCAGCTGGTGTTGGACGCGATATCCTTTGATCTTTCCAAAACCATTGAGGATGTGGCCGCCCTGGTGTCCGTCAGGGCCAGGGGCAAAAACCTGACCATCACAACATCCATTGACCCTGACATCAACCCCATCCTCATAGGTGATCCGGTCCGTCTCAAACAGATTCTCATCAATCTCGCAGGGAATTCCGTCAAATTCACGAAAGAGGGCCACGTCAGCATCCAGGTCGAAAAAATAAAAAACGGCGTCATCCAGGAGTCCTATGAGGAAATCCTTTTCCGTGTCTCCGATAGCGGCATTGGGATACCCGAATCCAAGCTGGAAACCATCTTTGAAAGCTTCACCCAGGCCGATAGTTTTGTCAAACGCCAGTTCGGGGGCACCGGCCTTGGATTATCCATCTGTAAACACCTTGTGGAACTCATGGGGGGCTCACTCAGCGTCCAGAGTGTTGAGGGCCAAGGTTCGTCTTTTACCTTCACCCTCATACTCAAACTGTCCCCTGAAGAACCTGTATCAAATCAGCATATGGAATGTCATCTGGATCCGAAGCTCACCTCACTTAAGATCCTTCTGGTGGATGATATCGAACCGAACAGAACCGTGATTCACAAGTTTCTGAATAAATCGCCGGTGACCATCGTGGATGCGAAAAACGGCAAAGAGGCCGTGGATCTCTTTTCCAAAGATCGGTTTGATCTGATTCTGATGGATGTGGAAATGCCCGTCATGAGCGGCCTTGAAGCCACACATCTCATCCGGGAAAGAGAAAATGCCACAAAGGCCCCTCCCACCCCCCTGATTATTCTTTCGGCCCATGCCTTTGGTGAGCAGCGTAAGCAATGTTACGAAGCCGGATGCAATGATCTTCTGGTCAAGCCCATCCGGAAAAATGATCTGATCAATGCCATCAGTTCCATTTTCGACAAAATGGCTGGCCTCCCTGAACCTGACTTGAAACATAAGAATGAAACGGATCATTCATCCGCCCCACCCAAACCCATCGAATCCAGGAAAGTGGTTATTGATGCCATGTTCGAGGATCTTCTCGACGGATTTTTCATTTATTTCAACGAATCCCTCGAAAGCATGGAAAAAGCAGCCCGTGAAAAAAATTTTGAGGATCTTTATCGTCTGGGACATGGGCTAAAAGGGTCGTCCCGAAATTATGAATTTTACAAACTCGGTGATATCTTTTTTGAAATCGAAAAAGCCGCCGCTGATAAAAATGTTGACGATGCGTTCTATTTTATGGGTCAGGCACGCGAGTACCTTGATCATGTAGAGGTTGAATTTGTTGACAAAGGATAAGATCATGGATGAAAGCAGTCACAGCTTTCTGAACAGGCAGGGCCAAAAAAAACGAATTCTCATTGTGGATGACATCCGAACGGACCTGCATTATATGGGGAAACTGATTGCAGGATTTGGTCATGAAACCATCCTCGCCGAATCCGCAGTGTCGGCGCTGGAACTCATCGATCAAAAAACCGATCTGATCATCGCCGACGGACTCATGCCGGGCATGGACGGATTTGAATTCGTGAAATCCGTCAGGGACAACCACGAAAGTGCCCATATCCCGGTAATCATGGTCACCTCCCTGTCCGGACGAAGCGACCGCATCAGAGCGGTGGAAGTGGGAATCAATGACTTTGTCACCAAGCCTGTGGACAAGTTAGAACTCAAAGTCCGTGTGGATTCCATGCTGAAAATGAAGGACGCTCAGGATCGGGTCAGAAACTACCAGAAACAGCTTGAACACCTGGTTGAAAAAAAAACCTGGGCACTGAACTCGACCTTACAGAAACTCCAGGCCGTTCTGAACGGCATGAGTGACTGTGTCGTCTCCCTGGGCCCCCAACTTGAAATCATCGAAGTCAACCAGGCGTTTCTCAAAATCAGCGGTAAAACCCTTGACCAGCTGAGAGGCTGTCCATTCAGTCAGCTGCTGGTGGGCAAGGAACAGGTCGATGATTTCAAAGCCCTTTTTTCCACGTTCTTTTCGACCTGTGAGCGGGACATGGCATTCCCCCAGTGGGGGCGACGGGCCTTTTCCGTTCTGGTCACTCACATGAAAGACAAAGGGCATATTCTTGTGATGCGTGATATCACCGAGAAAAAACAGGCCGATGAACAAAAAGCTCGTTTTCTCTCCATCTTATCCCATGAGTTACGCACCCCTTTAAACGGAATCAAAGGGTTTTCCGAAGTGATGCTAAGCGATCCTGAGTCCCTCCCGGATGAATACAAAGAATACATGGCCATGATCAATGAGTGCGGCTGCCAGCTTGAAGCCATTGTGGAAGAACTTTTAAGGTTTGTCCAGTTTTACAGCGCCATGGACGAACCCGAGGAAATCGATATCCGGCTTGATCATCTGGCAGGCCATGTTCTTGAGTCCCTTTCCGAGAAAATCCAGGAAAAAAGAATTCATACAACCGTTTCCGTAGAAGGCCCGCCGCCTCTGGTCCATGGGAAAAATGAACATCTTTTTGAGATCGTAAAACAGATCATTGATAATGCCATTAAATTCAGCCCGGAAAACAGCATCATTCACCTGGAGTTAATAACACGATCTGATACGGTGGAGTTCATCTGCAGTGACCGTGGGAAGGGCATTCCTGAACGGGAAATCGAACGGGTTTTCGATTCCTTTTTCCAAGTGGAAGATTACAACACAAGGACTCTGAACGGCCTGGGACTTGGCCTGACCATTGCCAGAAAAATCATTGAACTTTACAAGGGAAGCATACGCATTTCAAACCGTGAGAAGGGTGGCACCCGGGTACAAGTCTCCCTGCCCCGGCCCCGATGATCGGTTATGTTAAGCTAGTGTCCATCCAGAAATGGTAGATCGCGGTTCAGGCCACGTGTCCGCCATAGCCTTTGGCGACGGCGGAAGGCCGCAAGGTTTTCGAAACCGCAGGCGTAGCTGCGCTACGCCCACGGATTTCGAAAACCTGAGAACGCCGGCATGGGCCGTGAGATGCTATTTATGGATGGGCACTAAACTATGGCTTGAATATCTGTGTAACCCATGATAATTTTTCACGATGGACCCTGATTACATTCTCATTCGAGACCACGCACGGAGGCTTGTTAAAGCGTCCCCACTCCCTGATTTCTACAAAAGCCAGGCTGAAGTCAATCATTTGTCCCGTGATTTTTACCAGAATAACCCCATTATCCGGATGCTGAAAAAACAGATCTCAACCTTGATGGACGATAATCTGGGCCACGGCCTTCATCATGCTGAAAAAGTGTCTCAGGATGCCGGTGCACTTATTCTTATTGTATGCCGCCGTCAGTCTTTCAGTGGTGACAAGACCGACCGGATGCTCCTTATGAGTCAGTGCGCAGGGCTTCTGCACGATATCAAACGCAAGCAGAAAAACCATGCCCTTGCCAGTGCAGAATACGCGTCAACACTACTGACAGACTATTCCTTTTCCCAGAAAGAAATTACGGATATCTGCCAGGCCATACGAAATCATGAAGCCTTCAAAGAAAACTGCGGTGTCTTTTCGGAAACGGGACAGATTTTGTCCAACTGCCTCTATGATGCGGATAAGTTCAGATGGGGACCGGATAATTTCACCCATACGGTCTGGGACATGGTTGCAAATGCAAGAATTCCCCTTTCTGTGTTCATGTCCCATTTTCCAAGGGGCCTTGAAACCGTTGGGCGAGTCAGGACCACATTTCGATCAGAACCCGGGCAACAATACGGCCCTCAGTTCATCGATATTGGCATGGATATCGGGAATAAACTTTATCTCATGATCAAATCGGAATTTCCTTCGGCCTTTGACTGCACCATTTAATTAACAAGAAAACAATAAAATGGGACGTATGGGGCTTATGGGACCCATAGGACTTATATGTCTTGGGATCAGATATCTTCTGTTCTTAGGGACAGACCTTCCATATCGAGAATTCTGATCCGGCTGCCTTCAATGTCGATGAGGCCTTCTTCCCTGAGGTTTTTCAGCTCCTTGTTCACGCTTTCACGGGTGGCACCCACCATGTCTCCCAGTTCTTTCTGGGTCAGGCTGATATCAAGAACAATGCTGTCTTGTTCTTTTTTCCCCGTGGTTTCCGAAAGCTCAAGAAGCTTTTTGGCCAGGCGGACAGAAATATTGAAAAAGCAGACATCCCCCAGAAGATCATCGGTTTTTCGAATCATCCGGGACAGATCACAGAGAATGGTTTTCAGGGCATTGATATCAGACTGAAGAATGGATAAAAAATCGCTTCGGCCAAGAACCAGAATGTCCGAGGATGTGATTGAAACCGCATCTGCCGAACGGGGCATGCCATCAAGCATGGCCATGGCTCCGAAAAAATCATTTTCTTTTAACAAGGCCACGATAATTTCCTCTCCCACAGACGAGGGCAAAACAATCTTGATGGTGCCCTTGCGGATGATATACATGGCCTCCCCGTCATCCCCCTTAAAAAAAAGGACCTCTCCGGATTTCAGGGAACGGGGACGAACAGCCTGACTGAGTTTTCCCAGAACATCGGGCGGTAGGGAACTGAACAGGGGGATCTGACGGAACACGCGTTCTAAATCATTCATTTTCTGAGACCTCCCTTTTTTCCCTCTATCCACTCACACAGCATATCAATTCCCGGATCTGTTACCGTGACAGGTTTGCCTTCCAACCCTGCATGAAAAATCATATCATTCCGGGCAATGGTCGCCACCACCTCCAATCCCGTGGTTCTTTCCCGAAGAAATCCTTCGGTTTCAGGATCTATCCGGTTCAAGGCAAAACCGACATCATAGCCTTGCTTTCCAGCCATGGCCGATATTTTTTCAGACAAAAGAAGGGATTCGTAGCTGGGATCAAGAATTCCCACAATCACATCCGCATGGGAGCTAAAATCCCTGCCGAAATGTTCAATCCCCGCGGCGGTGTCAATGATGACCATGTCCTTATTGCCCACCTGAAGTTTTGAAAAAATATCCCGTGAAAGATGCCCAATGGGGCAGGCACAGCCCTCGCCTGCTTCATGAATTTTTCCCATGGCGGCCAGGCTGACACCTGCGCTTTCCATGACGCATGTCTTACCTAAGTCCTCCCATGCCAAATTTTCTTTGAACAATTCTTTCCGCTCACCGGTCAGGGGATCCTTTTTCCGCTCCCTTAAACCTTTTTTCCCTCCCAGGCTGTCCAGAATAACCTGGGGGGCCTCAACACCCAACAGACGGTGAAGACCCAGATTGGATTCATCGGCATCGATCAGGAGCACCCGGTATCCTTTTTTCACAAGGGCCTTTGAAAGCATGACCGATACGGTGCTTTTTCCACTTCCACCCTTTCCGCATACAATGATTTTCATATGTTTTCTACCCACCCCTCGTTGATGTAGCGGTTCCACTGTGTTATGACCTTCTCCCTCAGATCCCTGAACAGGACTCCGGGAACCACGGGAGGTTTTTCTTGGAGGTCCAGTTTATGGACCTCTTTTCTATAGGCCAGATACGCCTCTTTCAGGACTGATGAATTCTCTTTGGTGATCACCCCCAAACCTGCCAATGCATCAAGTTGACGGATGTTATCCGTGTGCCGTGCAACGGACAGGTTTTCATGACAGTACGCTAATACCAGATACTGCACCATGAATTCAATGTCAACCATTCCCCCCATATCCTTCTTGATATTGAAAAAATCCGACGTCTGGCCTGACAGTTCTTTTCTCATACGGGATCGCATCCCTTGGATATCCCGTCTCAATCTGTCGGTGTCCTGTTTTATGGATAAAATATCCATCCGTATACGTTCAAACCGGCGAATCAGGCACGGGTCCCCGCAGATGCCCCTGGCCCTGACCAGAGCCTGATGTTCAAATGTCCATGCGTCACGTTGAAGGTACTGTTGAAAGGCGTCCATGGAACTGACAATGGGCCCGGAATTCCCGCTGGGACGCAACCGCATGTCAGTATCATACATCTTCCCTGCCCTGGTATGGGTGGACAACAGGTGAAGAATTCTCTGCCCCATGCGCGCATAGAAATGGGATGTGGCCATAGGCGCAGGTCCGTCTGTTTCACCCTCACCCTTGGTGTACAGAAACACCAGATCCAAGTCCGATGCATAGCCCAGCTCCTTGCCGCCCAGTTTCCCGTAGCCCGCCACGGCAAATCCCGATATCTCATTTTCCTGGCGTGCCAAAGGCGGAAAGCCATGTTTGCCTGTCAAATAAGCCCAAGAGATGGCCATGACCTTTTCCAGCAGGGTTTCGGCAAGACAGGTCAAGGCCGAACTGGCCTTCATCACCGAATAAAATCCACGGACCTCTGCCATGGCCACGTTCAGGGACTGGGTCAACTTAAAAACCGTCAGTGTTTCCACTGTCTGTTCGACGTCGGCTCCACCGGCATCGCCGAGCTTTCGTCCCAAACACATTTCCAAATCTTTTTTTTCAAAGGAGATGTCCGGATGCCTGGAATCAATCAGTTCATCCAGAAGAAGGGGGTGTATCGCAAGATAGGATACCAGCCATGGACTGTCGTATGCCAGGCTTACAAGTTGCTTGAGCACCGAAGGATTTTCAATCAAAAGGGCGATATAGCTGGTCCGCTGTTCAATGGTTTTCACCAGATCCACCAGCCGGCTAAAGACCTGATCCGGATCAGGTGAACACCCTGCCTCCATGAGCAAACGCGGAATCAGACGATCTAACCGTTGCCGCCCCCTGGGACTCAGGGCCCGTGTCCCGGGATCATTTTTCAAATACATCAACAGACGGGCACAGGCCCCGGGATCTTTAAATCCTTCATGGCGAAGTATGCGGTCCAGGTCGGTTTCATCAAGGCTCTGATTCCAGGCCCGGCCCAGGTCAGAAAGGGCGCTTGGTTCCAATGACCGGTCCGACTGACCCAGAAGTGTTCCAAAATGCAGTTGCACATGACCCCGGACCGTTTCAAGATCCCGAAAAAAGGCGGCCCATGACCTGTATCCCATGGATAGACTGAGCTTCAATCGCCCAGATTCATTCTTGGGCAAATCGTGGGTCTGGCAATCGGCAAAAGCCTGGAGCCTGTTTTCCGACCGGCGCAGAAACACATAGGCATCCTTCAGATCCTTAACGGTTGATGCAGAGATGTTTCCTTTTTTTTCAAGGAGAGACAGAATATTCAAAAGCTCCCGATTTCGAAATTCAGGATCGAGACCGCCCCTTAAAAGCTGAAACACCTGTGCAAAAAACTCAATATCACGGATACCGCCCGGTCCAAGCTTCACATTATCACCCAACCCTTTTTTCAGGGACTCATCCTCAATCATGCCCTTCATCTCCCGGAGGGCATCATAGACCCCATAGTCAAGATAGCGACGATAGACAAAGGGTGAAAGGCTTTCAAGAAAGGCGTTTCCACCGGTGATGTCCCCGGCAATGGCCCTGGCCTTGATCAAGGCATAACGTTCCCATTCCCTGCCCTGGCTCACATAATAGTCTTCCATGGCGCTGAAGCTTGAAATCAAAGGGCCGCTTTCTCCAAAAGGTCGAAGACGGACATCCACTCGAAACAGGTTACCCTGGCCTCCCTGGGGGCCGAACACCTGAAGAAAGGCTCGGGCCAGGCGTGTGAAAAATTCTCCTGCATCCGGTGTTTTACCTTTACTTACATATTCCCCGGCCTGGGGGTATCCGAACATGAGATCAATATCCGATGAGAAATTCAGTTCACCCGCGCCCAGTTTCCCCAGGGCAAAGACCACCATGTTCAGGCCATGACCATCAGCCCCCTTAGGGACCCCATAGCGGTCTTTATGGATTTGATAGAGAAAGGAAAGTGCTGCCGAAACACAGGCTGTGGCCAGATGGGTCAGGTCCTGGTTGCACTCGGAAAGACTGGCTATACCCGCCAGATCCCGGATGGCAATCCGAACCATCTCCCGGGCCCTGATTTTTCTTAAGGCGTCCCCCAGGCTTTTTTCATCTGCAAGAGAGTCGATTTTTCTTTCCACCGTATCTGCGTAACGGTGTTCGGGATAGGTATTTTCAAGATCGCCTGTTAGAACCAGATCACGGATGAGTCCTGGCTGTTGAGCGCACGTATCTGCAACAAAATCACTGATCCCGGCCGCATAGCGGATTTTCCCGGTAAGTTCCGGTGAATTCCGGTCCCAGTCTGAAAGATCCGGGCAGATCCTGACAATACTTTGCCACCATTGCTCGGCATCGTCACAGATGACCCTGGGTAGTTTTTTCCACATCATTCAACCCTTTTTAAGGTGGATTTTGGATCCATAAGACGTGCATCAAATGGATACATTATCACCAATCCCTATGGAAAAATCAAGCATTCACAAGCCCTCCCCTGCTGTACTTTGACATAAGCCAGACAGAAAAAAGCGCCAATGGACCTGCCCATTCATTTCACCCGGACCGACCCCTTAGCCTTGCCAAACCCCATGTTCTGGTTTAAAACAAAAAGAATGGGACTCGTTTTACGTCATAATTAACAATAACAGGGGGCGGCCGTGCCTATTCTTTTTTTCATCGTTCTTCTTATAGCAGGCATCTACGCACCAAGCCTTTGGGCACAGTATATTCTAAACCGTTACAACCAGGACGAATACTTTTCAGGAAACGGCTATGATCTGGCGCGACTTCTACTTACAGAGGCGGGAATCGGCCATGTCCCGGTGGAGAAGACCCCCATGGGTGATCACTATGATCCTGTGGATAAAGTGGTTCGTTTGAATCCCCGTTACTGCGACAGAAAAAGTCTCAGTGCCGTGGTGATTGCGGCCCATGAAGTGGGTCACGCCATTCAGGACGCCCAGGGCTACGCCCCCCTATCCTTTCGAACACGCCTTGTTCTGTTTGCACAAAGCGTCGAAAAAATCGGTGTGGGTATTATCATGGCGGCCCCCCTTGTCACCGCACTGACCCGCATCCCCGCATCGGGTGTCCTTTTATTTCTGGGCGGCATGGCTGCCATGGGCATGCCCCTTATGGTCCACCTGATCACGCTGCCCGTTGAACTTGACGCCAGCTTCAACCGTGCCATTCCCTTTTTGACCAAGGGTAAGTTCATTCCCCCCGAAGATCTGGGCCCTTCCAAAAAAATTCTCACAGCCTGCGCCCTGACTTACGTGGCAGGAGCCCTGGCCGGTCTATTGAATGTCTGGCGGTGGATCCGCGTTCTCAGGCGATAGACTCTCTGCCCCTCTCCCCCACTGACCATCCGTATAATATTTTGCCTTGTTATTAACCCGATGATATTATATATTTATATGAATAAACAACGGCATCCCGCCGTGACTCTCACGTGCCACATCAACCAATCGTCCGGAGACGAAAAATTATGAAAAAGCCTCTGTATCTTTTAATCATGATTATTTTTTCTATTTGTTGGGGTTGCAGCGACTCAGGAGACAGCCCGGACCCCCTTGCCGAACTCAGAGCCTTTGCCGTGGATCTCAGACAGACATCCTATGATGCCCTGACCCAGACCGGAACCGAACTGGGGGAGCTGGATGACAGCGACCCCTTAAAAGATGATTATCTGGTTTCCATGGAAGATCTCCTCATCGGCCAGACCTACGGTGTGTCCATCCTTAATAAGGTGATCAATTTCAAGATTCGGAGTGTGAACGGCTCTGTTTATACCAATACGGAAAGGGACTCGACCATTGACGTTTCAGGCGGACGTTATGTGTTTTCAAGCGATTATTACATATTCTTTGAGGAGGCAGGCACCGTGGAGAGAATCCATGTGGATTTCACATACAACCCATCCACGAACCGCTGGCTTTTCCAAGGCCTTCGGGGCGGGACATCAACCGTTGAACCTGCGGATGCCTGGTTCAAACAGGAAGGTGACATTGTCGGAGTGACAGATTATTACATCGCCACCACATTCTTTTTTGAAGAAGAAGGGATCAGCCATATCAATAACCTGCTCCTTGTATATGGCTCCGCATCCGTCAGCATCCAAATGACGTGTGAACGACCGATTTGCGCTGCCGATTGTGTGGATATAACGACCACCTCGTTATATACCCTGGGTATTCTGGCCTCGGGATTTCAACTCTGGGATGATTTCAAAGACTATGCCATGGACTCGCCTGATTATGAGATATAGCCCCCAATCAATATTAAATGACGATCCAAAATAGTCGTACGCGTACTCGAAAAGGTGCAACATGTTCGACCATGAAAAGCGTGATGATGGTAAACGTCTTCTTGTTCGTATCGTTTCAATGCTGGTAAAGATGTCATCGGCACCGATGCAGGTTCGCGAGAGTATCGAGTACGAATAATTCGGAAATACGTCGCCAACCAACAGCGACAGTGCCGTTCATATCGTTCGCATTCCAATCACATGGGAATCCTCCTTAAGTCAAACGCATTGCCCCCTAAAACTAAATCATTGTCGTCCAATGGGAAATACATTATTGTTATAGGTCATTTTTAATAACCGGAGCAACATGTCCATGAATGCTGTATTTAATCTTTCTCCAAGCCTGCGTTTACTTCTGGTATTCGGTTTCATCCTGATTTTCATTCGAAAAAAATATCCCCTGGGCGTGGCCTTTATTTCAGGAGCCGTGGCCCGTTGCCTCCTGTTCGGCCTGGGTCCCATGAAAACCATGGGGATCATCGCTTCGGCAGCATTCCTACCCGATACCCTGGTCTTGTCGGTCATGGTTACGGCCATTCTGATTTTCAGCAAAAGCATGGAACAATCCGGTCCTTATCATCATCGTAGGTGGCCCCATGCTGGGATTTATTCTTTCTTTGACCATGCCCACATGGGTCAAGCCCATTGAAACAGGACTGATTATCTGCTTGTTTGTCGCAACGGCATGGGTATTTCGTACAAACAAATTCGTCATCCATGACATAATCAGAATTCTCAAAGATCCTGATCTCTATACGATGATGTTTATGATTTTTTCTATTCTGGCCTTCAAGAAAAGCCTGGAGGGAAGCGGGGCAGTGGGCCTGATAGCAGGGGAACTTCTGGCCTTAAATATTCCTGTTGTTTTCATCGCCGTTCTCCTGCCCTTTATCGTGGGCCTGATCACCGGAATTTCAGTCGCCTTTGTGGGGATCTCGCTCCCTGTGCTTATCCCCCTTATCGCATCTGCTGGCCAAGGCACATTAATCATCCCGTTCATGATGCTCATCATGATCAGTGGATTCTGCGGGGTCCTGCTTTCACCCCTGCATCTGTGCTTCATTCTTTCAAACCGTTATTTCATGGCCCCCATGGCTGATGCATACAAGGTTCTGACACCTCTGGCCCTGATACTTTTGACACTGGGCCTTTCAGCATTTTATTTCACTGTTTATATGATTTCATGAACACTCAGGGGAGGGAAAAACCCAAATTTTCAACTTTTTCCAGGACCCGCCCCCTCTCAAATGGCTTGACGATATATGTATTGCAACCGGCATTCAGGCTTCCCACCACCACCTCCTGATCAGCGTGGGATGTCACCATCATAATTTGCGACAATTTATCCTTGGCAATGGCCTTGTCCTTTTCTATCTGGCGGATGTGCTTTAATACATCAATGCCGCTGATATCCGGCATGCCGATATCCAGGGTGATCAGGTCAAATGGGATTCCCATGGCCCAGGCCTCCGTGAACACCTTGATGGCGTCCTGCCCCGATTCTACTAGAAAACACTCTCCGAATTCCTGAAGAATTTTTTCCATTTTTTTCCGACTGACCATATCGTCATCCACAACAAGAATCCTCATTTTCGAGCTCCTGTTTTTATGAGTTTTATCCTTTAATTGGGCGAGTAGGGTTGATGGCGTCGTAAAAAAAATCCCATATGCGGCGTTATTGTGTTTGGCCGGACGTTCGACATACTAACAGCCCTGAAATGCTTGGAACTCATGAATATTCCCATGGGCCACGGTCTTACTAATATATCAGAGGCCCTCTTTGATGTCTATTTGAAATAATCATTTTTCCAAATATTCGCAAATACTATTGAAAAAATAAGAATGATACTTTATAACTTATAAGAAACAATTCTTATCACGTTCATCTCTTAAATTTCTGTATTTGTTTAGCGGTTCTTATTCTAAGTCATTCAACACGAAGAATCGATGCGCCTTCTTCGATTTTACATGGCCATTTACTTTTTTTTTCACACAACAGGAGGAAATATGGATTCTGCATCAATCGTAAAACGAACTCTGGAATATCAAAAAACAGCCTTTGACGCCAGCTACAACACCATGGTCATTCTTCAAGGCCAAGCTGAAAAACTTGCAACCGACATGTGGGAAAAATCACAGATCCCCAAAGAAAGCCTAAAGGCCTTTACATCGACGGTCAATGACTATAAAAAAAGAAGGGATGACGTAAAGAAGATAGTTGATGATAACTTCAATAATATAAGCAAGTTAATAACACTATAATCCATTAGCACAAATTGGCCCCATAGACCGGATCCTATGCAAAAAAACGCTTCATCACGTTTTCTTCTGTCGATGAAAGGGGATATCCTTCGTGATTTCCCCTTCACCTCTTCTGTTTTTGCCGCACTCCGGACCTGTCATTCAGGATATGAACCCTGGGTCCTTGGTTATTCAGCATTTGACCATGGCATTAAATTCTGTTAATATACGGAATCATAATGTTTTTCATATCATTACAACACCCCAAGGCAGTTCAGGGCGTCTTTTCCAAATTAGTTACTGGAATATGATGCCGTATCCTAATCCAAAGGGGAACAAGGACCCGGTATGATTAATGAGCCTTTGCACCCCGACGTTCCGGCTTTGGCCAGGGTTGCCCTTGAGCATAAGATCCTCACTGAGGATCAGGTTTACCATGCAGTTTCCCAGATTGCTGAGGAAAAACGCAAAGGGAACATCCTCAGCATGGAAGATTACCTGCTGGAAAAAAATCTCGTCACGAAAGACACCATGATCAAGCTGGTTGCTGCAACAGTCAGGCACCTGGACAAACAATTCGGGTTTCTGGCTGTTCAGCTTGGCTTCGTGGATAAAGAAAGTATCATCAAGGCCCTTGGTGTCCAGAAACAGGCTTTCGCAAATGGGACATTGGTGCACGTCGGCGATATTCTCATTAAGGGTGGGCTTCTCAGCATAAGTCAACGTGATGACCTTCTTAAAAAAATACCCTCCTTCTATCCGGAAACCTTGCCGTCTGATCATTTCACACCAAAACCTCAGGAAGATCCCCACGACGATAAACCCAGTGATTCTTCCCAAAACATGGAACAATCCTTATCCCTAAACATTACCGATAATGATCAAAAAGCCGTGCTTTATATTCCAGGGGGTCTCGAAGAAAAGCCCACTCTTCAACAGGTCAAAGAGCTTATCAATGACCATGGGATTGTGTCTGGCATTCTTGAAGACTCTGTCATTGAAATAAACCTGGCCAAATCCTGCATTGAGCCCTATTCATTCACCATTGCCAGGGGACTCCCAGGATCGCCTCCCAGGGGCGCTGTGGTGAATCTTTACTTTGAAAACGAGTATCTGAATCCGGGAAAAATCACCGAAGACGGGGCCATTGACTTCAGAGAAAGGGGGGCTGTCCCCTTTGTCAAAGCCGGGGATCTTCTCGCTGAAAAATTACCGGGCGTGGATGGCAAAGCCGGAATCACCCTTTTCGGCATGCCTATCCCTGCTGTCAAAGCCGAGGACAAGGTTTTAAAAAGCGGGTCTGGCACGCAGGCGTCCGAAGACGGGTTAAAGATCTTCGCGGCCATAAACGGTCAACCGTTCATGACTGTCCATGGAGAAGTTTCCGTGTTCAAAGAGCTTCATATATCTGGGGATGTGGATTACACCACAGGCAACATCACCTTTGACGGCAGCATTTTTGTCAAGGGGTCTGTCAAACAAGGGTTCACCGTTAAGGGCGGAAATCTTACCGCCAAGGATATCACAGGAGCAACCATTGAATTAAAGGGAAATCTCGAGGTTTCAGCGGGCATCACCGATTCAGTTATCACCCTTGGAGGGAGCATCCAGGCCATGTTTATGACCGGGAGCAAAGTGGATTCCTATGGAGACGTTCTCATCAAAAAGGAGATCATTGACAGTAAAATTAGAACCAGCGGGGCCTGTAACGGTGAGCAGGTCAATCTTATCTCATCCTTTGTATCGGCCAAAAAGGGCATTGATGTCAAACGTGTAGGAACTGACCTGTCTGCACCCTGCACCCTGAGAGTCGGGGTTGGTGACCATGCCAACAAAATTATGAAAACACTGAAAATCACGATTGAAGAAAAAAAGGCACACCTGATCCAGAAGCAGAAAAAAACCGAAGAGCTCAAAGATATCCAGCAAAACATCCACCAGCAGATCATGGAAAAAGCCATTACCGAGGACAGGATGGGCAAACAACAGGCCGCCATCAACAGCAAAATTCAGGAGGTCAGCCAGGAAGCCCCGAGAAACCCTGAAGAGGCCAAGCTGATTGTCCGTCTCAAGGAGGCCTTGGACCGTATCATTTCTGAAATCGAATCCATAAACGACCAGAATGCCAAGCTGTTCAGTGAACAGGACATCCTGACCAAGGATATCCTCCTGTACCAAAGCCAGTGCGAATCCCTGGTCATGGACATTGAAAACCTAAACGGAAAGGTTAGAGATATCCTGAGTTGGGACAAAAAATCAGGTACTCTTGCCCTGATAAGAACCTCCAAAGAAATTTATGCCCAGACCTCGGTGACCGGCCCCAACAGCACCCTGATCCTCAAAGACACCCACAAAAACATTTCCATCCGTGAAATCAGGCATTCGGACCCGGCCCGCCCAAGCTATGAAATGACCATCGAATCAAACTGAGGCTGGTATATCCTTGATGGCCGATTCAATAATATCAAGAACCTCTTTGGGATCATCCGTTATTTTAAAAATATCCAGGTCCTTAAGGGATATGGTCTTTTCAGCCAGCATGGTGTCTTTAATCCATTCCACAAGCCCACCCCAAAAGGCTTTTCCCACAAGAACCACCGGAAGGGGTTTGATCCTCTGGGTCTGGATCAGTGTTACGGCTTCAAACAGCTCATCCAAGGTTCCGAACCCCCCGGGCATGATAATATAGGCCATGGCATATTTGACGAACATCACCTTGCGAACAAAAAAATAATTAAACTGGAGTTTCACATTGGAATAAGGGTTGGGATCCTGCTCAAAGGGAAGTGTGATGTTCAAACCCACGGATCGTCCACCTGCTTCGGCCGCGCCCTTGTTTGCAGCTTCCATGATACCCCCGCCCCCACCTGTGATGACCCCATAGCCGTTTTTCACCATCATGGATGCAATATCACTGGCCATGGTGTAATAGGGTGAACCGGGTTTGGTTCGGGCAGAACCGAAAATGCTCACCGCAGGACCGATATCGTGGAGGGTGTCTATTCCTTCCACAAATTCACCAATAATTTTAAAAATTCGCCATGATTCTTCAAGTTTGAATTCATCAATCAAAAACTGTTTTTTCAATTCGCTTCTTACCATAAACGTACATCTTCCCCACACCTGTTTCCAAAACCCCGACACGGGCTCTTAGTTCAGGCCAAAAATATGAATAAAACCTGGAACATCATAAATCGAATTTGTTCCACAGAGATAGTAAGGACAAAGATCCGATCTGCTCCCCTTAAAAAATAAACAATACCCTGTTTTCCCTAAACCACCGAGGTCAAAAATCAGGCCGCTGCCACCTGATGACAGAGTAAATCCAATGCATTATTACAGCCGACAAGGTGTGGAGACTATCAGTAATTCCTAATATTGTCAATGATTTCGGATTGACACATGCTCCGTCCATATGGTAAGGACTATAGACCACATGGAGATGTGAGATTGGTCACAGGTCCGGTATTCATTGCACGTTTCAACAGGAATTTCCGGTTTTCCAAACGCAACAGTTAACCTGTAGGTATTCAAATTAATACGCTTTCTAAAAAAATTATTGTGGCAAACCCGCTGGGGATTCACGCTAGACCTGCAGCCCTTATCGCCAAACTGGCCGCCCGTGCCGAAGGCAAGGTCTGGCTGATCAAAGAAGATGAAATAATTGACGCCGTAAGCATCATAGACATCCTGACCCTGGGCTGCGCCAAAGGATCGGAAGTCACCCTTCAGGTGGAAAACCATTTGGATAACGCAGTCTTCACTGAAATTGCAGAGTTGATTGAACAGGGCATTCATGAATAGCATTCACGTGGGCGAGACCCCTTGCAGTGAAGAAATCATTTTACAAGGTATCAAGGGTTCTCCGGGAATCTGTATTGGTCAGGCTTATCTTGTGGATAAAGAAGGCGTTGATGTGGTTCACAAGTACCCCATTGAAGCTGCCCACGTCCGTAAAGAAGTGCTGCGGTTTAAAACCGCCGTTAAAAAAGCAAAGGAAGAACTTTCCACCATCATCAGCGAGCTTCCCGAAGACTTCAGCGAGCACATCAGCATCCTTGAATCCCACATGATTCTCAGCGGCGACAAGATGCTCTATGGCAAAACCATTGAGACCATTGAAGAAGAAAAAATCAATGCCGAATGGGCCCTCAAGGTAGTTGTCGCGCGAATCATGGCCATGTTCCAGGACATCCCCGATCCCTATCTTCGCTCCCGGGCCGCCGATATCTCCCAGGTGTCAGACCGTATCATGAGAAACCTGATGGGAGCCGAGAAAATCAATATTTCCAATATCAACAAGCGGGTAATCCTTGTAGCCAAGGATCTTTCCCCGGCCGATACCAGCCAGATTCAGCTTGAAAAAATCATGGGATTTGTCACGGACAAAGGCGGCCAGGCGTCCCACACCAGCATCATTGCACGAACCCTTGAAATTCCTTCAATCCAGGGCCTGGGCAATGCCACCAAAATTATCAAAAACGAAGATATCATCATTGTGGATGGCAGCGAAGGCATTGTCATCGTCCACCCCAACGATGCAACCCTGATCCGTTACCGGGCCAAACGCAGGGATTACGAAATCAGAAAAGCCAACGTCACCCGGGAATGCAAGAACCCGGCTGTCACCACCGACGGTTTTTCCATGAAACTCATGGGCAATATAGAGCTTGTGGAGGAGCTTGTTTCAGTGATCGATAACGGGGGTGAAGGTATCGGGCTTTACAGAACCGAATTCCAGTACCTAAGCAGGACCAGTTATCCCAGCGAAGATGAACTATTTGAACGATACAAAGAAGTGGCGGAACTTCTGGCTCCGGATCCGGTGACCATCCGGACCCTTGACATCAATGGCGATAAAGCCCTGTCCTATGATGCCAGCAATGAAGAATCAAACCCGGCCCTGGGTTTGCGGGCCATCCGTTTCTGCCTCATGCGGCCCGATGTGTTCATCACCCAGCTCAAAGCCATCTTAAGGGCCTCTGCTTACGGGAATATCCGGGTCATGTTCCCCATGATCTCCAGTCTGGAAGAAGTCCTTGCCGCTCGGAAACACCTTCAGGATGCAGCCATGGCCCTTAAAAAGGCAAACATACCCCACCGAAGTGACATTGAGATGGGTATCATGATTGAAATCCCATCAGCCGCATTCATGGCCGAGACCCTGGCCGACGAAGTCGATTTTTTCAGCATCGGCACCAACGATCTCACCCAGTACATGCTGGCCATTGATCGGAGCAATCGGAAGGTGGCTCATCTTTATCAACCCCTTCACCCTGCCGTATTGAAAATCATCAAATATGTGGTGGATATCGGCAAGAAAAAAGGCATTAAGGTCTTCATGTGTGGTGAAATGGCCTCAGATCCTTCGGTGTTACCCATCCTCATCGGTATGGGGCTTGATGAAATCAGCATGGCTCCCCAAAGCATCCCTGCTGTCAAAGACAGAATCCGAAAACTCAGCCGCAAAAAGTCCGTGGCCTTTGCCGAAAAAATTCTCAAACAAACCAATATCACGGATATCAACCGTCTGCTCGCACAGGAAGACGTCAAGGCCGTTGATTAATTTCCAGGAGTACCCTTCGTTTTGGAAGAAAAAAAAATCCGACAAATATCAGCCAATAAAAAAGCATGGCACAGCTACACCATCACCGACCAGTACGAAGCCGGACTGGTTCTGGTGGGGTCTGAAGTCAAATCCATCCGTGGCGGGGGTGTCAATCTCAAAGATTCCTATGCCCGGATCAACGAGAACGGCGAGATCTTCGTACACCAGATGCACATAAGCCCCTACACTTACGCATACAACGACAACCACGACCCCTTAAAACCCAGAAAATTGTTGCTGAATAAAAAGGAAATCCAAAAAATATACAACAAAATCAATGAAAAAGGATTTTCCCTCATCCCCTTGAGCATTTATTTTAAAGGCAACAAAATCAAAATGAAACTTGGCATTGGCCAGGGCAAAAACCTTTACGACAAACGCCACTCCCTCAAGGAGAAAGATGCCAACCGGGAGATGCATAGGGTTAACAGGCACAAAGATTATTCTTAATTAAGAAACCCCATATTTTGGCCTGATACGGCGTTCTCGGATTTTTTAGATCCTCGACGTAGCGCTGCTACGCCTCCGGTCTAAAAAATCCTGCGGCCTTGTCTCAGGCCAAAATCTGGGGTTTCCGGGCATTGATTTGGGTAAAAACCTTGCCCTGAATGAAATAATCATTTCATTATCTGCCTCCTGGTACGGAGTTCTTTTTTTCATGGGCCGGGTGTTTATGGGACGTATGGGACTTATGTTCGGTGGGGGCATCACTTTTTCAAATAATAATTTCACCTCTATTTTTTTTAATCATTTGACAGATGCCCCATGAAAGCTTATTTTATGGCTATCTTTAATGGGGGCGCACTGGTTTCGACTGGGAAATGAGATCTTTGATATTGCACTTCGAGGATGATTGTTGGCCTCGTAAAACATCAATCAAAACAATAAATGCAGACGACTATGAAATGGCTGTAGCTGCTTAGGCAGTTACTGCTAAAGTCAAGCGCCTCGAGCGCACATCGCCTTTGCTGTCTCACTCAGGCAATACGCGGTGACCAATTGAGTGATAGGGACCTGTTGCCCGGTTTTTCTTTTTCCATGCGGCGACAGCAACCGAAAATAATGCAAAATAAAAGACGTCAGGCGAACCCCGTCAGTTGGTTAAAACCTGCCGTACAAACATACTGACTATAAGTGTAGATATATCTTCGGGAATTTTCTTAGGACGCGGGTTCGATTCCCGCCGCCTCCACCACGCTTCGCCCTGACGGGCTACGCGTGGCGCAGCCACAAGGAGCACGGCAGGGCGAAGCGTGGTGCCCTGCATAGCTTGAGGCACGAAAGCGACGCACGGGCCCACTCCTTGTAATATTACAATAACTCAACATCAAACAATGCACTATACCCAAAC